>JBPPMT010000055.1:0-31673 GCA_051306195.1 Solirubrobacterales bacterium
GACAACGCTGAAGAAATGATCGATGACCTCACCCTCGAGATGAACCGGGTCAGGCAGGCGGAGATCACGCAGGAAATTCTGGAAGTCGTCGGTGGCGCGGAAGCGCTCGGCTAGACGGACGCCCAAGCCACTAACTGGAAACTGGAGATATGTCAGAGAACAACGGTAAAACCGGATCTAACGTAGGACGGATCGAAGAGATCACCGGCGTCGTCGTCGACGTCGTTTTCCCCGATCAGCTGCCCGAGATCTTCTCGGCCATCATCATCGAGGTCGACAAGACCGAAGATCGCGACGAAGTTCGCCTGGTCTGCGAAGTCCAGCAGCACCTCGGCGACGACCGCGTACGTACTGTCGCCATGGATGCGACCGACGGACTGCAGCGTGGCGACCGCGTGGTCGACACCGGCGGTCCGATCACCGTTCCGGTCGGCGACGAGACCCTCGGCCGGATCTTCAACCTCCTCGGAGAGCCGATCGACGGCGGTGCCCCGCTCAGCGACGACATCGAACGCTGGCCGATCCACCGCCCTTCACCGGAAGCAACCGAACTTACCCCGACCCAGGAGATCCTCGAGACCGGCATCAAGGTCGTCGACCTGCTCGCGCCTTACGCAAAGGGCGGCAAGATCGGCTTGTTCGGCGGTGCCGGCGTCGGCAAGACCGTTCTGATCCAGGAGCTCATCCACAACATCGCCCAGGAGCACGGCGGCCTTTCCGCCTTCTGTGGCGTTGGTGAACGGACCCGTGAGGGCACCGACCTCTACATCGAAATGACCGAGTCCGGAGTCATCGACAAGACGATGATGGTCTTCGGCCAGATGAACGAGCCCCCGGGAGCCCGCCTCCGGGTCGCCCTGTCCGGCCTGACCATGGCCGAGTACTACCGCGACCAGGGTGGCCAGGACGTGCTGCTGTTCATCGACAACATCTTCCGCTTCGTCCAGGCCGGCTCCGAGGTTTCGGCGCTTCTCGGACGTATGCCTTCCGCCGTCGGTTACCAGCCGACTCTGGAAACGGAGATGGGCACGCTCCAGGAGCGGATCACCTCGACGACTCGTGGCTCGGTCACCTCGATTCAGGCCATCTACGTCCCCGCCGACGACTTCACCGACCCGGCCCCGGCGTCAGTGTTCGCCCACCTGAACGCGACGACCGCACTCTCGCGTTCGATTTCGGAGAAGGGCATCTACCCGGCCGTGGACCCGCTCGACTCGACCTCGACGATCCTCAAGCCGGACATCCTCGGTGAAGAGCACTACCGGACCGCGACCGACGTTCAGGAGATCCTCCAGCGTTACAGCGAGCTCCAGCAGATCATCGCCATTCTCGGCATCGACGAGCTCTCCGACGAAGACAAGATCCTCGTCTTCCGGGCCCGGAAGATCGAGCGCTTCCTGTCGCAGCCGTTCTTCGTTGCCGAGCAGTTCACCGGTACCTCTGGTGAATACGTGCCGGTCGCCGAGACCGTGCGCGGTTTCCGTCTGATCCTCGACGGCGAGCTCGATGACTACCCGGAGAATGCCTTCTACATGAAGGGCGGCATCGATCAGGTGACGTCCGAAGCCAAGAGCGCTGCGTAGGCCTTGGCAGGCGAGTCGACATTCACTGTTGAAGTCCTGACCCCTGAGGGGGAGGTCTTCAACGGCGAGGTCATCCAGCTGTCGACCAAGACGGTCACCGGCGAGATCGGCATCCTCGCCAAGCACGTGCCGATCCTGGCCGCGCTCGATCCGAGCACGCTCCGACTGAAGATCTCGGAATCCGAGACCAAGCGTTACGCGCAGTCCCACGGAACCCTGCAGGTATTCGCCAATCACGCGCAGGTGCTGCTCGAGCAGGCGATCGAGCCGGCCGACCTCGACGTGGCCGCACTTGAGGAAGAAAAGGCCGCGGCGGAGGCCAGGCTGGCAGACGCCAGCCTTGGCGAAGCTGCCATCCAGGACGCCAGGCGCGACCTCGACCGGGTCGACACCTTCCTCGAGATCAGCCGAGAGGCGTAAGAGTCTCCGATCTGCTCGCCCTCGCCCAGCGCCTGATCGCCTACGACACCTCGCAGCCGGAAGGCATCCACGAGGCGGCAGGCTTCATCAAGGGCTGGTTGGAAGCCCGGGGAATCGAAGCAACCCAGGGCGAATGCCGCGGCCTGCCGGTGATCACTGCATCCGTCGGTGACAAGTCGGACCCGGCAATCATTCTTCACGGACACTTCGATGTCGTGCCGGCCGAGTCCGGGCAGTTCGTCCCGCGGGCCGAAGGCGATCGCCTGATCGGTCGGGGCGCTTACGACATGAAGGCGGCCCTCGCAGCGATGATGCTCGCGATGCCGACACCCGAATCGGCACCGGAGGGCCTGCGAGTGGTGCTGGCAATAGTTTCCGACGAAGAATCGGAAGAGGACAAGAACCGCGGTAGCGACCATCTGGTCGATTCCGGGCTGACCGGCGACTTCGCGATAACCGGCGAGCCGACCGACCTGAACATCGGCGTGGCGGCCAAAGGGGTGCTCGCGCTGCGGATCGGCGTGGCCGGACGCGCGGCCCATGGATCGACGCCCTGGCTCGGCGATAACGCTGTACTGAGGGCCGTAGATACGTTCCGCGGGCTGGAATCGCTACCGTTCGCAAGGGAAAGTTCCGAGTTGTTCGATCGCCCATCGATCAATCTCGGCCGGATCTCTGGCGGTGACGCCATCAACAAGGTTCCCGACTATTGCTCGATAGACGTCGACATCCGCTACCTGCCCCACCAGGATCCCGAGTACATACTCGAACAGATCCGGGGGCTCGAACCTGCCTCGATGGAGACCATCTTCGCCTTGCCGCCGATCGACGGCGGGCTCGATTCGCCGTGGGTGAACGCATTGATGACGGCGGCCGACAACCATCACGACGGAACCTCTGTCTCGGTCGGTCGCGACGGAGCATCGGATGCCCTCTCATTCATAAGGGTGGGCATTCCGGCGGTGGAGTTCGGGCCGATCGGTGCCGGGCACCACGGACCGGAAGAATGGGTGTCGATCAGCTCATTGGACTCGTATCTGGAGACACTTCAGGAATTTTTAGGCATGGGTGCAAGGCTGGCCGACCCGCAGACCGATGACTGACCAGGACGACAACGACGAACACCGAGATGATTCGACCGAGGAATACCTCCTCGGTGGACTCGAGGAGGGAGCGGAGTCCGCTCCGCCGCATCGCGAGGTTCCGCCGCCGGAAGAGCCGCAGGCTGCTCCGCCCGAGGAACCCGTCGCAGAAAATCCTGCCGCAGCTGAGCCACCGGCAGAGCCGGCGGCCGAACCGCCCCCGGAGCACCCCGGTCACCAGCCCGAGCAAGCCTCGGCCGAGCCCGGCGAATACGTCGAACAGCCGACTGAAGAAGTCTTCGCCCTCGAGGCCAGGCTGCTCGATGGTGATGACGTTCCGGACCTCGACCCGGTGTTCAGGGCCGCCCTTCTGGAGAGCCCGGAAAGCGCAACTAAGCCGCCAGCCGACGAGACCGGTGAGTACACGGCCGAACATGAGCTTCCCGAGACTGGCGAATACACCGAAGAACACACGGGCGAATACACCGACGAGCACACCGCGGAGCATGAACCGGCCGCCGGATACGGACTGACCGAAGAGCAGACGGCGATCCTTTCGGCAGCGGCCAAGTCCGATGTTCAGCAGGCGATCGAACAATCCCGCCGCACGGGAGAGCCGTGGGATCCTCCCCGTCCTCCGGCCGGGGGCGACTTTCAGGATCCCGGCAAGCGCCGTCATTACTGGTGGCGGTTCCTGCTGGCGACCGTGATCATCGTCTTCTCCTTCGCTAGCGCCACGTCGGCTTCCATCCTCAACATCGTTGGCGACCTCACGGCCGACATCAGCAAGGATCCGATCAACGTCCCTGCGAGCGTGCTGCCGAAGAGCAACGGCGGACCTCAGACGATTGCGATCCTCGGTTCAGACGTGCGGACGGGCGGAGGCGCGCCGACCGACGATCCGGGCCGATCCGACACCACGCTGCTGCTTAGGCTTGATCCGGACACGGGTCAGATCGCAATGCTCTCGATCCCCCGGGACCTCAAGGTCGAGATCCCCGGATACGGCACCGACAAATTCAACGCCGCCTTCAGCTATGGCGGGCCCGCACTGACTCTGAAGACGATCAAGTCAGTGACCGGACTCGACATCAATCACGTCATCAACATCGACTTCCAGGGCTTCGCCGAGGTGGTTGACGCGATCCACTGCGTATTCGTCGACGTCGATCGCGACTACTACAACGCGAACGACACCGGCGAAATCGAGTACGCGGAGATCGACATCGACGCCGGCTACCAAAAGCTCTGTGGCGAGGATGCCCTTGCTTTCGCCCGTTATCGCCATACCGACAGCGATCTGGCCCGCGCGGCCCGGCAGCAGGACCTGGTCAGCGAGATCAGGAACCGGCTTTCAATCAGTGAGTTCATCAAGCAGCGCAAGGAACTGATCTCGGCCTTCACCGACAACACCAAGTCGGACATCTCCGGTACGGACGAGCCCCTGGAGATCCTCAAGCTCCTCTTCGATTCACGCGATGCAAGCGTGGTTGATGTCAAGTTCCCATACGCCTTCACGATGGATAACGGCATCTCATACGTGGAAGCAACCCCCGACCAGATCCAACAGGCGGTTGACCAGTTCCTGGGCTTCGAAGACGCGGCCGGCCCGGTCGGCACCCTGGCTGACGGCGAGAATACGAACAAGAAGGGCAAGAAGAAGAAAGGTAAATCTGAACCGAAGACCGCCGCGCCGAGCAAAGAAGGTGACGGCCTTGTTGATGCTGCAACCGGCGGCCTCGACGTCGCGAAATCGCTCGACAGCGAGTTCAAGCGCCGTGACTTCCCGGTCTATTACCCGAAGCGGCTGCCCGAAGGGACGATCTATGCTGACGGCAGTCGGACCTACCACCTGCGTGATCCCGACAAGAATCCCTATTCGGCGTATCGCATGGTGATGGCACTCCAACTTGACGATGGCCTTCATTACTTCGGCCTCCAGGGGATTCGCAGATGGGATGACCCGCCGATCCTCGACGCCCCGCACGAGACCATCGAAATGTCGGATCGGGACTTTGACGTCTATTACGAAGGCGACCGCATCCGGAGGATCGCCTGGTTCGAGGACGGCGACACCTACTGGGTCTCGAACTCGATTCTTCTTACACTCGAGAACAACCAGATGCTCGGCATGGCCCGCTCAACCAGGGGATTCACCGCAGACTGACCGCAACGGGGGAAACTATGAATATTCAGGACAACAACGCACCGGATGGAGCGGATTCGGGCAAGACGCCCGTCGGGGTGATCGGCGTCGGCTGGGTCGGCCTCGTGACCGCGGCCTGCTTCGCTGAACTCGGCCATCCGGTGATAGCCCGGGACGTGATCCAGGAGAAGGTCGATGCCCTGAGCCGTGGCGAGGTGACGATCCACGAACCAGGACTCGCCGAACTGATCAACAGGAACAGCGAGCGGCTCACTTTCACGACCGAAATGGACGAGGTGCTGACCCGGACCCGTCTGATCTTCGTCTGCGTGGACACACCGCCCACTTATTCGGGTGACGCCGACCTCTCTCGGGTCCGCTCCGTTGTAGCGGACCTCAAGGCAGACGGCAACCACGTCCTGATCATGAAGAGCACCGTCCCGGCCGGCACCGGCGAGACGATCCGCCGGGACCTGCCCGGCATGTCCTACGTATCCTGTCCCGAGTTCCTGAAGGAGGGCACCGCGGTCGAAGACTTCCTGCACCCCGACCGGGTAGTGGTCGGGGCAGCGGAAGCGGACCGCGGAGCAGCGGACGAAGTCGCCGCGCTCTACGCCCCTCTGGGCGGGGAGACGGTGATGACCGACATCTCCAGCGCCGAAATGATCAAGCTCGCCTCCAACGCCTACCTGGCCACCAGGATCTCGTTCATCAACGAGATCGCCAACGTCTGTGAAGAGGTCGGAGCCGACGTCGGGGAGGTCGCCCGCGGGATGGGGCTCGACGAGCGCATCGGCCCGCACTTCCTGCGGCCCGGGATCGGCTTTGGCGGCTCCTGCTTCCCCAAGGACGTCAATGCCCTGAAGCTGCTGGCGGGCAATTCCGGCTACCACTTCCAGCTGCTCAATTCGGTGATTGAAGTAAACGAGTTGCAGAAGCGTCGTGTCGTCAGCAAGTTGACCAAACATCTTGGCTCGCTGATCGGCAAGCGTGTTGCCCTGCTCGGGCTCGCGTTCAAGCCGGAGACCGACGACATGAGAGACGCATCAAGTCTGGTTCTTTCCGCCCGTTTGAGGGGTGAAGGGGCCGATGTTGTCGCTTTTGATCCCGTGGCCATGGATAACGCAAGGAGTCTCTTGCCCGGAGTAGAAATGAGAGATACGGCACAGGCAGCTCTCGAAGGTTCGGACGCGGTGGTTCTGGTCACCGAATGGCCGGAGTTTCGAGAACTTGACTGGGCCGGGGCGGCGAAAGAGATGCGCCGCCCTCTGATAATTGACGGTAGAAACTTTCTTGACCCCGACGCCATGAACGAGGCCGGATTCACCTATGAAGGAATAGGTCGCCCGGGGGTCGGCACCGAAACGGAGTAGAAATTGCAGGCACTAGTACTGGTTGGCGGCAAAGGAACGCGACTACGGCCGCTGACTACGGATATACCCAAGCCGATCCTCGGCCTTGTGGATCGACCTTTCCTTGGCTACATGATCGAATGGCTGGCATCCCACGGAGTTGACAGCATCGTATTCGCGTGCGGTTTCCTCCCCGACCAGCTCGAAGCTGTTCTCGGAGAGGGGGAGCCCGGTGGTCCGGCCCTTCATTACGTGGTCGAGCCGGAACCCTTTGGCACGGCCGGAGCGATCAAGTTCGCGGAGGACCACCTCGAAGACCGATTCTT
The DNA here is from genome assembly GCA_051306195.1 of Solirubrobacterales bacterium. Lineage (GTDB taxonomy): Bacteria > Actinomycetota > Thermoleophilia > Solirubrobacterales > 70-9 > 67-14. The sequence goes on from JBPPMT010000055.1 coordinate 6,910, forward strand.
TGCCCTCAACGGAGACGTGCTTACCGACCTTGACCTGACTGCACTCTGGAACTCACACGAGGAGCGGGGCGCCAGCGCGAGCCTGGGGCTCTATCCGGTGGACGACCCGACCGGGTACGGACTGGTCGACCTCGATGAAGAAGGCAACGTGCTCGACTTCCACGAGAAGCCGGAGGAAGAACACGCCGGCCCCGGACTGATCAACGCCGGAACTTATGTGCTGGAGAAGTCGGTGCTCGCCGGTGTACCGGCCAATCGGAACGTGTCGATCGAACGTGAAGTCTTCCCCGGGCTGGTCGGCAAAGGACTCTGCGGCATCAGGCTCGATGGTTACTGGATGGACATCGGTACCCCGGACCGCTACCGGGAGGCATGCTGGGACATCGTCGAAGGCAGGGTGAAGACCCAGGTGGAGGTTGATCCCCAGGGCATTCACATAGGAATCGACTGTGAGGTGGACCCTTCGGCGACGATCGGCCCCCGCGCGATAATCGGCAATCGTTCTTCGATCGGCCGGGGCGCCCAGGTCTCCGGTTCGGTCCTGATCTCGGACTGTGAGATCGGCGAGGGAGCCCGGGTCGAGGGTTCGATTCTTTCTGCCGGGGTACATGTTTCGCCGGGTGCAAACGTAATTTCAGCCGTTCTCGGTAAGAATGAGGTTGTGAATGATTAACGACGTCCTCGATATCCCGAATCACATCCGAGATGCGCTCTGGCGAGTTGACTCGGCTCAGTTGAAGGCCAGGCCTTCAATGGGGTTTGTTGTTTGCGGGATGGGGGGTTCGGCAATCGGGGCGGAACTGGCTCGCGGACTGATCGGGCTGCGTCTGACCGGACCCCTGGTGGTGGTCCGTTCGTACAACCTTCCGAAGTGGATCAACAAGGACTGGGCGGTCCTCGCTTCGAGCTATTCGGGCGAAACCGAAGAGACTCTCTCGTCTTTTGAGCAAGCCGGCGAGGTCGGCAGCCATCGCTGGGTCGCCGGTACTGGCGGCCAGCTCGGGGATATAGCGCGCAAGTCCGACATCGGGATCGTCGGCCTGCCCGGCTTCTTCCAGCCGAGGGTGACCGTCGCCTACATGACGGTCGTCGCCGCCTGCGCGGCCCACCTCGCCGGCGTCGCCCCGGACATCCGGAGTGAACTCGAAGGCGCGGCCGATCACCTCGAAAGCTGCCGTGACGAGCTTCGTCCCATCGCGATCGAGCTCGCGTCCCAGATCGACGAGACCCCGCTGGTCGTCCACGGTGCCGGAATGACCACTTCGGTCGCCCGGCGCTGGGCCAACCAGTTCAACGAGAACGCCAAGCAGCTGGCTTTTCCCGCCGATATTCCGGAAGCGAACCACAACCTGATGGAGGCCTGGGCCCAGGGCACCGGAGGCCTTGGCGCGATCTTCCTCACCGACCGCGGACAGAGCCCGCGCGAGCGCCGCCGCATGGAGCTCACGGCGGAATCGATCGAGCGTACCGGCGCTCCGGTATTCAACATCGAGACTCGTGGCGAGACCCGGTCAGACCGTCTCTTCTGGGCGGTCATGCTGGGTGACCTCGTGTCCGTGGCCGTCGCAGAAAAGCGTGGCATCGACCCGCTTCCGGTCGATGAAATCCAGGACTTCAAACGGCGGTTGGGCAAAGCCTGATGAAAGCGATGGTTCTGGCTGCCGGTCTGGGCACCAGGCTGCGCCCGATCACATATTCGATTCCCAAGCCGATGGTTCCGGTGTTGAACCGGCCGGTGATGGAGCACATAGTCAGGCTTCTCGAGGGTCACGGGTTCCGGGGGATAGTGGCCAACCTCCATTGGTTTCCCGACACGATCAGAGATCATTTCGGCGACGGGACGGGGTTCGGTGTCGAACTCAAATACAGCTTCGAAGAAGATCTGCTCGGAACCGCCGGTGGCGTATTCAAGGTCCGTGAGTTCCTGGGTGATTCTTTCCTCGTCATCTCCGGAGATGCCCTGACCGACATCGACCTGGCGGCGATGAAGGCGTTTCATGATTCGCATGACGGGGTCGCCACCCTGGCGACCAAGCGGGTGGAAGATACATCCGAGTTCGGCGTGGTGATCACTGACGACGAGGCGCGGATACAGGGATTCCAGGAGAAGCCGGCCTCGGCCGAGGCCCTTTCCGACCTCGCCAACTGCGGCATCTACATGTTCAACAGCGAGATCTTCGAATTCTTCCCCGAGGCCGGGCAGAGCATGCTGGCCGGGCCGGGTAATCCGCAGGGGTTCGCCGACTGGGCCCTCGACGTCTTTCCTGCGCTGATGGAATCCGGTCGGCCGTTCTACGCCCACGAAGTCGATTCGTACTGGAACGACGTCGGCACGGTCTCCGAACTGATCCAGGGCAGCTTCGACGGGCTCACCGGAGCGGTTGATCTCTCGATCGCCGAACCGGAGAACGAGCCGGGGATCTGGGTGGCCGATGGTGTCGGCCTTGACGGTGTTGAGATCGAAGGCCCCGCCCTGATCGCCGCCGGTAGCCGGATCGGTACCGGCGCGGAGCTGACCGGCCCCGTGGTACTCGGCCGGGACTGCGTGATCGGCGCAGGCGCCCGGGTCAAAGCGGCGGTCCTGCTCGACGGGGCCGAAGTACCGGCCGGTTCCTTCGCCGTCGGCGGCGTGCTCGGTAGCTGAAGCCGTCGCTGAATCGTCGGTCATTCCGGCGGCAATCGTTGCTCTGATAGCACTCTGGCATCAGCCGCCGGCGAAGGATGTCTCCGATGATCCAGATGATGGCGAGACTGCTCGTGCCGCCGGCCTGCGTGGGGTGCCGACTGCTGATCGACCCCGACCGCTCGATCTGCGACGAATGCCTCTGGGAGCTTGATGCGTCAGGACCGATCGACGAGCCGGCCCTGCCCGGGGTTGACGCGGTCGTTTCGGTATCGCCCCATGCCGGGGTCGGACGGTCGATCCTCAGCGCCTACAAGTTCAACGGTCTGTTCGGGCTGGGCGACTTCATCGCCGCCCGGATGAGTGAAGCAGCGCCCGTCGCCAATGAGGCGGGTCGTGTCGTGCCGGTCCCTGCCGCTGCGGTGAGGAGCCGTCTCCGTGGATTCGATACGGCGGACGAGCTCTCCGGGAAAGTTGCCGACTGGGTTGACTGGCCCTGCCGTTCTGGCACTCTGGCCAGGATCGGACTCGGACGCCAGCGGGGGAGGGGCCGGAAAAGCCGCTTGTCCGACCCGCCGAAGGTCGAAGCGAGGAGTGCCCACTCGGGAACAGTCCTGTTGGTTGACGACGTCCTGACTACGGGCGCTACCCTTTCCACCTGCGCCAGGGTCCTGCGTGAAAGCGGCGCGGAGAGAGTCCTGGCCGTGACCTTCACGCGGCGCCTTTGAACGACTGGCCAAATCGACCCGGGAATATTTCTCCCATGCACTTGCCAGCGTCATGTCGGGCGGCTACCATCGGTTGAAGGTACGAAAACCCGCTAGGAGGTCCCATGCGAATCGATATTCGTGGTCGCAACGTCGAAGTCACTGACGATTTGCGCGAGCAGGTGGCCCAGCGGTTCAAACGGATTGGTCAGCAACTCTCTCCGTTGGCCCGCATCGAAGTTGTCCTGTCCGAGGAGCGAAACCCCGCCATCACGGACAAGTTTGTAGCCGAAGCGACTCTGCACGTAAAAGGAGTCACCCTGCATGCCCACGAAGCTACCCCCGAGATGATGCACACCATCCATGAGCTGGCGGAGGACATGCGCCGCCAGGTGAAACGCCACCGGGAGAAACGTCGTAAGCGCAGTCGTACCCGCCACCTCGTCAATCAGATGCAGGGGCGGCCATCGAGCGGAACGTCCCCAAGCCTTTGACCAGTTTCGTAACAGTTCCGTAAATTCCGCTCGCCTGTCGAGGCGGTCGGACCTAAAAGTGAGGTGATCACGGAGGCCCCGAATGGGGCCTCCGTTCACTTCCGATGCGAAGGTCAAGGGCAGTACCGGGGGCCAGTTAGGTGCCGATTACGATCAACGGCTAACCTTGATTCATGGCCAAACAGCTAATCGATCGCGCTCTCAGACTTGGCGAAGGGCGCAAGTTCAAGTCCTATCAGAAGCGGGTCGAGTCGATCAACCGGATCGAGCCTGAAATGGAGGTCCTCGAAGACGACGAGTTGCTCGAAGAGGCGGACTCCCTGCGGGAGCGAGCCAGGAGCGGCGAATCGCTTGAAGACCTGCTGCCAGAGACCTTCGCCCTGACCCGGGAAGCCGCCAAGCGGACCCTCGGACAGCGCCACTACGACGTTCAGCTGATCGGCGGAATGGTCGTCCACGACGGCGCCATCGCCGAAATGAAGACTGGTGAAGGCAAGACCCTGACCAGCACCCTGGCGATCGTGCTGAACACGCTGGCCGGCGGATCGGTCCACGTAGTCACAGTCAACGATTACCTCTCCAAGCGAGACGCGCTCTGGATGAAGCCGATCTACGACATCCTCGGAGTCACCGTCGGGTGGATTCAGGAGGACGACGACCCGGAGCAGCGTCGCGCCAGGTACGCCTGCGACATCACTTACGGAACCAACTCCGAGTTTGGCTTCGACTACCTGCGCGACAACATGGCCGGGTCACTCGACCAGAAGGTCCAGGGCACTCACGACTTTGCGATCGTGGACGAGGTCGACAACATCCTCATCGACGAAGCGCGTACACCTCTGATCATCTCGGGTGCACCCGAACAGGCCGCGCAGACCTACTACACGTTCGCCCGCCTCGCCAAGCAGCTCGAAGGCGTTCCCGCGAAGACCAAGCTGAAGTCGATGGGCGAGACAAAGGACACCTCCGAGGCCGACTTCGACTACGAGTACGACGAGAAGCACAAAACCGTCGCGCCGACCGAGCGTGGAGTCAACAACTCCGAGAAGTTCATCGGGGTCGAGAACCTCTACCTCGCCGAGAACGGCAACATGGTCAACCACCTGATCCAGTCGCTCAAGGCGGAGTCGCTCTACCGCAAGGACAAGGATTACGCGGTGGTCGACGGTGAAGTCATGATCATCGACGAGTTCACCGGTCGCATCCTCGAAGGACGCCGCTGGTCGGAAGGCCTGCATCAGGCGGTCGAAGCCAAGGAAGGGGTGGCGATCCGCGAAGAGAACCAGACTCTGGCGACGATCACCCTCCAGAACTACTTCCGACTCTACGAAAAGCTTTCCGGCATGACCGGTACGGCTCTGACTGAAGCCACCGAGTTCATGAAGATCTACAAGGTCCCGGTGGTCGAGGTTCCGACCAACAAGCCCACCGCACGCGACGACCAGAACGACCAGATCTTCAAGACCCGCGAAGGCAAGTGGAAGGCCCTGATCCGCGAGCTGGTCCAGCGGAACGAAACCGGCCAGCCGATCCTCGTGGGTACCGTCTCGGTCGAGACTTCGGAAATGATCTCGAACGCCCTCAAGGAGCAGGGCATCAAGCACGAGGTCCTGAATGCCAAGCCCGAATACGCCGAGAAGGAAGGCGAGACCATCGCCCAGGCTGGACGCAAGGGCGCCCTGACGATCGCCACCAACATGGCCGGTCGTGGAGTCGACATCAAGCTCGGTGGCGACCCCGAAGGCATGGCCCATCCATACGTCGTCAAGCAGGGTCTCAATCCCGAAGACGAGGGATATAAAGAAGAGGTGGAAAAGATCGCCGCCGGATACGTGGACGAATGTGCCGCGAACGGTGACGAAGTCCGCGAGCTCGGCGGCCTGTTCATCTGCGGCACCGAGCGGCACGAATCACGACGCATCGACAATCAGCTCCGCGGCCGAGCAGGCCGTCAGGGTGATCCCGGCGCCTCGAGGTTCTTCCTCTCCGCCGAAGACGATGTCATCCGCCTCTTCGCCGGTGATCGCATTTACAAGATTCTCGACCGGCTCGGTCCGGTCGGCGACGACGGCGAAGAAATGCCGCTGGAAGCGAAGATGCTCACCCGGACGGTCGAGAACGCACAGAAGAAGGTTGAAGAGCAGAACTTCCTGATTCGTAAACGCGTCCTCGAATACGACGACGTGATGAACGAGCAGCGCCGGGTGGTCTACAAGTACCGGGGAGAGATACTCGAAGGTCGCGACATGTCGATGATTGCCCGGGAAGAACTCGGCAACGTGATCGACCGCCTGGTCGAGGAATACACCCCGGGCGACCTGATCGAGGACTGGGACCTGCCGGAACTCGACACCCAGCTCCATCTGATCTGGCCCTGCTCGATCGACGTCGAAGGCATGGCGCCCGAGGCGGTCGACCGCGAAGGACTCAAGGTCGAGCTGATCGAAGACGCCCAGGAGGCGTACACAGAGCGCGAGACCGAACTCGGCGACGAGGTGATGCGTTACCTCGAGCGGACCCTGCTGATGCAGGTGATCGACAGCCGCTGGCGTGAGCACCTCTACGACATGGACTACCTGCGTGAGGGCATCCACCTTCGTGGCTTCGCCCAGATCGACCCGCTGGTCGCGTACAAGAACGAGGGCTACATCATGTTCTCGGACCTGATGAACGGGATCTGGGAAGAGTTCAGCAAGCTGGTCTTCAACGTTGAGATCGAGATCGAGCCCGAGGCAGCCGGAGCATTTGCTCCACCCGCGAACGAACCCGAGCAGCTGGACTACGCCGGTGGAACACTCGAGTCGCAGCCCTCGGCCCTGACCGAATCAGCGGTCGAAGACGAGACTCCCGAGGGAGCGCGCAGCAGTTCGGTTGGCTTCTCGGCCGGATCTTCGGCGACCATCAGTCCCGGCGGTACCGCGACCAAGGTCAAGTCTGATCGGGAGAACATCGGACGGAACGATCCCTGCTGGTGTGGCTCGGGCAAGAAGTACAAGAAGTGCCACGGGTCCTGAACTGAACCGGCCAGTTTCCGCGAACCAGAATGGATCCGGAGAGCACAGAGGCGGTAGTCCGGGAGTTCGTGCGCAGTTTCAACGAGCGCGATCTCGACGCCTTCACTGAAGTTCTCGACCCGGAGGTAGAACTTCATTCCATGAAGGGTCTCCGGCGGGGAATCCCGGCGGCCCGTGAATGGGCGGACCGCGTACCCGGTGGCGTCCAGCAGACCGTGGTCATCACGTCGATCGAGGCAGTCGGCGGGAAGGCCCTGGTCCGGATTCGCCGCGACTGGCACTGGGCGGAAGACGGCTCACCGGCCAGCAGCGACGAGATGGCCTGGTTCTTCGTGCTCAAGGGCGGCCGGATCGTCACCTGGCGGCCGTTCGCGGACGCGGCCGAAGCCTCCGCGGCTTTCCACAAGCCCTGATTCCTGGTTTGCTCAGGAGCCGGGATCGCCGTGGGGTCTTTCGAACCCGGGCCCGCGGTCGAGGTCAGTGTCCTCGAAAGAGAGCGGATCCTCGATCGGTTCGAGGTGGGTGAAGACTGTCGCCTGGTCGAAGACATCCCGAAGCTCCTCTTCGATCCCTTCGGCGAAGTCATGGCCCTGCTGCACCGACCAGCCTCCGGGAACCAGCACGTGTACCGATACGAATGCCCGGCGTCCGGCCCGTCGTGTCCTGAGCGCGTGGAACTGAATGTTCTCGCCGGCATGCCCGTCGAGGACCCGCGTGACTGCCCGGAGCTCTTCGTCGGGCAGCGCTTTGTCCATCAGGCCTGACATCGAGCCGCGCATCAGGGAGATCCCGGTGCGCACGATGTTGGCCGCGACAAGCAAGGCGATGATCGGGTCGAGCCGCTCGAAACCGGTGAGGTAGACCAGAGCCACTCCGACGATCACGCCCGCTGACGTCCAGACGTCGGTCATCAGGTGTCGCCCGTCGGCCTCGAGGGTCATCGACGTCTCGTCCCGGCCATTCGAGATCAGGTACCTGCCGACCACGAGGTTGACCAGCGAAGCGGCGATCGATACGGCCAGTCCGGCCCAGACGTCGGTCAGCGCGACCGGGTCGATCAGCCGGCCAATCGCGGCATAGGCGATCGTGACCGCGGCCAGGACGATCAGGGCACCTTCGAACCCGGCCGAGAGGTAGTCGGCCTTTTCGTGACCGTAGGAGTGGTCTTCGTCCGGTGGCCGCGTGGACCAGAGGATCACGGCGAGGGCGACCAGTGCCGCGGCCAGATTGACCACCGATTCGGCCGCATCTGACAACAGGCCGACGGAATCGGTCATCAGCCAGGCGACGGTCTTCATCGAGATAGTGAGAACCGCCGCCGCGATCGACACGGAGATGACTCTGACCAGGCGCTTCCGGCGTCGGTCGTCCTGGCTTTCCCTTATGTCCGGGGTCCCTGAAGTGGCGATCTGAGGCATTGTTCCAGTCTTCCGTCAGACGACGCGTGGACTGGACGATGGTGCCACGAAATTCGCGGCGCGGGGCACCCAGCACGCACCCTGCGGGCACGAATTTCGTGGACCATCATCTAATCTCCCTGCATGGCCGAAGCCGTCAACACCGAATCCGTACCGGCCCGAATTTCGGCGATCCAGGAGAACCTGATCCTGCTCGACGACTACCTCGACCCAGCCGCCCTCCAGACGGAGATCGACCGGCTCGAGAACGAGATGCAGGATCCCGCTTTCTGGGACGATCAGGAGAAGGCCGCCCGGGTCTCCGCCGAGCATTCGCGTGCACAGAAGAAGCTGAAGAGTTTTCGTAGTCTCCAGTCGGAGGCCGGTGACCTTTCCGAGATGGCCGAGATGGCCGAATCCGACGCCGAGATGGCAAGCGAACTCGACGACCAGCTCGCGTCGGTCGAAGCCCGACTCGAAGAACTCGAGGAAGCGCGCCTCTTCAGTGGTGAATACGACGCCGGTGATGCCCTGGTCTCGGTTCATGCCGGCGCCGGTGGCACTGACTCTCAGGACTGGGCCGAGATCCTGCTCCGCATGTACCTGCGCTGGGCCGAGCGGCGCGGGTTCAGCGTCGACATGAAAGAAGCTTCGGAAGGCGATGAAGCCGGACTCAAGTCGGCCACCTTCCTGCTCAAGGGGGAGAACGCCTACGGACTGATCGCCGCCGAGCGTGGTGTTCACCGTCTCGTTCGAATTTCCCCCTTCGACTCATCCGCCCGCCGCCACACGAGCTTCGCCCAGGTCGATGTTGCTCCGGTGGTCGACGAGACGGTGGACGTCGAGATCGACGAGACCGAAATCCGGGTTGATACCTACCGAGCCTCCGGTGCCGGTGGTCAGCACGTCAACAAGACCGACTCCGCCGTCCGACTGACCCACCTGCCGACCGGCGTCGTAGTCCAGTGCCAGAACGAGCGCTCGCAGACCCAGAACAAGGCACAGGCGATGCAGATGCTCAAGTCGAAGCTGATCGAACTCGAAGAACGCAAGCGGACCGAAGCGATGAACAAGGAACGCGGCGAGATGAAGGACGTCGCCTGGGGTTCCCAGATCCGTTCATACGTAATGCACCCGTACACAATGGTCAAGGACCACCGCACCGATTACGAAGTGGGGGACACCCAGAAAGTCCTCGACGGCGACATCGACGGGTTTATCAGGGAGTACCTGAACAGAACGGTGTTGTAGTCACGGGGTGGGGTCGCGGGAGTGGCCCCGGAGGATACGTCCCCGTTTACGGGGCGAGGGACGAAGTGGCCTCTGGACCACATCCTCCGGAACCACCCCCGCGACCCGCGCCAGCTGAACCCGGTTCCATCCCCGTGAACCACCCTCATCGGTGGAACGGCCGAGACTCGGGAGCCCTCCGTAGGGAACCGATCGCGATAGTGCCGAAATAGTCGGCACAATCGCGATCGGTTGCCACTTTGAGTCCTTACACGGCCAAGACTCGGGAGCCACATCGGGAGGTGCCTGCGTTTTTGGTGCGGACTGCGCCGTTATCGCAGGCACCTCAGGTTGTCGGCTCCTGGAGCATTGGTTCTTTGCCTACTTTTGGTCCGATATGCGCTCAACTCGGCACAGAACTCCGGATCGACCTTGGGCCCGGTGGAAGGCTAGTGCTCCAGATCCTTCGGCTATAACCGAAACATCTGGAGCACTTCGTGGCTCAGGGGCTGAGGGTTCCCTGGGGGTTTTCCAGGTCGAGCAGGCGTTTCTTCAGGCGCGTTCCGTTCTTTCCTCCTCCGTAGCCCCCGATGCTTCCGTCGCTCTTGATCACCCTGTGGCACGGGACCATCAGGGCTATCGGGTTGACTGACATTGCCGTTCCGACCGCCCTTGCTGCGCCCGGGCTACCTGCCATTTCGGCGACTTCGCCATAGCTTCTGGTCTCGCCGTAAGGAATTCTGGCCGTGGCTTCGAGGACCTGGCGGTTGAAGCCGGTGACCAGGCGCCAGTCGAGGTCGACGGTGAAGTCGCGCCGGTCCCCGGCGAGAAAGTCTTCGATCTGGTCGGCGGCTTTGTCCGCCATGTCGCCGCCTTGAAGTGGTTCGAGGCCGGTCCTGGCGATGACCTCCTCGACCAGCTCATCCGGATCGGACCCGGGAAGGGAGACCCGAACGACACCGACATCCGTGGTCGCGAGCGCGACTGGCCCGAGCCCGGTGTCGAAGGCCACGTGACTGAAGCTTCCGGTCATGGATTCATCATAAGGTTGGACCATGACCACTTTGCCCACCGGCACTGATGCGCTGATCACGAGGGCTCTGGAGGAGGATCTCGGAGCCGGGGATGTCACCGCCGAAGCGACCGTCCCGGCTGACCTCCCGGCGCAGGCGCATCTGGTCCAGAAGGAGGCGGGAGTCATCTGCGGGCTGGACATCGTCGAGGAGGTCTTCCTGCGGGTCGGGGCCGAAGAGATGGACCGCACGGTGATCGAAGGCCACTGGCATGCCTCGGTTCCGCGCGACATCGCCCTGATCCAGGGACCGGCACGGGCTTTGCTCGCTGGGGACCGGGTCGCCCTCAACTTTCTCGGACACCTCTCCGGAATCTCGACCTTGACCGCACAGTTCGTCGATGCCGTCGCCGGAACCCGCGCCAAGATCCTCGACACCAGGAAGACGACACCGGGGATGCGGCTGCTCGAGAAGCGGGCCGTTTCCTGGGGCGGCGGTATGAACCATCGTTTCGGCCTCTACGACGCCGTCCTGATCAAGGAGAACCACATCGCCATGGCCGGTGGTGTGGGGGAGGCCGTCCAGGCGACCCGTAAGGCATCACCCGACCTTCAGATCGAGGTCGAGGCCGAAGACCTCGTCGAAGTCCGTATGGCATTTGAAGCCGAAGCCGATCGCATCCTGCTCGACAACATGGAAACCGGACAGCTTGCCGAGGCGGTCGCCATGCGAGACGCGGCCCGTCCGGCGACCGAACTCGAAGCGTCGGGCGGCATCAACCTGGGGAACGTGAAGGCGGTCGCAGAGACCGGGGTCGACTTCATTTCAATCGGAGCCCTGACCCATTCGGCTCCCAGCCTGGACCTGAGCCTCCTGATCGACCCGCTTTAGCAGCTGGTCGAGCGGACCACCTTCACCTCAGGGCAACACAAGCGTCGCGGCTGAGTCCTACGCTGCGCCAGTGGAACAGGCTTCGGATCAAAGACCGCCTCTCGGAGTTTCTCTTGACCGTGCCAGGTTCAGCTCGCTTCATCGGAAGTTCTGGCTGCTTGCCGCGCTCGGCATCATGCTGGACGGGTTCGACTTCTTCATCATCGGGGTTGCGAATCCGCTGATATCCGAGGATTTCGGCACCACTTCGGTCGAGACCGGCCTGGTGTCCGCAGCAGCCATCGTGGGCGCGGTTTTCGGTGCCGGACTGCTTGGGCCGATTGCCGACAAGGTCGGTCGCCGCCGGATCTTCAAGCTCGACCTGGTCCTTTTCGTCGTTTTCTCGGTCCTCTGCATGTTCGCCTGGGACGTCTGGTCGCTGATCGCCTTCAGGTTCGTGCTCGGTATCGCGGTCGGTCTCGATTACCCGATCGCAGCGAGCTACCTGGCCGAAGTCCTGCCGAGCAAGGGCCGTGGCCGTTGGCTGGTTGGCGGCTTCGCCATGCAGTCGGTGGGAATCCTCCTGGGTGCGGTGGTAGGAGTGGTCGTACTTACGTTTATGCCGGAGGTCGACTCCTGGCGGTGGATGCTCGGGTTCGGCGTGCTCCCGGCGGTCGTCATCATTTTCCTTCGCCGCAACGTGCCCGAAAGCCCGCGGTGGCTTGCCCAGAACGGTCAGGAAGAAGAAGCCGAGGAAGTCGCCGGGCGCCTGGTCGGTCATCCCGTCGAGGTGGCCGAGGTCGATCGGCAGCGCAGCGAGCCGCAGCCTGAAGGACTCAAGGCTTTCATTCAGCCCCAGCTTTTCCGAAGATCGATGATCCGCCGGACGATTCTGACCTCGGTGCCGTGGTTCCTGATGGACATCGCGACCTATGGGGTTGGAATCTTCACTCCGACCTTGATCGCAGCGATGGCCGTTTCCGGAGCCGATACGACTTTCATCACCGACGATCTCGTTTCGACCAAAGCAACCGCCGTACTCGACCTGCTCCTGCCGGTCGGGTTCCTGATCGCGATCTTTCTGGTCGACCGCGTGGGCCGGATCCCCCTCCAGATATCGGGCTTCATCGGGATGACAGTTGCCCTCTGCATGCTTGCCGTGTCGGAACTGCTCTCCGGCGGGGCCGACAGCCACCTGCTGCTCGTGGCGATCGGGTTCGCGCTGTTCAACCTGACGATGAATGCCGGGCCGAACGCCACGACCTATGCCCTTCCCGCCGAGATATTCCCGTCGGAGGTCCGGGCTGCAGGAAACGGGTTTGCTGCGGGCTGCGCCAAGCTCGGAGCCGCAATCGGAGTATTCACCTTCCCGGTGTTGCTCGATGACATCGGTGCCGGTGCATTGCTGTTCGGCGTGGCCGGATGCTGCCTGCTCGGGCTGCTGATCACGGTGATCTTTCGCGTCGAACCCATGGGCAAGTCGCTCGAAGAAGTATCGGGACAGGAGCTGAGCGAAGCGCCCCCGCGAATCACGCCGCCGTGAACGTCACCGAGGCCGGGGTGGTGAAGGCGTAAAGTTAGGTCATGGCAACCGAACTCCCAGTTGTTCAGCCGGGTCTTCCGGCACCTCTGGATCCCGGCCTGATCACTTCGCTCAGCGCCGAAATCCGAGACCTCGCCGAGGAGCGGAACGCCGTTATCCTCGCTCACAACTACGAGCTCCCCGAAGTCCAGGACGTTGCCGACTACATCGGTGACTCGCTGGGTCTCTCGCGTCAGGCCGCCGCTGCGGACGCGGAGATAGTCGAGTTCTGCGGGGTCCACTTCATGGCGGAGACCGCCTCGATCCTTTCGCCGGAGAAGAAGGTCCTGATACCCGACCTCGACGCCGGCTGTTCGCTTGCCGACTCGATCAATGCCGATCAGTTGCGCGAGTGGAAAGCGAAGTTTCCAGGGGCCCTCGTGGTCATGTACGTCAACACCTCGGCCGAAGTCAAGGCAGAGACCGACTACTGCTGCACTTCATCGAATGCGGTCAAGGTCGTCGAGCACATCTGGCAAGAGCATGGTCCGGAAACCGAGATCCTGTTCGGTCCCGACATGTGGCTCGGTGCGTTCGTCGAGCGGGAGACGGGACTCACCGAAGATGCCGAAAGGCGCAGCCGTTTTCACGTCTGGGACGGCGAGTGCCACGTCCACGCCGGCATCCGTCCTGACGACATCGTCCGGACCCGTGCCGAGAACCCGGAAGCCGAATTTCTGATCCATCCCGAATGCGGATGCTCGACCCAGGCCATGGAGTACGTCGCTTCCGGCGATATCGATCCCGAAGGCGTCCACATGCTTTCCACCTCGGGCATGATCGAGCACGTCAGGGAGAACCCGGAAGGCAGCTTCATCGTCGCCACCGAGAACGGCATGCTCTACCCGATGCAGAAGGCGGCTCCCAAGGCAAACCTGATCGAGGCGAACCGGATGGCCTACTGCAAGTACATGAAGATGATCACCCTCCCGAAGCTGCGCGATTCGCTGCGCGACCTCACCGGCGAGGTCAAGGTCGACGAGGATATCGCCGAGCAGGCCCGCCTCCCGATCGAGCGCATGGTTTCAATCGGCTGAGCATCTGATCAATCTTGAAGGTCCGTGACCTTTCGAGCCGTCGAACAGCAGTTTTGTCCGAAGGCAAAACTGCTGCCTGCTTCACAAGTAGGGTTGAGTTGTGTTTGACCTTTTAGCCGCAGCTTCATCGGCATTCCCGGCAGTCGATCAGGACTACCTGCTCGAGGCCCGGCAGATGCAGGCGCTTTCGTTCGCGGTTCATATTCCGCTGGTCTGTTTCGGAGTCGCTTTCCCGGCGATGGTCATTTTCATGGAGTGGCTCGGCCTGAGGACCGGCAAGGCTCATTACACGGCGATCGCCAAGCGCTGGTCGAAGGTGATGATCACGCTGTTCGCGGCCGGGGTGGTCACCGGCACCCTGCTGAGCTTCGAGCTCGGAGTCCTCTGGCCCGGATTCATGTCGACCTTCGGCGACGTCTTCGGGCTCGCTTTCGCGCTCGAGGGGTTCTCCTTCTTCATCGAAGCGATCTTCATCGCGATCTACGTCTACGGCTGGGACCGGATGGCCCCCAAGCGGCACCTGCTCACCGGGATCCCGGTAATGGTTGCGGGGTTCACCGGTTCCTGGACGGTGATCACGGTCAACGCCTGGATGAATTCGCCTTCCGGTTTCGACATCGTCGGCGGGGAGGTCACCAACATCCAGCCCTGGACCGCCCTCTTCGCAAACGGTCACCTCTGGCCGCAGCTGATCCACATGTACCTCGCGGCATACATCGTGGTCGGCTTCGGGCTGGCGGCTGTGTATTCGATTGCCTGGCTGAAAGGACGGCGCGGCGAGTACTTCCGTACGGCACTTGTGATCCCGCTGGCGATCGCCTGTATCGCGGCCCCGACCCAGCTCCTGATCGGTGACTGGGCGGCACGCAGCGTCGCCGAAGACCAGCCGATCAAGCTCGCTTCTTTCGAAGGGCTCTACGAGACGACCGAAGGAGCGCCGGAGACGATCCTCGGCTGGTACGAACCGGACGGCACGATCGAGTACGGGATCGAGATCCCCAAACTGCTTTCCATCCTCGCCTACCACGACCCGAACGCGACGGTCCAGGGACTCGACACGGTCCCCGAAGACGACCGACCACCGATCAATGTCGTGCGCATCGCCTTCCAGACGATGGTCGGGATCGGCACCGGTCTGGCGGCGCTGTCGGCCTGGTTCCTCTTCATCTGGTTCCGAAAGAAACGGCTGCCTCGCACCAGGTGGTTCTACCGGGCGGTGGCGCTTGCCGGACCGTCGGCCGTGGTTGCCCTGATTGCCGGCTGGGTGACGACGGAGGTGGGTCGACAACCCTGGGTCGTCTACGGAATCATGAGGACCGAGGAGGCAGTGACCGGTGCTGATGGAATCGTCTTCGGCTACGGGGCCCTGGTGGCCGTTTACGTAGTCCTTGCAGGCGCCACCTTCTGGGTCCTGCGAAGAATCGCGGGCAAGCCATTCGACCCCGAAATCGCGGCGCTGGATTCAGGCCCGCCCCCGATCGAACCGGAGACACGGACCGGGTCGGAGGAGGATGGTGAAGATGGCACTCGCTGACGTACCGGTAATCCTGATGCTGGTCGGGATCGCGGCCTACATCGTGCTGGCCGGGGCCGACTTCGGATCATCCTTCTGGTCCTTGACCGCCCGGGGCGAACTCGGCAAGGAGGTCCGCCAGCACACCCACCATTCGATGGCACCGGTCTGGGAGGCGAACCACGTCTGGCTGATCTTCGTCCTGGTGGTCTGCTGGACCGCCTATCCGGAGGCCTTCGGCTCGATCTTCTCGACTCTCTGGATTCCCCTGATGCTGGCCATGCTCGGCATCATCATGCGGGCCACCAGCTACCTCGTCAGCGGCATCGCTGACGCAAAGTGGGTAGCCGCACTCTCGGCGACATCGTCGTTCATCACGCCGTTTTGCCTGGGGACGGTGATCGGGGCGATCGTCTCTGGGCGGGTCCCGGTCGGCAATGCCGAGGGGGACCTCTTCTCGAGCTGGCTCAACCCGACCTCGATCATGATCGGGGTGCTGGCAGTGACAGTCTGTGCCTACCTGGCTGCGGTGTACCTCGCGGGTGACGCAAAGCGGAACCGCATCGAAGGACTGCCGGAGGCCTTCCGGAAACGGGGACTCGCAATCGGCGTGGTTGCCGGCGTGATCGCCGCGATCGGCCTGGTGGTGCTCCACGACGATGCTCGCTCCATTTACGACGGACTGACCAGCGGGGCCGGTCTGGTCGCAGTGATCGCCTCCGGGGTCGCCGGGCTGGCGACCATCGTGTTCCTCTGGCTCGGCCGCTTCGAGCGGGCCAGGTTCTGTGCCGCCGGCGCCGTGATCGCCGTTGTCGCGGGTTGGGGCATCGCCCAGTCGCCGGACATCCTGCCGGGACTGACGGTCGAGCAGGCCGCCGCCCCCGAGAACGTTCTGATCAGTCTCCTCGTCTCGATCGCCGTCGGACTGATGGTGCTGATCCCGTCGCTCCTGCTGCTCTACGGACTGGTGCTCGGCGGTCGCTTCGATCCCGGTGCAGAATGGGATTCATCCACCGCCACCGACGATCCGCCGATGAAAGAACTGGGGCCGCCTCGACGGCGCAACGCCTTGCTGCTTCTTGCCGTCGCCGGGCTGGGGTCGGCGATGACGTTCATCTCGGACTCAGGACCGACGCTTTACATCGGTGTCGCGTTGGTGATGGCTTCGGTCGCGACTGGCTTCGTGATGCTCGCGGTGACGCTGGTTACTTCGCCGGAGCAGGACTGACGGGCGGCCCCGGGACCGGGGATTTCTCTTTGCCCTTGTCGTTCGGGCCACCGGGACGGTCGGAGATTACGTTGTCCGGTGCGTCTTGATCCGGCTTGTCGCCAGCGCTGGCGGGAGCCGAACCGCTCCCTTGGCCGGTCTCTTTGGTGAGTGGCACCGTGGACGATTCCGAGCTTTCGGAGCTCGAGTCGTCGCCACAGCCGACGGCCACCCCTCCAAGTAGCAGGGCGGACAGGGCAAAGAAGGTGGCGATGCCGATTCTCATCATCCAAAGACCTTGCGCATCAGCCCGCGATCCAGACCTTGATCGGGTGATCGAGCGGTGCGAACCATCCGGCATAGATCGAAGCACCGGTTATCCGGCCACGCCGTCCGCCGAAGAAGTCACGCTGAACCCTTCCGAGACGACAGCCACGCTCGAGCAGGATCGCCCGGGCCAGAGGTACCGTGAGCCCCGTGAGTAGCGGCACCCGGCACCAGGTCTCCCGAGGCGGTGCCTGACCACCGCTGCCGACCACATCGGTGCCGGTAGCACCTAGGGCTGCGCGCTGAATCCAGCTGCGCATCGGGTTGGCGGCGATGCGGGTATCGATCGAAGGCTGGTCCGGACGGCATTCGGAGTCACCGAAGCTGGTGGCACCTATCAGGCGGTAGCCACCTTCGATCGGGGCGACGAGGGGACCGCCACTGTCTCCGAAACAGGTAGAGGTGTTCGTTGCGGGGCCACCCATGCAGTTCATCGTGCTCGACTTGAACAGATCGCCGTTCAACCTGGCGCAAAGTGAGTCTTCGAGCATAACCTGGGAGGCGACGCGCAGGATGGGGCTGCCGCGATCGTTCGAACTCCGGGTGACGCCCCACCCGGTAGTCGTGACGTTTCGACCCGGGCTCCAGATTCCAGCCTCGTCCGCTCCGGCGATCTTGATCGTCTCTGCGTTCAGTGAACGGGAGAGACGCAGCAGGGCGAAATCCCAGTTGGCCACTCCGCCACGGGTGCTGTAGCGGCGCTTGCCCCTGCTGTTGGCCGGCATCATCAGGTCGGTGACGGCCGCCACCTGACCCTTCGATTCGTTGTTCAG
Organism: Solirubrobacterales bacterium; assembly: GCA_051306195.1. Classification (GTDB taxonomy): domain Bacteria; phylum Actinomycetota; class Thermoleophilia; order Solirubrobacterales; family 70-9; genus 67-14. Next base: position 24,697 of record JBPPMT010000055.1, read on the forward strand.
CCTGGTCCTGCCGCTGATGATCTCGATCTGGCCGATCTCCCTCTTCCTGAAATCGGCGACGCAGTGCCCGGCGGTGAGGACGAGATCCGGGGCGATCAGGGATCCGCCACAGAAGAAGCGGGACCGGGGGGACTCCTGGGGTGCGTTCCGCCCGGACCAGGCAAGTGCTACCTGCCAGGGCCAGTCCTTGATGTCCGCCGGCTTGCCGTTGATGATGCTCGTCTGGGCGGTCTCGGCGCCCGAGGAAGCAGGGGATACCTGAAGGAGAAAGAGCAGCAGGAAGGTCGCTCCCGCAAGTGCGAGCGCACGAATTCCTGCCATTTTGGCCAGATCACCCATCAGTGAAGGGTAGCGAGTAGTCTTTTGCGAGCAAACGTTAATACTTTATTTACGTAATCCTCTCAATACTTCCTCAACTGATCCAGGGTCGCCTGATCGAAGTCTTCCAGTGGAAGGAATCGATCCGCCGCTCCGGAATAGGGCAAACCAGATGGCTTTCGGAAAGAAGAACAAAAAGCAGACAGTCACCGCGGAGCTCGAGGAGGCGCGTGCGCGCCAGCAGTCTGAGAGGCCCCGAAAAGGTGGAGCGCCAATCATCGAGATGCGTGACGTCAGCAAGGTCTACTCCGGTGGACACCTTGCCGTCGATCGTGTTTCGCTGGCGATCAATCGCGGAGACTTCGTCTTCCTCGTCGGCCCCACGGGTTGCGGCAAGTCAACGCTGATCAAGCTTCTGATCAGGGAGCTCGAGCCCACCGACGGAACCGTTTCGATCGCCGGTCGTGACATCGGCCAGCTTTCCGACAAGAAGATCCCCCAGCTTCGACGGAACATCGGCACAGTCTTCCAGGACTTCAAGCTCCTGCCGAGCCGGACCGTCTACGAAAACGTCGCTTACGCCCTTCAGGTGATCGGTGCCTCGCGTTCCGAGATCCGCCAGAAGGTGCCCGAGACCCTTCGTCTCGTCGGACTTTCGACCAAGCTTCACAACTACCCCGATGAACTCTCCGGTGGCGAGCAGCAGCGCGTCTCCGTCGCGAGGGCGTTCGTCAACCACCCGCCTTTGCTGCTGGCCGATGAGCCCAGCGGAAACTTGGACCCGGTCACTTCGGTCGGCATCATGCAGCTGCTTTACCGCATCAACAAGACCGGAACCACAGTCGTAGTCGTGACCCACGACCGCGAAATGGTCGACCGTATGCGTCGTCGCGTCGTCGAGCTTTACGAAGGCCGCGTCATCCGCGACGAGATCGCCGGCGGCTACACAGAAGAGTCAACCACCGAATTCGGCATGCGGGTGCGTGGCGAACTGGGCGTTGGCGTTGAAGGTCACTCGAACGGAGTTCACTGATGGGCAAGCTTTGGTTCTTCACCGGCGAAGCGATCCGCGCGATCCGCAAGAACGTCGCCCCGACCACCGCAGCGGTGGTCACCACAGTCCTTACCGCGATCCTGATCGGCGTTCTGATCCCGATCTTCCAGACCACTCAGAGCAAGAGCGCGGACGTGCGTGACGACCTGCAACTGCGGGTATACCTCTACGACGACGCCACCCAGGGAGAAGTGTCTGCCCTCCAGACCGAGGTTGAAGGACTGCCACATGTGGCCAGCGTCACCTACCTGACCAAGAAGGACGCACTCGCCGAGTTCAAGAGCGACTTCGCTCAGGAGAACCGTGATGTGCTCCAGGAGATCAAGGGGAACCCGTTTCCGGCGAACTTCATGATCAAGCCGGACGATGCCGCGAACCTGAATGCGATCCGGGCTTCGCTCCAGCCGCCGAGCAACAGTGGCCAGCCGACCTTCATTTCACCGATCGTCCAGAAAGTCGATGACCGTCAGGCCGACGCCCAGAAGATCGAGCAGGTCACCGGTGCGCTCAAACTCGTACTCACCGTGATCACGGTTCTGCTGATCCTCGCATCCTTGCTGCTGATTGGAAATACGATCCGACTTTCGATCTACACCCGAAGGCGTGAGATCGAGGTGATGCGCCTGGTCGGTGCGACACGCTGGTTCATTCGCTGGCCGTTCATGATCGAAGGGGTTGTCGTCGGCATGGTCGGTGGCGCGCTTGCGATACTTGTCCTGTGGATAGGCAAGGTCACGGTTGTGGATCCTCTCTCGGAGAGTTTCACGTTCCTTCAGGCGCAGGATTCAATGTCCTTCGTGGTGCTGACCGCATGCCTCTTCGGAGCGGCGGTGCTCGTGTCGGCACTCGGTTCGGGTCTGACGCTGCGTCGCTTCCTCAAGGTCTGATCAACACCTCCGGAAGTTCAGGAAGAGTTCCGGTCCCGGCTTGAGGATCGCGTTCCTAGCGCTGTTCGCGGTTGTGATCGGCCTGGTCACGGGCATGTGGATCGGGGGCCACCCCGAGAACCTGCCCGATTCGATCAGCGATGTCTTCGTCGAAACCAGCCTTTCGACGGAGCAGTCGGCCAGCGACGAGGCGGCCGGCGTGATCGCCGAGAAGTACTGGCGAAAGACCGATTCACAGCAGGTCCAGGATTCTTCGATCCGCGGCATGGTCGCGCGGCTGAGGAAGCAGTACAAGGACCGCTTCTCGCATTACTTCGACGCCAAGCAGCTGGCCCAGTTCAACGAATCGATCCAGGGTTCTTTCAGCGGGGTCGGCATGACCGTCGGTGAGATCGGCAAGAAGGGGCTCAGGGTCGGTTTCGTATTCAAGGGATCGCCTGCCGATGAAGCCGACCTCAAGGCCGGTGACGTGATCGTGACCGTCGACGGTGAATCGATCCGTGGCGACAGCGCTGACCTGGCCGTGGCCGAGATCAAGGGTCCGGAGGGTACGGACGTGACTCTCGGCATCCGTGCACAGGGCAAAGGTAAGCCGGAGGAAATCACCCTGACCCGGGAAGAGATCCGCGTTCCGATCACCTCGAACAAGGTGGAGACGGTCGATGGCCGAAAGCTCGGCTACGTGAGGCTCACGACCTTCAGCCAGGGCGCCAGCATTTCGCTGAAACGCGCGGTCGACAAGGCCAGGGAAAAAGGAGCCGAGGGGATCGTGCTCGACCTGCGGGCAAACGGCGGTGGGCTACTGCCGGAAGCGGTCCTCACTTCAAGCATCTTCATCCCCGAAGGCGAAGTTGTAGTCAGGACCGAGTCCCGGACCGAGCCCGACGAGACCTACCGGGCACTCGGTGGCGACATCGGAAAGTTCCCGCTTACCGTTCTGGTCAATCGCGACACGGCTTCTGCCGCGGAGATCCTGGCGGCCGCACTCCAGACCGACAACAAGGTTCCCGTGGTCGGGACCAGGACTTACGGCAAGGGCGTGTTCCAGCAGGTGATCGACCTCGACTCCGGTGGAGCACTTGATCTCACGGTTGGTGAGTTCTTCACCGCGGACGGAGTTTCACTTGCCGGCAAGGGCCTGAAGCCCGACGTCCGGGTGACACTCGATCCCGACGCCAAACAGGACACGCAACTCGATGCCGCTTTTGAAGCGCTCGGCGACGAGATTGCTGCTTCAGACGACGGGTCCTGAATGGCCCGCCCCGTTGGAAGTTTTCAGGTCGCGCTACTCGAGAAGCGCGGCAAGTTCACGGTCGCGCGGCCGATCTTCGAACCCGGTGAGCAGGTCTCGCTCGATCGAAAGGTGCGGTTCCGGACTGGTCAGATCATCCTTGCCGAGTTTGTCGGCGGCCGGGCCCGGATGGTCAAGGACATGGGCCGGATCGACAACGCCCGGGATGTCTGTGAAGCGCTTGCCGCCGAAAGGCTGGGCCGTCGGGGGTTCTCGAGGAAGCTTGAAGCCGAGGCCGAGGCCGTTTCGCACAACCCGGTTGAACCTCCGGGGGGACGGCAGGACCTGACTTCAATGCCGACCTTCACGGTCGATCCGGCAACTGCCCGTGACTTCGATGACGCAGTCTCGGCGACACGTGAAGGTGATGGGGTCCGGCTCTGGATCCATATCGCAGATGTCGCCGCGTTCGTCCGTCCGGGCACGCTGCTCGATGACGTGGCGTACGAGCGGGCCAACAGCACCTACGTGCCGACATCCGTCGAGCCGATGCTGCCGAAGTCGCTCAGCGCCGGCGTCTGTTCGCTCTCACCGGGTGATGTCCGCTGCGCGGTGACCACCGAGATCCTGCTCTCGGGAAACGGCACGGTCGAATTCTGCAGCTTCTACAGGAGCCGGATCAGGTCCGATGCCCGCCTCGACTACGAACAGCTCGACCGGATATTCGCCGGTGAAGAACGGGCGCCGGAAGTCGTCGCCGAGCAGATCGAGCTGACCAGGACGATCAGCGCGACCCTCGCCGGGTTACGGGCGGGAGGTGCGCTCACGGTGACTTCAGCCGAGCCGTCCTTCAAGTTCGACTCGGATGGCAACGTCACCTCTGCTGTCGCCGAGGCACAGACTGAAGCACACCGCCTGATCGAGCAGCTGATGGTACTGACCAACGAGCAGGTTGCCAAGATGCTTGAGAAGCGCCACACGCCGACGCTGTACCGGGTGCACGAACAGCCTGACCCGGAACGCATCGAGAAGCTGGTTGAGCAACTGGCATCCCTCGGACTGCCGGCACCGCCGATCATCGATGGCATGGGGCCGAGTCAGGCCGGCCAGATCGCAGTTGAGGCGTCCCGCTCGGTCGCAAAAGAAGCGGAGCGGCGGGGCCACGGCAAGATTCCGTATGGCTCGCTGATCCTGCGCTCATTGAAGCCCGCCCGGTATTCCGAGAAGAACCTCGGCCACGCCGGGCTTGGCAGCACCGCTTACGCACATTTCACTTCGCCAATCCGCAGATACCCCGATCTGGTCGTCCATCGAGGCCTCCTGGCCGAACTCGGGGCGGGGGAGGAGCGGCCGATTCCCGGCTCGGTGGCCGAGGCGGCTGTTCACTGCTCCGACCGGGAGCGGGCGTCCACCAGGCTCGAGCGCGACGCTGATGATGTCTGTGCGGCTTTCCTGCTCGAGAAGGAACTCTTCGAGGGCGGATTCAAGACCGAATTCGAGGGTGAAGTCTCGGGGGTAATCCGAGCCGGGGCCTTCGTCAACTTCGGCGGCAAGCTGGGCGATGTCTACGAAGGCTTCATCCCGGTGCGAAAGATCCGCGGCGAGTACTTCGATCTGAACCAGGAGGAGACGGCTCTGGTCGGCTCGAAGACCGGTCGCGCCGTCCGCTTCGGTGACCAGTTGGCGGTCACGGTCGAGCGGATCGATACGGCGCGGGGCCGAGTTGATCTGGAACCCGCTGAGGGTTAGCGATTAGATTGGTCATTCCATGAGCAAGAAGGTCAAGAAGAAGAGGGCTCCGGCCTCGGGCGACGTCGCCACCAACCGGAGGGCCCGGCAGAAGTTCGAGATGATCGAGAAGACCGAGGCTGGCATCGTGCTGCTCGGGACCGAAGTCAAGGCTCTGCGTGAAGGAAACGCCCAGATGGGCGACTCCTACGCGGTGATCGAAGACGGCGAGGTCTGGCTCAGGAACCTCCACATCCCGCACTACGCACCCGCCACGATCAACAACCACGAGCCGGAACGACCGCGCAAACTACTGCTGCACCGGGCCGAGATCGAGCGGATGATCGGAACCTCCCAGCAGAAAGGCCTGACCCTGATTCCGTCCCGGATCTATTTCAAGGGGCCGAAGGCAAAAGTCGAACTCGCGCTGGCGAAAGGCAAGGAAGGCAAGGACCGCAGACGGGAGATCGCGGACCGCGATGTGCAGCGCGACGTGGAACGTGAATTCAAGGGCCGCTATCGTTCCTGATTCGTGGGCAAAGTGGCAAGATGTTCACCGCGGCGCAAGCCGTTTACATGGTGTTAGACCTAGCGTGTAAGGATTGATACGGATGACTAAAAGACTCAGTAACGCTTTCGGCACTGTCCTTTGTCTGACCGCTCTGGTCCTGTGCGCGGCCGGTCCCGTAGCGGCCACCGCCGCCGAGGGGGACACGACTCAGACGGACCCTTCCGCAACTGAAGCCCCGGTCACCGGACTTACCCCCGAACAGATCGAAGCCCTGCAGTCGGGCTCCACCACGGATCCCACTGCCACCAGCGATGACGAGAGCATCTTCGAGAAGGCATCCGACTTCGTTACTGATCACGCGCCGCTATTCATCATCGGCATCGTTGTACTCGCCGCGATCATTGCCGGCATCTTCATCATGCGAGGCAGGTCGAAGAAGCCTTCAAAGGCCGCCGCACCTGCTGCCGGCGTCGCCGCGGCTCGCGGTGCTCCAGCCTCGGTTCCTTCAGCCTCGGAGATCCGTCGTCGCAAGCGGGCAGCAATGCAGCGGTCCCGTGAGGAAGAGCGCCTGCGCCGAAAGGCCGGGATGGACTCACGCCAGATGGCGGCGACTTCTTCGCTTCCGCTGAGCGCGAGGTTGCCCGAAGACCAGGCCCTGGCAGCAACGCCCGGGGGTCTTGATCCCGTCGAGGCTGAGAAGAACGCAGCCCGGGCTCAGGCGGCAGGAGCCGTCGCGCGATCCGCTGGCATGGTTCAGGCTCCGCTGCCCACGGGGGCCGTACCGGCACCCGCCGCACCCAGCCAGACTGCTCCGTCCCCCGGAGTCGTCACCCCGGGTGCCGAGCCGGACACGATTTACACGCCCGCTACGGGTGCTGCGGACGTCGATCCCGAGGCAGCCGCGGCATTCGCAGTTCCCCGCGAAGAGCCGCCGACCCAGGTGAACCAGCTTTCCGACGATCCGCCCGAGCCTCCGGTCGAAGCCCCGGGACTTGACGCGCGTGTAGGCGAAGCCGCCGCGGCATTCGCTGGTGGAGCCGCTGCCGGAAGCGTCGCGTCACGCGCCGCTGAAGAGCCGGTCGAGCCGGAACCCGTCGTTGCCGAGGTTCCGGACCCGGCAGACGACGCCGCTCGCGACGCCGAAGCCAGGCTGCGCGCCAAGGTCGCCGAAATCAGGGCCGAGCAAGGACGCCCGCCCGTGGCCGCCGCCGCGGTTGTCCCGACCCCCGAGCCCCAGGCCGACCCCGA
>JBPPMT010000067.1:0-46548 GCA_051306195.1 Solirubrobacterales bacterium
TTTCGTCCCATCGCCCCGTCGACGGGGACGTATCCTCCGGGGCCACCCCCGCGACCCGCCTCGCACTTCCATGCAAAAAGAAAGGGCAACCACGAGGGCCGCCCTTTCGGTACGATCGCCCGCGTGAGCGAACCTCTGGATTCTCAAGACATTGACCTGAAAAGCATCAACACGATTCGGACTCTTTCGATCGACGCGATCGACAAGGCGAATTCGGGTCATCCGGGGACGGCGATGGCGCTCGCCCCTTTGACATTGAAGATGTGGCAGGAGTACCTGCGTTACGACCCGGCCGACCCGTTCTGGCCGAACCGTGACCGCTTCATCCTCTCGGCCGGTCATGCCTCGATGCTGATCTATTCGATGATCCACCTTTCCGGGATCAAGCGGGTCGATCACGACGGCAACATCACCGATACGCCGGCAATCAGCATCGATGACATCAAGGCTTTCCGCCAGCTGAACTCCGTGACACCGGGGCACCCGGAGTCGCACCTGACCACGGGCGTCGAGACCACCACCGGCCCGCTCGGCCAGGGAGTGGCAACTTCGGTCGGCATGGCAGTAGCCGGACTCTGGAAGCGCGCCGAATACGGCGAGGAAATCTTCGACTACGACGTCTACACAATCTGTGGCGACGGCGACATGATGGAAGGTGTCTCCCACGAGGCCGCTTCGCTGGCCGGCCATCAGAAGCTTCACAACCTGCTCTGGGTGTACGACAGCAACCGGATCACGATCGACGGCAGCACCGATCTTGCCTTCACCGAAGACGTTGAGGCCCGCTTCCTTGCCTACGGCTGGAACGTTCACCACATCAACGACGCCAACGACCTCGATGAGATCGGCGCCGCCCTTGACAAGTTCAAGGCCGAGAAGGAAAAGCCGACCTTCATCCTGATCCACAGTCACATCGGCTACGGCTCGCCGAACAAGGTCGACACCGCAGCCGTCCACGGTGAAGCCCTCGGAGCCGAAGAGACGATCCTGACCAAGGAGTCCTACGGCTGGCCGACCGATGCCCACTTCCTGGTTCCTGACGGTGTGTACGAGAACTTCAACAACGGAATCGGCAAACGTGGCGCGGAACTCAACGCCGCCTGGAAGGCCAACTTCGAGTCCGCCTCCGGCGAAGTGAAGACCGCCGCGAACCTGATGCTGAACGGCGACCTGCCCGACGGCTGGGATGCCGACATCCCGACCTTCGACGCCGGCGAAGAAGTTCCGACCCGCAAGGCTTCGCAGAAAGTCCTGAACGCGATCGCGCCCCGGGTCTCCTGGATGCTCAGCGGCTCGGCCGACCTCACCGGCTCGGCTTCTTCGGGCCTCGCCGAGGATGTCTCCGGCGTATTCGAGCCGGGCAACCGCTCCGGCCACGGCATCCACCTCGGCGTTCGTGAGCATGAATCGGCAGCGATGTCGAACGGCATGGCACTCAGCAAACTGCGCCCGGTCTGGTCCACCTACCTGATCTTTTCCGACTACGCCCGTCCGGCAATCCGCCTTTCCGCTCTCATGGAGCAGCCGGTCGTCCACTGGTTCACCCACGACTCGTTCGGTCTCGGTGAAGACGGTCCCACCCACCAGCCGATCGAGCAGCTCGCGTCACTCCGGGCAATCCCGCAACTCGACACGATTCGCCCGGCGGATGCGAACGAAGTGGCCGAAGCATGGCGCGTGATCATGGAGAAGAAGGACGAGCCGACCGCACTGGTCCTGACCCGCCAGAACGTGCCTGTCCTCGACCGCCACAAGTACGCCGCCGCATCCGGCCTGGCCAAGGGCGGCTACGTACTGGCTGATTCGGACGGTGAGCCCGACGTCATCCTGATCGCCACCGGCAGTGAGGTCCACCTCGCCGTCGAGGCCCACGAGATGCTCCTGATCGAAGGCATCAAGTCCCGCGTAGTCAGCCTTCCGTCCTGGCACCTCTTCGACAAGCAGACCGAGGAGTACCGCGATTCGGTCATCCCGCCGTCCGTCACCGCACGGGTGGCGATCGAGCAGGCATCCACCCTCGGCTGGCAGCGCTTCTACGGCGAGACCGGCACGATGATCGGCATGACGGCCTTCGGTGCCTCCGGTCCGTTCAAGGATCTGGCCAAGTTCTTCGGCTTCACGCCCGACGCGGTTGTCGAGGCGGCCAAGGACCAGATAGCCGGGCAAGGCTGACCTGATGTCCGCGCTTCGAGAGAACCCGGCCTGGCGGGCTCTCGAAGCCCATCACGCTGAAATCGAGGGCCTCCACCTCCGGGGACTCTTCGCCGACGACCCCAGCCGCGGCGAGACGATGAACGTCGAGGCGGCTGGCCTCTACTTCGATTACTCAAAGCACCGCATCACTCCGGACACCCTGCCGCTGCTGACCTCGCTGGCAGAAGCCACGGGCATGCCGGCCCGCCGCGACGCGATGTTCCGCGGCGAGCACATCAACGTCTCCGAGGACCGGGCCGTTCTCCACGTCGCGCTTCGCATGCCCCGCAGCCGCTCGCTGATCGTCGATGGCGTCGATGTGGTCAAGGAAGTTCACGGCGTCCTCGACCGCATGGCTGCCTTCTGCGAAGAGATCCGTTCAGGACGCTGGCTCGGCCACACCGGAAGGCCGATCAGGAACGTGGTCAACATCGGCATCGGTGGCTCCGACCTCGGTCCGGTGATGGCCTACGAGGCTCTCAAGCACTATTCGAACCGCGACATGAACTTCCGCTTCGTCTCGAACGTGGACGGCACCGACTTCGTCGAGGCCACCAGGGACCTCGACCCGGGCGAAACCCTTTTCATCGTCTCCTCGAAGACCTTCACGACGCTCGAGACGATGACCAATGCCCACACTGCCCGGCAGTGGTCCCTCGATGCATTCAGCGGCGACGAGTCGGCCATCGCGAAGCACTTCGCTGCCGTCTCGACCAACGCCGAGGGCGTATCGGAATTCGGGATCGATACTGACAACATGTTCGGCTTCTGGGAATGGGTAGGCGGCCGCTATTCGATGGATTCGGCGATCGGACTCTCGACCATGCTGGCGATCGGCCCTGATCGTTTCCACGACATGCTCGCCGGCTTCCACGAGATGGACGAGCACTTCCTGAACACCAAGCTCGACCAGAACCTGCCGGTCATCCACGGGCTGCTCGCCCTCTGGTACCGCGACTTCTTCGGCAGCCAGACCCAAGCCGTCCTGCCTTACAGCGAGTACCTCCACCGTTTCCCGGCCTACCTCCAGCAGCTGACCATGGAATCGAACGGCAAGAGCGTCACGGTGAAGGGCGAATCGGTCGACTATTCGACCGGTGCGGTCTTCTGGGGCGAGCCCGGCACCAACGGCCAGCATTCCTTCTACCAGCTGATCCACCAGGGAACCGAACTGATCCCCTGCGACTTCATCGGCTTCAACCACTCGCTGAATCCCCTCGGCAGCCATCAAGACCTGTTGATCTCGAACGTCTTCGCACAGACCGAGGCCCTTGCCTTCGGAAAGACGGCCGAGCAACTTGCCTCCGAGGGTGTTGATGAAGCCCTGATCCCGCACAAGACCTTCAGCGGCAACCGGCCGACCACCTCGCTGATCGTCGATCGCCTGACTCCGAAATCACTGGGAACCCTGGTCGCGCTCTACGAACATTCGGTCTTCACCCAGGGCGCGATCTGGGGAATCGATTCCTTCGACCAATGGGGAGTCGAGCTCGGCAAGGCCCTCGCCCAGAAGATCATCCCCGAGCTCGAGTCCGACGATGCCCCGGACCTGCAGCACGACAGCTCAACCAACAACCTGATCAGGCGCTACCGCGACGCCCAGGGACGCGCGTGAGCGACCCCGCAGTCAAAGCGGTCCTCTTCGACGTCGACGGCACCCTCCTGACCACGGGTGGCGCCGGCGCAGTCGCCTGGAGCAAAGCATTCGTCGATGTCCACGGAGTGCCGGTAGACATCGAGAAGGTGACTGAATCTGGCATGACCGACTCCGACGTCGCGGCCGCTTCGCTCAAGTCGATCCTCAACCGGGATCCGACCGCCGAAGAGATCCAGGCAGTCACCAGGCCCTACCTCGAGTACCTGCCCGACGCAGTGAAGAACTCCGAGAAGTACCGGATCGAACCCGGAATCGTGCCGCTACTCGAACGCCTCCAGTCAGAGGGCTACCTGCTCGGAGTCACCACCGGCAACATCGAGCCGGCCGCCCGGATCAAGCTGTCCCGCGGAGACCTGAACCGATTCTTTGGCTTCGGCGGCTTCGGCTCCGACTCGAGGATCCGCTCGGAGCTCACCATGAAAGCGGTCGAGCGCGGCATCGAAGCTTCCGGCGGCAAGCTCGCCCTCGAGGACTTCATCGCGATCGGAGACACCCCGAGGGACGTCGAAGCCGGCCACACAATCGGAATCCGAGTGGTCGGAGTGGCCACCGGCCACTTCACCACCGAAGACCTAAAAGAAGCCGACTGGGTCCTCGAAACCGTAGAGAACGGCTTCCCGGTCTAATTCAGCCGATCACGGTGATGCTCAGAAGGCGCTGAACTTTGCCTTCGGTACCGTAATGACGGTTCCACACGCCGCCTGCAAGGGGTTGGCAGGATAGGTCATTCTGGCGGTCACCCTCATCCGGCCCGAGGGAAGCAGTGTTCCCTTGATCGACCCGCCGAATTTCATAAACAGACTCAACTCGGCCGCCTTGATCGTGAATTTGTTCTTCGCGTTCAGTGCGCGAGGCGCTTTCAAATCGAACATCAGCGAGACGGGTCCAAGAAGTGTCTTATCGGGCAACATGGCTCCCGTAGTGCCGGACGGCCAGCACCATTTACCACCGTTGTGCTTGTAATACGAAGTCACCCAGACTTCGGTGATCTTTCGATTTTTGGTGAAGACCGTAATGCTCGTGTCATCGGCCGGCACGCCAGGGTCGTTCTTGAAGGTCTGGGTGTAGAGCCCCTCTTTGCCCAGCTTCAGGTTCTTGGCCGGTTTTCCGGCAGCGCCCTGTCCGGCAAGGAGAAAAGAACCTGCAGCCAGTCCGAACACAGCCGCCAGAGCGACGATGCGAAAACCAAATCTTGAAACCATTGAACTTCCTCCTGCCATCAGTCCGCCCAGCTGTGGTCCCTAATGCCGACCATAGCGTCGTCAATGGTCGCTGTCCACTAGCTGGCCAAGAGGTAGTGCGGTCGGAGATCCGTGGGAGGTCCCAGACCGATCAAGCCGAAGTGATCGGAAAAAGGGCCTTCAGACGGCCCTTATCCCGATCACTTCGAAAGAACTACTTTCCGGCGGCTTCCTTCAGCGCGTCGGCGCGGTCGGTGCGCTCCCAGGTGAAGTTCTCGTTGTTACGTCCGAAGTGACCGTAGGCCGCCGTGTCCTTGTAAATCGGACGATGGAGGTCGAGGTACTTGCGGAAGGCTCCCGGGCGGAGGTCGAAACCGTCCATGACGATCTGTGAAATCTCGTAGTCGGAGAGTCCCTTGCCGGTGCCGAAGGTCTCGGCCATGATCGAAACCGGCTTGGCGACACCGATCGCGTAAGCGACCTGGATCTCGCAGCGATCGGCGAGGCCGGCTGCGACGACGTTCTTGGCGGCGTAACGGGCGGCGTAGGCGGCTGAACGGTCGACCTTCGACGGATCCTTACCGGAGAAAGCACCGCCACCGTGACGGGCAGCGCCGCCGTAGGTGTCGACAATGATCTTCCGTCCGGTGAGTCCGGCGTCTCCGACCGGTCCGCCGATCACGAAGATTCCGGTCGGGTTGATCAGGAGGTTCTCGTAGAGAGCGTTCTCGTCGAGCAGATCGCCGTATTCCTCGCTGAGGACCGGCAGGATCACGTTCTCCCAGAGGTCGGGGCGGATCTGCTCGTGACTGTCGATGCCCGGCGCGTGCTGGGTCGAGATCAGGACCTGGTCGATGCTGACCGGCTTGCCGTGGGCATAACGAACGCTCACCTGGGTCTTGCCGTCAGGACGGAGGTAGTCGAGCGTGCCGTTCTTGCGGACCAGTGAGAGGCGCTCGGAAAGGCGATGTGCGATCTGGATCGGCATCGGCATCAGGGCTTCGGTTTCGTTGGTGGCGTAACCGAACATCATTCCCTGGTCGCCGGCACCGTCGGTGTCGTACTCGTCCGCTGAGTCGCCGACACGGGTCTCGATGCCTTCATCGACTCCCTGGGCGATGTCGACCGACTGCTTGTCCATCGAGACGAGCACGGCGATGTGGTTGCCGTCGTAGCCGTATTCGCCGCGGTCGTAACCGATGTCGCAGACCGTCTTGCGGACGATCTCGGTGATGTCAATGTTGGCGTCGGTGGTCAGCTCGCCGGAGATGACCGCCATGCCGGTGTTGACCAGCGTTTCGCAGGCGACGCGCGAGTTCGGGTCCTGGGCCAGGCAGGCATCGAGGATGGCGTCCGAAACCTGGTCGGCGATCTTGTCGGGGTGTCCTTCGGTGACGGATTCCGACGTAAAGAGGTGCTCGCCCTCGGCGAGGTTCATCGACTGGGTCATCTCGGCAGGTTCTCCTTGAAGGTCATGATGATGGCAAAATCAAGATTGTTGGAAACAGCAGGCGATTCGCGAAGATGAGACCTTATTCACCTAGTCGTCGCCACGCTTTTCGCGGGGGATGTAATCAATGATCAGCGGCACCCCGTCGAGCCCGTAGGTGTCGCGAAGCCGGTTCTCGAGGTGAAATGCCCATTCGCGGGCGATCAGCCGTTTGTCGTTGATCTGGACCCTGAACCGCGGCGGGCTGACCTCGATCTGGGTGCCGTAAAGCAGCTTCAGGCGGCGTCCGCGCTTCGAAGGCGGCGGCGTCGTCCTGACCACATCGGCGAGGAAACGGTTGAAGGCGGGGGTGGGAATCCGTTGAGCTGCGCGATCGGCGAGTTCGACTGCCCTGGAAAGAAGTCCGGCGACGTTCCGGCCGGAAAGGGCCGAGCAGGTGACAACGTCCGGGCGCAGCCTCATCTTGCGATCCACCTGGGCGCGGGTGTCGTCGATGTCGGCCTCGGTGATGTCCCATTTGTTCATGACGATCATCGTGGCGCAGCCGGCTTTCATCGCTGTCTCGCCGACCTTCAGGTCTTCCGAGCGGACGCCTTCAGAGGCATCGCAGACGATCATCGCCACATCGGCCCGCTCGATTGCCCGTTCTGACCGGAGTTGGGCGTAGTGGTCAACCGTGCCGGCAACCTTGGACTTGCGCCGGAGTCCCGCGGTGTCGACCAGGGTGATTCCCCGGCCGTCCACTTCAATGTCGGTGTCGATCGCGTCGCGGGTCGTACCGGCTACGTCCGAGACGATCACCCGGTCGTCACCGAGAATCCGGTTGACGATCGAGGACTTGCCCACGTTTGGCCGGCCGATTACGGCGATCCGGACGTTTTGGAACTCGTCGGCCCGCGGAGGAAGGTCTCCGAGGGCGGCCGTGACCTTGTCGAGCAGGTCGCCGGTGCCGATGCCGTGGGTGGCGGAAACCGCGATCGGCTCCCCCAACCCCAGCCCGTGAAACTCGGTGGCGAGGTATTCGTCGTCAGGTCGGTCCGACTTGTTCACCGCAACAAGAACGGGGACCGGTGACGAGCGAAGCTGGCGCGCCATGTCGGTATCTCCGGAACGCGGTCCGGTCTGGCCATCGACGACCAGAACGATCGCGTCAGCCTCAGCCATGCCCATATTGGCCTGACGCTTGATGTCGGTGGCCATCTCCGACTCGTCTTCAAGGTCGATGCCGCCGGTGTCGAGCAGGTCGAACTTGAGCCCGTTCCATTCGCAGCGGACCCGCTTTCGGTCTCGGGTGACGCCCGCTTCGGAGTGGACCACGGCCTCGCGGCCACCAGCCAGGCGGTTGACCAGGGTGCTCTTGCCTACATTCGGGAAGCCGACGATGGCGACTGTGGGCACATTCGCCATCAGGCGAGGCCACGTTCACGGGCGAGTCCGGCGATCTTTTCCGCTACTTCTTCCATTCCAAGCTCCGTCGTATCGATTTCGACCGCGTCATCGGCTGCCTTGAGTGCTCCGTGCTCGCGTTCGGTGTCGCGGCGGTCACGTTCCATCTGGGCGACCAGGATGTCGCGAGGGTCTCCCCCCGTCTGCTCGGCCCTGCGCTCGGCTCGAACTTCGGGTGAAGCCGTCAGGAAGACCTTGAGCGGCGACTCGGGGCTGACCACCGTACCGATGTCCCGGCCTTCGGCGACGTAGCCACCGGAAGAGATCAAACGACGCTGCTCGGTGACCATCGCGTCACGGACCCCGGGATGAACAGAAACCTGCGAGGCGGCTTCGGTGACTTCGGGCGAGCGGATCTCGTCAGAAACGTCAACCCCGTCGATCAGCACTTCTTCCCCGTCGAATCCGATCTCGATCGATTCCGCGGTCGAAGTGGCTTCTCCCGATGACGTCGGGTCGGCTCCCCAGTCGAGGCAGGTAAAAGCGACGCAGCGGTACATCGCTCCGGAATCGAGGTAGGTGAACCCGAGCTCTTCGGCGACCTTTCGGGCCACGGAAGATTTACCGGCACCGGCCGGTCCGTCAATTGCGATCACCATGAGAGAGTTCCGTTCATCGGCTCCCCATCCTACGGCCCGGCGGTTGGCAGGAACCTCTGACCCGCAGGTCCGAATACGATCTAGCCGATGCGTGTCCAGACCCCCGGCCCAGGGCCGCTCTTTCCCGACCAGGGCCCGCTCGGTGGCCGCATAAAGCGCCGCCTGATTGGCGGAACCGCGGAAATCGTCGGTTTCATCCTCCTGACTGTCCTTTCGCCGGTTCTGCTGCTGCTGGCTTTGCTGCTCGACCTTCTGCTCTGGCTCAAGTCACGCCGGCCTTTCGTCTCGGTCCGCATGGTGATCGTGATCTGGTGGTTCCTCTTCGGCGAGATGAAGGCGTACCTCAAGTTGATCTACATCTACGTCACGACTGGTGGACCCTGGGGCCGCGGAAACATCCGGCGTCGCCGCCAGGTCTTCGCCCTCCGGATCGCCTGGGCCCGCAACCACCTGATCGCGATCCGCATCGTCTTCGGATTGAAGTTCGAGCTCGAAGGCGAAGAGAACACGGCACCGGGTCCGTACATCTTCATGCCGCGCCACGTCAGCATCCTCGACAACCTGATCGGTGACGTCTTCATCGGACACCCTCGTGGAATCGGCGTCCGGTACGTAATCAAGCAGGAGATCCGGGCCCTGACCCCGATCGATATCGGCGGCCGCTGGATCCCGACGGTTTTCGTCAAGCGCGGATCACTCGATCCCGTCACCGAGATCGCCGCGGTCCGTGCGTTGACCCACGACATGAGCGAGGGCGAGATCATGGCGATCTACCCCGAAGGAACCCGCCCGACACCGGAGAAGATCAAGCGGGCACAGGATGTGATCAAAAAGAGGCAGCCCGAGATCTATCCCCTGGCTGCCCGCCTGGACCATCTGCTCCCTCCCCGTATGGGGGGACCACTCGCGGTGCTCGACGAAGCCAGGGCCGGCACCGACGTCGTCTTCTGCGGACATGTCGGCTTCGAAGGCATCCGTACCGTGCGGGACGTCTGGGTCGGGGCCCTGGTCGGACGCGAGATCACGATCCGATTCTGGCGCTACGACGGGACCACGATCCCGGAGGGCGAAGCGGCCCGGACCGAGTGGCTCTACGACAAGTGGCAGATGATCGACGACTGGGTGGGCGAGCAACTGAGCAAACAAACAGGCTGAAGTACAGGACTGCCAGTGAAATTGCCCGGCGGCGTCAGGCGGGCAATTTCACTGCAGTCCTGGTCCGTTGCTCGCCAAGAGCCGGGCGAGATCTCCGCTGAATCCCGGGTAGCTCACCGAAGCGGCGTCCATGTCGATGACTCCCACCCCGTCGCGACTGGCGATACCGGCTACGGCGCCGAGCATCGCGATGCGGTGATCACCGTGGGAGTCGACCGTGCCACCGGAGAGGCCGCCGGTTCCCTGAATCCTCATGCCGTCGTCCGTGGCTTCGATGTCAGCTCCGAGACTCGCCAGGGCGTCGACCACTACCGCGATGCGATCCGATTCCTTGCGCTTCAGCTCTTCGGCGTCTGCGATCACGGTTTCGCCTTCGGCAAAGCAGGCTGCCAGCGCGAGCAGCGGCAGTTCGTCGATGGCCAGCGGGATCTCGGAACCGTCGATCCGGGTGCCCTTGAGTGAAGAAGAAACGACCTTGATGTCGGCTATCGCCTCTCCATCGGAAGGAAGCGAAACGACGTCGATGTCCGCACCCATGCGCTCGAGCACGGTGAGCATGCCCGTGCGGGTCGGGTTTACGCCGATCCGCTCGAGCACGACCTCGGACCCGGAAATGATCGATGCGGCGACGAGAAAAAAGGCGGCCGAAGACAGGTCTGCGGGGATCTCGACTTCATCCAGGCGCAGGTCGGCGCCGGGAGTGACCGTGATCGACCCCGGAGTCCGGGTTATGTCCGCCCCTGCCGCTTGGAGCATGACTTCGGTGTGGTCGCGGGTAGGCAGCGGCTCGATGACCGTGGTCGGGCCTTCGGCCCGTAGTGCGGCCAGCAGGATGCAGGACTTGACCTGCGCGCTGGCAACGGGAAGCTTGTATTCGATGCCCTTGAGCCGGCGACCGTCGATCCTGATTGGTGGAAAGCGACCATCGGTGACTTCGATTTCGGCACCCATCAGGCGCAGCGGATCAGCGATCCGGTCTACCGGGCGCTTCCTGATCGAAGCGTCGCCATTCATCCGCCAGAGACCGCCTTCGTAACCGGAGATCCAACCCGGAAGGAGGCGCATCAGGGTGCCGGCGTTTCCGACATCGATCCGTCCGAGACTGCGAGGCCCGCCGGGACCGACCCCGTCGATCACGAATTCGGACGGCATGTCTTCAAGCGGTTCGGGACTTACATACGCGCCGAGGTTGGCGACCGCGCTCAGGGTTGAGCGGGTGTCATCGGAGTCGAGGAAGTTGCTGACCCTGGTCGGGCCATCGGCGATCGCACCGATGATCGCTGCCCGGTGGGAGATCGACTTGTCTGCCGGTGGCCTGATCCGACCTCGGATCGGACCACTCGGGGCAAAGACTTCAACTGGCGGAGGCCCGCTGCCCGAGCCGGGCTTCATACTTCGCCGACCAGCGAGACCGAATGACCGAGATCGGAGATGCAGGCGACAGCCTTGTCAGATTCGGCCGCCCCGGCGACCCAGACCGAGATCGCACCGGAACTCATGTCCGGGGTCGGATCGAGCGACATGTCGGTGATGTTCACGCCGGCCTTGCCCAGGGCCAGGGCCAGTTCCGCGAGGACGCCAGGCTGGTTCGGAACGAGGACCCGCAGCTGATGGGTCGCTTCGCCTTCCGTTTCGGCACCGGAGAGGGCCGAGCGCTCGGTGGCAGCTGCCGCCTGCCAGGTCGCAATGCGTTCAGCGTCGGCCGAACCGATCACCTCGGCTGCCTCCTCGAGTCCGGCGATGGAAGCACGGATCGCGTCGACGACCGCTTCGTGGTTCGTGCTGAAGATCTCGCCCCAGATCGCCGGGTTGGATCCGGCCACCCTGGTGGCATCACGCAGGCTCGGCGCGAGGGCTCCGAGCCGCTCGGTGCCGGCCCGGCCCTGAGCGGCCAGCTGATTGGCAAAGACGTGCGGCAGATGGCTGACCACGGCCATGGCCTGATCGTGCTCGGCGGCTTCAATCGCCATCGGTCTCGCCCCGAGGTCGGTGACCAGGCGCTGCAGGCGGTCGTAAAGCATGCCGGAGGAGCTTTCATTCGGGGTCAGGTACCACCGGGCACCTTCGTAGAGATCGGCCCGCGCATTGGCGACCCCGGCGGTTTCGGCTCCGGCGAGCGGGTGCCCACCGATAAACCGTTGGTCCGATCCAACCGCATCGACCAGTTCCTTCTTGGTTGAACCGACGTCGGTGACTACACAGTCCGGACCGGCTGCGGCAAGCGCCTTTCGGGCCATGTCCGCGAGCGACGAAACCGACGCGCAGCAGATGACCACGTCCGCGTCGGCCACGGCTTCTTCAATCGAAGGACCGATCCGGTCGACCGCTCCGACGTCGAGGCACTCCTGAGCCCGGTCAGGATTCCTGACCCAGCCTGTGACTTCGGCCAGTCCCCGCTCACGCGCCGCCAGCCCGATCGATCCTCCGATCAGGCCGACGCCGAGAATTGCGAGGCGCTGGCTCAAGCCCTCGAGACCGTCTTGCCCACGATGTCGGCGACCGCTTCGATCTTCGACGTAAGTGCCTGGAACTCGGATGTCGGCACCTGCTGGGCGGCGTCGCAAATCGCCTTTTCCGGCTCGTTGTGGACTTCGATGATGATGCCGTCGGCTCCGGCCGCGACCGCGGCGAGCGACATTGGTTCCACCCAGTCACGACGTCCCGGAGCATGGCTCGGGTCGACGATGACCGGCAGGTGAGTCAACTCCTTGAGCGCCGGGACGGCGAGCAGGTCGAGCGTGAAGCGGTAAGCGGTCTCGTAAGTGCGGATTCCGCGCTCACAAAGCATCACGTTCTCGTTGCCTTCCTTGAGGATGTACTCGGAGGCCATCAGCAGCTCATCGACGGTGGCCGAAAGACCACGCTTGAGCAGTGCGGGACGACCAGACTTGCCGACCTCGGCGAGCAGCGAGTAATTCTGCATGTTGCGGGCACCGATCTGGATCACGTCGGCGACCTCGAGCACGTCGTCGAGGTCCTTGACGTCGAGCAACTCGGTGACGATCGGAAGGCCGGTTCGCTCCTTGGATTCGGCGAGCAGGCGCAGGCCTTCCCGACCGAGTCCCTGGAAGCTGTACGGAGAGGTTCTCGGCTTGTAGGCACCGCCACGGAGCATGGTGGCGCCGGCAGCGGCGACCGCGTCGGCGGAGGCCAGCATCTGGTCACGATTCTCGACCGTGCACGGACCCGCCATCAGAGCGAAGTTCGTGCCGCCGACTTTTCGGCCGCCGATCTCGAGAACCGAATCCTGGTCCTCCTTGACCTGGCGGGAAGCCAGCTTGTACGGCTTCGAAATCGGCGTCAGGTGATCAACACCGGGCGCTCCTTCGAGGCCGAGCTCGGCGACTTTGTCAGGGGCCCCGATCGCACCGATCAGGGTGAGGATCTCGCCCTTGGATATATGCGCGGAACAGCCGATCTCCTCGACTCGCTCAACTACGTGGGCGATCTGATCCTCCGTCGCCCCTTCTTTCATCACGATCATCATCTTGTTCTCAAACCTTTCTTGACTGCCTGAAACTCTACTTTCCACCCCGTGCAAGGCACAGTGCGGCAGGTCCTCGAGGACCCCTTGAGGGAGACGGCGCCCGGCGGCTGTTCAATAAAGCGCGGGCGTTCATCGGCCGCGCGCCCGGACGCCTAGGTAAATCGCCAATAGGAATAAAATGCAGCACGGGACTGGGCGCCAGTGGCGCTGATCGAAAGCCGCGAGGTGCGGCTGCTGTTGTCACCGTGTGACTTCATTCAAAGGCTTTGTATCAGAGGTGACAGTCCGACGTCAGGAATGACGATGGATCGAATCGCGGAGTGCGTCGAGCAGGCGGTCGTTCTCCTCAGGCGTTCCGTAGGAAATTCGAAGCCACCCGGGGCCGCCGAGGAGTCGGCCCGCACGGACCACGATCCCGGCCTCCGCGAGGTCGCTGATCACCTGATCTTCGATCTGCACTCCGTTCTCACCAAGCGAGACCCAGGAGAAGTTCGCCTGTGAATCAGTCGAGTCGAGGCCGATCGCGGCGAAGCCCTCTTCAACCCGGTTGCGCTCGGCGATCGCCTTACGGATCTGGGCCTTGATCGTCTCGTCGTGCCTGAGAGCCTCAGTCGCGGCAGCCTGGGCCAGGGCGTTGACGCTGAACGGTTGGCGCACGGCGTCGACCGCTGCCCGGAAGCCCGGGGAGCCAATCGAATAGCCGACACGCAGCCCGGCGAGCGAGTGGGACTTGCTGAATGAACGCAGCAGAACCACGTTGTCGTATTCGGAGAGGAGCGAAAGCGCTGAATCTGGCTGATCGTGGACCTGGAACTCGATGTAGGCCTCGTCGATCAGGACGGTCATGTCCCCCGGCACCCGGGCGACGAAAGCCGCGACCTCGGAGAAAGGGATGTAGGTGCCGGTCGGGTTGTTCGGGTTGCAGAGCAGCACCAGCCGGGTGTTCCCGGTGATCGCTGCGAGCATCGCTTCGAGGTCGTGTACTTCGCCCGGAGCAAGCGGGACCTGGACGTCCCTGGCTCCCGTCATCGCGGCCAGCATCGGATAGATCGAGAATGCCGGCCAGGCGTAGACGATTTCCTTGCCCGGTCCGAGTAGTGCCTCCGCGGCCGCGAGCAGAATCTCGCAGGAGCCGTTGGCCACGGCGATGCCGGCGGGATCGACTCCATGGATCTCTCCGAGCAGGCGGCGGAGCGCCGTCGCGTCCGGATCCGGATACCGGTTCATCGACGATGAAGCCGAGGTGATCGCATCCACGACTTCGGGCAGCGGTGGGTATGGCGATTCGTTGGAAGCGAGCTGAGCCAGGGTCGAACCAGCCACGTCTTCGGCGGTGTGGCCCTTTGGCACCCCCGGCGTGTATCCGGGGATCGTCGTCAGGTGCTCGTTGAATTTGACACTCATGTCTGCTCCGTCCTGCCTACTGGGCTGCGTTCAGGTCGGCCCGAAGGTTTCGGGTCTCTCCGAGGTAAACGTGCTGCGGCGCAACCTCGACCGGGGCGTTGATGTGGACCATCACCCGGATCACCCTCGTCATCGAACCAGGGACCGGAATCTCGCGTGCACACATCAGCGGTACTTCGTTGAGGCCCATACGGCGTGCAGCGACAGCAGGAAACTCGGCGTCGAGGTCGGAAGTGGTGGTGAAAATCGCGCTGATCATCGACTCGGGATCGAGGTTGTTCCGGCTGATCAGCTCGGACATGAGCTCTTCGGTCGCAGTGAGAATCGCTTCGGCCGAATTCTCGCCCGCCTGGACGGCTCCACGAACTGCGAGGACTTTGGTCGACTCACTCATGCTCTGCATCTTTCCAGAGCCGAGCCACCTCTTGTTCGTCAAGCAGACGTGACTTGCCATACCCGAGCCTGCCCAGCTTCAGATGGCCGATTGAAATCCTCTGCAGCTCCACGACTTCATTGCCGATCGCTTCGGCCATACGACGGATCTGGCGATTGCGTCCTTCGCGGATCGTGATGTCGAAGGAGCGGTCTCCGTTCCGCTTGACTTCGGCCGGTGCGGTCGGGCCGTCGTCGAGGCGAACGCCGCCGGAAAGCTGTCGGACCTCGGCGTCGGAGACCGGATGCCTGGTACTCACCCGGTAGGTCTTCCTTACTCCGTAACGAGGGTGGGTCAAGCGGTTGGCCAGCTCGCCGTCATTGCTCAGCAAGATGATTCCCGTGGAATCGGCATCGAGCCGGCCGACCGGATACAGACGGGCGGTGCTGTCGACCAGGTCAACCACAGCGATCCGTTTTCCCGGTTCGTCGGCGGTCGAGATCACGTCGATCGGCTTGTTCACGACCCAGACCTCATGACCTTCTGGAACAACCGCATGTCCGTCAACCCGGATGTCATCGCCAATCTCGACCCCGAACGCAGGGTCAGTCACGAGTTGACCGGCAACCCGGACCCTTCCCGCGGCAACGATCACCTCCGCCTTGCGGCGTGAGGCAACTCCGGAATGGGCAAGGTACTTGGCGAGGCGCATCAGACAAACCTACGCCACCGCTCGATCAGCAGCGTCTACTGGTCAGCGCGCTGCTCGCCCGCGGCCAGCAGGCGTTCGCGGATCTCGCGTTCGTCCTCCGGCGTCGGATCGAACTTCGTCGGATCCGGTAGTGCGTCAACCCCTTCAAGTCCGAACACCTTTTCGAACAGGGCCGAGGTCCGGTAGATCGTGGCCCCGAAACGGGAGCGCCCCGATTCTTCGATCAGGCCACGCTCGGACAGGCTGGTCACTGCCGATTCGGAGGAGACTCCGCGGATCCGGGCGATCTCCGGCCGGGCGACCGGCTGCAGGTAAGCGACGATCGAAAGTGTTTCCGCCTGGGCCTGGGTGAGCGGCGGGGTGCGCGGTGCAGCGAGAAGGCGCCGGGCGGCCACCTCGGTTGAAGGGTCAGTCGCGAGCAGGAGGCCTTCGCCGACCCTCCTGAGGACCAGCCCCCTCCGCCCCGGTTCGAATTCGGTGTCGAGCAGCTCAACCGCTGCCTGTACCTGTTCAAGCTCCACCTGACAGGCCTCGGCCAGATCGATCTCGGCGACCGGATGGTTCGAGAGGAAGAGCAGGGCTTCGATGGTTCTGACCAGCTCGTCGATCTTCTCCGTATTGCCGGCGGCCACTTCGCTCATGCGGTCTGCGCCAGGTCGCCTGAGCCAGCCACGCTGCTCCGGACCGTGATCGGCCCGCAGATCTCGGATTGCTCCCAGACTGCCTCGCCGCTCTTGTAGAGGTCGAGCAGGGCGAGGATCGTCACCGCCTGGGTGAGCCGGTCCTCTTCGCCGAACTGTTCATCGAAGTCAAAGCGGGAAAGGTTGGTCAATGCAGAGCGCAGCACCGACAGCCGGCGCTGGAGTGAAACCGTGGTCCGGATGTGCGAAAGGTCAGGCCGCGGCGGGGGCTCGAGCAGGTCGCCCATCGCAGCCGCGAGCTGATCCGGATCGTAGACCGCTTCAGCCGTCTCGACGGCTACCCGGCGAAGCTCTAGAGGGAGCGCCGCCGACCGGTAGAGATAACCGCGCTGGCTCTCGAAGTGGTCGGCGAGGACTCGACCGGCGTCACGATAACGGCGGTATTCGAGCATCCGGGCAACCAGCTCTTCGACCGCCTCGGCCGGTTCCATCTCGCTGAGGTCTTCTTCGGCCCCCGGCAGCATCAAGCGCGACTTGAGTTCGAGTAGCGAGGCGACGAGCACCAGGAACTCGGTGGCCACCTCCAGCTCCATCTCCCCTTCGGCCTCGAGCTTGGTCACATAAGCGGCCACGATCTCGCCGAGTTCGACTTCGAGCAGGCTGACTTCTTCCCTCAGAACGATGCTGAGCAGGAGGTCAAACGGCCCGACAAAGACATCGAGGTCCAGGTCGAGGTCCAAATCCAGTCTGGAAGCCACGAGAACAAGATAAAGGGGTGATCGGTCGGGTTTCGGGCGTTTTCCGCTATTTGCGAGGTGCGCCGATGCCCATGGCGTCGCGCACGTCAATCAGCGTCTTCGAGGCCAGATCCCGGGCCTGATCGGCGCCAGCGGCGAGGATCTCCTCGAGCCGGCCTTCGTCAGCGCGAATCTCGGGGTAGGCCTCGCGTACCGGTGCGAGGAACTCGACCACGGATTCGGCCACGGCTTTCTTGAACTCGCCGTAGCCGGCCTCCGCGAACTCGGCCTCGATCGCATCTTCCGTCTTGCCAGTGGTGGCTGAATGGATTCCGATCAGGTTGGTGATGCCTTCCTTGCCTTCACCGCGCACGACCGTCCGGCCGGAGTCGGTGACGGCGCTGCCGAACTTCTTGCGGATCGCCTTTTCTTCGTCAAGGACGTAGACCCGACCGGAGTCGGCACCCACAGTGGTCGACATCTTGTCGGTGGGCTCCTGGAGATCCATTACGCGGGCGCCGATCTTCGGTACCCGGTATTCGGGCACAACCAGGGTCTCGCCGAAGCGTTCGTTGAATCTCCGGGCGATCTCACGCATCAGCTCGACGTGCTGGATCTGGTCCTCCCCGACCGGCACCTCCTGAGCGCGGTAGGCGAGCACATCGGCCGCCATCAGCACCGGGTAGAAGAAAAGACCGGCCGAAACGAGTTCCCTCTGCTTGGCGGACTTCTCCTTGAACTGGGTCATCCGGTTGAGGTCGCCATGTGCCGTGACGCTGGCGAGGAGCCAGGTGAGTTCGGTGTGCTCGTGAACGTCGGACTGGCGGAAAAGGATGCAGCGATCAGGCTCGAGCCCGGCCGCGAGCATTATCGAGACCGTGTCGTAGAGCCGCGCGCGCAGTTCTTTCGGGTCGTAGGAAACCGTGAGCGCATGCAGGTCGACGACGCAGAAGATTGCCGGATCGCCCCGGTCCTGGCCCTCGACGTACTGGCGAATCGCCCCGATGTAATTACCCAGGTGCTTTTGGCCAGTCGGCTGAATGCCAGAAAAGATCCTCATGGAGGCTCAGGATATTGCAAGCCCATCCAGGTACCGCTCACGGGTAGGCCTACCGCTGCAGCAAACGCCGTGATTTCCCAGTTCGGAAATCCGGCGCCTTATACGGACCTTCCGGTTCTCCCGATTCCAAGTGCGGCTATTCCGGCCAGGCCTGCCGACACGCCGATCATCAGCCAGGCCTTGTCGAAGTCGTCCGCCGTGCCCTGGATCGCAGCCGTACCCAACAGGCCGATCAGAATTGCCACACCCAGAGCGGCCCCGACCTGGCGGGCGGCGCTGAGCACAGCCGTGCCGGTGGCCAATGACGCCGGTGGCAGGGTCGAAGCCACTGCGGCGGCGATGTTCGGCAGGACGAGACCGACGCCGATCCCGACCAGAATCTGGCCGGGAAGGTTTTCGGCCAAATAGGCGGGGCTGTCCCCCATCTGGAAGTACCACCACGCGCCGCCGAGGATGAGGAACAAACATCCGGTGGCGGCCACCGGCCCGTTCCCGAACCGGGCTCCGATCCGGCTTCCAAGCACCGAAAAAATGCCGGCCATGGCGGGCCCGGGAAAGAAAGCGAGTCCTGCCTTGAGTACTGAATAGCCCCAGACTCCGGTGAGGAAGAGCACACCGCCGAGCAGGATCGCCGCAAAAGCGACCATGAAGATCAGACCGGTCAGGCACGCGAGGGTGAACGGCCGGGCGTTGAACAGGTCGATATCCAGGGTCGGGATCCTGTTCACCGGCGGACGCTTCGAACGAAGATAGGTCAAGGCGAGCATCAAGAAGCCAGCCGCGAGGGCGACGATTGTCTGGGTACTGCCCCAGCCGCTGTCCGGCGCTTCGACCAGCCCCCAGCAGATCGCACCGATGCCGAGGGCCATCAGCGCCATCCCCAGCGGATCGGGCCAGCGGGTTTCGTCTGGGTCCTTCGACTCGACCAGTAGCTTCCTGCCGAAGAACCATGCGGCGAGCGAAAGCGGGAGGTTGACGAGGAAGACCCACCTCCAGGAAATCTCAACCAGCAGGCCGCCGATGGGCGGGCCCAGCGCGCCGGCGGCACCACCGGCTGCTGCCCAGACGCCAATCACAACGGGCCATCTCTCTGGAGGGAAGGCATGGAGGAGCAGGGCGAGCGAGGTCGACATCAGCATCGCCGCGCCCAGGCCCTGGACCACACGGAAGGCGATAAGCGATTCGACCGACCACGCGGCAGCACAGGCCCCTGACGCAATACAGAAGATCAGGACACCCGTGAGGAAGACCTGCTTCCGGCCGATCCGGTCGGCCAGCCGCCCGAATGGCATGAGCAGCGCTGCGAAGACGATCACGTATGCGTTGAGGACCCAGGAGAGTGACCCGATCGAAGAGCCGGAGAAGTCGGCCTCGATCGCCGGGAAAGCGATGTTGACGATGAACATGTCGAGGCTCGCCAGGGCAACCGCGGCGGCCACAACAGCAAGTACTCGTGAGAGGTCCTTCGATTCATACGCCGATTCGGACTCGATCATTTCGGTCGGAACCGGACCGTCGGCCGGAGCCGGAGCACCAACTGGCATCGGGTCTTCCGGATCTCTCAGAGTCGTTCCTTCCACCTCAGATACCGCCGGTAAGTTGGTTCATGCGACTCACTGTAGCAAGTAAGTCGCTTCAAGCGACTCACCACGCTACACTGGGTTCATGCTCGATCGTGAATACGACACGCAGACCTGTTCCATCGCCCGCTCGCTCGAGGTCGTCGGCGAACGCTGGTCGATCCTGATCCTGCGCAGCATCACCATGGGTGCCACCAAATTCGACGACCTCCAGAAGGTCCTCGGCATCACCCGCAGCGTGTTGACCACGAGGCTCCGTCGGATGACCGAGTTCGGGGTGATCGAAAAGAAGATCTACTCCGAGCACCCTCCCCGCTACAAGTATCTGCTCACCGACAAAGGCAAGGACCTCTGGCCCGTCCTGGTCCACCTGATGCGCTGGGGTGACGAGTATTACCTCGACCCGGCCGGCAAGCCGACGATCATAGAGCACTACGGATGCGGCGGCGAACCGGACCTCCACCTCAACTGCGACAAGTGCGGCCGGCCCCTCGAGTTCTCCGACCTGAGGTCCCTCGCGGGACCAGGCAGACGTCCCATACCTGCTTGATCAGGTCACGCTCACGGGTAGGCAACCACTGCAGCAAACACCGGATTTCCCAGTTCGGAAATCCGGCGCCCTATGCCAGGGAACGGCCGATAACCACACGCTGCACTTCGTTGGTGCCTTCGTAGATCTGGGTCAGCTTGGCGTCACGCATCATCCGCTCGACCGGGTATTCCTTGACATAGCCGTAACCGCCGAGCACCTGGACGGCTTCGGTGGTGACTTCCATCGCGGTGTCGGAAGCGAAAAGCTTCGCCATCGCCGAGTACTTGCCGAGCTTCGGGTCATTGGTCTCTGACATCGATGCCGCGCGGTAGAGCAGCTCGCGAGCGGCGGCCGTCTTGGTCTCCATGTCGGCCAGCTTGAACTGGATTCCCTGGAGCTGGTTGATCGGGTTGCCGAAAGCAATCCGTTCCTTGGCGTAGGCCGCGGCGTAGTCGGTCGCGCCCTGGGCGATGCCGACTGCCTGGGCGGCAATGCCGAGGCGGGAGCGGTCAAGCGTCTGCATCGCGACGATGAAACCCTTGCCGACTTCACCGATCACGTTCTCGTCCGGCACGAAGACGTCTTCGTAGACCGGCTGACCGGTGGGTGAGCCCTTCATGCCCATCTTGTGCTCGAGCGCGTCGATCTTGAAGCCGTCGGAATCGGCCATGACCGCGAAGGCGGTGATGCCGCGTGAGTACTTCACGTCCGGATCGGTCACAGCGAAGGTCACATACATGTCGGCCACGCCGGCATTGGTGATCCAGTTCTTGGCGCCGTTCAGCTGCCAGCCACCGTCGACCTTGGTCGCACGCGTCCGCATGCCGCCCGGGTCGGAACCGGCATCAGGCTCGGAGAGGCAGAAAGCGCCGATCCACTCGCCGGCGGCCATCTTCGGCAGAACACGGTTCTTGAGGTCGTCGGAAGCGTGGAGCTTGAGCGGCAGAGAAGAAAGGTCCTGGGCCGCGACCATCAGCGATGAGGAAGCGCAGCCTTTGGCGATCTCTTCGATCGCGGCGACCAGCATGAGGTCACCGGTGCCAGTGCCTCCGTATTGCTCTTCGAACGGCAGGCCGAAAAGGTCGTGGTCGGCGAAGAGCTTGCGAATGTCCTGCGGGTATTCGGCCTTCTCGTCGATCTCCGCGGCGCGCGGAACCACCTTCTCCTGAACCATCTGGCGGATCACTTCGAGGAAATCGAGCTGGTCCTGGTGCAGGCCATACTGAGGGGTTGCGTCAGACATCATCACTCCGGTTCTTTTGGTCAAAGTTGGAAAGGCAGCCTATCGGGACAACACCATCGGAATCGCACTGCGAGACCATCATTTATCTCTGCCGAGCGAAGTGATTCCGATGCATTATTTTGGTTGGCGAATTACCGGCCGCCTGGTGGCGCCGACTTCGTCGAGACGGCGCACCGGCGTCGTGTACGGGGCGTTCTGGGCGATGCCGGAATCCGACTCCGCCTCTTCGAGGATCTTCTCGATCGCGTCTGCGAATTCGTCGAGGTTCTCCTTGGACTCGGTCTCGACCGGTTCGACCATGAGGGCTTCGTCAACCAGCAACGGGAAGTAGACGGTCGGCGGGTGGAAACCGAAGTCGAGCAGCCGCTTGGCCAGGTCGAGGGTCTTGATGCCGAGCTGTTTCTTCATCTCGGCGCCCGAGAGGACGAACTCGTGCATGCAGTGGCGGTCGAAAGCGACCGGCAGGTACTTGCCGGCGCGACCTTCGGAGAGCCTCGTCTTCAGGTAGTTGGCGTTCAGCACGGCCAGCCGTGAGGCCTCGGAAAGCCCGTCGCCGCCGAGGCTCAGGATGTAAGCGTAAGAACGTACGAAAACTCCGAAGTTGCCCTGAAAGCCACGCATGCGGCCGACTGACTTCGGCCGGTCGTAATCGAGGTCGAAGAAGTCGCCGAATCCCTCGCGCTCGGACTTGATGACCTGGGGTCGCGGGATGAAAGGCTCAACCCGGTCGGAGACGGCGATCGGTCCGGCACCCGGGCCACCACCACCGTGGGGCTGGGAGAAAGACTTGTGGAGATTGACGTGGACGATGTCGAAGCCCATGTCGCCGGGACGGGCCTGGCCCATGATCGCGTTCAGGTTGGCACCGTCGTAGTAGAGAAGTCCGCCGATCTCGTGGACCAGTGCGGCCATCTCGGCGATGTTCTCGTCGAACACACCGAGCGTGTTCGGGTTGGTCAGCATCAGGCAGGCGACGTCTTCGTCGATCTTCGACCGCAGGTCGTCCATGTCGACCCCACCGCTCGCGTTGGTCGCGACTTTCACCACTTCGTATCCGGCCATCGAGACCGAAGCCGGGTTGGTGCCGTGGGCGGTATCCGGGGTCAGGACCTTGGTCGGGTTCCGGCCCTTGTCCTTGTGGTAGGCCCTCGTGAGCAGCAGCCCGGCGAGTTCGCCCTGGGAACCGGCCGAAGGCTGAAGGCTCACGGTCGGCAGTCCGCATATCTCGCTGAGAGATTCCTGAAGAAGGTACATCAGCTCAAGCGCGCCCTGGGCGTCGGCCGGATCGGTGGCCGGATGGAGCCGCGCGTGACCGGGCAGCGCGGCGACCCGCTCGTTGAGGCGCGGGTTGTACTTCATGGTGCAGGAGCCAAGCGGGTAGAAGCCCGTGTCGAGGTCGAAGTTCCTGCGGGAAATCCTGTTGTAGTGCCGGATGATGTCCGGCTCGGAGACTTCCGGCAGTTCCGCCGGTGTCTCGCGGAGCAGGTGCGAAGGGATCAACTCGTCGATCGGGGTCTCTTCGACCCCCGACGGCGGAAGCTGCACGGCGCGGCGGCCGGGCACGGACTTCTCATAGATCGTGACTGCGCGGTCAGCCTGCTGCGGAGTTTCGGTGAGAGTGGCGGCGTCGCTCATGATCGGACTGCCTCCCCCTGGGTTGCGCCAATCAGGCCACTTGCCCGGGCGGCGTTGCCTTCTTCATCGTGATCATGGATCCACTGATCCCAACCGGCCTGGCCATGTTCGAGGTTGTGTGCCAGCTCGAGGATGTCATCGACCGAGCGGTTCTCGGTGATCGCGATAAGGAACGAGTCTTCGTACTCGGGATAGTCGCGGCCCAGCGGGTAGACCGGGATGTGCGGGCCTGGGACTCCGGGATCCGGAGTCATGTGAATTACTTCTTCAACCGGGCGCTTCGAACGAACCGCAAACTCACGAACCACCGGAGCGTCGTGGAGCAGCTCGAATCCTTCGAGCCCACTGATCGTCTTGCGGGCGAATGCTGTGCGGCGGGCAAGCAGCTCGCCGAGTTCCACGAAGCCCTGCTTGCCGAGCCAGGAAAGGTGCACGAGCGCTCCGAGGGCGTTGAGCGCCTGGGCCGTGCAGATGTTGCTGGTCGCCTTCTCGCGGCGGATGTGCTGCTCGCGTGTCTGAAGGGTGAGAACGAATCCGCGGCGGCCGTCCACGTCTGTGGTCTCGCCGGCAATCCGGCCGGGCATGCGACGGATGTGCTCCTGCCTGGCGCAGAAGAAACCGAATGACGGTCCGCCGAAGTCGAGGCGGTTACCGAGCGGCTGTCCTTCTCCGTAAGCGATGTCGGCACCGCACTCCCCCGGAGGCTTGAGGATGCCGAGGGTCATCGGGTCCACCGCGACGATCAGCAGCGCGCCTTTCGAGGTGGCGAACTCGCCCAGTCGCTCGATGTCTTCGACCGAGCCGAGGAAGTTGGGGTTCTGCAGGAATACGGCGGCGGTATTGTCGTCGATCGCCGCTTCGAGCGCAGCTGCTTCGGTCAGGCCGTTGACCAGCGGCACCTCGGTCAGCTCGGCTCCGAATCCGACGGCATGGGTCGCGAGGGTCTCGCGGCTGTGCGGATGGACGCCTCGTGAAGCAACGAGCCCGGTACGACCGGTGGCGCTCATGGCGAGATAAGCAGCGGAGGCGGAAGCCGACGGCCCTTCGTAGAGACCGGCGTTCGACACCGGCAGGCCAGTCAGTTCCGACATCGCGGTCTGGAACTCGAACATCACCTGAAGGCCGCCCTGAGAAACCTCGGGTTGGTAAGGCGTGTACGGGGTCAGGAACTCCGAACGGCTGGTGATCGCATCGACGATCGCCGGTACGTAGTGGTCATACATGCCGGCACCAAGGAACGATGGCGTCTCTTCAGCCGACGCATTCCAGGAAGCGAGGGCGCTAAGGCGCTTGTAGACCTCGGATTCGCTGAGTCCGTCTTCGAGGTCGAGCGGGCGACCGAGCTTGACTTCATCGGGAATCTGGGCGAACAGCTCTTCGATCGAATCGACACCGATCGCCGCCAGCATCGCCGCCTGGTCCTCTGACGTCGCTGGTGTGTAGCCGGCCAAGCGTCTACTCCAGTGAAGCGGTGTAGGCGGCGGAGTCCAGAAGCTGATCGGCTTCGGCGGGGTCGCTCAGGCGGATCTTGACGAGCCAGCCGGTGACGTACGGATCGGCGTTCACGGCCTCCGGGGCGTCAGCCAGGCTGGTGTTGACCTCGATCACTTCGCCCGAGAGCGGCGCGATGACGTCGGACACGGCCTTGACCGATTCGACCTCGGCGTAAGGCTCGTCCTTCTTGATCTCGGCACCGGCTTCGGGGCCTTCGTAGAAGACGACTTCACCGAGGGAGTCCTGGGCGTACCAGGTGATTCCGAGGGTGGCATCACCGCCATCGATGCGGGCCCAGTCATGCTCGGGGTGGTAACGCAGGTCTTCGGGGTAGCTCGGCTCGGACAAGTTATTTCTCCTTGGAATAAAGGGGCTTGGAGCTTACGCGGGCCGGCCGACGCTTGCCGCGCACGTCAATCCCGACCTCGGTGCCAGGTTCTGCGAGGTCACTTCTCAGATAGGCCATGCCGATCCCGATCCCGAGGGATGGCGAAAAAGTTCCGCTGGACACAACGCCGACCACGTCATCGCCGACCATCACGGGGTTGCCGGGACGCGGGATTCCCGGTCCTTCGATCTTGAAAGGAGCGAGCTTCTCGTCGGTTCCGTTGGCCCGGAACACGGCGACTTTGTCGCAGCCGATGAAGCCAGTGGGCTCCTTGCAGGCCCAGCCGAGACCGGCCGAGATCGGGTCGATGTCAGTCGAGAGGTCGTTGCCATGAAGGTGGAAACAGACCTCGAGGCGAAGCGTGTCGCGGGCGCCGAGGCCGCAGGGGACGACGCCGGCGTCAACCAGCTCGGCCCAGATGGCCGGGGCGATCTCGGGATCGATCAGGAGTTCAACGCCGTCTTCACCGGTGTAACCGGTGCCACAGATCAGGGCCGGGCGGCGGCCGACCTGCTGCGCGAGCACACCCATGCGCGGCGGCAGTTCGATGTGAAGCTGGTCCTTGACGATCTGGCGGGCATGCGGTCCCTGGACCGCGAGCATCGCGTAGTTGCTGCTCGCATCCCGCACGTACACGTCGAAGTCGCGAGCGTGCCGGCCGAACTGCTCGAGGTCGACTTCGTGGTTACCGGCATTGGTGATCACCAGGTAGCGGTCATGGGCAAGGCGGTAGACAAAAAGGTCGTCGATCACTCCTGCGTCTTCGTTCAGCAGGCATGAGTACTGGGCGCCCCCAATTTCTATCTTCGAGACATCGTTGGTGACCAGACGCTGGAGATAAGCAAGCGACCCGGGGCCTTCGACCTCGATCTCACCCATATGCGAGGTGTCGAAAATGCCAGCATGGGTGCGCACGGCGATGTGCTCTTCCTTGATTCCGTCATAAGAAACGGGCATCGACCAGCCGGAAAAAGGGACCATCTTCGCGCCAGCCTCAACGTGGGTGTCGAAGAGGGAGGTGCGGCGTTCAGTCTGGGCAGTCGTCACGGGACCAGCTTAAGGGAAGGCGATCTCGGGCGGGTTGCGCTCTGTTCCACAATCGAGCCACCTCGGACAGAGTGGTCCATGGGGCGCAGACTGGGCACCCTGATCCATGGAGCGCGGAACGGGCACCCCTGTCCAGGGCTGACAACCTGAGGTGCCTGCGATAACGGCGCAGTCCGCACCAAAAACGCAGGCACCTTCCGATGTGGCTCCCGAGTCTTGGCCTGGTACGACCCCAAAGTGGGAACCGATCGCGATTGTGCCGACTATTTCGGCACAATCGCGATCGGTTCCCTACGGAGGGCTGCCGAGACTCGGCCGTTCCACCGATGAGGGTGGTGCACGGGGTCGCTCCTGGGTTCGGCTGGCGAGCAGGGAGCGCGCCGGAGACTCGGGATCTCGGCGCTTTCACGGCCAGGCGCCGCGACCCGCCTCACACTCCCATGCAAAAGAAAGGGCGACCACCAGGGCCGCCCTTTCGGAGGTATCTGCTTCAGCCGCGAGGCGGCATGCTCAGTCCCGCAGGAATGGGGGGACTTCGATGTCGCTGTCTCCTACTCGGAGATTGCTGAAATCGGAATCGTCGCCTGAAACCCTCTTGCGGCTTTCGTAGCGGCGACGGACCCTCTGGGGCGAACGAGCCAGGAGCTCGAAGCCTTCGAATCCGGTAGCAATGACGGTGACCCGCACCTCGTCCACCATCGACTGGTCAACGACCGAGCCGAAGATGATGTTGGCGTTGGGATCGGCCTCTTCCTGAATCAGCTGTGCGGCTTCGTTGACCTCGAACAGTCCGAGTTCTTCCGGGCCGGTGATGTTCAGGAGCATTCCGGTCGCGCCCTTGATCGATTCTTCGATCAGCGGCGAGGTGATCGCAGCCTTGGCGGCATCGATCGCCCGGTTCTCGCCCTGACCGGCCCCGACACCCATCAGGGCGGAACCGGCGTCGCGCATGATCGTGCGCACGTCGGCGAAGTCGAGGTTGATCAAGCCGGGGATGGTGATCAGGTCGGTGATGCCCTGAACGCCCTGGCGCAGGATGTCGTCGGCCATCTTGAACGCGTCGAGCACGCTGGTTCGGCGCTCGACCGCCTGGAGAAGTTTCTCGTTCGGCACGATGATCAGGGTGTCGACGTGGTTGCGCAGCTTCTCGATGCCTTCCATCGCGTTCTGCATGCGCTTCTTGCCCTCGAACTCGAAAGGCTTGGTCACGGCGCCGACTGTGAGCGCACCGATCTCTTCCTTTGCGATTTCGGCAATGACCGGAGCTGAACCGGTTCCGGTTCCTCCACCTTCGCCTGCCGTGACAAAGACCATGTCCGCACCCTTGAGCGCCTCCTTGATCTCATCGCGGGTCTCGGCGGCTGCGCCGGCTCCGATGTCGGGGCGTCCGCCGGCGCCGAGGCCGCGGGTCAGTTCCTGTCCAATTGAAATCTTGATGTCGGCATCACAGGCCTGCAGGGCCTGGGCGTCAGTGTTGACCGCAATGAACTCAACGCCGCGAACTCCGGCGTCGACCATGCGACTGACTGCGTTGGTGCCTCCGCCGCCGCATCCGACGACTTTGATTACCGCTAGGTAAGTGGTTTCCATCTCCCGATCCAAATCCGGTTGAGTGAGTTGAGCCTTTTGTTACTGCTGGTGCTCCTGATGCTGCTTTGAAAATCTGAGTTGTGAGTTGAAGCTTCCGAGAGACTGAGCCTACAGCCCCGCTTCAGGGTTGACGAATCCGCCCGGTTCTCGGAAATTGCGCATAACGTAGGGGATTTCCAGCCATCTGTCAACGCGCCGCAGGCCATCCTGCAAGCTAAAGTCTCTACCCTTACTTGAGAGTTTTCAAAGGGTGAAGCTGTGATCGAGGCTTACGGTCTCAGGCAAAGGGCTAACTTTTCGATAGCCCTCCAGGCCGCGCCTGATGCCCGATTGACTGCCGCCCGCCCCTATCCTTCGGGAGGGATGGTTTCGATGGTCTCCGGAACCGTTTCCGGGACTGTTTCGACCACTTCCGGCCCCTTCACCGCTGGCCTTCGCGGGACCGAGAGGTCTACATAACTAGCTCCGTAAAGCTCGGGGTCCGCGATCACCGAGGCCGCAGCCCGCCATTTCTGGTCAGCTTTGGTGGCATCTCCGAACCCCAGAACGAGCCCGTTCGACATGGTCACCTCCACCCCGTCCTTGCCGAAGTCGCTCTGGTCGATGAATGATCTGAGCTCGACCGGTACCGCCCCGAGGACCAATGCCTGCATCAGGGTTCGCCCCTCGAGCTGGTCACCCGTGGGCGGATCACCGGCGGCGATCTCGGGCAGGTCACCGGTCTCTTCGCCGGGGGTACCGAGGACCGTGCCATCGGTGGCGATCAACAGCGTTTCCGATCCGGCGACGAAGATGGAGCCATCGGCCCGCTCGTCGACCGTGACCGTTGCCGAATTCGGAAAGCTTGCTTCGATCTGAGCCGAGCGGACCCTCGGGAATCGGGCGAGCTCCTCGTCGAGGAGCTCCGGTCTCAGGTGAAGAGTGGTCATCTCTCCGGCCGCCAGTTCCACCGAGTCACGGATCTGCTTGCCCTCTTCTGTGTCGAGGGCCACGCCGTTGATGGTCAGATTGCGGATCTCGACGAACGAGGAATCTCGCAACCAGTACTGGTAGCCGGCGAAAAGGGTGATTCCGCCGATCACCGCGGAGAAGAACAGGATCGTGAACCGGCGGCGACGGCGCTCCCGAACCCTGGCGAGCTCGGCCGTGTGCCGGACCGGCGATGGCTTCTTAGCCATCGGTGCCGCCCCAGTCGGACGGCCATTCGACCTCGCCGAGGACCTGGACCTCCGGTTCGAGCTCGATTCCGAACTCCTCGCGGATCTGGCGCTTGGCTGCAGCCATCACTTCAATCACGTCGCTGGTCGTTGCTTCGCCCATGTTCTCGACGAAGTTCGCGTGCTTCTCGGAGAGGCGCGCTCCCCCGACCGTCAGCCCGCGGCAGCCTGCGGCATCGAGGAGCTGACCAGCGCTGCGGCCCTCCGCCCGGGGGTCATCCGGGTTCTTGAAGGTGGATCCGAAAGTCTTGATGCCGGATGGCTGGGCCTGCTTTCGCCAGTCCCTCATTTCACCGAGAGTTGCCTTGACCGACTCCGGCGCCTCTTCCTTCAGCTGAAAGGAGACCCGGGACACGACTTCACCGCTCGACAGGTTGGACTCGCGGTATGAGAAACCGAGTTCCGACGGAACCCGGCGCTCGAGCCCGTCCGCGGTGCAGACCTCAACCCACTCGAGGACTTCTTCCAGCCGGCCGCCGTATGCGTTCGCGTTCATCCGGACCGCTCCCCCGGCGGTCCCGGGAATGTTGACCGCGAATTCGAGTCCCCCAAGTCCCCAGCCTGCAGTCTTGGCTGCGGCCGAAGGCAGCCGGGTTCCGCCCCCGCATATCAGTTCGGTGCCGTTTCGCTCGATCTCGGTCAGGCCCCCGGCAAGCTTGATCGCCAGGCCGTGGAAACCGGAATCAGCCACGAGCATGTTCGAGCCCGAACCGACCATGCCGATCGTGATCCCTTCCTCCCGGGCCCACGCCAGCAGGCTGATCAGGTGGCCGGAATCCTCCGGTCGGGCGAAGTAATCGGCGTTACCGCCGGTGCGAACCGTGGTCAGGCGCCAGAGCGGGTGGTCCTCGGTCACCCCTTCGGGGATCGCGCTACTCATTCGTGCTCCTGCCCCTCAGCCACAAGCCGGTCGGACAGCTTTGTAATGTCGCCGGCACCGATCGTCACGAGGATGCGCCCCGGTCCGAGCCGGGCGGCAACGGCCCGCTCGGCCGACTCCAGATCCGGCGTCCACCAGACACTGCGACCTCCGGACCGGTCGGCCGCGGCACGGAGGACATCAAGGCCGCTGACAC
The DNA here is from genome assembly GCA_051306195.1 of Solirubrobacterales bacterium. GTDB lineage: Bacteria > Actinomycetota > Thermoleophilia > Solirubrobacterales > 70-9 > 67-14. The sequence continues at coordinate 29,898 of JBPPMT010000067.1, forward strand.
CTTCGAACGGCCCCACCGGTTCTTCCCGGGCCGGGTATACGTCCAGAACGAAGATTTCGTCGGCCACCGAGAGCGCCTCCCCGAAAGCATCGGCGAAAACCTTGGTGCGGGAATAGAGGTGCGGCTGGAAAACGGCGATGAGACGATCCGGCTGAAGTTCACGGAGCGCGGTCAGGGATGCCTTGACCTCCGTCGGATGATGGGCGTAGTCGTCGTAGATCCGGGACCCGTTGGCTTCACCCTTGAACTCCAGGCGGCGTTTGACCCCTGGGAAATCGGATAGCGCCTCCGCACCTGCATCGATGTCCGCTCCGGCCAGGCCAAGGGCGGCGATCGCGGCGCGGGCATCCAACTGGTTGTGGTCACCGGGTACCACCAGGTCGATGTTTTCCGGCCCTGGAACGGCGATGTCAAAAGGAACGACACTCCGACCGGTCAGCTCTTCGGCGATTTCAGTCTCGTCAGCGGGCAGCACCACCCCGTCTGCCTTTGCCGCGAACTCGCTGAAAGCAGCCCGCAATTCGGCCAGACCGTTCCAGCGCGAGTGGTGATCCATCTCGATGTTGGTGACCACGGCGACCTCCGGATCGAGACTGAGGAAACTGCCATCGCTCTCGTCAGCTTCGACCACCGCCCATTCACCGTCACCCCAGCCGCTGTTGGCCGGCTCGCCATCCGGGCCGATCGACGGAAGCTCCCCACCAACGAAGAAAGCCGGATCAAGGCCCAGCTTCTTCATCGACCAGATCAGCATGCCCGTGGTGGTCGTCTTGCCGTGAGTCCCGGCTACGGCAATCGTGCGCTTGGCGGAACAGAACTCGGCCAGCAGATCGGATCGATGCATCACCCGATTGCCCTGCTCGCGAGCCACCTGAAGCTCCGGGTTGTCGTCCCCGATAGCCGTCGAAACCACGATCTCAGCCTCCGCGGGCAGATCCGTTCTTTCGTGGCCGACCCTCGCATCGACTCCGGCGGCCAGAACCCGTTTGAAGTAGCTGGATTCGGTGCGGTCGCTGCCAGAGACCGTAGCCCCGAGCTGCTGGCAGACCAGGGCGAGGCCACTCATGCCGGCACCCCCGACCCCGATGAAGTGAATCCGGCGCCCGGACCAGTCGGCACTCATTCGGAATCCCCCGCAGCGATCAGGATTTCATTCGCGATCTCGGCCGCAGCCTCGGGACGGGCCAGTGCTGCCGAGGCCCTGCTCATCGCATCGAGCTTCGCCTGGTCACCGAGGATCCGGGAAACCATCTCGGAGATCACCGCAGCGGAAAGGCCCTGGTCGGCAAGGATCTCAGCCGCACCGGCGTCTGCCATCCAGCCGGCGTTGGCGGTCTGATGATCAGCCGTGGCAAACGGATACGGAATCAGCAGGCCAGGCCGGCCAACCGCCGTCAATTCGAAGATCGATCCGCCGGACCGACCGAGCACGAGGTCGCAAGCGGCAAGGGTGTCCCCGAGGTCCGGCTCGTATTCGATGAGCGTGTACCCGCCGGCATGCTCCGCAGCATCCAGCCTCTTCCTGAGCTCCCCGTAGTCCCGCTTGCCGGAAACGTGGATCACGTCGAAGTCTCTTCCATCACTCTCGGCGAACGCTTCGATCGCCGCGAGGTTGATCGTGCGGGCGCCGAGGCTTCCGCCCATCACCAGCAAAGCCTTCGATTCCGGACTGATTCCGAAACGCCTGCGGGCTGATTCGCGATCGGCCCCGAGAACCGCCCGGTTGACCGGACGGCCCGTGACCATGAACTGTTCACCGCCGAGCCCGTCGATCGCGAAAGCGAGGCAGACCCGCTGTGCCTTTCGTGCCAACAGGCGATTGGCCAGGCCGAGGTGGCGGTCGGCTTCGGTCAGAACCAGCGGAATCCGTTTGGTCCTCGCGGCCACGCCGGCCGGTCCGGCGACGAATCCTCCTCCGCCCATGACTACATCAGCCCCGCGATCACGCAGAACCGCCCTGGCTTTTGGCATGGCCGCAGAGGCCTGGAAGATGGCTCGTGCCGCCTTCAGGGGATTCTTTCGGTCGATCCCGGAGAGGTCGAGCAGGTCGATCTCATACCCGGCCTGGGGAACGAGCTCGGATTCGACCCGGCCTCGCGCACCAAGAAAGGTGACCGTCGCTCCTCTATCTCGAAGCTCGTCGGCTACGGCCACGGCTGGAACTACGTGTCCCGCCGTTCCGCCCGCCGCTATAACGACTCTGGGCGCCACTGGAATGCCTCTTGATTGTTGGTCTTTGGGTTCTGTCGCGCTGGTTCTCAACCAGTCTCAGTTTCGCAGTCCCGCCCTGGCCACGCCCGGTCACCGGTTGACGCGCGGAAGTCGCATGTCCGCCTCGCGCGACGTTCAGGATCAGGCCGATCGCGACCAGGGTCACAATCAGGCTGTTGTTGCCGTAGGAAACGAGTGGCAGCGGGATTCCGGTGAGTGGGGCCATGCCCATCACCGCGTAGAGATTGAGGCTGGCCTGAACCAGAACGAGTCCGGTCAGGCCGGAGGCGAGGATCCGGCCATAGTCGTCCTTGGCCGCGCGGGCAATGCGGAATCCGGCGTAACCGAAAAGTCCGAACACGGCCACGAGCAGGGCGAAGCCGATGAAGCCGAATTCTTCGCCGATCACCGCCGAGATCATGTCGGTGTGAGCTTCCGGCAGATAAAACGCTTTCTGGACGCCATTGCCGATTCCGACCCCGTCGAGTCCGCCCGAGCCGATCGCGATCTTCGCCTGAATGATCTGGAATCCGGAACCGGTCACATCGGCATCCGGATTGAGGAAGTTCAGGAGGCGGTCCCGGCGATACGGCGCGGCCAGCGCCATCACCAGCCCGAGGAATCCGACTCCGCCGACCAGAAGGCCGAGGTCACGCGGACGCGCTCCCGCCACAAAAAGGGTGATCAGGACCGCGAACAGGGCGACCATCGTCGTGCCCATGTCGGGCTGCATCATCACCAGCAGGCAGGCTCCTGCCGTCATCAGGAGGTATGGACCCATCTCCCTGACCGAGTGAAGTCGCTCGGGACGATTGGCGAAGAAGTAGGCGCCATAGAGGACGAGTGCCAGCTTGAGGAACTCGGCCGGCTGAAACTGAATCGGACCGAACATGAACCAGCCCTTCGTACCGTTGACCGCCGTGCCGGCGACCAGTACGGCAAGAAGCGCAATAAAAACACAGACCACGAACTTCGGCGTGAGCTCCTTGATCGAGAGCAGATTGCGCCGGGCGACGATATGCATGAGCACCAGGCCGATCGCGGCGACGATCAGGGTTTTCTTGAGAAAGAAGGCGCTGTCGGAGAGCCCGCCGTCGGAGAGGATGCGAGTGGTCGAGCTTGCCGAGAAAACCATCACGGCACCGAAGGCGAGCAGGATCAGCGTCGCTGTCAGCATCAGGTTGTACTCGACCGACGTTGCCTGCTTCGCCCGCTTCTTTTTCGCCGGGCGGCGCTTCTGGTTCGCCCTTAGCACGGACTTCCGGGGCTTCTTCTTGCTCCGGCGCTCAGGCAACGAGATCACCCACCAGTTCTCGGAACCGCTCGCCCCGGGCCTCGTAGTCGGAGAACTGGTCGAAGCTCGCGCAGGCGGGGGAAAGCAGCACCGACTCGCCGGGCGATGCCGCCAGGGAAGCCTGACTGACCGCCGTCCCCAGGTCACCGCAGTCGTTGACCGGGGTTCCGGTGGCGATCGCCGGAGCGAGCGCCTCCCGAATCTCAGCTGCCGCTTCGCCGATCAGGTAGACGCGCTGGCAATGGAGCGGCACAACCGGCGAGAGCATTTGGAAGTCTTCTCCCTTGAGGCTGCCCCCGAGGATCAGGTGGACACCTCCTTCGAATGAATCGAGCGCGGTCCTCGTTGCTTCGACGTTGGTCGCCTTGGAGTCGTTGATGTAGCGGACCCCGGCGATCTCGGCGATCGGCTCGAGCCTGTGTTCAACGCCGGCGAAGCTGCGAAGTCCGTTCGCGACCTGCTCGGATGGAAGACCGAGGCTGAGTGCAGCAGCAGCGGCGGCCATGGCGTTGGCCACATTGTGGCGCCCGAGGACCTGGAGTTCGGAGACGGCCAGCAAGTCTTCACCGTCGACCCGGATCTTCTCGCCGGAAAGTGAAACTTCGAATCCGGCTTCACCTTCGGTCGCAAGGAAGTGAATGACCGCGGCGTGCCCCGGGGGATCGATCTCCGCGAGGCGTGGGTCGCCGGCATTCAGGATCGCCACGTCACCTTCCGTCTGGTTCCGGAAGATCGCAAGCTTGGCTTCCGCGTAACTCTCCATGTCTCCGTGGCGGTCCAGATGGTCGGGAGCAAGGTTGAGGTAGACGGCAACTTCCGGTGAGAAGTCGATCGTGTCTTCGAGTTGGAAGCTCGAGCATTCACAGACGATCGTGGCCTCGGAGCTGCCGATGGCCGAAAGGGCCGACAGCGGGCTACCGACGTTGCCGGCTGCTTCAACCGGGAGTCCCGCCGAGCGAAAGATATGGGCGGCCATCTCGGTGGTTGTCGTCTTTCCGTTCGTGCCAGTCACCGCCAGGAAGCGACCTTCGACGAGCCTCCAACCGAGCTCGAGTTCACCGATCACGGTCAGTCCACGGCTCCGGGCTTCAGTGATCACCGCGGCCTCGTTCGGAACGCCCGGACTCTTGACGATGACCGCAACATCGGTCAGGTGGTCGAGGCCGTCCGACTGGACTTCGTATTCAACCTCGGCCGCATCGAGCTCCGAAAGGTCCTCGGGAGAGCCGGAATCAACACCAAAAACGGCTTGCCCATGGGCTTTCAGTGCGGCCGCGGCAGCGATTCCGGATCGGGCAAGCCCGACGACCAGAAATGGTCCTGAAGGAAGTGCCGGGCGCACCTTCGATGAGTGGACGAATTCCACTCTCACTCCTTCTACCCAGGCGCCCTCAAACCTGCTTTGGAAAGCGGAAAAACCGTACTACTTCTAACCGCCTATCGACTGCTGGTAGATGGAAAATCCGATGCCGCTGAAAACGGCGGCGATTATCCAGAAACGCAGCATGATCTTGGTCTCGGACCAGGCCATCATTTCGAAGTGATGATGGAGCGGAGCCATCAGCAGGACCCGCTTGCCGAACGACTTGAAACTGAAGACCTGAATCAGCACGGAGAGGGCTTCAATGACGAAGATTCCACCGATGATTATCAGCAGGATTTCCGTCTGGGTCATCACTGCAAGCGCACCGATAGCTCCGCCTAGGCCCAGTGATCCCGTGTCCCCCATGAAGATCGAGGCCGGAAAAGCGTTGAACCAGAGGAAGCCGACGCAGGCGCCGACCAGGCAGACCGAAAGCAGCGCGAGGTCGTGCTGGCCGACCGTGATGAAGCAGATCGCCGTGTAGGTCATCAGGACGATCGCGGTTGATCCGGCCGCCAACCCGTCAAGCCCGTCGGTCAGGTTGACGCCGTTGGTCGCACCGGCGATTACAAGAAAGACCAGCACGAAGTACGCGACCGGACCGATGTCCAGACTGATGTCCGAGATTCGGAAGAGGACCACTGGCTCCAGGCCAACCTCGTGGCGAGCAACCCACCAGAGGCCAAGGGCGAGAAACACCTGGCCGAGCAGCTTGTAACGCGCGGAAAGCCCAAGGGAGCGCCGCTTGACGATCTTGATGTAGTCGTCCGCGAAGCCGAGCGCAGCGCAACCGAGCGCCACGACGAAGACGGTCATTGCCGCCACTCCGTGCTCGGACAGCACCAGGAACGGGACCACGATCGCCGTGAAGATGATCAGCCCGCCCATGGTCGGGGTGCCCGCTTTGGTCTGGTGACCGGCCGGGCCTTCCTCGCGGATGTGCTGGCCGAATTCCCGTCTTCTCAGGAACACGATGAATCGCGGAGAGAGGAAGAGGCAGATGAGCATCGAGGCAAGTGCGCCAATGACGATCTCTCCCATCAGGCAACCGTACCCTGATCGCGGCGCTCGGCCGTCAGTCGATCGGCAACGACTTCGAGCCCGACCGACCTTGAACCCTTGATCAGCACCGCGTCGCCGGGCTCAAGGAGGTCGTCCAGCAGGACTGCGGCGGCCTCCGGGGATGCGGAAGCCTCGTCCGGTCCGTATCCACCGGGGACATCTCCAACCGCCACCACCAGGTCGATTCCGGACTCGCGCAGGTACTCGCCTATCTCCTGATGGAACCGGTCTTCATCCGGTCCCAGTTCGCCCATCAGGCCGAGTACCGCGATCTTCCGCGGTCGGTCGAGGCCGGACAGGTAGCTGATCGCGGCCCGCATCGAAAGCGGATTGGCGTTGTAGCAGTCGTTGACGATCAGGACGTCGCCATCGAGCTTGATGTGCTCGCCCCTGAGCTTCGAGAAGGAGACCGAGCCGGTCCGGGCAGAAAGCTCGGCCAAAGCCGCCCCGCGAGCCACTCCGACGGCTATCGCGGCGAGGCCGTTGGTGACGTTGTGGGGCTCGGTGAACGGAAAGTCGAAGACCTCCATGCCGGATCCGGTCGAAACCGTGACCTTCGAACCTCCGTCGACTGGCTGGATATCGAGAGCTTCGACATCGCCGCCCGGACCGAACCTGATCAGGCCCGGCAATTCGTCCAGATGCGGTTCGAGATGGCCGGCTTCGGCCGGCACCACGAGGGACCCACCGGGCACCAGACCACGGATCAGCTCTGCCTTGGCCGCAGCGACCGCTTCAATCGAACCGAGAAGCTCAACGTGGACCGGACCGACGTTGGTAATCACGCCGATGTCTGGTTCGGCGATCTCGGTCAGCTCGGCGATCTGACCCGCACCGCGCATCGCCATTTCGAGGACCAGGATCTCGGTATCGGCCGGAGCCGAGAGGATCGTCAACGGCAGTCCGATCTCGGTATTGAAGTTCTCTTCCGAGGCGTGAACCCGTCCCGGCAGGAGTGACCTGGTGATGTCCTTCACCGATGTCTTGCCAACCGAACCGGTGATGCCGATCACGACGGCCCCGAGTTCGCGGCGCCAGGCACGGGCCAGCATCTGAAGCGACAGCAACGGATCCTCGGCGATGAAGACCCAGCCATCTGAATCCTTGAGGCTCTCTGTCCATTCAGGCCCGGCAACTACGCCCCAGGCCCCGTCAGCCAGCGCGCCAGCGGCAAACCGGCCGCCGTCGTCGTTGGCACCGATAAGGCCGAAAAACAGCTCCCCGCCTGAGATTGCACGGGAATCGATCGCGGCTTCCGAAGGGTGTCCGCCCGGTCCTCGGTGAAGTATCTCCGCTCCCATCGCGGCTGCCATGCGTTCAGCCTGAAGTTCGATCACGCTGCATCACCGGCCAATGCACGCAGGTGAATCCGGGCGACATCCCGGTCATCGAAGGGGATCGTCTCGCCGCCCTTGAACTCCTGGCCCTGCTCGTGACCCTTGCCGGCAATCACGACCGTGTCCCCCGCCTCGGCCATCGAGATCGCAAGTTTGATCGCTTCGCTCCGGTCGATCTCGATTTCGACCGATTCCTGGTCACTGATGTCAGCGATCACGTCGTCGATGATCGCCTGCGGGTCTTCGGAGCGGGGATTGTCCGAGGTGACGATCGCCACGTCTGCGAGCGAGGCCGCCGCGCTACCCATCAAAGGACGCTTGGCGCGGTCACGATCCCCGCCTGCCCCGACGATCGCAATCACCCGGCCGCTGGTCAGGTCGCGCGCGGCGCGAAGGACGTTTTCGACCGAATCCGGCGTGTGCGCATAGTCGACCAGCACCGCGAAAGACTGACCTTCGTCGATCGGCTCGAACCGGCCTGGCACCCGGCCGGCTTCGGACAGAGCAGCAACCGCTTCGTCCGGGTCGACGTCGAGGCTGATCGCAGCGGCCAGCGCAGCGAGGGCGTTCGCAACGTTGAACCGCCCGGGCAGCCCCGTTCGCACGATCAGGTCGCCGTGCTCGGACTCCACCAGGAAGTTTGCGGCAGAGGCGTCGAACTGTACTTCTGAAGCCGTGTAGTCCGCGGCGGTGCCATCGGCCGAGTAGGTGATCACGTCGAATTCCGTGGCCAGTCGCTGGCCGTATTCGTCATCGATGTTGACCACGCTGGCCGCCGGACCCGCGGCAAAAAGCAGCCGCTTCGCCTGGAAGTAGTCCTCCATGTCTTCATGGAAGTCGAGATGGTCCTGGGTGAGGTTGGTGAAGATGGCCACATCGAAATCGATCGCGTCAGCCCGGTGCATGATCATCGCGTGAGAGGAGACTTCGATCACGCAGGCTTCGTCGCCGGCATCTGCCATTCGGCGGAACGCCGCCTGAAGATCGATGGCCTCAGGCGTGGTTCGCTCGACCGATTCCTCCTCCCCTCCCACCAGCTGCTTCACGGTTCCCATCAGCCCCGAATGGATCCCTGCATATTCGAGGATGTCGTGGAGCAGGAAGGCCGTGGTCGTTTTGCCGTTGGTACCAGTGATTCCAGCCAGTTTGAGCTCCCTCGTCGGGAACTCGTTGAAGGCAGCCGCCGCAGGTGCCATCGCTGCCCTTGCGTCGGGCACGATCACTTCCGTCACCCCGAGTCCCAGCGGCCTTTCGCAGACCAGCGCGGCCGCGCCCGCTTCCACCGCGGCAGGGGCGTACTCGTGGCCGTCAGAGGCAAGCCCGCGCACACAGAAGAAAAGCGCTCCAGGAGTCACTTTCCGGTTGTCGTAGGCCAGTGAGGCGATCTCGGTACCCGGGTCACCCGTTACCTCGGGTGAATCAAGGCCCGGAAGGATTTGGTCCAACCGCATGGCCATGATCTTAGATTGCTACTCGGTGGGTACGCCGAGGTAGGGCAGGGTGAAGGAGGCCAGCTCGCCGAAAGCCGGTGCCGCGGCCTCGGCTCCGGTGTGGCCGTTCTTGGGCTCGTTGACCATCACGGAGACCGCGATCGCAGGGTTGTCCGCGGGCGCGATTCCCATGAAAGAAGCCACGTAACGGGTGTCCGAGTAGCCGCCTTCGGTGGCGATCTGCGCCGTGCCGGTCTTGCCGGCGAGGGTGTATCCGGGCACGGAAACTTCGGAGGCCGTACCGCCCGGGGCGAGCACTCCCTTCAGCATGTCGCGCACCTGGAAGGCCACGTCCGGAGAAATGATCTGGTGCCCGGGATCGGTCGGGGTCTTGACTCCGCCGACTGACTTGACCAGCTTCGGCTGGCGCAGGATGCCGTCGTTGGCCAGCGCACCGTAGGCCGCGACCATCTGGATCGGGGTGACCGCGAGTCCCTGACCGATCGGCACGTTGCCGATGGTGGAACCGGACCAGTCCTTGTACGGAAGCACGATCCCCTGCTCTTCACCGGGGTACTCGACTCCGGTCTTCTGTCCGAATCCGAACCGGTCGATCCAGTTGCTGAACTTGCGTGCGCCCATCTCGAGTCCGATCGTGACGGCACCGACGTTGGAGGACTGGGCGAGGATGTCGGCCACGCTCAGGGTGACTGTCCCGCGGGCATGGGACTCCTCGATCGTGCGGTCGAAGACCTGGATCGTAGGCGCCAGCGTGAACGAACTCTCCGGAGTGACTGTCCCTGTCTCCAGCGCCGAGGCGACAGTTATCGCCTTGAAGGTCGAGCCCGGTTCGTAGGTGTACGACGTGCCGACGTTCAGCAGCGAATCGCTGGAGGCTTCTTCCAGCTTGTCGAGGTCCACCGGCGGCCAGTTCGCCATTGCGAGGATCTGCGAGTTCCTTGTGTCCATCACGACCGCCGAAGCATTGACCGGATCGTGAATATCGCCGACCTCGGCGAGGACCTTCTCGGCTTCAGCCTGAATCGAAGCATCGAGGGTCAACTGGACGGGCTCACCATCGACCGAATCACCGAGGTTGTCCAGCCGGATCGGATCCCCGAGGGCGTCCTTGACGATGCGGCGCTCGCCGTTCACCCCCTGAAGGGTTTCGTTTTCAGCCGCCTCGAGTCCGGTAAGTCCCTCCCCCTCTTCGTTTACCGCCCCGATCACCTGCGAAGCGAGATCGCCCTGGGGTCGGGTGCGGAGCGTATCGGGGAGTTGGCCGATGCCTTCGAGTCCGAGCTTCTCGACCTTGCCGGCCTTGGCCAGGTCAACCTTCTTGGCAACGTAGGAAAAGCCGCCAGGCTGGGTGATCGCTTGGAGGACGTCGTCCTGATCGGCACCGAGAGCTGCGGCAACCTGGGTGGACTCTTTCTGGGCATCCTTGATCTGGTACGGCGTCGCGTAAATGCTCGCCCCCGGTTCGGATCCGGCCAGTTCAAGCCCGTTGCGGTCGAGGATCGGACCCCTGAGGCCCGGAATCTCGATGATGTCTTCCTGCTGACTGGAGGCCTGCGAAGCGAAGGAGGACCCCTGGATGCCCTGCAGGTAGAACGCCCGGGCCATGATGCCAGCCAGCAGCAGGATGCAGATGAAGAACAGAAGGCCGACACGTTTCTCGAGTCGGGGCATCGGCCGGTTTCAGCCGCCTTCGGCTGCCAGTCGCTGCGCAGCCGCCGCGATGTCACCCGGTTTGAAGTTCAGGTACCGGAGTTCGGTCGGATCCGGCACGGCCATGCCGGCGGCGGTGGCGGCGCCCTGGACCCGCGGCATCGACAGGGCGGCGGTCTCGGAAGACCTGAGGATCGCGTTCTGCCTCTCCAGCGCCTGAATGTCGGCATCGATGTTGCTGGCCATTGCTCCGTAACTGACCGTGACCACGTTGATCGCGACCAGTCCGATCAGCAGGACTCCGATCACGGCAATCCAGACTCGCGACCGTGATGCACCGACTACGGCGCCGGTTTCGGGAAGGTGGGTGACAACATGGGCCGTGCGGCCGACCAGGTGTCGCGTCTGGTGACGCTTCCTGGGAGCGGGCCGACGGCGTCGGGTCGGCGTCGTCCGGTTGCGCCGCCTGCCGGGTGCGGGCAGTACGGCCGGCATGGCGGACATCTGCCGGGCGGGAGCGGCCATTTACTCCCGCTCCCGTTCAGCGAGCTTGAGGGCACCCCGAAGCCGCGCGGAACGCGAACGGGGATTGGCTTCGAGCTCGGCTTCTTCAGCAGTGATCGACCGGCGGGTAAGGAGTTCGGCTTCGGGCTCATGTCCGCAGACACAGATCGGAAGCTCGGGCGGGCATACGCAACCGACTGCCAGACCGGCGAAGAACTGCTTGACGCGGCGATCTTCGAGCGAATGGAAGGAAATGGCGGCCATTCGGCCTCCGATTTCAAGCGTGTCCCAGGCGATCGGCAGGGCGGCATCTATCGAGTCGAGCTCGCCGTTGACGGCAATGCGCAGGGCCTGGAAGGTCCGACGGGCCGGATGGCCGCTGCCGAACCGTGCCGCAGTGGGCATACCGCCCTTGATTGCGGCAACCAGGTCGGAAGTCGTGCTCAGGGGGCGGTGGGAAACGATCTCGCGGCTGATGCCACCGGCATAGCGTTCTTCGCCATACACCTGAAGGATCTGCTTGATTCGACTCTCCGGCCACTCGTTCAGGACCTCTGCGGCGGTCAGTGACTGTCGCGGGTCCATCCTCATGTCGAGTGGGGCCTCGTGGGAGTAAGAAAAACCGCGTTCCCCGGCGTCTACCTGAAGCGAAGACATCCCAAGATCCATATACAGCGCAGAAGCCCGAATCCCTTCATTTTGCAGGGATTTCAGGCCCTCGCTGAATTCAACCGCGAGGAAGCGTGTCTGGCAGGCGGCATCTGACTCGAACTCCTTGAACCTGGCCCTTGCAACCGGGTCGCGATCGATGCCGATCAGGGTGCCTTCGGGACCGATCAGGTCAGCCACCATCCTGGCGTGGCCTCCGGCTCCGAAGGTGCAGTCGACCACTACATCGCCGGGCTGAGGACCGATCAGCTCGACCATCTCGGTTGCCAGAACGGGAATATGTCCACTCGGTTCCGGATTCATGTGTTGCCCCCAGGACTGGTGAGCGCGCGCGGCGGCGCTCACTCCGGGGCTCCGGACAGGCCTTCGGCGATTTCGGCGAACTCACTCTCGAGCTTCGCCTCTTCTTTCTTCCAGGTCTTGGCGCTCCAGATCTCGATGTAATCACCGGCGCCGATCACTGCGCAGGCGCCGTCGAGGTCGGCCGTGTCGATCAGGTGCCTCGGGATCCGAACGCGGCCCGCGGAATCGAGTTCACCTTCTTCGGCGGTCGCGTTGAAGTGCCGGCGAAGCTTGCGGGCATCGCTGCCGAACGGACTGTGCGGCTTGATGTACTCGTCCTCCATGGCCTGGAAGGCCTGGTCGGTCATCATCCAGAGGCAGGCATCGGGGCCCTTGGCGAGAACTACACCGTCGGCAAGGCCGTTGCGAAACTTGGAAGGCACGGTGAGGCGGTCCTTTGAATCGAGGCTGTGTTCGTGCTTGCCTCTGAACGCCACCGCTCTGTCCTTTCCAAGAAGATTTGCCGGCCGATTCAGCCGAAAAGTTTTTGCCGGAGAAAAGAGTTGGACCGAGGTGATGAAGTGGGAGGAACCTCATCACCCCGGTCCTTGGCTTCAACTCGATTGAAAACTTACCCCACTTTGTCCCACTTTGCAACACGATGTCCCACGATGGGGCTTTGGGGAGCAACTCGCCCGACCGGGTCCCACCAGGAAGCCATCCCGGAGTTCGCGTAACCATGCGTATTTGGCTTGGGATGTACGAACACAGGTTCGTGCGGCAGAAAACCCCACCGCAATTCCGCATTCACAAAACGGGAGTAGGTTTCCACCCATGTCCGAGATAACTCACGCGAACCAAGTCCGTGGTGCCGAGTTCAAGCGCATCATGAAAAAGCCCCTCACCTGGATCCTGATTCTGGGGCTCACGGTGGCCGCGGGGGCGGTCTTCGGGCTCTTGGGCTATCCCGCAGCAGGGGCGATAGCCGCAGCGATCGTGTTCGTCCTCGGTATCGGCATCGCTTTCGGCATCGCGGACCACAACGCCGAGCAGGCCTTTTACACCGCTTACGCCGAGTCGAGGGGGCTTGCCCGGAGCGACGTCCAGCTGGGTTCCTTGACCCCGCTCCTCGGGAAAGGCGACAGTCAGGAGACGGAGGTGATGTTCACCGGCAATCTCGAGCCGGGCCTCGAAGGGTCAATCGTCCTCTGGAAGTACACGGAAGTAAGCACCGACTCCGACGGAGACAGGACCGAAACCGACTATCCCTTCACACTCGTAATGTTCAACCTCCCCGAGACCGTTTCGCACCTGCCGGAGCTGCTGGTCCAGAGCCAGTCGGGGTTCAAGTCCTGGGAAGGACTCGAAGACAAGTTTCGTGGTAACCACGAGCGGGTCACCCTCGAGTCCGAGGCGATGCGCGACCGGTACGAAATCTTCGTCCAGAAGGAGCAGGATCCGGTCTGGGTCCGCCGCCTCTTCTCACCGTCCTTCATCGTCTGGCTGTCCGACTCACCGCCGAAGAAGTTCGCCTTCGAGCTGGTCGCCGGCAACCTGGTTGCTTATGTACCCAAGCACCGCGACGACGCCGAAGGCCTCGACGAGATGATCACGCTGGGCTGCGCGGTCGCCAAGCGGCTGGCCGAAGAAGCCGCCGAGACAAGCGCCTCCTAGACCAGCCCTGCGTTGAAGATCTTGTCGCTGTTCGCCGCAAGGCCAGCGACGATCAGCAGTAGTACCGAAGGCACAAGGACAAGGGCGATCACCAGCTGAATCTTGGGGGCGGCCCTGGCAGCCTCTTCTTCAATCATTCGCCTCTGATCCTGCCGGAGTCCCCCTGACTGGCGGCGCAGCTGGTCAGCCAGTGGCGAACCCAGCTTTCGCGAGCGCTCGAGGTTCGCACAAAGCGAAGCGATCTCTTTGCCGGCGACCCTGGACTTCAACGCGTCGAGCGCTGCCTCCTGTCCACTGCCCCAGGCCATGTCGTTCCCGGCCCGGGCCAGCTCCCCGGCCAGCGGTCCGCGGCCGGACACAGAAAGCTCGGCGAGGCTCGCCCCGAGACTCCTGCCGGTGGAAATGGACACCGAGAGCAGGTCAAGCGCGTCCGGAAGGGCGGCAATCATCTGCCGGTGTCGCCGGCGGGCTGCCCGCTCCAGCATGAGGTCGGGGGCAAAGAACCCCGTGAGTCCCGCAGCAATCACGATGATCGGTGCGAGGCGCGGCGGCAGGATCGAGATCAGGGTGAAACAAGTCATCAGCCCGGCCCCCGCGGAGAATGCCTTCGCCAGAAGGACCGAACGCGGATTTACGTTTGCACGACCAGCCCGGCGAAGGCGACCGGGCAACCCGAGACTGGTCGCGGCAGCGGGGATACCAGCTGGTGCCGGCCTTTCCCGGCCAGCCTTGCTGTCTTCGGCGGCGGGCCGCAGGAGGTCACGGCCCGCCGCCAGCAGGAGAGCACCCGCCAGGACGGTCATCAGCAGCGCGGCGGCGTTCAAGATTCTCCGACCCGGGCAAGCCTGGAGATCAGAAGGAAACCTCCCGCCTGAAGGCCGACCGAGAGTCCGACCATCACGACCGCGACCGGGGATTTGAAGAGCGAAGCGATGAACCCGTGGCTGATCAGCTCGGTGAACAGCGCCGCTCCAACCGGCATCGCCACGACCAGATAGCCGGTGAACCTCGCCTGAGCCGTAGCCGACCGGGCATCCTCCGCGACCCGGTCACGCTCGGCTGCTCCGTCGGCGAACCGGCGGAGAAGTGACGCCAGGTCCCCGCCGGCCGTGCGCTGGCTGATCAAAGCAGTCGTGAATGCGTCGACCCGCTGCGATCCGAACCTCTCCGCCAGTCCACGCACCGCGTCCGAGGTCGAGTGGCCGAGTTCCAGGGTGTGGCGAAGCTTCGCGAACTCGATCGACGCCGGACCTTCCAGGGAAACCGAAGCGGCTGCCAGCGCACTCCTCGGAGAGTGTCCGGCCGACAGACTGTCGGCGATGGCTCGTGCCACGTCAGGCAGAGAGCGTTCCACCGCCCGACGATACCGGGACCGGCTGCGGCCCAGCAGGTAGACCGCAGCGGCGGGACCGACGACCGCCATCACCATCGCCAGCACGGGACTCCCCAGGTACCAGCCGGCCATCACGGCAACTACTCCGCCGAGCAACGCAAGTCTCGCCCGTTCTTTTGAAGTCGGCAGGTACCCCTCGCCCCTGGCCCGGCGAAGCGGTTCGATTGCACTCCGCACCCACTCCGAGACAGCAGGACTTATCCCGACCAGTTCCCTTGCCGCCAGAGCCGCCAGGCATCCTGCGAAGGCGCCAAGCAGCAAGGCAGCCGCGCTGATCCCGCCGTTCACGGTTCCACCTCGAGGATCGACTCGACCTTTCTCGAACCGTCTTCGGTCCGAGTCAGATGAACGACCAGGTCTATTCCGCGGCGAAGCTGGGTCGCTATGACTTCAAGTGGCAACCCGACGCCCGCCATCAGCGTGAGAACCTCGAGGCGCCGCAGGGCATCCTCGGCCGAACTCGCGTGAACGGTTGAGAGAGCTCCGTCGTGTCCGGTGTTCAGAGCGGTGAGCAAATCAAGTGCCTCGGGCCCACGAACCTCGCCGATCAGGATCCGGTCCGGCCTCATCCTGAGCGCGTTCTTCAGCAGGTCCCGGATCGTGACCTCTCCCCGGCCTTCGATACTGGGTGGCCGCGACTCCAGTCGCACCACATGCGGCTGGCGCAGGTTGAGCTCGGCCGCATCCTCGATCGTGATGATGCGCTCCGCCGGATCGATGTATTGCGAAAGGGCGTTCAGCAATGTCGTCTTGCCCGAACCGGTACCCCCGCTGATCAGGACGCTCCGGTGCTCGCCGATCGCCCGTTCGAGCCGCTCCGCCTGCTCGGCGGTGAAGGTGCCGAGTTCGATCAGTCGATCAGGCCCGGGCCGGTCCATTGAGAAACGCCGGATCGAGACCATCGGACCTTCGACCGCGAGCGGCGGAATCACCACGTTCACCCGTGAGCCATCCGGCAGGCGTGCATCCGCCATCGGGCTCAATTCATCAACCCGCCGCCCCAGCGGAGCGAGGATCCTCTCGATCGTATTGAGCAGTTGGTCGTCGTCGGAGAAGCGGACTGGCACCGGCTCGATCCTTCCGGTCCGCTCGATGTAGACGTTGTCGCAGCCGTTCACCATCACCTCTTCGATGTCCTGGTCGTCGAGCAGCTCCTCCAGCGGGCCCAGCCCGGTCGCTTCCCGGGTAACCCGTTCGACGACCTTCTGGCGGCTGTCGGCCGAGAGCACGGAAGCGAAATCGTCCACGGCACCCCGGATCGCCTGGTCGATCGTTGCTTCGCCGTTCCCCTTTACCGAATGCCGCCGCTCAACCAGCATTCGGTGGATCGTGACGGCGATCCGGTCGAGCAGGTCTTTCTCGGGTGCCCCGTCGACCCCCATCAGGCCGAAGCCCCCGGGAGGACGGTCACCCGCCGGGCAAAGCTCTCTGCTTCAACCAGGTCGATCGCCTGCCTCCTGGTCAACCCCAGCGTTACCTGGGTCAGCCCGACTCCGGCATCGCTGGCCCCTGCCCTGCCGATGGAGATCAGCGGAACCCGCCTCGCGGCAACGTAGGTACGTCCCGAGTTCCCTCCGGCCCGAGGTTCGGTGGTCACCAGTACGTCAACCCGCCCCGCTGACCCGGCCAGGGCTCCGGCGCCGGAGACGGCAATCTCAACGGCGTGCCGGCCGCGTCCGGGATCCGGCTTGCTTTCCTTGACCTCGCCTGGCCTCTTCAACAGATTGGCCGTGAGGTAGCTGCCGACATAGAGGGGTCCTA
>JBPPMT010000098.1:0-3322 GCA_051306195.1 Solirubrobacterales bacterium
ATCGTCGACTCCCTGACCCGCCTCGGTAACGCTTACGGCGATGCCGGAGCAGTCAAGCCGTTCTTTGGAACCGGCCGCGAACTCGAAGAGGAAGGAGCCGGCTCGGTGACAGTGATCGCCACGGCCCTCTGGGGCTCACCCGGTGATCAGGCAGTGATGGACGCAGTCCATACGACCGAGAACGCCACGATCCGCCTTGATTCCGGGCTGGCAGCAGCCGGAATCAAGCCGTCGCTGGACGTCTCCTCCTGTGCCCTCTCGGGTCAGGAAGCAGTGCTGACCGAGAAAGAACTGGACGCCCTGCGCCGTCTCCGGGCAGAACTGAAAGAAATGGAACCGGTCCCGGCCGCGGCAAGGCTCGTAGAGCTGATCAAGGAGTCGGAAAGCAACGAAGAGCTCCTCGGCAAGCTGTAGACGCTGCCTCGCGGCCCACCTACGGAGGTGCCTGCGATATTGGTGCGGACTGCGCCGTTTTCGCAGGCACCCGGAGTTGTGCCGAGGGCTCAGGGTGCTGCCCTCAGTGGGGGCGGAAGGAGACGCGTTTCCAGCTGGGCTCTTTGGCGAGCTCGATCATTTCTGGACCGCGTTCAGGCTGGATGTAACCGAAAGACTGACGCCTTTCGTCGAAGACGATGTCGAGTTCGCCTTCTTTGACCCTTTGGTCGAGCCAGGCCCCGCGGAAGACCAGGCGACGTATCCAGTGGACGAAGCTCTGGTTGGAGGGGCCGGAAAGGTCTTCCCAGTGATGGGTCACATGGACACCGAGTTCGGACGACGGCTCTTCGATCTCGCCTGAGACGGCGAGGTGGAGCAGGTCGTGGAGCTCCCCGTGGGTGAGTCCGGGCTCGACGAATCCCAGGCGAACCGCCGCCTGTTCTACGCGCTGACTGAAGTCACGTTCGTTGAACGCGAATCTCAAGTCGCCGTACTCGAGCACATAATCAGTGCCCGATTCGTAGTTGCCCCTTCGGGTTTGTTTTCGTTCCACAGTTAAAGCCAAACGCGCCATGGACAGAGAGTTGAAGGCGCCGGGGGATCATGCCTGTCACAGGCCTTGAAGGGGGCTTTGTCGGATGTGCTGAACAAGGGGTTGCATCTGACAAGTCCTGTTGCAGAGCCAACGGAATGAAGCACATTTTGCAGCGAGGGGGGAGAGACCCGGGTTCGGGGCCCTGACCCCTCCATGGAAGCCACAGGCACCAAGGGCAGGGATTCGGCCGGCCGCCTGGCCGGTTTGCCCCTCGAGGTGGTTCAGGGGATCGAAGTCCCATCGGCTGTCACGCTCAGGGCGCGGACCCTCGGACTCGCCTGGCTCGACCGGGAAGGTGCTGGCATCGGGCTGCTGATCCCCGGCTGCCGGTCGGTCCATACGTTCGGCATGCGTTTCGACCTCGACCTGTTCTTCCTCGATGGATCGGGTCGGATCGTCAGGGCCTGCCGGGAAGTGCCGCCGCAGAGATTCTTCGTCTCGTTCAAGGCACGATCCGTGCTCGAACTCGTGCCCTGTCGTTACAGGGGGGAGAGTGTTGAGCGGCCGACGCCTTAGGCGAGCATGTTGCCCGAACGAAACTCGAAAGCGAAGCTGGTCGTCTGTGAAGACGACCGGGCCACCCTCGAACTCCTCAGCGACCACCTGACGGCCGACCGGTTCGAGGTTCTGGCCGCCCCGACCGCGGCCGATGCGCTGCGACTCTGCCAGTTCAACTCACCGGACATGTTGTTGCTCGACCTCAGCCTGCCCGATGCCTCGGGACTCGATGTCCTGCGGGAGATCCGTGAACCGGATCGCTCGGTCAGCCGGTTCGACCCGGCGATGGCAGTGATCATCCTCAGCGGTCGCGGGACCGAGCGCGACCGGGTGCGCGGGCTCGAACAGGGGGCCGACGACTACGTGGTCAAGCCTTACCAGTACGGCGAGTTGCTCGCCCGGATCGAGGCGGTCCTCCGGCGCCGGGTCGGGGATCGTGGGGATGTCCTCCACGCGGGCGAGATCACCATCAACCGGGCGGAGCGCACGGTCAAGGTCGCCGACCGGCCGATCGAGCTCTCGAGCAAGGAGTTCGCACTGCTCGGCGCGCTGGCCAAGCAGCCGACCCGGGTCTTCTCGAAGGAAGAGCTCCTCAGGGACGTTTGGGGCTACCGGTCCCTTGGTCACACCCGAACCCTCGAGGCCCACGCCAGCCGACTGCGGAGGAAGCTCGATCCGGACGAAGGGAAGTTCATCGTCAATTGCTGGGGAGTCGGCTACAGGCTCGTCGGGCCATGACCGGGCTGGTCATCGCGCCCGGTTTCGGATGGTCGCTGATGGTCGTGCTGCTGCTCCTGCTTGCCGCCCAGTCCTGGCGCGGGGCCCAACGCCGGATGGCACTGAACCGCGCCCTCCATGAGATTCGCCGGCCACTTCAGGCGCTTGCCCTTTCTTCAGTGGAAACTGCTCCGGCGGGCAGGCTTCCCGGCAGGCAGCCGAACGCGAGGCCCGGGGATCCCCTGGTAATCACCGGTTCGATCTGGCAGGCGATCAGGGCGCTGGGTGACCTGGACCGCCAGCTGAACGGAGTCCCGGGACAGCGGGCCAGCAGCGAGCTCTTCGCCTGCCGCCTGATGGTTGATGCCTGCGTGCGCCGATGGCAGTCCCGCGCCCACCTGGCCGGATCGACGATCGAACTTCGCTGGGCCGGACCCGATGCCCTCGTACGCGGCGATGGCACCGCAATCTCGGGTGCGGTCGAGAACCTGATCCTGAACGCGATCGAGCACGGCGGTCCGGCAATCACCGTGAACGGACTCACCTTCGGCAAGTGGGTCAGGGTCGAAGTGATTGACAGCGGCAGGCGCGAGCAGGCCCCAGCAAACCCCGAAGTCACGCGGCCAGAGTCCCGATCCGAGCGTCGGCGGCACGGGCATGGACTCGAAGTGGTCCGGAGCGTGGCGGCCGACCACGATGGAAGGCTCGACCTCGAACTCTCCGAAGACGGATCAAAGGCCGTCTTCGTCCTCCCGGCATCCTCGAACATCCCGGCCCGGGGAGTGCCTGTCCGGGTGAACTGGTGAGCCGTCGGCAGCGAGCACTGCTACTCACCGTCCTCGCGGTCGTGGCGGCAATCCTGTCAATGACTCTGGTCAAGGGATATTCGTCTTCGGTAGTCGACAGTTACGGCAGACTGAGGCCGGTCGTCATCGTGACTTCGGCGATTCCGCCGGGCAGCGAGATTTCACCGCGGATCGCCGCCTCGAAGTTCGAGGTCCGGCGCATTCCGGCGAGGTTCACCCCGGCGGGTTCGGTCAGCGGCAGCGAAGACGCGATCGGCCTTCGGACAGTAGG
>JBPPMT010000149.1:0-2813 GCA_051306195.1 Solirubrobacterales bacterium
AAAGGCTTCCGTCCCGTCTTCGAAAGTCAGTCGCCAGGAATCGTTGATGTCGCCGCCGGAGCAGCTTGCGGCCTCTTCGATCGCACAACCGAAGGTTTCGGATGCGGCCTCGAAAAGTCCGGCTGTCACCCCGAATTCCACTCCATAAGGGTAAACGCGACACCGGCAGCAACCGGCGCCCTTGCCCGGCGCCCGGTCGATTCGCAATCATCCAGTCATGAGCCTCCGAGCGATCCGCATCGAATCCGGCAGCGGGCTCTCGGCCACCTTCGTTCCCGAGGCCGGAATGATCGGCGTTTCCCTGAGCAATGACGGCGATGAGCTGCTCGGCCAGCGCCGCGGAATCGAGAGCTACCTCGAGTCCGGAAAGACCATGGGGTTGCCCCTGCTCTACCCGTGGGCGAACCGGCTGTCGAAGGATTCGTATGAATTCGGCGGTCGCCGGGTCGAGATCGCCCCCGACGCTGCTGGAGTCAGGCGGGATGACAACGGCCTGGCCATTCACGGAACTCTCGCGGCCTCACCGCTGTGGGTCGTGGATGAAGCATCCGCCACCGAACAGCTGGACTCCGCCCGACTGCGGGCCTCGCTCGATTTCGGCAATCGCCCGGAGCTGATGAAGTCATTCCCGTTCCCCCATCGCCTGGATCTGGAGATGTCGGTGGAAGGCAACACCCTGGCGGTCGAATCAACCGTAGTCCCGACCGGGGACCTGCCCGTTCCTCTGGCCTACGGCTTTCATCCATACCTGACCCTGCCTGGTACGGACCGGAGCGAGTGGCGAATCGCGCTTCCGGAGATGACCGCCCTCGAATTCGACGGGCTCGGGATTCCCGACGGCAGGACCGGC
The DNA here is from genome assembly GCA_051306195.1 of Solirubrobacterales bacterium. Taxonomy (GTDB): domain Bacteria; phylum Actinomycetota; class Thermoleophilia; order Solirubrobacterales; family 70-9; genus 67-14. The sequence continues at coordinate 851 of JBPPMT010000149.1, forward strand.
TACTTCCCCGCCGTGACCCAGGCCCTTGGGGACACGGCCTGGGACCACGGATTCGACGGGCTGGACGAATGTGCGGAGTTCTCGGTCGAGGACGCTTCCAACCGGATCACGGTCTGTTTCGAGCGCGGATACCCCGCCGCCCAGGTTTTCGCGCCTCCCGGAGAAGCAGTCATCTGCTTTGAGCCGATGAAAGCGCCGACCGATGCTCTGGTCAGCGGGCGGCACCTGAACTCGGTCGCGCCCGGAGAGACCGACGTCTCACGCTTCACAATCGCCGTGGAGCGACTCGACCCGGTTGATGTCACCACTGCCCCACAAGGCGACGATTACCGGCTCGACCGGGAGGGCCTGCCCGCGACCGAGATCCGGCGCGTTGCCCGGGGCCGGGTCGAGTCTGCTGCGCGGAACCTCCGCGAGGCGGATCCTTCAAACCAGACAGAAGCGATTCACGAAGCCCGCAAGGACATGAAGAAGATGCGCGCAGTGCTCCGGCTGGTTCGGGAGGACGTCGGCATCACGATGTTCCGCGAGGAGAACCGGCGTTACCGCGATGCCGCCAGGCTGCTCTCCGACTCGCGCGATGCCGAGGTGCTGATCGAGACGGTCGAATCACTGGGTGAGTCGTACCCGGATGACGCTCCGGCGATCGGACCGATGATCGAGCGCCTGAAGCTGCGTCGTGACGAAGGTTCCGCCGAAGGGACAGGTGAGACTGACCCTCGCCTCGCCGAAGCGGCAAGGACGATCGAAGAAGGCGGCCGGGTGATCGACCAATGGGACCTGACCGCGGCTGACTGGCAGCTTTTCGCCGGAGGCCTGAGGCGCACCTACAGGGACGGACGTCGCGGTCTCGAAATCGTTGAGGCCGACCCGACCGCAGCGAACGTCCATGAATGGCGGAAGCGCGTGAAAGACCTCTGGTACCAGCTGCGGCTACTCCGAAACTCGTGGAAGACCGGTCTCAAGGCGAACGTCAGGGAAGCTTCCCGCCTGGCGGAACTGCTCGGTGAATACAACGACCTTTCGATCCTCCTGGACGAGCTCGTATCGAACCAGTGGTACGACCCGGCGACCTCGGCCTTGACCTTGATGGCGATCAACCGGCAGGCGGAGCTGCTCGACGAAGCACTGCCCCTCGGCCGGAGGATCTACGCCGAGAAGCCAGGCCAGTTCGCCAGCCGTATCGGCGCCTACTGGTCCGCCTGAGCGGAGCGATTCCTTCGGAACCAGGGCAGGCCCGTTGTGAGGTGCGAGAGCAGCAACGCCTGGGCCAGGGTGAGGATCGCGAAGAACGCGGCAGCAATACCCCAGAACGCATCCGGATAGATCCTTCTGAGGGTGAAGAAATCCTTGAAGCGCCAGGAATCCCCTTCGAAGAAGATCCCGTGGAATCCGTCGAAGAAGGACTCGAACCCAACCGCCATCAGGACGGCAGTCGCGGCCATCAGGATCAGCGTGATCCGGGCACCGAGCCCGAGTGAGGCACGAGTCCGATCTGCCTCGATTCGCTTCAGGATGAATGCCGCTGCGCCGGCCAGGATTGCCGCGATCAGCCAGAGCAGGACGACCACACGAACGAGTTCCCGGACGTCTGCCATGTGGTTGGTCTCCTTCGGCTGAAAGGCGACTGAGCCGTCCGGCAGGCGGGCCGCTTCAAGCAGCGCCGTGCCTTCCCCGACCGGCCAGACCGAGCGGATTCCGACGTGGGCCAACCCGGAACGATCGCTACCAGTGAGCCCCAGGGGATCGTCCGGAAATGCCGGCAGGGCATACTGTACGTCGGCCATCCAGGGGATCAGGAGCAGAATCAGGGCATTGCCAAGAATGACCAGGGGAACCGATCCGGCAAGTGCGATTCCGGCCGCCCCCGCCATGCGTTTGCCCTCCCGATTGTTCACCGGGAGATCGTAGCGATAGCTCCCCCCCGCCCTGCAACTTCCGTTTCCCACATCGGTGGCCGGGT
>JBPPMT010000112.1:0-7562 GCA_051306195.1 Solirubrobacterales bacterium
GGAACGACCGATCAACCAATTTCATCCGGGAGCACCGATGACCACTGGAACACCTTTGACAGCACCGCCGCGCCGACCGATCTTCGAAGACGAGCATGAGGACTACCGTGAGAGCTTCCGTTCGTTCCTCGCGGCCGAGGTGACTCCGAACTTCGCCGAATGGGACGCGTCCGGCGTCGTATCGCGCGATCTCTTCGCCAAGGCTGCCGGACACGGCTTCATGGGCATGTCGATCCCCGAGGAATACGGCGGCGCGGGTGCCGACGACTGGCGCTTCAACGTCGTGCTCACCGAAGAAGCCGTGAGGTCCGGAGTGGGAGCGGCTTTCGGCGGTCCGATGCTGACCACCGACATCTGCCTGCCTTACATCCTCAGTTCGGGCACCGACGAGCAGAAGGCGCGCTGGCTGCCCGGCATCGCCAGTGGCGAGACCGTGCTCGCGATCGCGATGACCGAGCCGGGAACCGGTTCCGACCTGGCGGCGGTGACCACCACTGCCCGGCTCGACGGGGACGAGTACGTGGTCAACGGCTCGAAGACCTTCATCACCAATGGCGGTCACGCTGACCGGGTGATCGTTGTCGCCAAGACCGATCCCGAAGCCGGACACGCCGGCATCTCCCTGATAGTCGTAGACGCCGACTCAGAAGGCTTCTCCCGCGGCCCGCAGATCGAGAAGCTGGGCCAGCACGCGTCGGATACGACCGAGCTCTTCTTCGACGACGTCCGGGTCCCGGCGGAGAACCTGCTCGGAGCCGAAGGCAGCGGCTTCTACCAGCTGATGGAGAAGTTGGTACCGGAGCGCATGATCATCGCGGTGGCCGCACTCGCGGGTTCCGAGGCCGCCTTCGACCGCACCCTTGAATACGTAAAGGAGCGCACCGCCTTCGGTCGGCCGATCGGCAGCTTCCAGAACTCGCGCTTCGTCATGGCCGAGATCAAGACCGAGATCACGATCGGGCGCGCCTTCGTCGATCAATGCATCGGCAAGCACGTCGCGGGCGAATTGACGATCGAAGAAGCGGCGATGGCCAAGTGGTGGACCACCGAGTTGCTCGGATCCGTCACCGACAAATGTCTCCAGCTCCACGGTGGTTACGGATATACGAACGAATATCCGATATCCACCGCCTGGGTGGATGCCCGGATCACCCGGATTTACGGAGGTACGACCGAAATCATGAAAGAGCTGATCGGTCGGGGGATGGGACTCTGAGCATCCTCGAGTCGTTCTCACTCGAAGGCAAAGTTGCGATCGTCACCGGTGCATCCTCCGGTCTCGGGGTGGCGTTTGCCACGGGCCTCGCCGAAGCTGGTGCCGACATCGCGATCTGCGCGCGCCGGGTCGAAAAGCTGGAGACGACCAGAGAGGCTGTCGAGGCACTCGGCCGACGCTGCGTCGCGGTCCCGGCTGATGTTTCGAACGCCGACGACTGCAACCGGGTCGTGGGAGAGACCGTCAAGCAGCTCGGCAAGGCCGATGTGCTGATCAACAATGCCGGTATCGGCACCGCCGTCCCGGCGACCCATGAGGCACCAGACGAGTTCCGGAACGTGATCGAGATCAACCTCAACGGTTCCTATTTCATGGCTCAGGCGTTTGCCCGGGCGATCAGTGAAAGCGGAGGCAGCATCGTCAACATCGGCAGCGTCCTCGGTTCGACGACGGCGTTCCTGCCGCAGGCCGCTTACGCCTCCTCGAAGGCCGCGATCATCGGGCTCACCCGTGATCTCGCGCAGCAGTGGACCGGACGAAAGAACATTCGGGTGAACGCCCTGGCACCGGGATTCTTCGAGTCGGAAATGACCGATCAATACCCGGACGGATACCTGGACAGCATGATGATCAGGGTGCCGGCCGGGCGCAAGGGTGAAGCGCACGAACTGGTTGCCGCAGCAATCTTCCTGGCGAGCGACGCTTCCTCCTACATCACTGGATCACTGCTGCCGGTCGACGGTGGACTCCTGACAACCTGAGCGGCCGGGAAGGTACGCTGAACCCGTGGATCATCGGGTGGGATTGGAAGAGAGGCTGGCTGCCGGCGCGGCCCTGCTGCTGGCGGTCGTAGCAGCAATCCTGATCGTCGACTTCGCGATCAGCAGCTTTCCCGCGGCACTGGTCCCGCTGGTGCTGCTGCTGGTGGCGATAGCCGCGGCGTGGTTCGGCGTTGCCGGAACCGGCTCGACCCGGGCTGCCGGATTTGTGATCGCGGCGCTTGCATTCGGGTTATCGATCGGCTTCGTGCTCAATAATGGCGAGCAGCTGGTCGAAGTCCTGCTGATCGTCGGATCGATCGCGGTTGCGAGTTACGCAGCCCGGAAGGCGTTCAGTGTCCGGGTACCGCTTCCCGGTGCAGCCGCTCCCAGCCATCCAGTCCTCTTTTACAACCCGAAGTCCGGAGGGGGGAAGGCGGAAGAATTCGAAGTCGCGAGAGAGGCGAGGGCACGGGGGATCGAACCGGTGGAGCTGACCGACGGCAGCGACCTCGAAGAACTGGTCCGAGCTGCGGTGGCCGGTGGAGCCGACGGTCTGGCGATGGCCGGTGGTGACGGCTCACAGGCCGTGGTGGCAGCGATCGCTGCCGAAGCCGACCTGCCCTACGCCTGCATTCCTGCCGGAACCCGCAATCACTTCGCGCTTGACCTGGGGGTCGACCGCGATGACTTGGTCGGGGCGCTGGATGCCTTCGTTGATGCCGGAGAGCGCCGGGTGGACCTGGCCGAAGTCAACGGCCGGGTTTTTGTCAACAACGTCTCCCTGGGGGTTTACGCGGAGGCCGTTCAGCGCGACGGCTACCGCGAAGCGAAGCTGAAAACGATCCTGGATACGGTCCCGGAAGTCATGGGACCAGAGGCAGACGGACCGGGACTTAAATGGAAGAGCCCGAGCGGACGAGAGCACTCCTCGGGGGCCGCGATCCTCGTTTCCAACAATCGTTACCGGTTGGGCGGGAGCATCGGGTCAGGTACCAGGCCGAAGATTGACGACGGATTGCTCGGGGTGGCCATTCTCGCCGATCCGGAAGCCGGCGGCAGGCGGCTTCGCACGTTTCAGAAGCCCTGGCGGGACTGGTCCTCACCTGCGTTCACCGTTGACTCGGAAGAACCGGTTCCCGCTGGAATCGACGGCGAAGCTGCGACAATCGAACCGCCGCTCGAGTTTCGTATCCAGCCCGCGGTTCTCCGGGTGAGGATCGCGCGCAAACACCCCGGGGCCTCACCCTCGGCTTCGATCCCGGAAGGGATCGGCAAAGTCACCGTCGCCCTGATGCGAATCATGGCCGGACACCCGAGACCCGCGCTGCCGCATTCGCGGCGGGAGATTGAACCGAGGGGAGGTGCCTGATGGGCGCAAGACAGATCCTCGGTGAGCTGAACCGGCTAGACCTGGCCGTCTACACGGCCGTAGCGAAGTCACCTACCCCGTCACTCGACTCGGGCCTCAGGAAACTTTCGGATGCGGCCAACTACTCTCGGATCTCCATGGGCATCGCGGCAGTTCTGGCGATTGCCGGAGGCCCCGGGGGGCGCCGCGCGGCAGCCCGCGGCCTGGCTTCGATCGCCGTTACTTCAGCTGTGATGAACGTAGCCATCAAGCCGGTCGCGAAGCGCAAGCGCCCGGATCGCCGGGCGGCCGAGGTTCCCGAGGCACGATTCGTGCGGATGCCAGAGTCCCACTCCTTCCCGTCCGGCCATTCGGCGGCGGCTTTCGCTTTCGCGACGGGGATCGGTCGCAATATTCCCCGGGCCACGGCACCACTTGTGGTCCTGGCCTCTCTGGTCGGCTATTCCCGGATTCACACCGGTGTCCACTACCCGGGCGACGTGATCATCGGGGCACTCTGCGGCGTCGCGCTCGCCGAAGTCACCAACCGGGGAATAGACCGCTGGTCGGAATCCCGCCAGAGCCTACGGCCACCACACCGAGGACAGAGTTTTGACCATAGGTTCTAGCGGTTACACGACCAGGTATTTTGTTGGCACGTAGTTCTGGCTGTCGGCCGGCGGTCGCACGTAGGCGCGTTCCTGGCGCGGCGGCAGCTTGACTGTTTTCTGCTTGACCTTCTTGTAGGGAATCTGGTCGAGCAGGTGGCTGATCAGGTTGAGCCTCGCGGTGTGTTTGCTGTCAGCCTCGACCACGTTCCAGGGGGTCTCTTTGGTATCGGTGTAGGCGAACATCTCGTCCTTGGCCTCGGCGTAATCGACCCAGCGGGCACGGGCCTCGAGGTCCATCGGGCTCAGCTTCCACTGCTTCATCGGATCTTTGATGCGCTTCTTGAAGCGACGTTCCTGTTCTTCGTCCGAAACCGATAGCCAATACTTGATGACGATCAGGCCGGAGCTCTGAAGCATCCGCTCGAATACCGGCGCGGTACGCATGAACTCCTGATACTCCTCGTCGGTGCAGAAGCCCATCACCTTCTCGACCCCGGCCCGGTTGTACCAGCTGCGGTCGAAGAGAACCATCTCTCCGCCCGCTGGCAGGTGGGCCACGTACCGCTGGAAGTACCACTGCGACTTTTCACGCTCTGTCGGCGTGCCGAGGGCGACCGTGCGGAAGGTTCGTGGGCTGGTCCGCTCGGTGATCCGCTTGATCACGCCACCCTTGCCGGCGGTGTCCCGGCCTTCGAAGACGACCACAACCTTGAGCTGCTCCTCGACGATCCATTCCTGCATGCGCACGAGTTCCACCTGGAGCTTCAGCAACTCCTTTTCGTACTTCTTCCGGGTAAGGGTGATCGGCGGTTCAGGGCTGTCTTCCATGGAGGCAGCCTATGCGGATAACGAGTGAATTTCAGGTCCCGTGGGACCAAAAGCGGGGAATCCTCGTATCCCGCGGGACATACGGTCAGGGTGTCTCGGCAGGTCGCGAGCTGGCATCCGACCAGCTCTTCGATCGTCCGCCGGATTTTTCGAATGCAAGAGGTGCACCGGACCTGCCCGATACTGCATCGAGGAGTACGCCAGCGTCGCAGCACTCCTGCCCCCTTTGCACGAGGTTCGCGTAGCCAGAGCGAGATTCCGTCGCGTTCCCTACCACGACCGACACGAGTGAATATCCTTGCCGGATGCTCTCGTCCATGCTGTCCTTTGCCGCCGGTAGAAAAGCTCGATGGCTGGTTGTCTCGGCGTGGCTCATCGCAATAATCCTGATCTTCGGAGCGAACGTCCCGGGCAAGTTTTCCGACGCGGAGAACAACGAGTCGAGTTCCTACCTGCCGGGTGATGCCGAGTCGACCAGGGCGCTCGAAGCCTCGGAGGAGTTGACCAACGGCGAGCAGGCCGGCATCGTGATCGTGTACCGCAATCCGGATGGCCTGAACAAGGCCGACCGGGCGCGGATCAACGAGAACATCGAGTCCCTCAACAAGGACATCGACGGGGTCAGTGAACCCTTCCGCCTGGGCAACCAGTCGAAAGACGGCACTGCGGCGATCGTGCTTTCGAGCATCAGCGCGACCGGGGAAGGCGACGACCTGCTCGATCCAGTTGACGAGGTGCGCGAGGAGGTCAGCGGGGAATTCGCAGGCATGGATGTTGCAGTGACCGGACCGGCCGGCTACGCGGCCGATGCGATCAAGGTCTACGAGCAGATCAATGGCACACTCTTTGCAGCTGCATTCGGCCTCGTTTTCCTGCTTCTGATCCTGATTTACCGCTCGCCTTTTCTGTTGTGGTTCCCGCTACTCGCAGTTGCCTTCGCAGAAATTCTCAGCCGCGCTATCGGCTTCGGAATTACCGAAATGGGGGTGACCGTCAACGGGCAATCCTCGGCGATACTTTCGGTACTGGTGCTGGGCGCCGGTACCGACTATGCGCTCCTGCTGATCGCCAGATACCGCGAAGAATTACGCCTGCGCGAAAGCAAAAGCGAGTCGATGAAACTGGCCTTGAAGGGGGCCGGTCCGGCGATCCTCGCTTCCGGTGGCACCGTGATCGCGGCACTGCTCTGTCTGTCGCTCGCTGAGCTCAATTCGACGGCGAGCCTCGGGCCGATCGGCGCCGTCGGCATCTTCTGTGCCGTGATCTCGATGCTGACCCTGCTGCCGGCCATGCTTGTGATCGCCCCGCGGTTCGTCTTCTGGCCGAAGGTTCCGAAGGTTGGCAGCGAAGGCGCCGACACTCTGCACGGTCCCTGGAGGCGACTCGGCGACCGCACCGCAAAGAGCCCTCGGCGCGTCTGGGCGAGCGCATTCGTGATCCTGGCGATCATGGCATGTGGCCTGTTCGCCTATGACGACGGACTGACTTCTTCGGCAGGTTTTCGCGACGAAGTTGAATCTGTCACCGGTGAGAACCTGATCGCCGATGCCTTCCCGGGTGGCACCAACGCGCCGACCGACGTCATCGTGACCGACCCGACCAAGGTCACCGCGGTCACGACTGCCGTGAAGGAGGCGCCGGGGGTCGCCGAAGTCACCCCGAACACCGAGGGTGAAAGCGGAGTCCTGATCAATGCAGTGCTCGAGCCGAACCCGTATTCGACCGAAGCTTTCGATCTCGTTCCCGGAATCCGGGATGCTGCCCGGGAGGCAGGAGGCCCTGAAGTGCTGGTCGGCGGGGCGACCGCAACCGAGTACGACATCCGGCAGGCGAACGACAACGACGTGAAGCTGATCGTGCCACTTGTCCTGTTGGTCGTCTTCCTGATCCTGATCCTCCTGCTGAGGTCGGTCCTCGCGCCAGTGCTGTTGATCGGCACGGTCGTTGTGAGCTTCGCAGCTGCACTCGGAGTCGGAGTGCTTGCCAGCAAATACATCTTCGACTTCCCCGGAACCGACCCGTCGTTACCCCTGTTCATATTCGTGTTCCTGGTGGCCCTCGGCATCGACTACAACATCTTTCTGATGGCCCGGGTCCGTGAAGAGACCCAGCAACACGGCACGCGTGAGGGCATGTTGCGTGGTCTGGCAGTAACCGGCGGCGTGATCACCTCAGCCGGAATCGTCCTCGCAGGCACCTTCATGATCCTCGCCGTCCTGCCACTCGTCTTCCTCACGGAGATGGGATTCACCGTGGCCTTCGGCGTCCTGCTGGACACCTTCCTGGTGAGATCGGTCCTGGTACCGGCCCTGGCCCTGGACATCGGCCCGAAGATCTGGTGGCCGTCGTCGCTGGCCAAGGAGAACGGAGGCGAAACCGCTCCACCTCCGGCCGCGGCTGAATCGCCGACACCCACCGAATAACCGGGTCTCCCGTGAAGCGCCGCCGGTCCTAGCGGATCGGAGGCAAGGTTCGCCTGATCTGAACCGTCCGTTTGACAGAGCGGCTGTTGCCGGACGGATCGGATGCCCTGGTTACGACCACGGCCCTGAGGGTGCGGCCGCTCCGGAATACCATGCGGGCGTTCTTCAGCGGCTTCGGCTTGAGCCTCAGCACGACCTTCACCCGATCGTTGGCGCCTGCGTCACGGGTGTCCGCCGTGTATCGAAAGCCGACCGCTGGTTTCTTGCCCTTGCGATTCGCCTTGAGTGAACCTCTGCTGGCAAGCTCGCAGCTCTCCGAACAGGTGGCGAAGAACTGGATCTTCTTGCCCAGGCGCTGGGGGTCGCCGTCCACGG
>JBPPMT010000134.1:0-25092 GCA_051306195.1 Solirubrobacterales bacterium
ACCACCAGCCACCACCCGACGTTGCCGCTCATCGAGCACCGGCGAGATCACCGCCCACACCTCACCAAACGCCACCTCGTCGAGCTCCACACAGCCACACTACAACGCGCGAGTAATTAAACCAGGGACCCTAAACTCCCATTCCTTTCAACGAATCATAACAAGATCCGCTGTCCGGAATCCTCGGGGCAGGCCAGACTCAACACGCCCCCACACCCCACAAAACCCGTACACCACCACACCCACCACGACCCCCACCCGGATCAGCCACTCAAGAACCCGGGCGGTGGATTCAGGCTAAGACGTCTCACTTCAGGGCCACGAGAACCACGCGTTCAGGTCGCGCTACCGATCACGTAGGTGTGGTCCTCGAGGTAGCTATCGAGAGCCTCGACCCCGTGCTCGCGACCCACACCCGAGGCCTTTACCCCACCAAAGGGCAGCTCGTCGTAGACACGGCCGAGCGCGTTGACCCACGTGTAACCAGATTCGATTCGGCGAGCAAGAGACCAAGCCGCGTCATGATCGCCGCTCCATACCGACGCACCCAATCCATACGGGGTTTCGTTGGCGAGGCCCACTGCTTCATCCAGGGAGTCAAATCCCAACACTGTGAGCACGGGGCCGAAGGTTTCCTCGACTCGCACGCGCGCGCTGCCCGACGGCTCGACGAGCAGCGCCGGAGACGTGAACCAACCTCGTTGCGTGCGTTCGGTGCCGGGTCGACCGCCACCGATCAACGTCGCACCATGAGCGACCGCATCATCGATCTGAGCCTCGAGCTTGTCTCGCGACGCACTGGTGTGCAGCGGTCCCATGGTGGCGGATTCGTCGTCGAACGGCCCGACAACGATCCGTCCGATTCGCTCCGTGAGCATCGCCGTCAACTCAGCCACAACGGATCGGTGGGCGATGAGCCGCTTGGGAGCGACGCACACCTGCCCGGCATTGTAGAAGCGGGTACCCATCAACGCCCGCGCGGCGCGTGGGAGATCGGCATCTGCGCACACGACGAAAGGATCACAACCACCGAGCTCCAGGCTGAGCCGTTTGAACGTGCTGCCGGCATTGATGGCGATGCTCTTGCCGACTGCGGTGGAGCCAGTGAACGCAACGCGGTTCACCCCGGGGTGTCCGACAAGTCGCGCCGCCACGTCGCTGTCGCCGATCACGACGTCGACAAGACCCTCCGGCAGATGCTCATTGGCGAGCCGAGCCAACTCCATGGTGATCAGGCTCGTCGACTCAGCGGGCTTGATGAGAAAGCCGCAGCCAGCGGCGAGCGCCGGCGCCGCCTTGCTCCCGAACAACGAGGCTGGAAAGTTCCACGGCACGACTGCGGCGACTACTCCCACCGGGCGACGCTCAACAATCCCTTCGACGCCCGGTGACAAATGAACGTGTCGGCCCGCAACCGCAGTTGCCAGGCCGGCGTACTGAATGAAGGGACCGACGTAACGATCGAGCTCGAGCAGGGCCTCCTTGACGGTCTTGCCCTGCTCCCGGCTCAGTTCCAGAGCGAGTCGAGGGAACTCTCGACGCGTCGCGTCGGCGATCGACAGCAGCACCTCTGCTCGCGCCATCGGGCTGCGAGCCGCCCACTCGCTCATCGCCGCGGCCGCTGCGTCCACTTTGCGATCGATCGTCGACTCGTCATCTCTGGCGACAGTGGCGAGATGTTCCCCATCGTGGGGGGAGACGATTTCGAGTTCGGTCATGTCCACTCCTTGATTCGATTGATCAACCAATCATACACTCGCGGTGTGTCCCCCGTCTTCGACCTCCATGTGCACGTTGGCCCGAGTGATGAATGGATTCCGGAGGGTCTCGAGCTCGCCACACAACTCGGTAACGAGCACCTCGTCGACCTACTCGGAAGACGTGAGGGGCTGGGCGCCGCGATCGCCGACTACTTGCGCGCCGAAGGAATCACGAACGCGGCAGCCATCCCAGTTGGGCGTGGCGCCGAGCAGGAGTACACGATCGCGGAGTGCGCGACATCCGGAGGCGTTCTCCTGCCGTTCGTCCAGTACGACCCGCGTTCGCTGCCTTCAGCCGCCCGGCAGTTCGAATCCGCCATCGACGATGGGGCGCGGGGACTCAAGGTGCATCCATGCTCGCATCAGCTCCCCCCAAACGATCGCTCGCTCTATCCGTTGTACGAGGTTGCACGCTCCCGAGGCCTCCCAGTGATGGTGCACGTCGGTTCCTCGATATTCCCGGGCGCAAAGATGAAGTTCTGCGACCCCCTACTCGTCGACGAAGTCGCAGCCGACTTTCCTGATCTGAACATTCTTTGCGCCCATGCAGGACGTGGCTTCTGGACGACCCAGGTATTCGCTCTCACTCGAATGCGCCAGAACGTGTGGATGGAACTGTCCGGGCTGCCACCGAAGCGGATAATCGAGTACTTCCCGGAGATCGACCGTGTCGCCGACCGTGTTGTATGGGGCAGCGACTGGCCATCCTCGCCCGCACCGTCGGTTCTCATCGACCAGGTGCGACGGCTCGACCTGGAGCCTGCGGTCATCGATGCCATCCTCTGGGACAACGCTGCTCGACTCTTCAAGATCAAACCATGAGGTCGACCACACCGCACATCGAGGTTGTCGTCACCGAGTTCATCTGCGCAGACGAAGACAGTGCGGAGATGACTTGCGGTCCACTCCAGGCAATGGGCAATTGCAGAAAGCGCGCCCAAGAGCTGGCGCAGTTCGCTCTGACGCCGGCACCAGATGCCTGGCAGCAATGAGATTCGAGGAGTTCATCGTCGGATCGGAGATGGTCTCGGCGCAGCGGCTCGTCTCCCGCGCTGAGATCGTCGAATTCGCCAGCCGGTACGACCAGCAACCGTTGCACCTCGATGCCGAGGCTGCCCAACACGGCATCTATCAGGACGTGATCGGCAGCGGCTTCATGAGTATCGCACTCACCTGGAGCTTGTGGCTTGACACGGGCGCCCAGGGCGACGACGGTCGCGGCGGCGTCGCCCTTGAAGAATGCCGGTGGTTCCTTCCGCTGCTTCCTGATACGTGGGTGCACGCGCACGTCACGATCAGGGACAAACGCGTGAGTTCTCTCGGCCACGGTCTCGTCACCTATGAACTCTCATTGCGCAACGCAGCCGACGACGTCCTCGTCTCGTTTCGCACCGTCGGAATCATGGCACGATCGGAAGTTGATCAATCAGATGTCGATGCAGGTTGACCCTCCGGCGTCATCGAACTCAGGGGGTCGACCGGTGACGTCGCCGACGCGACGGCATTGACGCCCAGATACGCAGCCCCCACCTGGGGATCACGGATGACTTCGTCAGGGATACCGTCGGCAATCTTGCGCCCGTAGTCCAAGACGACGATCCGATCGGCCAGGTCGGTCACCATCTGCATGTCGTGCTCAACCCACAGAATCGGCAGGCGAAGATCGAACCGGAGCCGCAGCAGGAACCGGGCGAAGTCCTCCTTCTCCTGCCGGGTCAGGCCTGAGGACGGCTCGTCGAGCAGCAGGACCTTGGGGTCGGTGCACACCGCCCGGGCGACCCCGACCAGCTTCTGCACACCGAACGCAAGCGCTCCGACGCGCTGATGTCGGTAGCGCTCCAACTCGAAGAAGTCGATCATCTCCTCCACGGCCGCCCGAGCGGCAACTTCGCGGCGCTTGTACGGGCCAAAGTACGCACCCATCGCGAAGACGTTGCTACCGATCTGGAGATGACGGGCCGCCATCAAGTTCTCGACGACCGTCAACTCCTCGAACACTTCGCCATGCTGGAACGACCGACCGACACCTTGCTCGCACAGCCGGTGAGGGCGCAGACCGTCGACGCGCTCGCCGTCGAGCATGATTCGCCCGTCGGTGATCCGGTAAATCCCGCTGATCGAGTTGAGTAGCGCCGTCTTACCGGCGCCGTTCGGCCCGACCAGCGCGACGAGTTCGTCACGGCCCAGAGCAAAGCTGACCCGGTCGACCGCAACAATCGTCCGGAACTGTACGAGGACTTCGTCGCACTTCAGGATCGGATCAAACTGGGCAGCCACGTCAGTGCCGTTCACCCCCACCACCTCCGCTTCCTTCGGTACTGGCGAACGTCCCGGTACGACCGACGCTCGCCGCCGGCGGCATCGCCACCGAGGTAGAACTCCATGATGTCGCCATGAGCGAGAAGACGCTCGGCCTCTCCGTCGAAGACGATGCGACCGTCCTCGATCACGTATCCGTACGCCGCAACTCTGAGCGCTGCGACGGCGTTCTGCTCGACGAGCAGCACGCCGATGCCGAGTTCTCGTTGTACCCGCACGAGTTCGCCGAGGAGGCGGTCAACGATGATCGGGGCCAACCCAAGCGAGAGTTCGTCGACGAGCAGCATCTTCGGATCGGTGCTGAGCGCCATCGCCAGCGCGAGGAGCTGCTTCTCGCCGCCCGAGAGGTAGCCAGCGGTACGGCCCCGGAGCTCGGCCAGCCGAGGGAAGAGCTCGTACGTCGAACTCACCGAGGCTGAGCTGGGCGCTGCTGCCCGGAGGTTCTCGTCCACCGAGAGGGTGTCGAAGACCTTGTCTCGCTCGGGGACCAGTGAGATACCGAGCCGACTTATCTCGTGGGGGGCCATACCCCCGATCGATCGGCCCTCGAACTCGATCTCCCCGTTGATGAGTTCAGCCTTCTCTCCGCGAAGGAACCCGGAGATGCCCATGAGAGTTGTTGTCTTGCCGGCCCCGTTGGTGCCGAGCAGAGCGGTGATCTGCCCCGTGGGCACGTGGAGCGAGACACCACTGACCGCCGTGGCGAGCTTGTTGTAGACAATCTCGACTTGTTTGAGGTCCAGCATGACTAACTCGATCCTCGCGACAACGTGGTGTAGCGGTAGGGCCAACGCGTGAAGTACGCCTTGATGCGTCGCCAGACTCCAGCGATGCCATCCGACTCCAGGAGCAGGAAGGCCATGATCGCCAACGCGAAGACTGCGAGCTCGAGGCCACGTAGCTTGGTGCCGAGCTGTTCGGACAAGCCGAGCCGTTCCACGAGTTCGCCAACGATGAACGGGGTCGCAGTCACAAAGATCGCCCCGTAGACCGCGCCCGATGCGAGGCCGAGGCCACCGATCAGGATCATGGCGAGATACTCGACGCTCAGCTGGAGATTGAAGTTCTCGATGCTCACCTGCCGGAAGTAATACGCCAGCAGGGCACCCCCAACACCGCCGAACACGCCGCTGATCGCGAACGCAATGAGCTTCTGCCGGGCAACGTCAATGCCGAGGCTCTCCGCAACCACCTCGCGGCGTGTGATCGCAGTCCAGTCCCGTCCAACTCGCGAACGGGACAGGTTCGCCACCACGGCGACACCGACGCCGGCGAACACGAGCAGCAACCAGTACCAACCGCGCACGGACGTCACCTCGAACAGCCCGATGCTCGGCGCGGGGACGGTGAGGTCTGAACCGGTGCCGTACTCGCGCTGCAGATAAAGCTGGTACTTGAGCCCAGCCACCACCACGACCGACTGCAGGGCGAGAGTAGTGATGCCGAGGTAGAAGCCTCGGAGCCTGAGCGCTGGAATGCCGGCCACGATGCCGAGCAGTCCGCCGGCGACGGCTGCCAGCGGAACCGCACCCCAGAAGGGAACGCTCAGTTGCAGCCATAGCCCGGACGCGACGAGTGCTCCTATCGCCAGGAACGCTGCGTGGCCCAGCGACAACTGACCGGCCATACCCGTGACAACCTGGAGGCCGAGCGCGCCGACGACAGCGATCAAGGTGAAGTTGGCGATGTTCACGAGAAAGTTGCTCCCCAGAACAGGGAGCAGCGCGACTGCGGCGAGCAGGACGCCGATGACGACGAGGCGTTTCGCAGACCACGGAAACATCGCGAGATCGGCGCCGTGGTTCTCACGGAGATACGGCGACCTATCTCGCCAACGCGGCAATGCGGTTCTCACAGGCGCACTAGACACGGTCGAGTTCCTCCACGGTCCCGGCCAGGCCCCACGGTTTGATCATCAGGACGACGAGGAGCACGATGAATGGCATCGCCTCGGCCCACTGCGTGTCGATCCAGCGGACGGTAACGACCTCCGATGCGGCGACGAGCAGCCCTGCTGGAAGTAGTCCCGCAATGCTGTCGAGCCCACCCACGAGTGCCACAGTGAAGCCCTTGAGCGAGGTCACGATGATCAGCGTGCTGACCGGACCCTGAGTGCCGACCAGCAGGCCTGCGATGACCGCTACGGCACCTGCCAGCGCCCACGACATCGCACCGACGCGATCGATGTTGATGCCACGGCGGGCCGCGAGCGCGGCGTTCTCGGCAACCGCGCGGATCCGGATGCCTGCCTTGGACCACCGGTAGAACGCAGCGATCCCAGCCCAAAGCGCCAAACCAACCGCCATTGGCAGCAGGTCAAACAGCCGGACTCTCGTGCCGATGATCTCGTAGAACACCTGGTTGCCCGGCAGGCGCAGGAAGCCGCGTTCGCCGGTCCAGAAAATGTCGATTGCCGCCTCGTACATGAAGAGGGTTGCGAGCGTCATGAGCACGATCGAGACGCGGGGATTACCCGCCATCGGCCGCACGAGAACCAGGTACACGGCCATACCGACGAGCGCCCCGAGCGCCAACATGGCTGCGCAGGCAAACCAAAAGGCCAAGGAGGGTGCCGCTCCGTCCTCAGGATCGGGCAGGTACCGGAACGCCACGAAGGCGCCGAGCATGATCAGGCCTGGCTGGGAGAGGTTCAGCACCCGCGAAGCACGGTAGATGATCACGAAGCCGAGGCCCATCGCCACGTAGATGCCGGCAAGTTTGAAGATGTCGATGATGAAGGTCAGGTCCATGGAATTGCCAGCCCGGGGGGTGACCTCGGCACGCCGCCGAGGTCACCTCCCCGTTCGGTCATCCGCCCAGCGGAGCCAACAGGTCGGTTGCGTTGTCGAAGGTTGTCCACCCGTCGACTGCTCGGACGAGGGCCTCTTGGTCGGTGTCGTACTTGTAACCGGTCCAGTACCGAAGGCCCACATGGTCAGTCGGTGAGAACGCGAAGTCGCCACCCGTGATTCCACGAGTGTCGATGTCGGTCTCCTCCAGAGCGTCACGCATTGCGACCCGGTCGCAACCCTCGCCGCACCGCTCGAGCGAGTCGGCGATCACCATACCCATCAGCCAGCCGTTGAGCGTGGCAGAACTCGGATCGATCTCGGTGCCGTGCTCTTCGGCCGCATCGAGCACGCGTTGCACTTCGGGCACCTCCGTCTCGTCGATCGACACGATGTTGCTGACCGCGTAAATGTTGTCGCCGCCGACTTGGTTGATGACCTCATCGATATCGGGCTCGGGTGTCGCTGTCATCGAGAATGCGATCGGGCCGGCGTATCCGAGGTTGCGGGCGGTGACCGCTACACCGATGGCGTGCGATGCGATCGAGATGTCGAAGAAGACCGTCGGGTCGGAGTCGACGACCGGACGCACGAACGGGGTGAAGTCGGTGGTCTGCAGAGGTGCGTTGGCGATGACGCCCGGCTGCCATTCGGGCGTCGCTGCTGCCTGTTCGGCGAGCCAGCGGTCACACACGGCCACGGCTGCTGGGGACTCATGGATGTAGCACGCCGACGTCCCACCGTCGGGGAATTCCGGACCGAAGAGCTGTGGCCAAACTTCGACACGAGCATCGGACATCGCCTCGAACACGTTCCCGACGGTGAACAGCAACGGGTCGGGTGCGTCCGGGAACATGTCCGGTCGGGCGCTGTGTCCGGTGAGGAAAGGAGCGCCCTCGGCCCGCACGACATCGAAGATCGGGGGCAACCGGCCTTCGATGGTGCCGCCGGCCAGCATGATGACGTCGTCATTCTGCAGGAGCTTGGTCGCCGCAGTGACGGCCAACTCGGCGTCGATTTTCATGTCCTCGACGAGGATCTCGACTGGCCGGCCATTAATTCCTCCGGCCTGGTTGAGTTCCTCGAAATACAGGCGGGCCCCCTCGTACTCCGGATAGTAGGTACCCCGGGTGACCGAGGTGGCATCGGTGAGCCACCCGATCTGAATGGGATCGCCGGTCGCCGGCTGGGCATCCTCGGCCATCGTGGTGTCTGATGGTTCCGCACTCACCGGCGCCTCGGGGGTCTCCGAGGTCTCCGAGGCTCCGGCAGTTTCGGCGGGCGGCGAGTCAGCGTCTCCCGAATCGTCGCTGCCGCAGGCAGCAGCGACCAATGATGATGTGACAATCAGCGCGAGTCCTGTTCGTCGATATCGCATGATGTATTCCCCCAAGTTTTCTAGTGTGTTGATGCGGTTTGAAATCGGTTGTCGCTATGTGGTTACCGGACAATCGGCCCAGTCGCCCGGCGCGACGGGTCGATCATCCGAGTCGGCGGACCTCTGCGGCCTCGTCGACATACATGTCCTCGATCAGCTCTCGGAACATCTCCTCGAACTGTCGACGTCGGACCTTCCGGGTTGGTGTGGTATCCCCCTCTTCCGGGTCCAACTCCTTGTGGATGATGCGGAACTGCTTGACTTGCTCCACGCGAGCGAGTTCCAGATTGCGTTCGGCGATCTCGCCGTCCAGCAGTTCACGGACCTCCGGAAGCTCCGTCAGGCTCGTGAAGCCAGCGAAGAGCAGCCCACGGTTCTGCGCCCAGTCCGCGACCGTCTCGAAGTCGATCTCCACCAACGCTCCCGGGAACTTGCGATTGTCAGCAATGAGCACGAACTCGCTGATGAAGCGGCTTGACTTCATCAGGCTCTCGATCAGGCTCGGGGTGATGTTCTTGCCGCCCGCCGTGATCATGATGTCCTTCTTGCGGTCGAGCAGCACGACCTCGCCGTCTTCATCGACGGTGCCGACATCGCCGCTGGTGAACCAGCCGTCGGCAGCGAGCACCTCGGCAGTCCGCTCGGGCTCTCCGAGGTACCCGGAGAAGACTCCGTCGCCGCGGTAGACAAGTTCTCCATCATCTTCAACCCGAATCTCGAGACCGGGCACCTTCTGGCCAACCGATCCTGGTCGAGGTCTGTCACCACGCTGGAACGCGACGTAGCCGACCTCGGTCATGCCGAGGCCATTTACCAGGTTCAGACCCCAGTACTGCCACACGCGCTGGACCTCCGGGGGAATGTGGGTCCCAGCGGTCAACCCGTGTCGAGCGTGAGCCAGCCCGAACTTTCGGAGCATCGGACGGAACACGACCATTCGCGCCACGGCGTACAGAAGCGCAAGCACCGGGGCCGATCGACCGTCCCAGTGACGATCGAGTCGACGACGCGCGACCGCCATTGCGGCGTCGTATGCCCACCGCTTCAGTCGACTCGATCGCTCGATCGAGGTGACCGCGCGGGCCGCCATCTTCTGCCAGATTCGCGGCACGGCATGAAAGAAGTAGGGCTGCACCTCGTAGAGGGTCTCTTCGAGCGACTCGAGGCTCTCGCCAATGTGCACCACCTCTGCCGACAAGATCGGCGTGTAGAGCGCGAAGATGCGCTCGAAGGCGTGGGCCAGCGACAGGTGAGCGAGCACGCGTCGCTCACCCGGTCCGGCCATGTCGGGGAACACCTCGCAGAACTGCAGCGCTCCGCCGACCATGAAGTTCCGGTGCGTAATAGCGGCCGCCTTCGACTGTCCGGTTGTTCCTGACGTGAAGACGAGCAGGGCGACGTCGTCGGACATCGTTGCGGCAAGAAGTTCCTGGAAAGTCTCTCGCTGGCGGGCGTCAGCCGCCTGACCCGACTCCGCAACCTCGGCGACCGACGTGATCCGCGGATCGTCGTAGCCGAACAGCGCACGCACGTCGTCAACCACGATGTGCTGGACGAGCGGACACTCGTCGTCGAGCGTGAGGAATTTGTCGACGAATTCCTGGTTCTCGGCAATGAAGATCCGAGCAGACGCCGTCACCATCTGATGGCGGATCTCCTCCGGCGAGCAGGTTGTGTAGATGCCGAAGGAGATGCCACCGATCGAGATCACCGCAGCGTCGGCAACGAACCACCAGATTCCAGGGTCGCCCATGATCCCGACGCTTTCCCCGGGACGAACGCCGAGCTCAAGGAGTCCACAGGCGAAGTCTTCGATGTCTCGGGCGTATTCAGACCACGTCATCGGGACGTAGACGCCGCCCTCTTTGACCCGGATCACCGGATCGTCCGGCGTGAGTTCGGCACGGGCGCGAATGGCGCGGCCGATCGGCATTTGGGCAAGTCGCTGACGATCCTCAGCCGAGACTCCGCGAGTCCGGCGGCTGACGCTTGAGTCGGCGCGCGGAGTCGCGTGAGTCGGCGACTGCGCTGCACCACCAGCGATAGCCCGCTCATCGAGTGAGGATGTGGATGCAGTCGGCAGCGGAATCACCTCCAATCCATCCTCCACCATTCTCGGCGAGTCCGATACGGGCGCCGTCGATCTGGTGATCGCCGCATCGACCGCGCAACTGGTCGGCGAGCTCGACGATCTGGGCGAGCCCGGTGGCGCCAATGGGATGGCCGCGCGCCAGCAACCCACCGCTGGGGTTGACGGGCAGTCGCCCGGTAATAGAGGTGACGCCCTCACGGATGAGCGACGCTCCCTCGCCAACCGATGCCAAACCCAGGGTCTCGTACCGCATGATCTCGGCGGATGCCGTCGCATCGTGCAGCTCGATCACGTCAAGGTCGTCGGGTCCAAGGCCCGCTCGCTCGTACGCCATGGCGGCAACACGTTCACCGACCTGCGGTCCCTGGCCCGGGTCAGAACCAGATCCGAGCACGGATGCACGGATCCAGACAGGGTCGGTCAGCCCAAGGCGCTCGATGGCCTCTGGCGACGCGATGACCACGGCAGCGGCGCCATCCCCAATCGGTGAACACATCAGCCGAGTGAGTGGCTCAGCCACCATTGGCGAGGCGAGGACCTCCTCGACGGACATGTGGCTGCCATACTGGGCAACCGGGTTGAGTGCACCGTTGGCCTGCGCCTTGCATACTACGGCACCGAAATCCTCCACGGTCGCCGTCGACTCGTCGAGGTAGTGCCTTACCTTTTCCGCGTAGACGGACATGAACGGTGACACTGCGTTTGGGTCAACCGGCTGTTCGACGTCCAGGGCCGTCGCAACGGCCATGATCGAGACGCGCTTGTCGGCGTGAGTCATCTTCTCCGCGCCGAGCACCAAGACGACGTCGTGCACCCCTGCTGCAACTGCGGTCCACGCCAAGTGCAGGGCCGTAGAAGCGCTCGCGCATGCGTTTTCGCAGTTCACGATTGGAATCCCACCAAAGCCCATCGTGCGCAGCGCAACTTGACCGCGCACCATCTCCTGCCCAGTGATCAGCCCGGCTATCGCATTGGAGCAATAGGCCGCTTCGATCTGGTCGAGCGTGACCCCCGCATCAGCCAATGCGCCGCGCACCGCCACATGAGCGAGAGCTCGCAGCGGCGTGTCAAGATGCTTGCCGTACTTGGTCTGGCCGCTGCCAACGACCGCCACATCTCTCATTCAGATTCCCCCCCCGGACTCAGCTCAGTCGATTGATCTATCAATCCATTCAACCATGACATATCCATCACACGGTGTCAAGCGTCACGCCATGATCGCGCTCCCCTGCCGCGTGGCCCGACCACCCGAACCGATCGATTGATCGCTTCAACAGCCGAAACCCCACCGAGCCCGACGCCACTGAATCACCGACTCGGTTCCCTGCGGCGGATCCGACGTCACCGGCCGGACCGACCTGCGATCTTGACGTTGTTGAACTTCGAGTCAACTCGCCTCGGCGCCCAAATGCCGAAAGCGGCCCGACCCAACCGATCCAGCGCTCAGTGTTCACCGTTCCGCCATCCCCGGGTCAAGCAACTTGTGCTCGATGGCGGAATTGATTAGATTGATCGATCAATCGGATTGTCACCCTGGGGGGCGCTTGTTCTCGTCAGGGCCAACCCACTGGAGGACCACTATGGGCGTCACTGTCGGATACCGCTTCCCAACGAGAACGATCGAGATCGAGCCGACGCGCGTCGATGAGTATGTACACGCTCTCGGCGTGGCACCGGAACTCGACTGGAAGCCCGACGTCGGTGCTGTGCTGCCTCCGGGTTTCCTGATGTACGTCACTACCTACGGCGCCGATGTCGTGCATGACGCCTTCGACATCGACTTCCAGCGAGCCGTCTACGGCGGCATGGATACAGAATTCTTCCACCAGGTACACATCGGCGACACGCTGTCGATCTCGGCTGAGGTGTCAGGCGTGACGACTAAGGAAGTCCGAAGCGGCCTACTGACGTTCTACGAGCTGACGTGCGAATACCGCCTACCCGACGGAACACTCGCCGTGCGAGAGCGTTCAACCACCATCCAGCGAGGCTGACCAATGATCGAGCCGATCCAGACCCCCGAGGTGACCCGCATGCGCCTCGCATACATGGCCGTGGCGATGCGCGACCCGAACCCGGTCCATGTCGATGATGCCTTCGCTGCGCAGACTGGACTGCCCAGCGTCATCGCCCACGGCACCTTCGCAGTGTCATACCTCGGCGCAGTCGTGTCGCGTCACGTCGGCGTTGCTGCACTTCGTCGCTTGAGGGTCGAACTGACTGCACCGGTCTTTCCCGGTGACAGCCTTCTTGCGGCGGTCGAGGTCAACGAAGAGACCGTTGACAAGGACGGGGTGGCGATCGCATCGGGGACACTGACCGCGACGAAGCCCGATGGCACGGTCGCCGCGCGCGGCATGGCGGAGTGGGTCGCAGTATGAATGGGCATCGAGTTCGGCGGAGCGTGTATGTCGGCGATGACGACGCGAGCGGTTTGATCTACTTCGCTACCTACTTTCGATACATGGCAGAGGGAGACCAGGACCACATGGCAGCGCTGGGACACCCTGTCATAGAAGGAATGGGCCAGGGAGCGACGTGCCCAGCGGTGAGTTCGTCCTGCGACTTCTTGAGTCCTGCGCGAGCGGGGGACGACCTCGAACAGATCATCACCATCAACCCCGGCCGACGGTCGAGCTTCACGTGCGAGCACCTTTTCAAGGTGGGTGACCGATTGGTTGCACGCGGCCGGATCGTGCGGGTCTGGGTAGATCTGGCGACGCTGACACCGCTCGAACTCCCCCGGTGGTTGCGTGCGGAGGCATCGTGAACCCGGCAGGTCCTGGCGATGGAGTCGCTCTCGTCACAGGAGCGGCGCGAGGGATTGGCGAAGCGATTGCGCGTCGGCTGCTCGCTGACGGATGGACGGTGCTGGCTCTGGACAGGGACGTGAGCGCGCTCAGCGAGCTCCGATCATCCACCAACTCGTCCGCACTGACGACAATGTCGGGTGACGTCACTGACGTCGATTTCCTCAACGAGGCGATCGAAGTCGGAAACGGCTTCGGTCCCCTTGTGGTCGCCGTCGCGAACGCAGGGATTTTCCGCGACGCTCGCATCGAGACGATGTCGGATCAGCAGTGGTCCGAGGTGATCGGCGTCGACTTGTCGGCCCCATTCCACCTCACGAGAGCGATGTGGCCGTCGATGACGGCAGTCGGCTTCGGTCGCCTCGTGTACATCTCCTCGGTTTCGAAGGACGGAAACTACGGCCAGGCCAACTACGCCGCTGCCAAGTCAGGGTTGCTGGGTTTGGCGCGTACTGCGGCAATTGAGGGTGGGCGTCACGGCATCACGGCGAACGTGATCTGTCCCGGATCGATCAATACGCCACTCAACGCCAGCTTTCGAGCGTCGGCACCGGCTGCCTATGACAGGTTCATGGCTCGTGTTCCAGCGGGACGTGCCGGCGAGCCCGAGGACGTTGCCGCGGCCTGCTCGTTCTTCGTGCGCGTCGAGGCGGCGTACGTCACAGGACAAGCGTTGTACGTCGACGGCGGATTGGCGTGCGGACACACGTGAGCCTGCCCCGGTGACGTCGGGGTCAGGTCGCGAACACTGACCTGAAACCCGCTGCTCGCACTACATGCTCGCCGCCCCCCGATCAGCGAGCCCACTCGCACCGTGCGACCTCGTGTCGCAACCAGGAAGTCGAACCCCTCGTGATGTGGCAGACGCTCGTCTTCTCTTCCGACGGGCGCAAACCCATCGGTGCGAGCACCTGGCCAACTTCGTCCCACAGCGCTTCGTCGTCGCGTGTGCCGTGAACCTGACCACGAAATCGTCCGCGTAGCGGACGAGACGCATGGTCGGTTCGCCGGCGCGGCGACAGTTGGCACGAGTCCACTCCGGTCCGAGCGCCTACCGCTTTCGCGCGAAATGTCGTCCAGCACGGACAGAGCGATGGTGGCCAACAACGGTGAGAGGATGCCCCTTGGGGCGTGCCGGTGATCGTTGCTCGTTGGCTGCCATCCTCGGCGAGGACACCAGCTTTCAAGAACGCCTTCACCAAACCAAGAACACGTCTGTCTCCGATCCGGCGTCGCACACGATCCATGAGGGCGGTGTGGTCGATCTCGTCGAATCATGCTGTGACGTCGGCCTCGAACACCCAGTGGTAGTTGCGCGTGGGTGAACCGAGGTAGTGAATCTCAGCGATCGCGTCCCGGGCTCGGCGCTTCGGACGGAGGCCATAACTACACGGCTTGAAGTTCGCCTCGAAGCGGGTCGAGCACCAGCTTCAACGCGGCTTGCACGACACGGTCACGGGTTGTCGGGATCCCGAGCGACGGGACTTTTGTCCGACGCTTCCGGAATCGTCTTCTCCCGCACCCGTTCGGGTTGGAACTGGTGGGCCTTGAGATCATCTCGCAGCTCGGTCAGCAACGACTCAACACGGAACACGATCTCGCGTGGCGACACCCCATCGATTCGAGCGGGTCGTGCGCCCCTGTTGCCCCGCACCCGACTCCACGCCACAACGAGGAACGCCGGGTCATACACGAGGTTCAACAGGTCATCGAAGCAACGGTCAGGATTCACCGTTGCCCATTGACGCAGCTTCGTCTGCATCGCGTGTATCCGCACGTCGGCCTCGAAGAAGGCTCGGCCACGGTGCGCCGGTATCCACCAGAGACCTCCACACTCAGCAGTTCTGCTGCGAACACGGTGACCGGCTGTGCGAGCCACCGGTAGTGCTAGTAGGGCTGGCGCGAGATGATCAAGTCCCGGCACGTCAACGCGACGGGGATTCCGTCAGCGGCAAGCTCGCGAACGAGCAATTGCATCACTCTCCCGGCAGGTTCGCCTGAGACAGATGCGCAGCTGCGCGACGCAGCACCTTGTTCTCCTGCTCGAGGAGACGGGTCCGCTTGCGGGCATCACGCAATTCGGCATTCTCGGCCGTGGTGGTGCCGGACTTCGAGCAGCATCAACCGCATGTTTGGGAAAGCCAGTTCGACAACGTCGTCGGTTGATCCCGAAGACCTTCGCGGCCTGCTCCGACGTCACCCTGACCTCGCGGCGCTGAGCGATGCTCACGACATCGTCCCGAAGCTCTCTCGGGCATGGCTTGGCTACATCCTTCCTGGACCACCCTCCGGGCAAGCCAGGTCAGATGTCACCTAAACGACACCTAAACGTGCAGCAGACCCTCGAGCTCACGTAGTCGTGTCCCGCGCTGGTCGAGTACGACCGCAGGTTTCTCGTCAAGCTTCAGTGAAGCGCGCAGGTCGCTTCTCCACGAACGCCCTCATCCCCTCCTTCGACTCCGCCATGTCATGGAAGAGCGTCAGGAGCTCCACTCCCTGAGTCACTGCCCCGGTCAGTTGATCACTTCCCTGATTGATTGCCATCTTGGCCAAACGCAACGCGGTCGGGCTCATCATCAGCAATCGTTGACACCATTCCTCAACGGCGGAATCGAGTTTGTCACTGGGCACCACCTTGTTGACCCAACCAACATCGCGTGCCTCGTCAGCCGAGTACTGCAAGCACAAGTAGACGATCTCACGGGCCCGCTTGTCACCGACCGAACGCGGGAGGAGCTGCGTCACCCACCAGTTCGGGACGCTTCCCATCTTGGGTCCGGTCTGGCCGAAGCGTGAGTGTTCTGCGGCGATCGTCAGATCGCACAGCATGTTCAGTTCGTTGCCGGCACCGATGCAGTAGCCACTGACTCGAGCGATGATCGGCTTGCCGCAGTTGCGCATCTCATGAGCGAGGCGCATCAGGATCCGATTCATATCTCGATCGATGTCGATGCTGAAAGTCTCGAAATCGCCAACATCGCCGCCGGTGCAGAAGGCTCGGTCTCCAGCGCCGGTGATCACCACGACTCGTATCGCCGGATCGTCCGCTGCACGTTGCACGCACTCAAGCATCCGGCGAGCCCCGCCCAGCGTGAACGCGTTGAGCTTGTGCTCGCGGTTGATGGTGATCCACGCCACAGCGTCCCTGATCTCGAAGAGAATCTCGCTCGGATCCGAGGATGACTCCGGGGTCATAACAACTCCTTTCGGGTCGGGTTCGCCACGGGAGTGGCGCTGCGGAGCACGTCGAAAGTCGACCCGCACGACCGACAAGTAAACGGCGACTTGCACAACGCGCCGCCGAACTGTCCCGCGCCCTGAACGTGGATCCCGCCGCAGTATGGGCAGGCGACCTCATCAGGATTCCCGCCCATTCGCGCGTAGCCGATGTCATTGAGAATCCGCCAGCCTTCCGCGGTTACCGCGTCCTCGGTCCAGCCAACCATCTCCCAAATAACCTCGACGACAGCGTCGTGAGCAATCTCGCGAATCGCCTCGCGAACGTCCGCCTCCATCCGATCGCGCGCAGGACATCCGAGCCGCGTCGGCCTCAAGAGCACTCGGACGCGACCGTCGTCTACCTGGATCGACCGCAACACTCCGAGGTCGGCGAGGGTGATCGGAATCTCCGGGTCCTCGACCGCACGGACCGCTCGCTCCACCGCATCGAGTTCGACAGCGCGCATCAGCGATACACCTCGTATTGCGTTCGACCATCGTCGAGCCGGGCGAAGCGGAGGTCCACCAGGATCTCCTCGACCCATGCGCCTCCGGGCTGGCGTAGCCGGGGTGTTGGCACGATCTTGGGCACCTCCAGGCCATGTTCTCGCATCACCATGTCAACGTCGCTGATGAAATGCTCGTGGCCCGCCAACAACGACCCGCCCGGAAGGAGTTCGTCGTCGCCTGCTCCCTGTGGCGGAGCGAACATATCTGCGGCGTCATCGACGGCGGCCACCATGGCAATCTCGAATTCTGCTCGCAACGACGGATCGTTCGACATGATCCGAATCCAGCGCAACCAATGAACAGCATGCAGATCCTGCTCAGCGTGGATCACCTCGGTCAACTGCTGCACCCGAGACGAACCTGGCAGAGGGATGCGCTCGCGCAGCCTCAACATCGCCCGGTTGAGGAGGAACCCGCGGGCGACGCACGCCGCCCAGTTGTGATCAGGCAGTTCTGCGATTCGCGACGGGTACCACTCGGGAGCATTTCGCCGAAAGACGCGACCGTCGCGCTGTTCGGCCGACAATCCACAGATACCCATGAGAGCGGCGGAGTGCGCAAGGAGTTCTTGAGCGATCGAGCCGACTGCCAAGGACTGCTCAAGGTCGACGTAGTCGACAATCCATCCCGAGAGTTGATGACCCTGGATGAACAGGTCGTCGCACCACGCCAGAACAACAGGAGTTTCCATCACCCGACCTCGAGTTCGCCGTTGGATATCTCTTCGCCCCGACCTGCCCTCGAGTTTCGGGCGCGACGGTGTGCACTCGGGAAGTTTGGAACGCGGTAGCGGCGGGTGCTTCCCCGTCCGAGCCCGAGCGCATCCTCAGCCGCGCTCACCATGAACGATGATCGTGGTGCAACCCACAGCAAGGTGCAATCCTCGCGTCGTGTATAGACCTCCTTTGCCGCCTGCCACGCCAGCACGGCGTCGGACCCGCGAACACTGCCGATGTACTGCACGGGCTTGCCGGAACCGCCGAACTGGGCGAACACTTCGAACACGTTGTGCTCGTCTACTTGTATCGGCATCTCAGGCTGCCAGCGCGGCCCGCCGGTACCGCTCATTGCGCTCCAACGAGCCGGCAATTGATGACACCCAACGTTGATAGGTCGGTCCACCATGGGTGAGCATGTCCTTAACCTCATTCCAGTCGGGAGCCCGATAGCGCCACTCGTCGGCTTCGACATCGAAGCTGGCCAGCGACTCGTCGACATGAACACCCAACTCCTGGAAGACGGGAATGACCTTGGCGATCCACCGTTGCCTGAGCGCGTCGTTCGAGTCGACCTTGATCCCGGCCCGGTAGGCGGCGTTCGTCTCGTATGTGTCGGTGTCGGGCGGTCCGAAGTAGGCGAGCAGCCTGGGAAACCACGTGTCGAAAGCAGTTTGCACTCGTTCCCGCTGCACTGCGTTCCCCTCACGAAGCACCTGATGCGTGAGATCGAGTGCGTGGTGGTAGTGGAAACCTTCCTCCTTCTCGATTTTCTTGAGCGCGCGTGCATATGGCAGATACGTGCCGCGGTCGAGCGACTGGAACTGGACGATCGCGGACGAATTCATCAGCAGAGCTGCAGGTCCGATCTCTTCCCAGGTTTCGAAGTCGTAGTGGAAGATGTTGAGGAGCTTGGTCTTTCCGTCAACGAAGTCCTGCAGGATCTTCTCGCGTGGGACCCCGAGGTCCTCTGCGACACGAGCCATCACGTGACCGTGCCCGACCTCATCCTGGATCTTTGCCACGAGCATCTGCTTACGCACGAAGTCGGGGGCACGCCGGATCCAATCGGTAAATGGCAGGACACCCACCAGTTCGGCCAAGGCTTGGAAAGATGCCACACGAGCGGCGAGGGCCCGGTATCCATCGCTCATGTCGTCCCAGCGCTCATACTTCACTGCCAGCCGATCATCCAGTGCGTTTGATTCTGTCACGGTGGTCATCAGGTGCTCCCTTGATCGGGTCCGGTTGGATTGATTGATCAATCGTACCCGCTGATCGGCTCGGCTGTCAACCGCCCGCTGCTCCGGCGGGATCGATCACGGCCAGCGCGCCGCCCGCGTGTGCGAACGGAAGTGCATTCCTCGCGAGCGCTGGCGTCACATCCGTTCAGCAACCCGCTCGATCGGCTCGACAAGGAGCTCCGCGGGCGCGCCAGGGTGACCGGCATCCCCCCACTACCACGACGTCACCAACCATCACGGCGCCATCTCACCCGTCGGCGCCGTGCTCGCCGACCAGCACGATGAGTGGGCCACCGGCTCAGCTACCCGTCCTCCCTGCCGTGCGCGGACCTACCAGCTGACGAACGCCAGCAAACGCGCCACGCGATCCCTCACCATTCGCAGGGCTCACACGTCACGGGTCGCTGAGGCCAACGAGGTCGCAGAACATCTCGGCGAGAGCGTCTGGACTGAGCGACTTGGTCGGTCGGTACCAATGATATGTCCAACAGACCATTCCGATGATGCCCTCGGTCACGGCTGCCCGTGGAGCATCCGAGGGAAGTTCGCCACTGGCTTGGAGTTGACCGACGAGGTCAGCGACACGCGAAAGGAAGTATCGCTCGCCTTGTTCGACTGAAGTCCTCACCTCGGGCGGCAATGAGTTCAGTTCCTTCCAGTAGACCGCGAACTCGACCTGATTTCGCAGAACGGCATTGGTGAACTCACGCACGACTGACCGAAGCTGCTCTCGCGGGGTGCTGCCCGCGTCGAGGCCACTCTCGACTGCAGCCAGCATGTCGCGTGCAACCTGTAGTGCAATCTCCGTGAGCAGTGCATCCTTAGAACCCACGTAGTGGTAGATCGCCGGTTGGCTGAGATCGACTTCGGCTGCGACTTCCTTGGTGGTGCCGGCTGTGAATCCTCGGCGATCGAACACCCGGGCCGCCCCTGCAAGGATCTCTCGCCGCTTGAGATCGAAACCCGGTAGGTGCGTGTTCCTCGTCTCCGCGATCTCGAGCATCGACTCGGCCTCCACGTTGCTTTCCACTGGCATCGATCTCCTCACTTCCTGCGAACCAGACCTCCAGTTGGGCCGGGTCGCAGAACCCTAGTGTGCCGAACGTGGAGCCGTCAGATGTGCCCACAGGACGGACACCCCGAACGTACAGTCCCCGAGAGCTGAACGCGACAGCTCGTGTCGAGTGTGGGACGGGACGGCGGGCGGCGCCTCGCCGACTGCGTCAACCGACGCATCTGTCAGGACGAATCAGAGAATCACGGCGCTGAGAACAGCCATCGGCGCCGCAGGCAGGGAATGTCTGACGGCCCGTCGAAGGTCTGACAAATGCGCCGGCAAACCTCGATGACCGTCGGCATACCGCCCTGTCGCTTGTTCGATTGATCGATTGAATGTATCGTGGTTGAGTGAATCGAGATCGTGCAGATTCCGGCTGCGGGAGCGGTGCTGGCGTTGTGCGATCGGACAAGGGAGATGCGTGGTCATGAGTCGGACGAATGTGGCTGATCGGTTGCTATCGCCAGAGGACATCGCAGCGCGCGATTGGGCTCGAGGTGTGATGGACGGGATCGTCGTCGACGAGTGCGACTGGGAGGAGTCGGCATCGTTTCCCTGGTTGCAGATGCGGCAACTCGGCGATGCAGGAGTGTTGGGTCTGACTCTTCCGACGTCGGTCGGCGGAGCGAGCGCGACCCGTTTGCGATCCGTGGTTGTTCACGAGCAGATTGCGCGACGATCACTCACGCTCGCCGAGGGCGCCCAGATCGCGCTCAACGGGCCTCCCTTCGCTCTGTCGAAGTGCGCGGACCGCACGCTGTGGGAACGATTGCTGCCCGCGATCGTCCGGGGTGAATCGACGATGGCGATCGCGATCACCGAGGAGCAGGCGGGATCGGATCTAGGTGCGACCGCGACATCGTTCCGAGCGACTGATGACGAAATCATCGTCGATGGCACGAAGTGCTTCGTGACGGCCGGAGCCCTCTCGGCTTCGTTCCTGGTACTCGGCCGGTTCCACAGCTCAGGCCTTGACGGACTCGGCTACGTGTTGGTGGAAGCCGATCGACCGGGGGTAGCTGTCGGCAACACGTGGGCGAAGATGGGCGCCAACGCCGTGCCGGAGGCGGCCGTACGATTCGAAGATGTGGCGGTTCCTGCAGCGAACGTTGTCATCGGTCCGATGCCCAGTCGCGAGGGATTCAAGGCGGCGATGCGTACGTACAACGCGATGCGCTTGGGGATTGCCGCACTCTGCCTGGGGGCCGGGCAGACCTTGCTCGAGACCATCGTCGGGCATGCTCAGAAGCGTGAACAGTTCGGGCGGCCGATCGCTGAGTTCCAGGGTCTTCAATGGCGAATCGCTCGGCTTGCTACGCGCCTCGAACAGGCTCGACTGCTGACGTACGCAGCAGCAGCGGCGTCGGACGGCGACGGCTTCCCTGACGCCGTCGCCGCTGCCCATGCGAAGCTCGCTGCTACCGAAGTCGCGATCGAGTTGGCGCACGAGGCGATGCAGGTTCAAGGGTGGCGTGGGATGGTGCGCGATCAGGACCATCCGACCGAGCTGATGTACCGGCAGCTTCGTGGATGGAGCATCGCCGGCGGAACCACCGAGAGCCTGCTGAACTCCATCGCTGCGGATACGTTGCGGGCGATGGGCTCGTGAGGTTCAAAGGGCTTCGCCTGGACAGAGCACTCGTACATACCGAGGTTCCCTCGTTGGCCGCGAGCTGCCACCTCCGAGCGCCCGCACCCGACGCCCACAGGACAGGTTCTCGTTGACAGTTAGGTACTGGCCGTCGCGACGCACGCCGGTTCATGTACACCCGCGATGCAGAGGGACCCCCGGTCGACTCCGGTGGCATGGCTAGATCGATCGATCGATCTAGCCTGTCTATAGTCCAGCGCAGGAGGTCAGGGCTATGAAAGCTAGGGATTCGATGGTGCCACCCGAAGCGGGTCGTGCTCACCATCATCTCGCCGAAGCGATGCGCGATGCCGACCTCAGGGTGCTGTTGATGTGCGTCTTTCACATGACTGGAGATCCGCGGTGGCTCGCCGACCCCTACCGGCCAAAGCGCGATGTGCGTCTTATTGCAGACGAGCGCGCAGGGTTCCCTGAGGACATCGCGACGGAGATTCGGACGACGGCCGTGGAGCTGCTCACCGAGCCGTCCGCCGACCCGGTCGTCCGAGATCCCGGCGACGACCTCATGTTGGAGATGATGCGATGGTGCATGCAGGAAGAGATCGCTGCCGAGTACGCCCCGATGATGCGCGAAGACCTCGGCTTCACCCAACGCGACGTTCTGTTCCAGCCTCGGTCGGACAAGCAGGCCACGCAGCGGCGGGTGATCATTGTCGGCGCCGGTCCGAGCGGCCTCATTCTCGCCGCGCGGCTGCATCGGCTGGGCGTCCCGTTCGTTGTTGCGGAGCGGGCCGACGAGGTCGGTGGGGTCTGGCGCGACAACAGGTATCCCGGCGCTGGGGTGGACACCCCGAACCATGCGTACTCGTTCTCGATGGGCGCTCGCTACCCGTGGAGTCGCAATTTCTCACCGCAGAGCGAACTCTTCGACTACCTACGTCGAAGCTCAGTGACTTTTGGCGTCCGAGACCACATCCGTTTCGGCGCCGACGTCAAGGCAGCGAGCTGGGACGCTGCTGCTCGCCGCTGGGTTGTCGACATCCGCACTTCGAGCGGTCAGTCCGAGCGTTGGATCGGCACCGATCTGGTCGCGGCCATCGGCCAGTTCGGTTCACCGTTCGTTCCATCGATTCCAGGCTCGGATGGCTTCGAGGGCGCTCTGTTTCACACAACGGCGTGGCCGGAAGATCTCGATGTCACCGACAAGCGAGTCGTGGTCGTCGGTACCGGTGCGTCTGCGATGCAGATTTGTCCCACGATCGCGCCGATTGTTCGCCATCTCACCGTCGTCCAACGGAGCCCGCAATGGGTCCGTCCGGTTGCCAGGTACCACGAGGCCTTGACCGAGGGTACGCAGTGGCTGCTCAGGTCGGCTCCCTACTACGCCGAATGGTTCAGATTTACGATGCTGTGGAGGTACGGAGACGGCCTGCTGCCGTTCCTTCGCAAGGACCCGGCGTGGACGACACCAGACCTGTCGTTGAACCGAGTGAACGAGCGTCATCGCATCGAGATGATCGAGCACATTCGCGCTGAACTCGTTGATCGTCCGGAACTCGTCGATGCGTGTGTGCCGAACTATCCACCATACGGGAAACGGATCTTGCTCGACAACGGATGGTACAGGATGCTGCGACTCGACAACGTCACGCTCGTGAGTTCGGGCGTCGAGAGGCTGACCGCAGGCGCTGTCGTCACCTCGGATGGCGTACGACACGATGCGGATGTGGTCGTACTCTCGACGGGTTTCTCGATGAATCAGATGGCACGGTCTCTTCATGTCACCGGTCGCGACGGTCTCGCCCTGGATGACTTCTGGTCCGATGACAACGCAACGGCGTACCTGGGGATCACTGTCCCCGGATTTCCGAACTTCTTCATGATGCAAGGCCCCAACACTGGGCTCGGTCATGGGGGCAGCGCGATCTTTCAGTCAGAGAGCCAAGCTCGCTACATCACCGACGCGATCGCGCGCATGATCGGAGCCGACATCGACGCGATTGAACCCCGGGCGGAAGTGCACGATGAGTTCGTCGGAGACGTCGACGAACGGCACCGTGACCTCGTTTGGACGCATCCTGGAATGTCGACGTACTATCGCAACTCTCACGGGCGTGTGGTTTCCGTGACGCCGTTCAGTCTGCTCGAGTACTGGCGGATGACTCACGACATCAACCTGGCCGACTACTCGGTCCTTCACCGATTCGACGGTGCGGATCACCTGGCCCGCGAGCCCTGACTCGGTACTCTCAGTCGGGGGCAGATGACGTCGGTGCAATCTTCCAGGTAGATGTCCAATGCCTCAGGCCATGCTCCTGCGTCGCAGCGACCATCGTGTTGCGCGTTCCCGCGTGGGCCGGCTGATGCACTCGCTGCGATGGCGCGAAAGTAGCGGTGTGATGACCACAACCGCAGCACAGGATGCTGTAGCGAAGTATGAGAGCGTGACTTACGCGGGAGTGATGACGTGCTTGTCGGGCCTGGTGGGCGCGGTCGTCGTCTCCTCATTGGTGCTGTGAGCCCGCAAGATGTCTGGGCAGGGACCATCGGGGCCCGGGATTCTTGTTGTGAGCGCGAACCGCAGACCCGTCTGCTAGCCGGGCCCTCCCCGGTGGGTAGTCACGCAACTCAACCGAAGGAGGAACTAATGGAACCGATCTATGAACGGGTGGCTGGCATGGATGTGCACCGTGACAGCGTGTCGGCGTGTGCTCGGGTGCCGAGCGTGCGACGCGTTGACGTTTCTGGTCGGCGCGCCGGTCGCACCTACGATCGGCGACCACGTCGAGGTCGCCTACCTGTTGCGGGTCGCGGGGGAACTTCGAAATGCATCGGCGCCGCCGATCTGCTACCTGAGACCAACTTCGAAAGACGCAGCGCGACAAACTTGAGACATCCGCCGCGTCCGTCGCCCGGCTCGCCATCTTGCTGGCCGCCACCCATCTCGCCTGACCATCTGGGCAGGGACCGTCACCAACTCAGCCGACGGCCACACCGATCCGCCTTGCGGAGGGGCGCTGTCAACTACGATCACGACAGGTTGTGGCCGAGAGCGACGATGACCTCCACATCCTCGACCGACGTGTCCGGGCCGAACGCGGCGGAGTACTGGCCGCAAGGAGCCGAGAGCGCGAACAGAATGGCTTCGCCTCCGGGGTCACTCGGTCCTTCGAAGCGGACCACCTCGTCGCCGGTGACCAGCTCCGGGTCGTAGATCGCGGTACACGTGAAGCAACGGAGCATGCCGCCCTCGGCGATCCAGTTCTCGCCGTAGCCGGCAGCCTGCAGTCGTGCCGTCGCTCCGACATCGTCTCCATCTGCCCCGACGGACCGGTCATCACGATCGACCCCCAAACGTCACGTCGTCGGGAGCGTCGCGAGGTTCCCGAGCAGATCGTTGGCGTGTTGCAGGAACTCCGCCGCCACTGGCGCGGCGTTGAGCCCGGTCGTGGTGTAGCCCGTTGGTAGCGAAGCATGCACACCCGTTCGGTGTCGAGCATCTGACTTCGTTTGCGTCAAGGTTCCGGGGGCAACGCCCCAAACAATCTTCGACGCAAACGTGAATGGCAGCTATGGTCATCATCCGATGACATCGATTGATGACAAG
>JBPPMT010000138.1:0-8352 GCA_051306195.1 Solirubrobacterales bacterium
ATCGTCGGTTCCGCTTCCTCCGTCGAGCTGGTCACCACCCGCTCCACCGAGCAGGGCGTCGGGGCCGCCGAGCCCGTTGATCCGGTCGTCGCCGGGACCGCCGTCGATCAGGTTGGCGGAATCGTTGCCGACCAGAATGTCATTGGTAGCCGCGAAGGCCTCTTCACTGCCTTCCCCGGGGACGTCAAGGACCAGGTTCTCGATGTCAGTCCCGGCATTGTCCAGGGGGACGCCTTCCTGCGGAACGATCACACCGTCGTCGGCAACGCCGTCGAGGTCGACGGTTACCGCTCTTCCGATGAAGTCGCCTATGCCCGAAATCGTGTCGACACCGGACCCTCCCGTGTAGGTGTCGGTTCCGTCGTCGAACATCTCCCCGGAAAACTCGTCGTCTGCTCCGCCGCCGTCCATGGTGTCGCCGCCATTGCCACCGGCGATGTTGTCCCCGCCATCGCTACCATTTGCCGTGTCATTCCCGTCTCCGCCTCCAAGGAAATCAGGTCCGGCACCGCCGCTGAGTACGTCGTTTCCATCATTCGCCAGGATCAGATCCGGTCCTGGCCCACATGTAATCGTGTCGTTACCGCTGCCGGTGTCGATGCGCTCGATTCCGATCAGGTTGTCGCCTTCGGCAGCATCACCGTCGTCGGCAATGCCATTGATGCTTATCGACAAGTCACTGGTGCGGGCGCGGGCATCGACCGAATCACTGATTCCCGGCCCGCCATCGAGCACATCGGCCCCGTTCGCAGGTTGCTCGTAAGCGAATCGATCGTTGCCTGGTCCCGCGATCATGGTGTCTGCTCCGGGTCCTTCGTCGATGTAATCATTCCCCAGTCCGCTGACCACGGTGTCGTCGCCGACATCCGCGCGGATGTCGTCTGCGGCATCCGTACCGGTCACGACGTCGTTTCCTTCGCGAGCGATGAAGAAACCGGGGACCAAACCCTCGCCGGCCATCGTGTCGTTGTCCACGCCGGCGTCGATCGTCACTCCGGTGACCGGAGGACCGATCGAGTCATCGTAGGACGCAGAATCGTCCATGTTCTGAAGCGTCAACGAGATGTTCCTGATCCCAGCTACCGGGCAGGACGCGGTCCCGGGCAGCAGGGAAACGCAGGGAACCGATGGCGTGATTATCACTCCACCGGTCTCCGCAATCACGATGTTGCTGCCGACCTGGGTGACAGTCAACTTGTTCACCTCACCGGCAATGGCGCTATAAGTGATCGCGCTGCCCGAACTGCCGAGCGTTGATGCTGCGGCTGGATTCGGGAAGGTCAGGAAGGCAGCAACGGCACCGAAAAGGTAAATCGATATCCACCGCCTGGAACGTCTGACCCCTGAGTCACGATCGTCCATGCACCACTCCTACCACACATTGGACCAGCTGAGTGGAATTTCCCGAGTTCTTACCCGGCCTTTTACAGTGCGAAAAGCTGGGAAAGCGACCGGCCGACGTCCGGTGGCTCTTCGCCACCGTCGGCCTTAGCCTGGACTCCGGCGGCGAGTGCTTCGGCGGCTTCGGAGATCTGGCTGGCGCGGTTCGGGCGGATTTCACCCGACTCGGCTGCTTCGGAGAGGTCGGATTCCATGAGTCCGGCTAGCTCGCCCAGACGACGAAGGCCGAGAGTCGAAGCAGTCCCATGGAGAGCGTGGGCCTCCTGACGGAGCGCCTCGAAGTCGGTCGTTCCGGTATCGAGCCCTGCGGAAATCATGTCGCAACGCTGACGGGCCTCTTTGGCAAAGGCCCCGAGTAGCTCGCCGTCTGATTTCTCTTCACTCATTGCTCTTCTCTCCCATCAAATTCTGGCGATTCTGGACGGACAGATCCGGTACTCGGCCCTATTGTTGCCGTTCCGCCAATGTCTTGCATAGTGGCGGGGCAAATTCTCTCCCGGGTCATCTAGTCTCCGCCCTGTCTTCCCCAACTGAACGGAGAGAGCGTGGCGAAAAGAGCAGCATTGGTTACTGGCGGTTCCGGCGGCATCGGACTGGCGATCGCGAGACGCCTCGCCGAGAGCGGATACGCGGTGACGATCTCCGGAAGGCAGGAGGAAAAGCTCCTCGCGGCAGCGGAGTCGCTGGCCGATGAAGACCTCAAAGTCGAGGCAGTTGTCGCCGACGTGACCTCGGAGCAGGCCGTGATCGACCTGGTCGCCGAGCACAAGCGCCAGTGGGGTCGCCTCGACTGTCTCGTCAACAACGCCGGGATCGGTATCGGCCAGATGGTTGACGGGATTCAGGTCAAGCACCTCGACCTCCAGGTCGCAGTCAACCTGAGGGCCCTGATGGTCGCGACGCGCGAGTCGGTACCGATGCTCAAGAAGGCGGGAGAGGAGCACGGCAAGGCACTCGTGGTCAACCTCGCATCGATCGCCGGCAAGCAGTACCCCGGCTTGCTCTCCGTCTACGCGGCTACCAAGGCAGCGGTGATTTCGTTCTCGGGCTCGACCCAGAAGGAACTCGGTGCATCGGGCGTATGTGCGACAGCGATCTGTCCCGGCTTCGTTGATACAGACATGTCGGATTTCGCCAAGGAGATGGTTCCAGCCGACCAGATGATGCGAACCAGTGACATCGCCGACGCGGTGACTTTCCTGCTCAACGTTTCGCAGAACTGTGCGATTCCCGAAATCGTCATGAGCCGCCCGGTATCCGGTCCCGACTCCGGCGGCATGTAGCAGCCGGCACGAATCACGACTGACACGAGAAAACCCCTGCGCTGCCTGGTCGCGGCGTTCGGCGACCCCGGGCACGTATTCCCGGCGATCAGCCTCTCGCGTGCTCTGGCCACGGCGGGTCACGAAGTGCTGGTCGAGACCTGGCCCCAATGGCAGGAAGTGGTCGAAGCGACCGGCCTCGCTTTCACCAGCGCCGATGAGTATCAGGTCTTTCCGCCGCCGGAGTCGGGCTCCCCGGGTGGTGGTGACGCGGCAGTCGCGCTGATGCCTCTGCTCGAAAGTTTCGATCCGGACGTCGTCGTCAACGACATCCTCACCGTTGCTCCGGCGCTCGCCGCCGAGAAGTTCGGCTGTCACTGGTCCACACTGATCCCCCACATCTACCCCGTCCAGGGGAATGGCATGCCGTTCTTCGCGGTCGGTGCGCTGCCGCCTCGCACCGGCTTGGGCCGCAAGCTCTGGGGAGCAACCGACCAGCTCCTGGTCAAGGGGCTGGAGCGCGGGCGGCGGGACCTCAATGCGCAGCGCGCCGTCATCGGTCTGCCCCCGACTGAACGCCTCCACGCCGGAATCAGCCCGGACCTTGCGATGGTCACCACCTATCCTCAGCTCGAATACCCCCGCGACTGGCCGGATTCGGTCCATGTCACCGGCCCCATGCCGTTCGAAATGCCCCACGACGAGATCGAGTTGCCCCCCGGAGACGACCCGCTGCTCCTGATCGCCCCCAGTACTTCACAGGATCCCGACAACCATCTGGTGCGCTCGGCCCTGACCGCCATGGCCAACGAGCCGGTGCGGGTAGTCGCGACGACCAACCACGTCTGGCCAACCCGGCCGATCGAGGTGCCTGCCAATGCCGTCCTTGTCGACTGGCTGAGTTACTCGCAAGTGATGCCCCAGGCGGCCTTGGTCATCTGTCACGGCGGCCACGGCACGGTCGCCCGGGCCCTCCACGAAGGTGTGCCCGTGCTGACCTGCCCCGCGGCCGGGGACATGAATGAAACGGCGGCCCGGATCACCTGGGCAGGGGTCGGTCTTTCGGTCAGGTGGAGCCTCACCGGCCCCAACTCGCTGCGCTGGGCGGTGGCCGAAGTTCTCGCCGATCCCGGCTTTCGGATCAAGGCGGAAGAGATCGCCGCCTGGAGCCGGGAAAACGACGGCGCCGCCAAAGGAGTCGAACTGATCGAAACCCTGACGGCGCCCTAGATGGCGGGTCGGCCATCGACAGCTCGGGGGGACGGACTCGAACCGTCAACCTACGAGTTAACAGCTCGTCGCTCTACCGATTGAGCTACCCCCGAATGAGGTTCGCGGAGCCTACCGAAACGAGGTTGCTGAAGCCTTCGAGGCCGGGCCCTCAGGCCTCGGCCTCGGCGCGGCTCACCTTTTCGAAGAGTTCGGCTCGCTGTCGGCTCAGCTTCGCCCTCAATTCGGCGTCGTCGCCGTTCGACGCAGCGGTGATCTCGTCCTCGAGGGCAGCCAGTTCAAGTTCCATGTAGTTGCGGCGGATCGAACCCGCTCCGACCTGTTCCGGGCTCGCCCGCAGGACCAGCGCGGCGACCAGCCGATGGAGTTCACGATCCTCGGGATCGAGACCCTCGGCCGGATCGTCGAGGTGGAGCTTCAGCCACTCCACGGTGCGCATCATCAAGGGTGAAGTCATGTGTTTCGGCTCGAGCCTGTCGATGTAGGCCCGCCCTTCATCCGGCTTGGCGACACACATCGCCAGCAGGTGCCTCTCCTGGCGTTCGCGCTGCGAGAGAAGGGCCGACGCCGGAACCGGCGTCTCTGCCGGAGCCTGCCCGCTGGAGGCGCCCCCCGCCGGGGAACGGGTCTCCGGCTGCGGCTCGGGAGCAGACGTCACCCTGGCGACAACCACGGTCGGATCGATTCCGAGGCCTTCGGCGACCCTCCGGACCAGTTCCTCACGGGTTGCGCCGGCGGGCACCTCGGCCAGGACGGGAACTGCCTCCGCCAGGCCGCGGTCACGGTCCTGCGGTGAACCCGTATCGACCCCGCCCATGATCAGGTCGAGCTGGAACTCGGGCAGGTCGACCGCGTTGTCGACCAGATCCCGGAAGCGATCCGCCCCGCCCTCGGCTACCACCATCTCGGCCGGGTCCTCGCCGGCCGGCATTGAAGCCACCCTGATGTGGAGCTTGCGGCCGGCGGCAACCTGCTGGGCCCTCAGCATCGCCTTGCGCCCGGCGGCGTCGGCGTCCAGGGCGAGCACGATGTTTTCCACCGTGGCCGAAAGCAGCGCCAGCTGTGGCTCGGTAATCGCCGTTCCCATCACCCCGACCGCTTCGGTCATGCCCGCCTGGTGCAGTGCGATCACGTCGGTATATCCCTCGACCACGACCGCACGACCGGCCTTCGCCATCGGGCCGCGTGCACGATCGATCCCGTAGAGGATCTCGCTCTTGTGGAAGATTTCGTTTTCAGCCGAGTTCAGGTACTTCGGCTTCTGCTCATCCCGCATCGCGCGGGCCCCGAATCCGACCGCCCGACCGCGGGGGTCCCTGATCGGAAAGGTGATGCGCTCCCGAAAGCGGTCGTACATGCCGCCGTTTCGACCCTTCTGGGCGAGGCCGGTCTTCGCCAGCTCGGCCACGGTGAAACCGGCCTGCTGGCCGCGCATGATCAACGCGTCCCAGGCGCTCGGGGAGTATCCGACGCCGAACTCCCTGAGGATCTCTTCGCCGAGCCCGCGTCCGGCCAGGTACTCGCGTGCCTTGCCAGCCTCCGGCGACTCGTGGAAGTAGGCGGAGTAGTAGCTGGCCGCCCGCTCCAGGAGCTCGCTGAGCCGGGTCCTGGTCTTGCGGCGCTCCTCGGCCTGCGGATCCTCTTTCTCCCGGGTGACTTCCACGCCATAACGGTCCGCGAGCAGTTCGACTGCCGCCGGGAAGTCGATGTTCTCCGTAGCCACCACGAAGTCAAAGAGATCGCCGCCAACCTGGCAACCGAAGCAGTGGTAGAGCTTGTCTTCGGCGTGAATGCCAAAGGACGGGGAACGCTCGTCGTGGAAGGGGCAAAGCCCGGTCCAGCGCGCTCCCTGACGACGGAGTTCGGTGTGAGCGGAGACAATCTCGACCATGTCCGCGGCGGCGCGAACGCGATCAATGGTGTCGGGGGTGAACTTGGACATCGACAGCTAGCTTACGCGGCCGCCGCCGGGGTCAACGTGCGAGCCGGAGGCCGCTCAGAGCCGCGAACCCTCGGGAACGTAGAGATCGGTGAAATGGGCGATGCAGTAACGGTCGGTCATCCCGGCCAGGAGGTCGGTCACCCGTTGGAGGTCATCGGCCTCCGGGTCGAAAACCGGGACCTCCTCGATCCGCTCGAGGTAGTGCTCGAACAGGATGCGAAGCGCCCGATGCACTCTTTCGTGTTCCATCCGTGCTGCCGTCCCCAGGTACACGTTGTCGAACATGAACTTGCGCAGCCGGAGCATCGCCATGCCCATCTCTTCACTTTGTCGAATCTCGTCACCGGCCTTCGATTGCTCGACGATGTCGGTCACCAGGGAATCGATGCGGCTCGAGCCGGTCGGCCCGAGCATCGAAATCTCTTCCACCGGCAGGTCTTCGGCCTTGAGGATCCCTGCGCGCAGGGCATCATCGATGTCGTGGTTGATGTAAGCGACGCGGTCGACCAGACGAACGATCTGGCCTTCGAGCGAAGCGCTCTTTACCGCTCCGGTGTGGTTGAGGATCCCCTGGCGCACCGGTTCGTTGAGGTTGAGGCCCCGGCCTTCGCGTTCGAGAACATCAACTACCCGGAGCGAATGCTCGTTGTGGCGGAAGCCGGGACCGCCGTGAGCTTTGCTGGCTTCGTCGAGGGCCTGCTCGCCGATGTGGCCGAAAGGCGGGTGGCCCAGGTCGTGCCCGAGTCCGATCGCTTCGGTCAGGTCTTCGTTGAGGTCAAGCGCCCGGGCAACAGTCCGGGCGATGCCGGTTGCTTCCAGGGTGTGGGTCAGCCGGGTCCGGTAATGATCGCCTTCGGGAGCGATGAAGACCTGCGTCTTATGCATCAGGCGTCGAAACGACTTGCTGTGAACGATGCGGTCGCGGTCACGCTGGAACGGGGTCCGCAGATGGCTGTCTTCTTCCGGCACGGCACGGGTGGCCGGCCAGGAGAGAACGGCCCGCTCGGAGAGGGTCGCCTTCTCCCGCTCAAGTTCCTTTTCGGCAAATTCAGAAGTCATGCGATAGCGGTCTCTTCCAGCCTCGGCAGGCGCACATGCGCGTGGTGTTCAAGAGTGTCGCCGATCGCGCGACCGGCCTGTTTGACGGCGGAGCTCGAGCTTTCCGTGCCGGCGCTCATCGGTGAACCGAGGGCCGTGACCATGAAGTCATGGGCCTCGCCTGAGAACGGGAACGAGTTGGCCTCACAGGTCGGGCAGACGACTCCGCCGGCAGCGCCGGAGAAGGCGGTCAGGTGATTGCTTGCCCCGCAGCGCGAACAACCCGAGAGTTCGGGGGCGAAACCGGCTGCCAGAGCCAGTTTCAGACGAAACGTCACGATTCCGTCGATCCCGGCGATGCTGCCCGAGGGGTCTTCGTCGACCAGTGCCAGGTACCGGCAGAGCAGGTTGTACGCGGGCTGGTTCGCTTCGGCGCCGTCAAGCAGTTTCAATACCGCGCCACAGGCATCACCGGCAGCCCTGATCCCCCGGGCCGAGGAGCGCAGGGCGCCATATCCTTCAACCGTTTCGGCGGAAGTGACCGTGTGGAGGTCTCCCCGGCCGCGGTGCAGGACGAGGCTCAGCCGGAAGAACGGTTCGAGTCGTCCGCCGAACCGGGACTTCGGCTTGCGCACCCCCTTGGCGATCGCGCCGAGGCGCCCGTACTCACGTGAGTAGAGGTGGAGGATCCGGTCGGCCTCGCCGTACCGGATGGAGCGAAGTACAACCGCTTCTGTCTTGAAGTTTCCGGGCATGACGTTTAAAGGTTGCCGGGTCTGCCGGACGGGCCGTCAGGCACGTCGGCGCCGGGGCGGCTTTCGCAGCTTGACCTGGCAATTCGGGCAGTAATAGGTGGAACGGCCGCCCACCACGATCCTGACGATGGCTTCTCCGCATTCGGGACACGGCTCGCCTTCGCGCCGGTGCACGAGGAACTCGTTCTGCATCGAGCCGGTCTCGCCTTTGGCGTCCCGGTAGTCGTCGATCGATGCCCCGCCGAGGTCGAGCCCCCGTTCGAGCGCTTCAACCACGCCGTCCCGCAGGGCTCCGTGGTGCTGGGGCTTCAGCGACGCGCCGATGGTCAGTGGGTGGAGCCGGGCCCGGAAAAGAGCTTCGTCCGCGTAGATGTTGCCAACACCAACGACTCCTTTCTGGTTCAGCAGGAAGGACTTGAGCGGACCGGTCCGGCTGGCCGTCATCATGGCCATGGACTCCACGGTGAACTCCGGTGACAGGGGCTCGACCCCGAGCCGGGCAGCGAAATACTCGTCAAGCTCGTCCCGACTGGCCACGAATCCCCTTCCGAACCGCCGAGGATCGGTGAACTTGATCTGACCGCCGTCATCAAGCGAGAACCGCGCCTTGAGGTGCCTCTCCGACTCGTCAGCTTCATAGATCCGCGCGTCACCGGGATTGGCCACGCCTTCCGGGTCGACCAGGATCAGGCTGCCGGTCATCCGCAGGTGAATGACAACGGTG
>JBPPMT010000012.1:0-6706 GCA_051306195.1 Solirubrobacterales bacterium
GCGGGCCTTTGAAGATGAGGGCAGCCTGATCCTGGAGACGCAGGGGAGGGTGGCAAGCAGCCCTGACAAAGACGGGGCGGATCGGTACTGCCAGACGGTCCGGGCCCGGCTATCG
Source organism: Solirubrobacterales bacterium (assembly GCA_051306195.1). Lineage (GTDB taxonomy): Bacteria > Actinomycetota > Thermoleophilia > Solirubrobacterales > 70-9 > 67-14. Next base: position 116 of record JBPPMT010000012.1, read on the forward strand.
AGGCAGACAGGTGTAACGAGAGTGAACCAGTGGTTGAACCCCCTCAAGCGTGGAACCGGCTCCAATCTGGTGGATGCGGGCCGGGGTGCAGTGCGTGCTGAGCCGATCTTCGGTGAGGCGACTCCGATCCGGGGATACGTAGGCCTGGTAGGAGGCCACACTGAATGCCTGCGGCGTAGGTGTGGCGATGCTGCAGGGGAAGAGCTGGGCACCGATCCTGCTGACCGGTACATGGTGAACGTGGGAACCGTCCCCGTGCCGCCCAACCCGCCGCCTGTTCTGGGCGGTGGCGGGCTGACCCGTCGTCGGTCGACGGTGCGGGGATGGGACGGAGCCTCCGTAGTAGTCCGAGCACGGGAAAGCCGTGCACATGGCGAAGGGAGGCAGCGAGACCGCAACAGCGGGACTGCAAGGCCAGGAGGACGCTGGTGAACATCGGCGATCCGTGGCCCGGCCTCGACGAGGCCGAGTGGCGGGTACTGGGGATGCAGACCAAGTTGCATCAGTGGGCAACCGACGACCCGAAGCGTCGGTTCGATGACCTCTACAACCTCGTCTATGACCCGGCGGTCCTCGTGGTTGCGTGGAACCGGGTCAGGGGCAACCGGGGGTCGAGGTCAGCCGGAGTCGACGGAGTGGCACCCCGCTCGATCGTCTTCGGTGCAGCGGCGTTGTTGGAAGGGCTACGAGACGATCTCAAGGCCCGTACCTTCGCGCCGTTGCCGGTGCGGGAACGGATGATCCCCAAGACCGGCGGCAAGTTGCGTCGCCTTGGCATCCCGACCGCTCGTGACCGGGTCGTTCAAGCGGCCCTGAAGCTGGTGTTGGAACCGATCTTCGAGGCGGACTTCCGCCCGTGCTCGCACGGGTTCCGTCCCGGACGCCGAGCCCAAGACGCCATTGCTGAGATCCGTCACCTGACCAGCGTCCGCTACGAGTGGGTGCTCGAGGGTGACATCAAGGCGTGCTTCGATGAGATCGACCACACGGCCCTCATGGACCGGGTGCGACGTCGAGTCGGGGACAAGCGTGTCGTGGGTTTGGTCAAGGCGTTCCTCAAGGCCGGCCTCTTGTCTGAGGACGGCATCGAGAGGGACACCGACACCGGCACCCCCCAGGGCGGCATCTTGTCGCCGCTGCTGGCCAACATTGCCCTGTCGGTCCTCGACGATCACTTCGTCGAGGCATGGCAGAGCGAGATGGCCACCACCTGGCAGCGCAAGAAGCGCCGGAACCACGGTCACCCCAACTATCGGTTGATCCGATATGCGGATGACTTCGTCGTGGTCATCCACGGCGAACGCTCCGACGCCGAAACGCTCCGCCAGGAGGTCGCAGCCGTCTTGGTCTCCGTCGGGCGTCGCCTGTCGGAGACCAAGACGACCATCGCCCACATCGACGAGGGCTTCGACTTCTTGGGCTGGCGCATCCAACGCCACCGCAAGCGAGGCACCGCCAAGCACTTCGTCTACACCTACCCGTCCAAGACCTCCCTCGGGAAGGTCAAGGCGAAGGTGAAGGCGTTGAGCCGCCAAGGGCGCAACGAACCGCTCTCCGAACTGCTGCGCCGGATCAACCCGGTGCTGCGGGGCTGGACCAACTACTTCCGCCACGGGGTGTCGAAGGCCACCTTCGGCTACCTGCGCGCCTACACCTGGGCGCGGGTCGTCAACTGGCTGCGCCGCAAACATCCCCGTGCCAACTGGAAGTGGCTCCGACGCCGCTACCTCCCCGGGTGGTGGCCGACCGAGGACGACGTGTCGCTGTTCGACCCCGGTGCCGTGCCCACCACCTGGGCCCGATACCGGGGACAGATCGACGACACGACGCCATGGAAGCCAACGGTGATGACGTAACCCACTGACACGGGCTCGTGGAGAGCCGGATGCGAGGGAACCCGCACGTCCGGTTCGGAGGACGGGCCGAGGAAACGGACCCACCGAAAGGCGGGCACCGCGCCTCGGCCCGATCCAACCACACCGGCAACACCCTCGCCGCCTCGACCGGCGCCAGCACCAAGGAGCTGATGGCCCGCATGGGTCACGCCAGCCCGAGGGCAGCGCTCATCTACCAGCACGCCACCGCCGAGCGAGACCGAGCCATCGCCGACGCCCTCAGTTCCATGATCCAGGCGCGCTAGAGAGGCCAGCGCCGCAAGTCAGCAGAAAGTCATGAGCGCTTGGCTCACGACAGCCGGCTCCGCCGTGCCTCCACGTCCTCCCCGGCGGACAGGCACAGGCTGACCAGAAGTTCACCGAGGCGCATCTGCAGCGAGTGTGCTTCAGGAGCCCTAGTTTGGACCAACGGTGCTCGGTCGCCATCGAGCCCGCCGGAGGAGGGTTACAGGTTGGGCCTCGCAGCGGACGTGGACGATTGGCTAGTTCTGCACGGCCGATATCGAGAGGACGCCAACGCTCTCGTGGCCGCCGGGAAGCACCACACCGCGCTCTATCTATATGGCTACGTCGCGGAATCAGTAGCGAAGGCCCTCGCGTTACATCAGAATCCAAACCCGATGAAGACGCACAGCATCGTTGCGCTACTCAATAGGGGAAGGATGTCAACTTCAGGTCTTACGCCGGCCGAGCATCAATACGTGACAAATCGTGCCGTAGAACTGCGATACGAGCTCGACCTGCCAGTTGACTGGAATGATCAACTGGTGGCTTGTCAACGATTCGCGACCCGCGTCTATCAAGAACTCAATCGTCGCCGTCGAAGGAGGCGTCGATGACCGAACCTGCCTACATTGGACAGATCAGGGACCGACTGGGGCCGGACACAGAGGTCGGCTTCGCTCAAGTCGGACTCATGAACCGTGCGTTTGTGGTGTCCTCCCGCTTCGAAGGTCTAGAGAGACTCGCTCGGCGTGAACTTGCTTTCGGTGGACAGATCCCCGATCAGCTTCACTGGTTCGAACTCCTGACTCCGGAAGAGGCAGAGGAAGAGAGCGACCTGCGTGCGCAGATGTTGGCGCCCGAGACGGGTCTACCGACCTGGCCCGACGCGCTCGCCAATGGTGCTTTCGGCGAGGTACATCCAAAGTTCAGGACCGAGTCATCCATAGAAGGCCCGCTCATTGCTACGTTCTTCTCTCTTCGCGGCGGCGTCGGACGATCTACGGCACTCGCCGCTGCCGGTCATCTGCTTTCGGACCCTGAAGGGCCATACCGCAAGCGTGTGATTGCGGTTGACCTCGATCTGGAAGCGCCCGGCTTGGCACCACTGTTGGGCGTTGAAGACCAGGTCCTGCCTGGGACAGGCGTGGTTCCCTTGCTCAACCAGCTTGACGTGGCTGACCCAGTTCTGGCGGAGGAGGACCTAGACCAGCACCTCGTAGGGGTTTCCCCAACCTTCCTTGTGCTACCTGCGGGGCTCCCCGATGCGGACTACGCCGTAGGTCTTGGCCGAATCCAACCAGAGCTTTGGTATGAGGAGAATCCGAGCGACACACCGTTTCATCGATTGCTCCAGGCAGTCTCCGAAAACGCGTGGCTTCCCGACGTCCTTCTCCTCGATGCCCGCACGGGGTTGTCCGCAGTGTCAGCGCCGCTCATCTTCGATCTTTCACACGTGGTGGCGATCTGCATGTACCCGCACCCCCAAGCGCGGCTCGGCACGGAGGCCATCGTCGGGAGCCTCATTCGGTCAGGGCTCGACTCTTCACCCCGGCCGTACTTTGTTATTTCACCGCTCGCAGCGGGTGAGGCTGGAGAGGCCCACGAGGCGCGCGCTGCTGAATGGGTTACCGATTGGATCGAACCTCTGAATGGCGCACGGGACAGTGCCGGCCTCGACCAAGTGCTGCCTGAGGACCAGCTCACTTCTATCCCGTACAGTGAGGCCGTTGCCGTAAGCGACCAGGTCGACAGCCATCGAGTCTCGCTTCTTCCCTACGCGAGAATCGCCGATTGGCTTGCGGGCAGCTCAGAGTCAGTAGCACCCGAGGGGCTTGCGGCCTCAGCCCCCGTAGACAAGCCGAGTGTTCTGGCAAGCCTTCAGTTCGGGAATGTGGCAGGGGAAGAACTCTCTCGAGAGGAGCTCGAATCGATCTTCCTCACCACCGACGATGTGCGACGAGCCTTGAGCCCCTCTACAACCCTAATCACGGGCCGTAAGGGAACGGGCAAATCAACTGTCTTCAACAAGGCCGCGCAAGAGGAAAATACCAAGATTGGCCTGAGCCCACCTCGTTTCGAGGGAGGAGGCCCGGCACGGCAGTGGCTTTCGCCCCATCAGTTCCTCCTAATCGAGCGTCATCTTGAAGCTCAACGGCTCTCATGGGGGGCATTCTGGAATTGGCACATCGCCATGATCGTCGTCGCTGGTAGCGACGCTACCGACGCCCTGAACGAAGAGGCAACGGCCGAGGACTACTTCGCGGCGCTCACCTCCGCTGGAGACGACCTCGGCGGGAAGGGCAACCGGCTCGTTCGCGATCTGGATGGGTCTGGACCGGTGACTGTGCTCTTCGATGGCCTCGATAGCCAGTTTGGTTCTGACGGGGAGGGCCGCCGACGGCGGATGAACGCTGTATCGGGGCTGCTTGACGTAGCTGTGAACTGGGCGGTTAAGCGAGTACGGCTAAAGGTCCTCTTGCGACATGACTTGTACCGGTCCGCAAAGACGACGAACAAAAGCCACTTGCGTTCTCGTCAGGTCGATCTTCGCTGGAGCAGCCAGTACGACTTTCTATCCGTTGGTCTCAAGCAACTGCTGGGCTCGGAGCCCATGCGTCGACATCTCCAAGGCGCAGGATCGGTGCTTGAGGCGCTCGTGGGGAACCGCACTCCTTTGGAGGAATGGCCAGACTCAGCTGTAGTGGCCGCTTGGCATCGCTTCACGAGCGAGCGTATGGCAGGCGGGGATACAGCCTTCACTCGCAACTGGGTTTACACCCGCTTGGCCGATGCGAACGGCGACCGCACCCCCAGGAACCTTCATTTGCTCCTGAAGAACGCTGTGCAACTCGAACTTGACTTCACTTCGCGCGGTCAGTTGTACGGCACGTCCCTCGTCCGTCCTCGCGCGCTGTCAGATGCTCTCGCAAATACCGTGTCGTACGAGGCGGTGGACGCACTAGAGAGTGACGAGTTTCCGGAGCTCTCGCCGCTATTGGAGTTGCTGAGATCCATCCCAAAGACGCCCTTTCCGCCGGAAGCGCTAGAGGGCACCCCTACTGAACTGGTGGAGCTCGGCCAAGAGGTTGGTCTTCTGCGCGTAGACACGAAGAAGGAACCGAACCTCGTGCGGGTTCCAGAGCTTTACCGATGGGGCTTGGCCATCGGTCGGCGCGGCCAGGTCTGAGGGCGGCGCGCAGGCCTCCGTGGGGCCCGACCTGGATCGGATCGGGCAGAACATCGGGGCACGCGCTGGCCGGGCCCGGCGGCGCCAGGTTTGAGGTCCGCTACCGGTGTTCTGCAAGAGGCCCGGTGAGTGTGTTCCGGTTGGAGTGGGCCAAGCGGGGTTGATCTTGCGGGATTCGCCTGCGCCCGCAGCCTTCGCTCGCCATGTCAAGCCCCGGTACCCGTGCGACAGATCGGCCCCGGTAGGTGTGCGACACCTTCGGTTGGGTTAGGCGGCGTTGGTGCGGTTGGGGCGTCCGCCGGGGTTGGCCAGTGCGCCGTGCTCGCGGGTGCGGTCGTGCTTGGCGGGGTGGGTGCGGATGAGCTGTTCGCCGATGCTGATCTCGACGGTGTCGCCGACGACGGCGACTTGGACCTGACGACGCTTGAACGCGTTGCCGACCCGGTAGCAGGACCCGGCGAAGCAGACGCTCCCGGAGGTGTCGACCTTGCGCGTCACCGACGCCGTCGTCGCGGTCCGGGTCGCCTTCGCCGGTGCCGGTCGTCGTCCTCGTTGTTCTGCGGCGGTCTGCTTGGTCGCCGGGTGGCGTTGGGCGTGGGTGGCGATCAGCGTCCCGCGGTGGAACAGCTGGACCAGACCGCGGTCGCAGACGACCTCGACGCTCTCACCGCTCAACCATCGGCCGGCCTTGTAGAGCGCCCCGGCGAATGAGACCACGCCTTTGGAGGTCACCTTCCGCGTCGGCCCTGCCGGAGCGATATCGGCGGTGGTCTCGGGGACTGGTTGGGGCGCCGGGGCGGCGAGGCGGAACCGGTCGATCGGCCGCCGACCTCCGAGGGACTGATGGGGTCGGTCGTGGTTGTAGGTCCAGACCCACGCGTCGAGCTGGGCCTGCGCGTCGTCGAGATCGTCGAAGACCTTGCCGGTGAGGAACTCACGGCGCAGCGTCTTGTGCCAGCGCTCGATCTTGCCCGTCGTGGTCGGCGACCGAGGCGCCGTGAGGAGGTGCTTGATGTCGTTCTCGACGCAGATCCGATCGAACAGAACAGGCCCCGGACCAGGGCCGAAGCGGGCGGTGAAGACCTTGCCGTTGTCGGTCAGGATCTGCTCCGGGACGCCGTGAGAGCGCATGGCGAAGCTGAGTGCGTCGCAGACCGGCTGGGCCGTGGCCCGGGCTACGACTCGAGCCGAGATCACGAACCGGGAGTGGTCATCGATGCCCGAGACGATCTTCGCCTCGGTGCCATCGACGAGGCGGACGCCGCCGACGATGTCCATCTGCCA
>JBPPMT010000028.1:0-2167 GCA_051306195.1 Solirubrobacterales bacterium
CGTGCGCCACGAGGCGCTCGGGAACCGTGTGGTGATGAAAGGACACCACCGCTGGTCTGTCGCAGCAGACCGGTTGAAGCTGAGGGCAGCCTGACCCCGGGAACGTGGGGGAGGGCGGAAAGCCGCCCTGACGACGCCGGGACGGGTCAGAACTATCAGATGGTCCGGGTCCGGCAAGCAAGACAGAAAGGCGTACGTGAGGAACCAGTGTCTGAACGCTTCTCAAGCGATCCACCAGCTCGAATCTGGTAGATGTGGGCTGGAGAGCAACGCGCACCTTCGCAACAACGATGTTGTGCGGGGAACTCCTTGGTCGGTCAAGAGCGTCGACTGGGAGGCCACACCGAATGCCTGCGGCGTAGGTGTGGCGATGTTGCAGGGGCATAGCTGGGCGCCGACCCTGTCGAACGGTTCACGAGTGAACGTGGGAACTATCCCGACGGCCCCGACATCGACCAGCGGCCTGCTGGCCGGTGACGGGAAGGCCCGTTGCCGGTTGATGCCGTCGGGGTGGGGCGGAGGACCCGTAGTAGTCCGAGACCGGGAAAGCCGGTTACATGGCGAAGGGGTCCAGCGTGTTCGCAGCATCGTTGCTGAGCGTGGAGGTCGCTGGTGAATATCGGCGCTCCGTGGCCCGACCTCTTCGAGGCCGAGCGGCGGGTACTGGCAATGCAAACGAAGCTGCACCAATGGGCAACGGCTGATCCTGGTCGTTGCTTCGATGATGTGTTCAACCTCGTGTATGACCCGGCGTTCCTCGTTGTGGCGTGGAGTCGGGTGCGGGGCAACAAGGGTGCACGCACTGCCGGTGTCGATGGAGTGACTCCTCGCTCTGTCGTGTTCGGTGTGGGGAGCTTGCTCGGCGGGTTGAGAGATGATCTCAAGGCCCGCCGGTTCGTTCCTGACCGGGTGCGGGAGAAGACGATTCCCAAAGCTGGCGGCAAGGTCCGCAAGTTGGGAATCCCGACTGTCGCTGACCGGGTCGTGCAAGCCTCGTTGAAGCTGGTGCTGGAGCCGATCTTCGAGGCGGACTTCAAGCCGTGTTCTTATGGCTTCCGTCCGAAACGCCGGGCCCAGGACGCGATCGCTGAGATTCACCACCTTGCTTCACCGACTCGGAATTACGAGTGGGTGTTCGAGGCCGACATCACAGCATGCTTCGACGAGATCGACCACACGGCCCTGATGGGCCGGGTGCGAGATCGGATTGGAGACAAGCGTGTTTTGAGTTTGGTGATGGCGTTCTTGCGGGCCGGGGTGCTCTCCGAGGAGGGCATCCGCCGTGAGACCGATACCGGCACACCCCAAGGCGGCATCTTGTCGCCGCTTCTGGCCAACATTGCCCTGTCGATCGTGGACGAGCACTTCGCACGCAAGTGGGAAGCGCTCGGATCACCATCGTCACGCGCCCGACGTCGTCGTGCCGGAGTTCCCATGATGCGCCTCGTCCGCTACGCGGACGATTTCGTGGTCATGATCTCTGGGCAACGCGCCGACGCCGAAGCGCTCTGGGACGAGGTTGGTGAGGTGCTCGCCCCGATGGGGTTGCGCCTGTCAGAGGCCAAGACGAAGGTGTCGCACATAGATGAGGGGTTCGACTTCCTCGGGTGGCGCATCCAGCGTCGACCGAGACCGAGCCGGACCGGCAAGACGGCGATCTATACCTATCCGTCGAAGAAGTCGTTGGCTTCGGTGATGGACAAGGTGCGAACGCTGACACGCAGGGCACAACACCGAACGCTCGCCGATCTTCTACGCCGGTTGAATCCGGTGCTGCGGGGCTGGTGCAACTACTTCCGCCATGGCGTGTCCAAACGGACCTTCAGCTATCTCGATTCGTTCGTGTTCAAACGAATCCTGGGCTGGCTCCGCAAACGACACGACGGGCTGAACATGGGCACCCTGGTGCGTCGCTACCTCCCGGACTGGGAGATACGTGACGGCGAGATCGAACTGTTCCGGCCACACACGGTTGTCGTTGAGCGATACCGCTACCGAGGCACGAAGATCCCGACACCATGGGCGAGCGAAACACAAGGATCAACCGTTCCAGCGGCATGAGCACGTGGAGAGCCGGATGCGATCGAAGTCGCACGTCCGGTTCGGAGGGCGGGCCGGAGAAACCCACCGATCGCAAGACGGCAGGGCGCTCCGGTCCGACCCCTAC
>JBPPMT010000079.1:0-44166 GCA_051306195.1 Solirubrobacterales bacterium
GTACCTGGTCCGCTCGGCTTCTCCCCGGGAGTCGAAAGCCACGACCGTGCGGTAGCCGGAAGTCACCAGCTTCTGGAGTTCGGCTTCGGCTTCTTTCATGTTGCGAGCCGGGGTCTCGGCCAGGGTTGCCCGCAGTGGCGGGTCGTCGGAGTTCTCACCCGCGCCGTCGACCGGGCGCGAGAAGACAACCGCCGCGCGCTCGGCCAGTGGCCTGGCAACGTCTTCGTAGAGGTGCTGGGCATCGTCGGCATGCATCGCGGTTACTGCGTCTTCCCAGTGGTCCTTCAAAGCCGGTTCGATCTCCTCTTCGGCAGCGAGTATCACCACGGCCGACTCGGGGATCAGGTCAAGCGGCGCCCGGAACCGGTCGATCGGCAGGACCTCGGCCAGATCGGGCTGGGTGCCGTCTTCGAGCGCACCGGCAATCGCCAACTCGGCCAATTCGCGGTGCTCGACGTCCAGCTCGGCCGCCGGGGCGAGGTCGAGGATCTCGGCGTCACCGAGGGAACGCTGGGTGAAAGTCGAGAACCAGCGCATCGAATCGATTTCGTCGCCGAAGAACTCGACCCGGGCGGCCCGGTCCTCGGTCGCGGCGAAGACGTCGAGGATGCCACCGCGGATCGCGAACTGGCCGCGCCCGGTGACCTGGTCGACCCGCTCGTAGCCGGCCGCGGCAAGGTCACCGGCGATGGTCCCGAGGTCGTGGTCCTCGCCGATTCCGATGGAAAAACCGGCTGGCCGGAGAGAGGCGTCGGGGATGGCCTCGGCCAGGGCGATCGCGCTGGCGACAACAACGGCCGGGGTGCGTTCGTCTCGGCCAAAGGAGTCGAGGGCATCGATCCGCAGGCCGATCAGGTGCGGCGGCGGGGTTACCTGCGAGGCGTATCCGGTGCCTCGGGACGGATAGGAGCGGACCTTGCGGTCCCCGAGGTAAGCGTGGAGCGACTGAGCCAGATCGCGGGCCGAGCGGTCGTCGGGAGTGACGATCAGGGCCGGGCGATCCTCGAGGGCCCGGTCATCCTCGAGCAAACCGGCCAGCAGAGCCGGACGGAGAGCCGCCGACACTTTCACCTCAACCGTCTCACCTCCGTCAGAAGCCGCACGAACCCGTCCCGCCAGGCTTTCCACCCGGGGGTCTTCAAGGAGAAGGTCAATTGCAGGTCGTAAGGACAGTCGACCTTCGAGAATATTGATCCAGGTAGTCCAAAGCAGGACTGGCAGTGAAATTGGTCGCTGAGCGACCAATTTCACTGCCAGTCCGTGGCTACTTCAGGGCTGTTCCGTCCCGCTGGGCTTCGACCTGTCCGCGTCCTTCGTCCGCGGACCGGCCTTCGATGTCGTCCCACTTGTGGAGCAACGCCTTGATCCGGGCCACCGATTCGGGGTCGTAGGCAGCGATCCTGGCCCCGAGTTCGAGGGCGGCGTTCTCGGTCGCTGCCCCGGGAGACACCTGATTGACGAGGTTCAGACGGAAGGCTTCATCCGCCTTGATCACGTTCGAGCTGAGCAGCAGGTACTTGGCAGCCGAAAGCCCGCACAGCGTGACCAGGCGGGCCGGGCCGACCGGAACACCGAGCGCGGCTCCGGGAAATCGCATCTGGAGGTTGGAACCGCCGATCCGCATGTCGCAGGCGATCGCCACTTCCGCCCCGCCTCCCACCGTGTAACCGTGGCAGGCAGCAATGGTCGGTTTCGGAAACTGGACCACCCCGTCGTAGAGATCGGCGAATAGCTGCATCCGGTTGATCTTGCCTTCGTCGTCGAGCTCCTCCTTGAGGTCGGCCCCGGCCGAGAAGGCCATGTAGTCGGTCGAGGAGAAAACCAGCGCGCGCACCGCGTCGTCTTCACGGGCGGCCGCGATGTGGCCGTTCAGCTCGTGGAGCATCTCGACATTGATTGCGTTCAGAACCTTTGCCCGGTCGAGCTGAATCAGGGCCACGCCCCGGTCATCTACTTCGTATGTCGTCAGGCTCAACTCGGGTCCTGCCCATTCGTCTCCGGGCCGTCTTGATCGGCCTCCAGTTTTTCCACGAGCTTTTCCGTCTCGGTTGCCGCGGTCGAGACAAGATCCGCCACCTGCTCCTTTGGCTCGGAAAACCGGCCGAGTACGTAGCCGGCAACCCTTTCTGGATCGGTCGAGTCGGGTCGGTCCACTCCGACCCTGATCCGCCAGAAGTCGGAGCTGCCGAATCCGGCCTTGAGGCTCTTCAGGCCGTTGTGACCGGCAAGACCACCGCCGAGGCGGGTCCGTACGTCACCGAAAGCGAGGTCGATCTCGTCGTGGACGACGATCACCTTTTCCAGCGGGACCTTCTTCGAACCGAGAACCGGACCGGCCGACTTGCCGGATTCGTTCATGAAGGTAAGTGGCCTGAGCAGCACGACCCGGGGGCCGCCGGGTCGTGCGCGCCCTTCGGAGATCATGCCCTTGTACTTCTCCTTCGACTTGCCCAGGTCCCAGCGGTCGATCAGCTCGTCAACCACCATGAAGCCGACGTTGTGCCGGGACTTCTCGTACTCGCGGCCCGGATTACCCAGACCGATTACAAGGTAAGGGGAATCTTCCCCCACCGGTTTACGCCATCCAAGTCGCACAGCGAAACCGACATTTCATGCTGCTGAGCGAAGCGACTTGGATTCCTTGTTCTGTCGCACAGCGAAACCGACATTTCATGCTGCTGAGCGAAGCGACTTGGATTCCTTAGTCCTCTGAGGAGTCGCCGGAATCGCCGGAATCGCCGCTGTCGCCACCATCGTCGGAGTCGCCGCCTTCGCCTTCTTCGGCACCTTCGGCTCCTTCTTCGCCGACCAGTTCCGGATCGACTTCGACTTCTTCCGGCTCCTCTTCGACGCGGGGTGGCGAAAGGGTGACCAGGGTGACTTCGGTGGGCTCGAGGTCGGTGATGACTTCGAGCTTCTCGGGCACGATCAGGTTCTCGAGGGTCAGGGTGTCGTTGATCTCCATTTCGGAGACGTCGAGCGGAATGCTGTCCGGAATGTCGGTCGGCAGCGCTTCGACAGTGACTTCACGCGTTACGTGCTCGAGAACGCCACCCTGCTTGTTGCCGGGCGCGTCCTCTTCGCCTTCGAGGGCGATCGCGACGTCCGCCTGGATCTTGACGTCGAGGCGGACCTTCTGGAGGTCGAGATGCTGCAGGTCACCGCGGACCGGGTGATGCTGCTGTTCCTTGACCACGACCGGGACCGCGTCGGATCCTTCGATCTGGAGGTCGAACAGCGCGTGGCCCGCACCCAGGACGACCCTTGCGTCACGGCTTTCAACCTGAAAGCTGACAGCTTCGCTGCCCTCGGAGTAGACAACACCGGGAACCTTGCCTTCACGACGGAGGCGACGGGTAGTCCGGGAGCCGAATTCGTTGCGGATAGATGCTGTGAGAGTTGCGCGTGTCGAAGACATTGGACGGGGAAGCATAGAGAAGCCCGTACGCTTAAGGCATGGCGGATGACTCCAAAATTCCCAAAGGCAGAGTCCGCAGGTCAGCAAAGCTCGGTTCAGTGATCGGTGGGCAAGGTGCGAGGTACGCCGGAACCAAGGCCTCGAACCTGGTTCGCAAGGGTGATTCGGCGCAAGGAAAGCTCGATGACCGGCACGCCGAGACGGCCATCAGGATGGTCGAGGCTCTGGGCCAGATGAAAGGTGCGGCGATGAAGATCGGCCAGTTCGCGTCGTTCATCGACACCGAATTCATTCCCGAGGAGTACCGCGAGACGTATCAGGAGCAGCTGGCCAAGTTGCGAACCGACGCCCCCTCCATGCCCTGGGACGAAGTGGTCAAGGTGCTCGAGGAGGAATACGACGGGGAACCGCTCGATTCGATGTTCGCTTCGATCGAAGAGGAAGCTGTCGCGGCTGCTTCGATCGGGCAGGTCCACCGGGCCGAGCTGCTCGACGGCCGCAAGGTCGCGGTCAAGATCCAGTACCCGGGAGTCGCCGAGGCGCTCGAGTCCGACCTCAAGAACGCCGGCATGCTGGTCCACCTGGCTCGGGCCCTGGCCCCCGGCCTCGATGCCAAGGAAGTCGTCAAGGAGCTTCGGGAGCGGGTTCTGGAAGAGCTCGACTACGAGTACGAAGCCCAGAACCAGCGTTCATTCGCCCGGGCCTACCGCGGCCATCCGTTCATCTTCGTTCCCGACGTAATCACCCGCCTCTCCCGCCGCCGGGTGTTGGTCACCGAATTCGTCGAAGGCATGGGGTTCGAAGGGATCAAGGAGCTTCCGCAGGACGAGAAGAGCCGTTTCGGCGAGATCATCTTCCGCGGAAGCTTCGGCTCGATCTACCACCTGCAGCACTTCAACGCCGACCCCCACCCCGGCAACTACATCCTCATGGATGACGGCCGGGTTGCTTTCCTCGACTTCGGCATGACCAAGAAGCTCGACCGCGAGCAGATCGAGCTCGAGCAGCGGGCCGTTGATGCCGCCGTCCGGGACGATCCCGAAGGCCTGCGTGACGCGCTCCACGAACTCGGCTTCATCAAGAAGCCTTCGAAGCTGGACGCCGAGCACCTGATGAACCACGTCAAGGCGATCGGCGGCTGGTACATGGAGGACGACGAGATCGAGATCAACCCGACCCTCGTCATGAAAATGATCGAAGTGACACACGATCCCCGGTCCGAGTACTTCGACCTGATGCGGCGGGAATCGATTCCGGCCGACGAATTGATGGGCCGGCGCATGGAGATCGGTGTTTTCGCGGTGCTGGGCCAGCTGCGGGCAAAACGCAACTGGTACCGGATCATGCGCGAATGGGTCTACGCCGACCCGGCAACAACCGAACTCGGCAAGCTGGAATGGGAGTACTTCGAGTCCCGCGGAGTCGAGCAGGTTCCAGGCATAGCCGCCCCTCGGGAGTAGAATCAACCCATGTTCAAACGGATCAAGAGTGGCTGGCAGCTGACCAAGAAGAGTTGGGCGATCCTCAAGGGTGAGCCCGGCCTGATCAAGTTTCCGATCGTCGGCGGTGTGTTCGCCCTGCTGATCGCGATCGTGCTGATCGGACCCGGCCTCTACCTGTTCGAGTCAGACCAGGCGATCCCCGGAGTAGTCCTGATCGCGATCGGCGCATATCTGTCGTCGTTCGTCATCTACTACTTCGCGGTGGCGCTGGCCCACAACGCCGATCGCCGCATGCACGACGAAGAAGTCGAGTTCAAGGACGGCATGGGGCTGGCCAGTTCGAGGATGTCGGCAATCGCCGGCTGGGCCTTCGTGGCGACAGTCGTGATGGGCATCATCCGCGCGATCCAGGAGCGCTTCGGTATCGCCGGAGCAATCGTCGGTGGTCTCGCGGGAGCTGCCTGGGGTGTGATTTCTTTCCTCGCGGTCCCGGTGATTGCGATGGAGGGCACCGGCCCGATCGCCACCCTCAAACGCTGCGGAAGTCTGGTCAAGAGCGGCTGGGGTGAACAGATCACCGGAACCATCGCCATCGGCGGAGCTGTCTTCCTGATCGGCATCCTGCCGGCAATAGTCTTCATCGTCGTCGGCGTCGTCGTCTTTGCCTCTAGCGGGGTCGGAGGTGGTGCCCTGATCGCCCTGGGCGTCGTGATCCTGATCATCGCCGCCCTGATCCAGCAGGCGCTCTCGACGATCTTTGGCGTCGCGCTCTATCGCTACATCTCGACCAAGGAGGCGGTCGGTGGATTCACCGCCGAAGAGATGCAGAGTGCAGTGCGCACCAAAGGCAAGCTCGGCAGCGGACCCGGCATGCCTTCGACGTCGTCCACAACTATCTAGGCAGGAACAGCCTCGGGTCGTTGGAGCAGATTCCGTCTGCTCCGAGGGCCAGCATCCTCTCGATCGTCTCGCGGTCGTCGATCGTCCAGACGTTCAGCCTCACGCCGGCATCCTTCGTCACCTTGACCAGGGCCGGCGTCACGACCCCGTAGAAGGCCCAGATTGCGTCGATCTCCACGCCGAGTTCGGGGATTCCCTTAGCCACGAGCTTCGGCATTCGGCGGCGCACCGAGGCGAGTCCGGCCAGTAGCGCCGGCTTCATCCAGAATGGCTTCGAGAGCCAGTCGCGGGTGACTCTGGGGACGGTCCAGCCGAGGCTGATCTCCGGAGCCAGCTCCCCGATCCGCTTGACCGTCGAGACCTCCATGGTCGAGATCTGTATCCGGTCGGAGATGCCGTGGCCGCGAGCCGCTTCGACGATCTCGTCCTCACGCCCGGGCAGCTTGATGTCGAGGTTGACGATCACCTTGTCAAGCGGCGGGCGGGTGAACGCCTCGAGCGCGTCGAAGAGGGTCAACTCGTCCTTGGCCGCAGCCGCGTGCCAGTCGTGGGCGACAACCAGCGGCGTGCGCTGCTCCGGCGGCAGGTCAGGATGGCCGCTCTCCAGCCACAGCACATCGAGCTCGATGACATCAACGCCAACCTCGACCGCCTTCTGGAAAGAAGCGACGGTGTTGCCGGGAACGAGCTTGTCAGCCCCTTTGTGGCCGATCCGGGTAAAAGCCATCAGAGGAACTTACAGCCCGTTATTTGCCGCGTCAGGCAACAGACTAATTCCCGGAATCCGGCGTACTCGCAATCCAAGCCGCACAGCGAAACCATTCTTGACTTCTAGTGAGCGAAGTCGACTTGGATTCCTTGTTCAGAACAGCTGGTTTTCCCCGGCGAAGATCTCGGAGACAGAATCATCGGTGAAGATTCTGCGGATCGAGTCGGCCAGGGTTCCGGCAGTCGACAGGACCGTGATGTTGTCCGGGGCCCCCTGTCGCAGGGGGATCGTGTCGGTGACGACGATCTTCTCGAGGCCCGACTTCTCGTAAGGAAGGCGCTCGAAAGCGGGGCCGGAAAAGACTCCGTGGGTGGCACAGGCGATCACGCTCGATGCGCCTTCGTCCAGCACCGTACGGGCCGCCGCGCAGAGCGTGCCGGCCGTATCGATCATGTCGTCGGAGATGATCGCGATCTTGTCCTTGACGTCACCGACCACGTAGCCGATCTCGGCGACCTGCTGGGCGGGCCGTTCTTTCTCCATGATCGCCCACTCGGTACCGATCTTCCGGGCGAAGTTCCTGGCAGCCTTTGCCCGGCCGGCGTCCGGCGAGACAACGACGAGGTCCTCGGCGCTGTACTGGTCGGTGAACCATTGGGTGAGCATCGGCATCGCGGTCATGTGGTCGACCGGGTTCGTGAAGAAGCCCTGGATCTGGCCGGCATGAAGGTCCATGGTCAGGACCCGGTCGATGCCGACCGATTCCAGCGCCCGGGCAACAACCCGGGCGGTGATCGGCTCACGCGGGGCTGACTTCTTGTCCTGTCTTGCGTAACCGAACCACGGCATGACAGCGATGATCCGGTGGGCGGATGCACCCTGGGCGGCATCGGCCATGATCATCAGTTCCATCAGGGCATCGTTCGGGGTCATACCGGTTTCTTCGTTGGCACAGGTGGACTGGACCAGGAAGACGTCGGCGCCGCGGATCGATTCTTCGTAGCGCCCGTAAATCTCTCCGTCGGAGAAAGTCTTGAGGGTGACGTCACCGAGGCTCAGCGACAGCTTGGCTGCGATCTTCGCCGCCAGATCCTGGGAACTGCGTCCGCCAAAGACCATCGCCCGCTTTGAATAGTCGTGCGGAATCGTGGTCGAGACAGCGGCTGTCGGCTCGATGATGCTCACGAATCATGTTCCTGTTCTGCCTCACGCGCCTTGCGACGTTCGGCGTATTCTTCGATCGTCTTCTGGTCCCCGCGGCTCACGGCAAGTGACCTCGGGGGCACATTCTCTCTGATTACGGCTCCGGCGCCAGTGTAAGCGTCAGAACCGATCTCTACCGGTGCGACCAGCATCGTGTCAACTCCCACCCGCGCGCCGGGTCCGACAACTGTCCGGTGTTTACGGATTCCGTCGTAGTTCGCGGTGATCGTTCCGGCGCCGAGATTGGCGCCTTCACCGATGTCGGCGTCGCCGATGTAGGACAGGTGAGGCACCTTGGCGCCGGCTCCGATCACCGAGTTCTTGATCTCGACGAAGGTCCCCGCCTTGGAACCGTCTTCCAGCCGGGCACCCGGACGCAGGTATGCGAAAGGCCCGACCTGGCAGTCCTCCATCACTTCGCAAAGGACGAGATGCGAATGGAGGATCCGGCTGCGATCGCCGATTCCGGAATCGATGATGGTCGAATGCGGTCCGATAACCGTCTCGGCTCCGATCTCGGTTGCCCCCCGTAAGGAAGTTCCGGGTTCGATCCGGGTATCCGCACCGATCGAGACATCGGCATCGATCCAGGTCGTGGCCGGATCGACGATCGTGACCCCGGCCCGCATGTGACCTTCGAGGATGCGCTTCCGGGCTTCGGTCTCCACCGTGGCCAGGTCGACCTTGTTGTTGATCCCCAGGTTGACCGCTGTGTCCTCGGCGATGTAGGCCGAGACCCTTTCGCCACGCTCCCGCATGATCGCGAGCACGTCGGGCAGGTAGTACTCGCCCTGGGCGTTGTCGCTGCTGACCTGATCGAGCGCGATCGCAAGCGACTCACCGGAAAAGACGTAAGTGCCGGAGTTGATCTCCTTGATCTGGAGTTCGGCCTCGGTTGCGTCGCCGGCCTCTTTGGCCTCGACGATCTTCTCGACCGCGCCGTCGCTGTCACGGATAACACGGCCGTAGGCGCCGGGGTCCTCGAGGATGGCGGTCATTACCGTCGCCGACGCCTGTGTGTCGCGATGGGCGGCGAGCAGCTCCGAGATCACGGTCGCTGAAACAAGCGGTACGTCACCGGAGAGCACCAGCACATCTTCCGATTCCCGCACGATCCCGATTGCGGCACGGACGGCGCCGCCAGTCCCGTCTGACTTCTCCTGGATAACGGTTTCAACGTCGTCAGGAAGTGAGTCACCGAGGTCCCGGTTCGGGGATACGATCACTGCCACCCGGCCCACGCCGGCTTCGCGGGCGGCGATCACCGGCCAGGCGATCATCACCCGGCCACAGACCGGGTGAAGGACCTTGGGCAGGGAAGAACGCATGCGCGTTCCTTCACCCGCGGCCATGATCAATGCGGTGGTGGAACTACCGGTCAAGCGTTACCCCTTGCGTCAGGAATCCTGATCCAGCTGCTTCATGCTCGAACCGATGGTGAGCAGCATGAAGCCGGCGAAGATGAAGTCGATCCCGAGGAGCAGACCGATCGCCCAGTCCTTGGTGTTGTCGAGGTCGGCGATGATGATCAGTCCGATGATCAGCGACAGGATGCCGTTGACGGCGATCCAGCCCGCGCCCCGCTCACCGCGCCGGACGACAGCGACGGTCAGCTTGACCAGTCCCATGAAGATGAAGTAGATCGCGAGGACCGCGGTCAGGAACTCGACGCTGCCGTCGGTATTGGTAAGCAGGATGATGCCGGCGATCAGGGCGACGAGTGCCCAGAGGATGCGAACTATCGTCCCGCCGACGTCTCGGACCATGAAGGCCGATCCGAAGATGAAGAAGGCGGCAATCACCAGGATCCAGCCGGCGAACTTGACGACTGCAAGTGACGCGAAAAGGGGAAACAGAATGGCGACAGCCCCGAGGATGATCAGCGTTATGCCGACCCCCTTGAACAGGCCACTGCTGGCTGACACCTCGGCGTTTACTTCACTCTGGGATTCCATGCCCCACACTCTAGCCGCGTCGGTGGCGGGTGACTTCACCCCCGCGGGTCTGAACGCTGCCGTCCAGATAGAGTTCCGGATCCGTTCCGGGGTGGGGTAACCGGCTAACCCACCGGGTTTTGGTCCCGGTAATGAAGGTTCGAGTCCTTCCCCCGGAGTTGACGGCCGGATTCACGGGCGGAGCAACTGTGGCGACGCGGGCGACGGTCGCCGACGGCCAGATCACCCGCGGCGAGGTGACTGACACCGGCGGCTCCGGACCGAAACTTGTCACGTTCCACCGCGTTCTATAGAGTGGTCCGGCTGGGGTGGCAGGTACTTCCCGGGCGTATTTGGAAAACAGGAGAGACGGAGAGTTTAATGCGCAAGCTTGCAGTATTGATCGCCACAGCGGCGGCACTGATCTTTGTTCCAGGTGCGATTGCCGCACCCCCGGCCAGCGTCCTTGACGGCGACCTGCAATGCGGAGTCGTTACCGATGAGGGTACAGGCGGAGGCCAGGTCTCTTCGTCCCTCGGACAGACCTGGTGCGGAACGATCCGCGGATCGGATAACACCAACGCGGTCACGACTCCGGTCCTGCCGACGGACCGCTCGACTGTCAAGACTTTTGACGGCGTCCCGCTCGATGTCAACGTCGGACTTCCCGATGAAGGTGCTTTCGGTCCCGGACCCTACCCGACGGTCGGTGTTTTCCATGGATACGGTGGCTCCAAGTTCAGCTTCAAGTCGGTGCAGACCTGGCTCGACCGCGGATACGCCACTTACTCGATCACCCAGCGTGGCTTCAACGAGTCCTGCCAGTCGGCCGGCTCAAAGGCCGCTGACCCGACCGGATGTGCGAACGGTTTTGTCCGCGTGATGGACACGCGTTACGAGGTTCGCGACTCGCAGGAATTTCTCGGCCAGCTGGTTGACGAGGATCTCGTGATCCCCGACCGGATCGCCGCCACCGGTGGTTCATACGGCGGCGGCATGTCGATGTCACTGGCGGCACTCAAGGACCGCAAGATGCTTGCCGACGGCACTCTCGTGCCCTGGGAGAGCCCCACCGGAACCCCGATGGAGATCGCAGTGGCGTCCCCGGTGATCCCGTGGACCGAGCTCGCCTACGCACTGGCCCCCAACGGCAGCAACCTCGACTACCTCCGCGACTCTGGCTTCTTCGGCCGGCTGGGCGTGATGAAAGAATCCTACGTCCAGGGTCTTGCCGCACAGGGATTCAGGGCTCCCATAGGTACCGTTCCGTCGGCCGACATTCTCGGCTGGAAGAAAACCTTCGACGACGGTGAACCGTACGACAGCGACCAAGCCGCGCAGGCGATGCTTGACGAAATGAACACGTACCATTCGTCCTACGGCATCCCCCACGGACCCGGTGAAAACCCGGCGCCGATGGTGATCTCCTCGGGCTTCACCGACGACCTTTTCCCGGTCAACGAAGCGACCCGTTATTACAACAGGACCCGCGCCCAGTACCCGAACTCTCCGATCAAGCTGTTCTTCGGATCCTTCGGTCACGCTCGCGGACAGCAGCAGGCGGGCGTCCTCACTGCCCAGAACACGGTCGAGAATCAGTGGGTCGACTATTACCTCGACGACGTCGGTTCGGAACCGAATACGAATGCCGTGGCTTACACCCAGACCTGCCCCAACGGGTCGGCGGCAGACGGTCCTTACACCGGTTCCAGCTGGGCTTCGATCTCGCCCGGTGAGATCCGGGTAGTCGATCCCGGTGGTGCCCAGGAAGTCTCCGCCACGGGCGGACTCCTTGCCACTGGAGCCACCTTCAATCCGCTCACCTCGGGCAACCCCTGCGCCACCGCGGACGGGGCGAGCGAAACCGGTACGGCAAACTACGTTGTTCCCGCGGCTCCGGCCGGCGGCTACACGATGCTGGGTGCCCCCACGGTGATCGCGAAAATCACGCAGGCGGGTGCGAACTCACAGCTCGCCGCCCGACTCGTGGATGTCTCGGCCGACGGCACGACCAAGACCCTGGTTTCCAGGGGCCTGTGGCGTCCGGAGAACTCGGGCTTCCAGGTATTCCAGCTGTTTGCCAACGGCTGGAAGGTCGAAGAAGGTCACACGCTTCGCCTTGAGCTTCTGCCCAAGGACGCAGCCGGGCCGGCGAATGGATTCCTGACCAACTACGGCCGGCCCTCGAACGGCCAGCAGCCCGCGACCATCGACAAGCTCGACCTGCGGATCCCCGTGGTCGAGGAGCCGGGTTCGCTCGGCGGCTTGGTGACTGCACCAGCACCGAAGGTGCTCCCGGATCGCCCTGACGTGGCGCTCGCCCCGGGATTCTCGGAAATCGGCGGGATCACGGTCGCGGACTACGCGAACGACGTTGAACCACCCTGTCCGGCAGGAACCACTGGCACCACTCCGCCTGACTGCACCCCGGATGTCTGCCCGGAGGGTCAGGTCGGCACCCCACCGAACTGCACCCCGGACATCGTCCTCGGAACGATCAAGCTGGCTGGCGCTGCGACCGTCAAGGGCACCACGCTGACCACGAAGATCAGCTGCGGTGTCGGCAATGACTCATGTTCTGAATCGAGCCTCCAGTTCAAGGGTGCTCCGAAAAACAGCTCCATGGGCAAGGGACTGCTGATCGCCAGGGGCACGAGCCTCACGGCCAAGCCAGGCCAGACCAAGACGATCAGGCTCAAGCTGACCGGCAAGGCCCGCAAGTTCTTCAAGGACAAGACAGTCCGCAAGAATGGCAAGAAGAGAATCAAGCGCGGACCGAAATCGCTCCGGGCAAAGGTCCTGATCGGCGGCAAGAGTGCCGGCTTCAAGACAGTGAAGCGGGTCGGCAAGGTCAAGTAATCAGGGTTTGCGTTCTCGGGATCGCCCTCTCGGAGAGGCGATCCCGAGTACACGCATTGCCTTGATTCCGAGGCCGAGCCGTTCGCGGCCTTCGGTCGCGGTGGCATCGTGTCCGCTCAGATCCCGGATCCGCTCGAGGCGGTACCGGATCGTATGACGGTGCGTGAACATCTGCTTGGCCGTGGCCGGCACGTTCGCGTCGGAGTCGAGGTAGGCCTCGACCGTCGCTACCAGGTCGGTTTCGTACTGCTCGTCGTAGGCGACCAGTGGCTCGACCGTTTCCGCGTAGAAGCTGTGGAGTTCTTCGTCGCTCGTTCCGAGAAGCAGCCGATAGGCGCCGGTCTCTTCGAACGCGATCGGTGAACGACCTTCGGCCTCGCCGACGTTGAGTGCCAGGTGCGCCTCGCGAGAGGCCCGCTCGAACTCGTTCGGCACGATCGCGATCCGGGAGCGGGCGATGGTCACGTGGAGGCCGCTGAGTGACCGGGGAAGTTCGCGGTCTAGCGCTTCTTCAACTTTGACAAGGCGTTCGTCGTCGGCGGCAGGGACGATGATGCCGACCATCGAGCCTTCTTCGACCTCGCTCATCGCCGCGATCGACCCCGGAGCGGCCGCCCTGAGTGTGCGCACGGTCATGTCGAGAACCCGGGCTCGCCAGTCGCCGTCCTGGGCCGACCCCGCGTGGGCGCGGACCATAATCACACCACCGCCCCGCGAGATGTCGCAACCTACTTCCTGGGCGCGGGAAACGATCTCGTCCGGATCGATGAGCGAGCCGCCGAAGATCGCCCAGACGGTGTCCGCGACAGCACCTTCATTGCCCCACTCGGCGGAGCGGGCACGCTCGACCTCGAGCGCTGCAAGGGCAGTCAGGATGTCGAGTGTCTCGCCGTCGGCGGTCTCGCCCATGTAGCGGACCTCGCCGACCGTTTCGTCGCCAAGGACCAGTGCGATCGATTCGACCGTCTTGCCGTTGGCGGTGAGCTTTCCTTCCTGCTGCTGGGTCGCTCCGGCGACCGCCAGCACGATGCCCGAGCGGTCGAGGAAGGCAACGGGGAGTCCCAGAACGTCAGCCGCGGCGCGGGCAAGCCCGGGGAGTCCACGGCCCGCCAGCACCGGGCTGGCAAGACGGGCCGCCCCGGCGGCCGCCTTGGCGGCGGTGGCCGGGCTCATCCGCCCGACCAGGGAAAGACGTCGGTGATGTCGTGGGAAACGAGCACGTAGAGGATGCCTGCCAGCACACCCATCGTCACGAGAGTTCCCAGGATGAATATTGAAAGGAAGCCGGCGGCCAGTTTCTCCGACCAGCGTCCGTATGAACTCATGGCCGGAACCATGACCAGGGCTACGAATGCAGCCAGGCTGACAACTCCCGCGGCGCCGAAGAGCACCACATTTTCTGTAAGGGCGAGCACCATCGAGGTTAAGTCTTGCGCAACTGGACCGCCAGCAGTGCCGTGACCGCGAAAAATGCGAAGCAGAAGGCACCGAGCGCCCAGCCGGCATTGACGTCACTCACGTAGTGGACACCGAGGTAGACCCGGCTGAGTCCAACCAGGGCCGTGATCGCGATGCCCGTCAGCACCAGAGCTGTCTTCCGGATCATGTCCGGACGCAGACGTACCGCGATCGTCACGGCGAGCCACACGTAGAAGACCGAATATGCCGCGTGAGCACTCGGGAAGGAGGCGTTCGTGAAGCTGACCAGACCCCCGGTTGGGCGAGGTCGGTCCACCGTCTCCTTGAGGATGTCGACTCCGAAGAAGATCGCCACCATGGAAAGGAGGAGGACGGCCACCTCCGCGTACTTCTGCTTCAGGATCAGCACGGCAGCTGTCGTACCAGCCAGGACCATGATCACCGCGGTCGATCCGAGGTCGGTGATCACCTTGGCAATGTCGTTCAACCAGTCGGTCCGGATGAAGTCGGCGAAATCGAACGCCCTGGTGTCGCCCGGAGTCGGTCCGCCATTCCCCAGAATGATCTCGGTGTAGGCGACCACGATGAAGGCCGAAACGGCAATGATCGCGAGGAGGGTCGTGATTTCGAGGCCGAAGGCGCCACCCGGGGTCAAGCGGTCGACCAGCCAGTCCCACTGGGGACGCAGCCGGCGCCCATAAATGACAGTTGGTCGGAAGAACCGGTTGTCCTCCATTCCTTTGACCAGCTTCTGACGGTTCCCTGCCACCCGCAGGAACCGGAAGCTGACGACGCCGATGACACTGACCACGATCACCGTGCCGACGATCAGGGCAACCAGGCCGACGTATTCGGCGGCAGCATCGATGCTCCGGGCAAAGATGTACCCGGCCATGATGTGGAGCGTCACCTGAAGGCCCGCTCCGAGCACGCTGTAGGGGACGAAAGCCCGGTACCTCATGCCGGAACTGCCGGCGACAAACGGTGAGAGTGCCCGCACCAGTCCGAGGAACCGGCCAATCAGGACCGTCTTGCCACCGTGCTTCTCGAAGTAGTCCTCGACCTGCTTGTAACGCTCTTCGGTGATTCCGACTCGGTCCCCGTGCTTGATGATGAACTCGCGGCCGAGCCGGTGGCCGAGGTAGAAGCTGGTCGAGTCACCGGCCACCGCACAGATCCAGGCGATCGCGATCAGCAGGTAGACGTTGATGACGCCCTGGCCGGCGACCGCGCCGCCGACCAGAAGTGCTGTCTCGCCGGGGACCAGCAGGCCAACGAAAGCGCCCGTCTCCAGGAAAGCGAGCGCTCCGACCACCAGGTATGTCCAGTCGCCGAGCGCGTTGGCGAACTCGTCGAGGATCTCCTGGAGGTCGAGCTCCGGGAAGAACTGCCGGTACAGGTAGAAGATGACCGCCGCGGCGAGGGCGAGTCCGGCAATGCCGATCACCCGGCCGCGGGTGGTTTCAGGAATCCTCAAAGTCCGACCCCTCCCTGGCACACAACGGCTTCGGGACCGAGCTCTTCGGCGGCAGCATCGGCGGCCTGCCGGTCAGGAAAGATCCCGAACACGGTCGGTCCGGTCCCGGTCATTCCGACGAAGTCCGCTCCGGCACCCTCGAGGCGCTGCTTGAAGCTGCCGATCTCCGGCTTGAGCGAGATCGCTGCCGGCTCGAGGTCATTCACCAGGAGCGCCGGGTAGGCCAGCGGGGAGACACCGCCGCTGGCTACCGCCCAGAGCCGCCCTGACATCTCGTCGAGCTCTTCCTGGCTTCGTCCCGAGCCGATCCGGTCCGCCTCGGCGAACACGGCGGCCGTGGACAGCCCTTCGTCGAAAGGCAGCAGCACGACCCAGTGCTCGGCCGGTTCCGGCAGCGACGTCAGCTTCTGCCCCACACCTTCGACCAGGCAGGGCACCGGATCGATCTGCGAAGGCACGTCAGCCCCCAGGAGGATCGCCAGTCCGGCCAGGTCGTCGACTTCTCCAACGGCCATGCGCAGCACGGCGGCAGCATCGGCGCTTCCTCCCCCCAGTCCTGCCTGAACCGGGATCGACTTCTCGATCTCGATCCGGAGCGGCGGGTTCTCCCAGCCCTCGGAGCGCAGCAGGCGAAGCGCAGCCGCAGCAAGGTTTTCACCGGTCACCTCGGGACAGATGACTTCATCCGAATCGCCCTCGTTCACTGTGAGGTTGTCCCCCAGGGAGAGCGGCTCGAAGATCGAAGCCAGCTCGTGCAGACCGTCCACCCTCATGGGACCGAGGTAGAGGCAGAGATTCAGCTTGGCTGGGGCGCGGAGGATGGTCGGTGTCATCAGGCTGTTCAGGGCAAGTCGGGAAGGTCGATCATCCCCGAAAAAGCCTCGAACTGCTCTGGTGAAACAGCTTCTGCACGAATGCCGGGATCAAGCCCGATCTCTTCGAGTGCCTTTCGGGCCGGATCGAAGGTGCCCGGGATCGCCATCTCCATTGATCGTGGCATCGTCTTTCGCCGGTGGCTGAACGCTGCCCGCACCAGCGTCCGTATCCGCTCATCGGGGCCCGGACCTTTTCGCACGATCGAGATGATCGCCGAGTCGACTCGAGGCTGGGGCCGGAAGACAGTCCGGCTGACCTTTCGAACCAGCTTCACATCACCCGCCAGCTGGACGAGTACCGACGGCCCCCCATAAGTCTTTGATCCGGGTTCAGCACGAAGGCGGTCGGCGATCTCCTTCTGGACCATCACGGACCAGGTCCTGATCGAAGGCAGCTCGAAGATCGACCTCATGATCACCGGCGTGGCCACCGAATACGGCAGGTTCGCGACCATTGCGGTCGGCGGCGGTTCGAGCAGGCCGAAGTCGTACTTGACCGCGTCGGCCCAGATGATCCGCACGTTCTCCAGCTGTTCGACCCGCCAGAGCAGTGGTGCGAGGCCGCGATCGAGTTCGATCACCTGAACCCCGGCGCAAGCGGCAGCGAGGCGTTCGGTCAGTACCCCTTCCCCGACCCCGACCTCCAGGACGTGGTCCTCACTACCGACGCCGGAGTCCTGGACGATTGCGTCGAGCAGGTTGGGATCGGCCAGGAAGTTCTGGCCCAGTCTCACCAACCGAAGACGCGCTGCGAGTTGGTGGTGACCGTCCGGTCGAACTCCTCGATGCTCACACCACGGATCTCGGCGAGGAGTTCGGCGGTATCGACCACGAAAGCCGGCTGGTTCCGGTGCCGACGCCGGGACTGCGGAGTCAGGTAGGGCGCGTCGGTCTCGCAGAGGATCAGCTCATCCGGAACCTCGGTCGCGGCAGCCCTCAGGTCTTCGTTCGCCGGGTAAGTCACGTTGCCGGCGAAGGAACAGTACCAACCGCGATCGACAGCCCGACCGGCCCAGGCGGGCGCGGAGAAGCAGTGGAGGATCACTTCAAGGCCGTCGACGGCGGCGTCGAGCATCGTGAATGCCTCGGATACGGCGTCATCCCTGCCTTGCTGGTCACGAACGTGGATCACGATCGGCAGGTCCATCCTCGACGCGATTTCAATCTGCGCCGCAAAAGCGAGCCGCTGGTTTTCCGGCTGGGCGGTGTTCCGGTAGAAGTCGAGCCCGGTCTCTCCGATGGCGACAACCTTGTCGTGGGCGGCCAGTGACTCGATGTCGACGGCAGCCACGTCGTCGAAACCGTCGGCATCGTTCGGGTGCCTGCCAACCGCGGCATAGACCATCTCCGAGGATTCAGCCAGGGCGATCTGCTCCCGGTTGCCGGCCTCGTCGAGTCCGACCGTGAGGATCCTGGTCAGGCCGGCTTCGGAGGCCTGACCAAGAATCTCCTCAGCGCTTTCCTGACACCTCGTTACATGGGAGTGGGTGTCAACCACGTTCAGCGACTATCGGTAGAACCTGTAGGAACGCTTCTCAATCACGCGTTTGCCCGTGCTGAGGTCCTTGGCCGAGACGCGAAGCTTCAGCTTCGAGCGTTTGTAAGTCTCCTTCAGGTAGTTCAGGGTCGGCCGGTTGAGCGTGTACCTGACCCCGTAGATGCCGCCATCTGGCTTTACGAAGTTGAGTGTGCTTACCGACTTCGCGAGCGGCACGATCAGCGTCACCCTAACGCTCGTCGAGCATCCGACATTGCAGCTCATCAGGAAGAGCTGCTTCTTCTTGACTTTGAGTTTCTTGTTTCCATCCTGGGTCGTGATCCTCACCTTGAGCGGCTTCGGAGCGTCAACGATGCCAGCCGAACCCGCGGTGCCAGAGAACGCCGATCCGGCAACAAGGACCACGATTGTCGATACGAAAAGTCGTCTCACAGTTTCCCCTGTCGTTGAAAGATCAGTGGTTGATCCTAACGCGCATCAGAGCTTCGGGAAGAGGGGTTCGATCTTCTCGACGGTCTGGCCACCCGGGCGGGAACCGAAGTCGGCCAGTTCAAGTCCCGGCTGGCTGAGCGCTTCTGCCAGGACTTCGGTCGAATTGGGCAGGTACGGATGGAGCAGCAGGACGAGAACCCGCAGGCCTTCGACCAGGCTGTAGAGCACCTGGTCAAGGCGCTTGGCATCGCCTTCTTCTTTGGCCAGCACCCATGGCTGGCTTTCTTCGACGTAACGGTTGAGGCGACGCACCAGCACCCAGATCTCCTCCAGGGCCTGGCTGATCTGGGCTTCGTCGAGCAGGGCCGAGACCCGGCCGGTTATGCCTTCGAAGTCAGCGACCAGCAGTGGGTCGGCCTCGGTCTCCGGGACCAGGCCGTCGCGGTACCGGGCAACCATCGCCAGGGTTCGGGAAGCGAGGTTGCCGAAGTCATTTGCCAGCTCGGATTCGTAGCGGTTCTCGAACCCCTCGGTGGAGATCGAACCGTCCTGTCCGAAGCTGACCTCGCGGAAGAGGTAGAAGCGCAGTGCATCGGCACCGAACTTTTCGATCACCTCGAAAGGATCAAGCACGTTGCCGAGTGACTTCGACATCTTCTTTTCGCCCATCAGCAGGTAGCCGTGGATGAACATGCGCTGCGGCGGCTCCAGTCCCGCAGCCATCAGGAAGGCCGGCCAGTAGACCGCGTGGAACTTGAGGATGTCCTTGGCCAGGATGTGCCAGCTGGCGGGCCAGAATCGATCGGTCAGGTCCTCGCCCTCGCGGGCGTATCCGAGGGCCGAGTAATAGTTGCTGAGCGCGTCGAACCAGACGTACATGACCTGGTCGGAATCCCAGGGGAGCGGCACCCCCCAGCTCAGCTGGGAGCGGGAAAGAGAGACGTCGCGCAGGCCGCCACGGATGAAAGACAGGGCTTCGTTCCGGCGGAAGTCGGGCATGACCATCCCGGGATTCGACTCGTAGAGCTCCTCGAGCTTCCCCTGGAACGCCGAGAGCTTGAAGAACCAGTTCTCTTCCTTCTCGCGGAGCAGCGGGATCTCGTGAATCAGGCAGGTGTCGCCGGGTCCGATCTCGTTCTCGTTCTTGAAATCGGCGCAGCGGGGGCAGTACCAGCCCTCGTACGTGCCTTCGTAGACGAAGCCATTGTCCTTGACCCGCCTGACCAGTTCCTGCACCCGCTCGATGTGGCCCAGGTCGGTCGTCCGGATGAAGAAGTCATGGGTCGAGTCGACCCGGTTCACCAGGTCCTCGAACTTCGGTGCGTTCCGATCAACCAGTTCCTGCGGCGATATTCCTTCGGCTTCGGCAGCCTGGGCGATCGGCTCGCCGTGCTCGTCGGTGCCGGTGAGCATGAAGACGTCTTCCCCGCGCTGGCGCATGTGCCGGGCGAGGATGTCCGCGGCCATGGTCGAATAGGCGTGGCCCAGATGGGGCTCGCCGTTCGAGTAGTAGATCGGGGTGGTTATGTAATAGCTCATTCGAGTTCGCGTATGACCGCTTCAGCGAACAGTACGGCCCCGGGAACATCGAGCGATGTGGTCTGCGACAGGTACAGGCTGGGTTCGGCGAGCTCGACTTCCATCAGCACCGGTCCCCGCCGGGTTGAGACCATGTCGATCCGGGCGTAAAGCGGCATGTGGTGAAAGCGGTTCGAAAGCCAGCCGAGGGTCTTCAAGCCGAGGTCGATCTCCTCTTCGGTGGCTTCGGTCAGGGTGACCAGGTCTTCTTCGAACATCGCCGCGGCCACCTGGGTTCCGGGCTTCGGCGTGGCCACCCCTACTCCCGGGAGGAACGGCTGCTTCCTGAGGGCGTAAGCAAAACGACCGCCGAAAAAGAGCACCGCTGTCTCTCCGACTTCGTCGATCTCGTCGATGTACTGCTGGATCATCGCGACTTCGTCCTGGTCACCGAGCCGAGCCAGCAGTTCGAGGGCGCCGTCCCTCGACTCGTCGCTGAAGGTGCCCGTGTCCCGCGCGCCAGCCCCGGTGACCGGCTTGACCACGACCCTGCCGCCAAGGTCGGGAACTGGTCCGTGTGGCACGATCAGGACCGTCGGTGGCACCGGCAATCCACTGCCATCGAGCTCCGCCAGGTACCGCTTGTCGGTATTCCAACGCAGTACTTCAGGGGTGTTCCGGAGCTTTTCCGGACCCACCGAATCGGCCCAGGCGAGGAATTCCTCGAGTCTGTCGGCGTAGTCCCAGGGGGAACGCACCACGGCCAGATCGAACTCGTTCCAGTCCGCGTGAGGATCGTCCCAGGGAACGAATTCCACCTTGATCTCCCGGTCGGCCAGAACTTCGGCCGAGAGCTGGTCGTCCTCCCATTGCGGAAGTTGAGGCTCCGAGGTTACGTAGGCAACCTTCGCGCCGGCACTGCTGCTCATCGCCTCGGCTCACGGCCGGTGAGGGCCTTGTAGAGATCGTTGGCGCGGGTGTCGGTCAGAGTGGCGACCACGGTGGCAGCTGCACGAGGGCGGGCACCAGACTGGACCAGGCGCTTCAGGGCCTCGACTGCGAAAGCGATGTCCTGCCCGTGGCCGGCCGCCTCGGCGGGGCCAACAACCAGGACGATCTCGCCTTTCACTTCCCCTTTGTAACGGAGGGCAAGCTCGGAGAGCGTGCCGCGGGACACCTCTTCGTGGAGCTTGGTCATCTCACGACAGACGGCTGCCTGGCGCTCGGGCGCGATCGCGGCCAGGGCGGCCAGTGATTTGGAGATGCGGCGTGGCGACTCAAAGGCAATCACGGTCTCGGTCGAGTTGAGCACCCGCTCCATCTCCCCCGAGCGCTTCGGCAGGAATCCTTCGAACCGCCATCGGTCGGTCGGCAGGCCGGAGGCGACCAGGGCCACCGGGATCACCGAAGGACCGGGCAGCACGACCACTTCCAGGCCTCGGTCGATACAGGCCCGGATCAGGCGATATCCGGGGTCGGAGATCGCCGGCATGCCCGCATCGGAAACCAGGGTGATTCTTTCGCCGCGTTCGATCCGTTTGACCAGCTCGGTCGCCCGGGACTGCTCGTTTCCTTCGTGGTTGGAGACCAGACGGGGCTTCGGCCGGATCTCGAGGCGCTCAAGCAGGCGGCCCGTTCGCCGGGTGTCTTCACAGGCGATGTAGTCGGCCTCGACCAGAGCCTCACGGACCCGCTTGGTGACGTCGTCCATGTTGCCGATCGGCGTCGGCGCGATAGTCAGTTTGCCCGGCATCAGCCCGCGTTTTCCATTTCGATGCGGGCCAGGGCGGCGGCTCCGATCATGCCGGCAGCCGGGCCGAGTTCGGCCGCGACGACCTTGGTCTGGTCCATCGGGCGGAGCGCCCTGTCACGAAGTTCCTTGCGGGCGGGTTCGAGGATCAGTTCACCCATCGCCATCGCGCCGCCACCGAGCACGATCACTTCCGGCTGGAAGACGTTGCTCAGTGAAACCAGGGCGTTGCCGAGGTAGTGGCCTGCCGTTTCGATCACCGCGATTGCGGCTTCGTCGCCGGCGTGGGCCGCCGCGGTGACTTCGCGGCCGCTGATCTTCTGGCCGGCGACCGCCATCTTGCCCAGCACCGAATCCGGCTCCCGCTCGGCAGCTTCCTGACCGGCCTTGCCGATCGCGCTGCCCGAAGCGAAGATCTCCACACATCCGCGACCGCGGCAATTGCCCTGGCACTTCGGACCGTCGATCTCAACGACCGTATGCCCGAGTTCGGCGCCCGCGCCTCTCGAGCCACGGAAGACTTTGCCGTCCACCCAGATTCCACCACCGATTCCGGTGCCGAGGGTCAGGAGCAGCGCGTGCTTCGTACCCCTGGCGGCCCCGTAGAGCGCTTCGGCGAGCATGGCCACGTTGCCGTCATTGTCGATAAACGTCGGAATGCGCACTTTCTCGCTGAGCAGGTCGCGCACCGGAAGGTCCTCGAGGTCGAGATTCACAGTGCTGATCGCATATCCGCTCTCGAAATCGAGTGTCGCCGGGATTCCTACTCCGGCCGCGACGGCCTGCGGGCGCTGCTCGTGCGCCAGATTGATCTGTTCGGCCAGCAGGTCAATCACCGACTCCTGCGAATATCCCTTTGAAGGGACCTCATTGCTCCAGACGGTTTCCGGCTGATCGTCCACGACTCCAACCGCAAGTTTTGTGCCGCCGAGGTCCGCCCCGATCGTTTCGATCCGATTCATCTGCACCATTGTTAACCCTTCATGGCTTCCGACGACGAACAGCGCCGCCCAGACCGTCCTGAATATACGGTCCACCGGTCCCGCAAGGGTCTGTTTTCGCGCTTTCGCAAGCCGGATCTGGACAAACTGAGAGAGAAATCCCGGTCCAAGTCGGGCGCTCCTTCGGCCCCGAGAGAACGACGTCAGGATTCCCCGGAATACGAAGTCCACCGTGGTGGGGGTCGACAGATGCCACGATTCGACGACCGGCCCGACCGGGTCAAGGGGCCCCGAAAGAAGCGTCGCTGGCTGCGCTGGGTCCTCTTCGGAATCCTTGGCTGGATACTGCTCAGCTTCCTTTCATTCGCTGTTTCCGCCCAGATCCAGTCGATGAAGCTCGACGGTGGGGCGAAGGACGCGCTCCAGGGCACTCCCTGGCTGCTGACCAGCGCCCAGAACATCCTGATCCTCGGCACCGACAGCCGCAGCCCTGACACGCTGGAACCCGGTGCGGCGCAGGAGCAGCGCTGCTACGACCAGCAGGCGACCGGCGAAGCACCGAGCGGCGGCTGTGGCGGTGCCCGGGCCGACACGCTGATGGTGGTGCGGGCCGGCGGTGGCAAGTTCAAGAAGCTCTCGATACCCCGCGACAGTTACGCCCAGATTCCCGGTGTCGCCGCCGAGAAGATCAACGGCGCCTACGCCTACGGCGGTGCCGAGCGGATGATCCGGACGGTCTCGGACTTCCTCGACATCCCGATCGACCTCGTCGTGATCATGAACTTCACCGGCTTCGAGGACTTCATCAACGCGATCGGCGGAGTCAAAGTTGACGTGCCCGAGGCCCTCTGCGCGAACATCTCCGGCGGCAAGGCAAACGGCGGCATCACACTCCGCCTCGAGAAGGGCGAGAACACCCTGAACGGCCAGGACGCACTGGCCTACTCCCGAACCCGCGCGGACTACGTCGGTGACCCCAACTGCCAGCTGCCCGCCGGCTACAACGACCTCAACCGGGCTGCCGCCCAGCAGGCGGTCATGTCCGGGATCAAAAACCGCCTCACCTCACCACTGCGTCTCCCCTACAACTTCATCAAGGGCCCGATCATCGGCTGGACCGCCCCCAAGGCCTTTGTGTCCGACATCGGCTTCATCGGCATGCCCCAGCTCGCCCTCTCTTCAGTCTTCGCCGGCGACTCCCCACCCGACGTTCTGATCCCCTCCGGAACCGGTCCCGGCGGCAGCCTCGAAATCCCCGAGTCAGAGCGCCAGCGTGCCGTCAAGGAGCTGCAGGACTGAAACTCAGGCCGGGGCGAGCAGTTCCAGGCCAAGATCGAGAGCCGCCTCGCCCTGCCGCTGATCGAACGTTACGAACCGGCAGTCGTCCGGGAACCGGCGGGCCGCAGCGAGATGGATGGAATCGAGAGTGCGCAGCCTGAAGGCCCTGCCGATTTCGACTGCGTTCACGAGACAGTCGGCGTCAACGGGCACGAAGCTGAACCGATCGAGGTCGGAAGTCAACCGGCGATCGATCGCTGCCAGGTCAGTTGCGAGTTCAATGTCACGCGCAACGGCAATCGCAGACTCGCTGGCCAGGATCATGGACCCGCACCACTCCGGGTCCTCAACCATCAGGTTTTCGACCCATTCCGAATCGTCTTCGTCGAGGTACTTCTTGACAAGTGCCGAAACGTCGAGGGCAATCATCAGATTCGGTCGGCCCGGATTTCGTCAAGGATCTCCCTGGAAGGTCGACCAACCTTTATTCGCAACGGGGGCAGGGGTCGCGGTTCCAACCGCCTTCGGCCAGGGATCACCCGACCGGACGCGATCAGGTCCTCCATGGTTTCCTCTCGTGGCTGCCGCTCGAGGGGAACCAGCATCGCTTTCGGCTCGCCATCAACAGTCACGATTACTCCTTCGCCCGCGGCCGCGCTCTTCACCTGATTGCTCAGATCCTGCCTGAGTTCCCTGATTCCGATCCGATTCATCCACTAAGTGTACACCGTGGTACACACGGTTTCAAGCGGTTTTGACCTTCTTTGCGGCTTTGACTTTGGCCTTGGCCCGCTTCTCCAGTTCCTTCAGGTCGTCTCGCAGGCTGTCCATGATCGTGTCGAGGTCGGGGGCCAGCTCGCGGTCGCCGACGATGCCGAAGTCGAGGTGGTCGAGGTAACTGAGGACCGTGATGTTGAGGCCCACCCCGTCGGTGACAACCGAGATCGGGAAGTTGGCCTCGAGCTTCGCACCAGCCACGTACAGGGGGATCGGCGGTCCCGGAACATTCGAGATGGTGACGTTGAAGTGCGGTCGGAATCTTGAGTTCGCGCCGACTGAAGTGATCGCACGCGCAGCCCTGGCGAACACGGCCGGCGGAATGAAGTTGTTGGTGTCGGTCATCAGGTCGGCGGGCAGGGCTCCGTGGAGATCTTTGGCCAAGGACATCTCGACGTGCGAGCGCAGCACCCGCTCGACCGGATCAGCCTCGTCGGTCGGAATCGGAACCACCATCATCGAGATCCGGTTCCCGTAGGTGCCGATCTGTTCCTCGGTCCGGACGGAGATCGGGATCATCGCGATCAGGGGTTCGTCCGGCAGGTCGTTGTGACTGATCAGGAACTCCCTGAGTGCAGCGGCCGAAAGCGCCACCACCACGTCGTTCACGGTGACCGAATAGGCGTTCTTGATCATCTTCACCGTGTCCAGGGAAAGCGAACCGAACGACACCCGGCGGTGCGCCGAAACCGGTCCGTTGAGCATCGTCCTTGGGGCCTTCAGCTTGTCGCGGTCGATCACCCGCCCGTCACCGTTCGAGCTGGTGGCCCGTCGGGCCCGGTCGGAGATCCGGCCGAGCGTGCTTACCCCCGGGAGGGCCTGGAGGGTCGGTACGTCAGCGATGTTGGGCAGGATCGCCGGGATGCTGACCACGGCCTTTGCGACCTTGCGCGGTGCGCCGAAGACTCCCCGTCCCAGTAGTTCGAAAGAGGTAGGTACCCGCTCTCCGTCGGCCATCACCGGCGCTTCAGGGATCTCCCGGCCTTCCGGGGCGAGGTCGAAAAGGGTTCCCATGATCTCGGCGCCGGATACGCCGTCAACCACCGAATGGTGGATCTTGCTGAGGATCCCCACCCGCTTGTTCTTCAGGCCCTGGATCAAATAGAACTCCCAGAGCGGACGCGACCGATCCAGCGGTCGGGAAACGATGCGCTCGACCTGGGCGGCCAGCTGAATGTCATCGCCGGGGGCCGGCAGGGCCAGTTCACGGACGTGGAACTCGATGTCGAAGTCGGGATCATCGACCCACCAGGGGTGGTCGATCCCGAAAGGAACCTCGGCCAGGCGCCAGCGGAACGGGGGAAGCATGTGGAGGCGACCCTCGATCAGCGCCTGCACGTCGGCCAGCGCGAGAGTCCCGCCAGGGGCAGTCGAAGGATCAAGGATCGCCAGACCCGAGATGTGACTGAAATTGCGCGCGTCTTCGATCGCCAGAAACTGCGCGTCGAAACTGGTCAGCTGTCGGACCAGATGCGCGGACTCATGCGCTTCCGTGTTTGGCATTCCCTCCTCCTCAAGATGGTGCCTGGACTGGCACAACCCTATCGCCCGGGAGCGTTCAGTCCGAAGTCGAGGTACTGCTCTTCGCCGAACTCTCGGACTTGCTGCCCGATGAGGAGTCGGATGACGACGAAGACGAGGAGTCTGAAGTCGATGAACCCGAGTCCGACGAAGAACCCGACGAAGAATCGCTCGACGAGTCCTTCTTGGCCGATGCCGCGGCCTGCTTCTGCTTGTTGCCGGTGCGGGTCCCGTAGTCGGTGTTGTGGAAACCGGAGCCCTTGAAGTGAATCGCCGGCGAGTGCAGGACACGACGGGTCGGTGCCCCGCATTCGGGGCACTCGGTGAGGGCGTCCTCACTCATCGACTGGATCACGTCCACTTCATGACCTTTGTCGCAGCGGTATTCGTAAATCGGCATTCGACCCTTGATTATCGCAGCGCGTCGCCGTAAGCGTCCCGATACCTTGTCGATCATGGCCGAAGAACCTGAATTCGAGAGAAATACCGAAGTCACCATGGACGAGATCGTCGCCCTCGCAAAGCGGCGTGGTTTTGTCTTTCCGTCATCGGAGATCTACGGTGGCCTCGGCTCGACTTACGACTACGGCCACTACGGAGTGCTGCTCAAGAACAACGTGAAAAACGAGTGGTGGCGGTCGATGCTGAGCGAGCGCGATGACATCGTCGCCCTCGACTCCGCGATCCTCCAGCATCCCAAGGTCTGGGAGGCTTCCGGCCACCTCGAAGGCTTCACCGACCCTCTGGTCCAGTGTCTCGGAAAGTGCAAGCGACGCTGGCGCGAGGACCACATCCGCGAGGCCAACGTCGAGGCTGGTGGCAATTACGACGACCCGATCGTCTGCCCCGAATGCGGCGGTGAGCTCAGTCCGCCCCGGAACTTCAACCTGATGTTTCAGACCCACATGGGTCCGGTGGCCGAGGAGGGCAACGCCGTCTACCTCCGCCCGGAGACCGCCCAGGGAATCTTCATCAACTTCAAGAACGTGCTCAACTTCGCCCGGAAATCACCGCCGTTCGGTATCGCCCAGATCGGCAAGTCCTTTCGCAACGAAATCACGCCGGGCAACTTCATCTTCCGGACCCGTGAATTCGAGCAGATGGAAATGGAGTTCTTCGTCCCCCCGGACGAGGCCGACAAGTGGTACCGCGAATGGATCGAGATCCGACGTGACTGGTACCTGAACCTCGGCATCCGCCCCAACTTCCTGATGATCAGGCCCCACGAAGACGACGAGCTTTCCCACTATTCATCGGGAACCTCGGACGTTGAATACCTCTTTCCGATCGGCTGGTCGGAGCTCGAGGGCGTTGCCAACCGCGGCAACTTCGACCTCACGCAGCATCAGGAGCACTCGGGCGAGAAGCTCGAATACTTCGACCAGCAGAGCGGTGAGCGTTACCTGCCCCATGTGATCGAACCGGCCGCCGGTGCCGACCGCGCCGCACTTGCTTTTCTGGTCGATGCCTATATGGAAGAAGAAGTCGAAGGCCGCAAGCGCACGGTCCTCCAGCTCCACCCCCGCCTCGCGCCGGTCAAGGCCGCAGTCCTGCCGCTCTTCAACAAGGAAGGCATGCCGGAGCAGGCCCAGGAGATCAACAGGACGCTTCGCGCCGCCGGCATCCAGACCGAATACGACTCGGGCGGATCGATCGGCAAGCGTTACCGCCGTCAGGACGAGATCGGTACCCCCTGGGGCATCACGGTCGACTTCGACACGAAGGATGACGGCATGGTCACCCTGCGCGACCGCGATTCACTCGACCAGTCCCGCGTGCCGATCGACGGGCTCGCCGCCCTGATCGCAGGCAAACTGGCCGAGGACTGGAAGTCCCCGAAGCTGGGTTGATTCAGGCCGTTTCGGAGCTGATTTCGTCGAGGACGGTTTCTACCGCCTCGTCGAGGCGGAGGCCAGCTGAGATGCGGTCACCCGACTTGCTGTGTCCGAAGATGCGGAAGGAGTGCCGGACTCCCTTGCCTGGCACATCCGCATACTCGGGCGGATAGAGGTAGACGTCGTCGACGGCTGCTTCGAATGTGTCCCGGACCCGCAACCGGTCACGGACGCTGTTGAAAAGTTCGAAACGGTCGACTCCGAACGGCAGTAAGATCGCGCGGCGCTCGTTGTAGTCGTCGTCAATCACCCACTTGCCGATGCCCGGCTCGTGAGGACCGAAATCCCTCGCGTATCGTTCAGCCTTCGTGACCTCGCGATGGACAAGATCGAGGATGTCGTCGACCACCCCGGCATCGCTGACCTGAAGGTACCGGAAGTTCGAGTTCTGGTCAGCCAGGTCCATCAGTTTCAGACCGGCGAATTTGAGGTCAGTACGAGCCGGCTCGAAGTCATCGGTGAACCAGCGTAGCCGGGCCATGGCGTACGGGTATTCGTTGAAGGGCGAATTTCTGAACGTGTGAGCAATGCCGGAGTACGAAAACGGCGGCACATCGACGGTCAGGTCGCGTCTGAGCACGGAGTCCATGACTCGACTCTATTCTGGCCTGAGTGAAATTGGAAGGACAAGAAGCGACAAAAATCAGGTTCAAGGCATGGGCGACGGTCGACAACCGTCTGGCCGCGCTCCGCTTCGCCTGGCTGCGGATCATTCAGGTCACGCTTGCGGCCGGGCTCGCCTGGCTGGTGGCGACCCAGCTGTTCGGTCACTCGACCCCGTTCTTCGCCCCGATCTCGGTTGTACTGATCCTCGGACTGGCGATCGAGCGCCGCGGCAAGCGGGCCTACGAAGTCGCCCTGGGAGTTGCCCTCGGTGTCGGCATCGCCGACCTGATCGTGCTCGGCACGGGCACCGGCACCTGGCAACTCATGCTGGTTATCGCACTCGCGATGGCTGCCGCCGTCCTTTCCGGGGGCGGGGTCCTTTTGGTCAACCAGGCGGCCGTTTCGGCAGTGCTGGTCGCCACCCTGCCGGCCCCTGACTTCGCGATGTCGATCGACCGTTTCGTTGACGCCCTGATCGGCGGGACGATCGCCCTGGGGGCAAACGCCTTGACTCCCGTCGATCCGGTGCGGCTGGTGCGCCGCCACCTGGAGCCACTGCTCAATCGGCTGTCGGGGACCCTGATCGACGTGGCCGACGCCCTTGACAGCGGCAGCCACGAAGAGATCATGGCCGCGCTTGACCGGGCCCGTTCGCTGGACCCGGCAGTGCGGGAGATGCAGATCGCGGTTGAAGCCGGGCGCGAAACAACCTCGATGTCGCCCCTTCGAAGACAAAGCCGAGGTCGGATCAGCCAGCTCGAGGCAGCCGCCGAACCAATCGACTTGATGATCCGGAATACACGGGTGCTGGCACGCGGAGCTGCACGCGCGATCTCTCTCGACGACCACGTGCCGAAGCTCGTTACCGAGGCAATCCGCGACCTCGCCACCTCAGTGAGGTCACTCGACCGGCACCTCGGAGGCTCACCCCGACGCTCCGCCACCAAGGACGCAGCTCTCAGAGCCGCCGCCCGGGCAAGCGCTGCCCTCGAAGACACCTCGAACCTTTCGGTGAGTGTGATCGTCGGTCAGGTCAGATCGACCGCGACCGATCTGCTAATCAGTCTGGGAATGACCCGGGAAGAGGCCCTCGAAGAGGTTCGAAACTCCCGCCAGAAGCTGGATATCTAAGCCGGGGGTCCGCCCCAGCGCTCGCCGGATGAGGCCCGCCCGAGGCCGATCCAGGAGAACTCCATGATCATCGCCAGGACCTGGGTCCGGGGAATCTCGCGATGCTCGTCCCACCAGTTGGCGATCGAAGTGATCGCCCCGACCAGCTGCCTCGAAGTGGCTTCAACCATCAGGTCAAACTCCACTCCCTCCGGCGGGACGGACTTAGGCATCTCTTCCGCCATCAGTGAAGCGATCATCGCCGCAACTTCGTCGAAGAGGCGCTCGAACGAGTCCGCGACGTCATCGCTGGCACGGTTGCGGATCAACATGCGCCAGGCATCGCGGCGTTCGTCGACGAACTCGAGAAAGCCTTCGAGGCCGGCGATCAGCCGCGTCTCACCACCTTCGGGTATCGAAATCGCTGCCGAGGCCACTCGCTCCAGCAACTCGTGGACGTAAGTCTCGAGTAGCTCCCGGTAGAGCTCCTGCTTGGAGGAGAAGTGGTCGTAAATCAGGGCTTTTGACACTCCCGCACGGCGGGCAACCTCTGTCAGCGAAGTCTGGTGGTAGCCGGTATCAGCAAAAGCGTCGATCGCCGCGTCGAGGATCAGCTCCCGCCGCTCGGCCGCGGGCAGCCGCCGCCGGGGTGCCGTATCGAAGGGGAGCGGGGTCTTGGGGGTCCTGTGCACTGACCCCACCCTACTAACTGACCAGTCAGTCAGTTAGACTTCGGCTCATCCAGGTACCCCCCCGGGTCCCCGCGTACAGAAGTGAGTCAGAAGCGGGACAGATCTGCAACGAAATTAACCAAGGAGTCCCAGATGTCAGTCGCAGAAGCAGAGCCGAAAAGCAACTCGGCCGGCACAGTCACCTACGTTGATCTCGATCGCCGCTGGGAAGAGAACAACTGGAGCGCGATGGGCTTGGACTACTCGAAGGACCGCGCTGGCTGGGATGCGCTGGACGACGTGCAGCGCAAGTCTGCTCTCTGGATGTATTCGATGTTCTTCTACGGTGAAGACTCGGTCACCGACAACCTCTCCCCTTACATCGACGCCGCCCCGACCGAGGAGCAGGCCTACTTTCTGGCGACTCAGCAGGTTGACGAGGCACGCCACGCGGTTCACTTCCACCGCTTCTTCAAGGAGGTGCTCGGGGCCGGCGACAGCATCTCCGAGACACTCGACTCGACCCTCCCCCAACTCGGCTGGGGCTACCGGAATGTCTTCGAACGCCTCGACCGGATGGCCGATGAGCTGCGGGCCGACCGCTCGCTGCCCAAGTTCGCGCAGGCGGTGACCCTGTACCACATGATCGTCGAAGGAACCCTGGCTCAGCCGGGTCAGCACTACATCTAGGACTTCTTCACCAAGGATGGCTCGATGCCGGCTTCTCCGAGGGCATGAGGAATGTCTCGCGGGATGAGCAACGCCACATCGGCTACGGAGTCAAGACCCTTTCGGAGATAGTTCCGCAGTCCGAGGAATGCAAAGCGGCAATCGTCGAACTCCTCCGCGAAGTCAACAGATTCTCCCTGGCGGTGTTCTGCCCGCCGGGCTACGACCGTGCCTACTCCGAATGCTGGGGCTTCACCCTCGAGGACATATTCGGGTTCGGGCTGAAGCTGATCAGGCAACGTTGGAATACCATCGGTTTCCCGCTCGAGGAGATGCCGTCTGACGTCTGGCCGTTCGATCACGACATGTCGGTCGAGGAGATCGCTTCGCGCCAGGTCAAGCTGCTTCTGGCCGGGGTGAGTGGAGAACCGGCCGACAACCCGGACTCCTCAGTCGAGATCCAGGAGCTGCTTTTTGACATGACCTCGAGAACGGCGAACACCGCGGTCGCCAATGCCGGAGCTTCCACTGCATGGTGAAAGCTCCGGCCCAAGGGTTCACCCCGGGCGCTCAACACCTTCCGCAAGGTCTTTACACCGAACTAACAAACTTTTTCGTTCCAGAACCGCAACCCCGGGGTACAGGAATGGTTATATAGCCAGTCCAGCTTGCCGGGGAGGGATGCAAGGCAGGACTAAGAGCAGGGGGGAGTTGGCAGTGAGACCCCCGGTCTCACTGCTTTCTCCCTTTGCAGACTCTTTGCTCCGTCTGGCTTCAATCCTCGGCGAGGACGATCACTCGATCGCCAGGCTGAACCTCGAACCGCGCTGACTTCGACGGATTCATCGTCATGCCGTAACTGGACGGATCGACCTCTGCCGCGGCGACGCTTCGAAACCCGATCGCGCACTCGCCCTGGCGCCGGGCAGCCTCGACCATGGTCGCAAAAGAGACCTCGCCGCCCGTTGGCAGGTAGCGCTCGGCCGGC
Organism: Solirubrobacterales bacterium; assembly: GCA_051306195.1. Lineage (GTDB taxonomy): Bacteria > Actinomycetota > Thermoleophilia > Solirubrobacterales > 70-9 > 67-14. Next base: position 31,891 of record JBPPMT010000079.1, read on the forward strand.
TTCAGATAGACCTCGCTGCCTTCCGGAGAAAACAGCTGGGTGAATACGTCAGCCAGGTGCGGATTCTGGGAGATCTGGGAGAACAGAAGACTGATCACGTTCTCGCTGACGATCACGTCGTCGACCTGGGTCACCTCCGCGAGTTGGCGGCTTCGCTCGTCGACCATCTCGGTGACGATCGAATAACCGCAGCCCAGACTCTGCTGGATCTCCCGTAGATGAAGCAGCGTGACCAGGGTCCTGGCGTCCGCCCGCTGGGCATCAAGTTCGTCCGAGCAGGCCAGGACCATGACGTGGTCGGTCCTTTCGAGGGCGAGACCCTCGAGGATGTCCCGGTCGGTGGTACTTGCGTGCCTGAAGCTGACAGCCGCCTGGCTGTCCGCCATGATCGTGCCCTCGATTTCACCCAGGTCCACTCCGGGTTCGATCACCACGATGATCTCGGACCCTTCGTCTAGGAAGGCGTCGAAATGACTTATCACCGACTGGCCACCGTCGTTCCAGCCGAGGATCACTACCCGCTCCGCCTCGGAGGGTTCCGGGCCGATTTCGAGGATCGCGTTTTCATCGACTTCTCCGGCTGCCGGTGTCCGGCGGGCCAGGATGACGTCGTCTTCCGCGATCGCTATCAGCCGGTCGCCGCCGGAGATCTTTCTGTCTGACGGGGGATTGATCTCGACCCGATCTTCCAAATCGATCAGGCCGATCACGGAGCAATCCTCGAATGCCGAAACCGCGACTTCGAAGTTACGGCCGTGGAGTTCCGGAACGTCCTCCATGTAGATCTCGTGGCCGTCGAAGTCGAGAAGCTCCTGGATCGCCACTGATATGCCGGTCTGACGGGCAGCCTGGACCAGCAGCTTGGCCACCATCTCGCGCCGGTCAAGCAGCACTACCTTTCCGGCGCCAGCGAGCTTGGCGGGAGCCAGATTCGCGGGGTCTGAGATTTCGGCGACGATCCTCCGTTCGCCTTCACTTTCAGCAAGAATCTGGGTCAGGGCAAGAATTGTCTTGATCACGTGGGAATCAGGTTCACTCTCCCCGGCCGGAGCAAGCACGATCGTCGAGCTTGCCCGCTCGGGACGAACCATTGCCAGTTCATCGAGGTCGATCGGACTCCCGGTCCTGGTTACGACCCGCAGGTTCTCGAAGTCCAGGCGCCCACGCAAGGTGTCGTCCATCTCAACCTTGTCTGTCTCGGAGAGGACGACCGCCACCGGATCGCTGTCACCTTCGGTGGCTATGTCCAGCTCTGACAGGATCGTGAAGACCGGCTTGCCCCACCCGAGAATCAGCGTGTGCCCCTCTTCGATCACCAGCGACCGGCCCTTTCTGAGCTCGTGAATGCGGGAATCCAGGCCCGTGGAGATAACACCGATAAGGGCACTGAAGATGAGTAGACCGCCAAAGGTGACCAGCAGCATCGTGGCGAGGAACTTCCAGGTTCCGTCGTCGCCCGCGATCGTTCCGGGGTCGAGCGCATGGAGCATCGTGTAGAAGGTCTCCCCGACGACTCCGGAATGCGGCCCTGATTCGCTGGGGCCGAGGTTGAACACCTGCACGACCAAGGCGAACAGGCCGACCATGCCGATCGTCAGCACCGCCAGCCACATGATCAGGGCCGGGGTTCCCCGTGACATCGTGTTATCGAAGGAGTAGCGGAACTTCTGACGCAGGGTGGGAGCCGAATTTACGCGCGCAGCATGATCCGGGGCCGCACGTTGCCGGCCCGGACGCGCCTTAGCGCGAGAGGTTCTTGATCTTGCGTGCAGCCTTGACGCGATCGTTCTTGTCCAGGTCGACCTTGCGGAGGCGAATCGATTCCGGCGTGATCTCGACGCATTCGTCGGATCGCAGGAACTCGACTGCCGATTCGAGGGTCAGTGGGCGCGGCGGAGTAAGGCGCACGAGTACGTCGGATGAAGACGCGCGCATGTTGGTCAGCTGCTTCTCCTTGACCGCGTTCACGTCCAGGTCGTTGGCTCGGGCGTGCTCACCGACGATCATTCCTTCGTAGACTTCTTCTCCGGGTCCGACGAACAGGCTGCCGCGCTCCTGGAGATTGAAGAGGCCGAAGCTGGCGGTCGCGCCCTTGCGGTCAGCGACCAGTGATCCGGTCGCCCGGGTCGTGATCTCTCCGGCCCAGGGGGCCCAGCCTTCGAAGACGTGATGAAGGATGCCGGTGCCGCGGGTCTCGGTGAGGAACTCAGTACGGAACCCGACCAGGCCGCGAGCCGGGATGACGTAATCAAGCCGGTTGCGTGTATCGGACTGCGCAGTCATGTTCTCCATGCGTCCCTTGCGGGCGGCGAGCAGCTGGGTGACCGAGCCGACGAACTCCTCCGGCACGTCGATCACCAGGCGTTCCATCGGCTCGTTCATGACGCCGTCGATTTCCCGGGTGAGAACCCTGGGCTGTCCGGCAGTCAGCTCGAAGCCTTCGCGGCGCATGATTTCCAGCAGCACGACCAGCTGTAGCTCTCCCCTGCCCTGGACTTCCCAGGCGTCTGGGCGCTCGGTCGGCAGGACGCGGATTGCAACGTTGCCGAGCAGTTCCTGCTCCAGGCGGTTCTGGATCTGACGGGCCGTGACTTTGTCGCCTTCGCGACCGGCCAGCGGTGAAGTGTTCTGCCCGACGACGATCGAAAGCGACGGTTCGTCGACTTCGATGACCGGCAGCGGCCGAGGATCGTCGAGGTCGGCGAGAGTCTCGCCGATCGTGATCTCGGGGATGCCGGCGATAGCGATGATCTCGCCCGGTCCGACTTCGTCCGCCGGAACCCGGTCGAGCGCTTCGGTCACAAAAAGTTCAGAGATCGTGGCGGATTCGATCTCGCCGTTGGCCCGGCACCAGGCGACCTTGGCGCCAGACTTGATCTTGCCGTGACGGACGCGGCAGAGAGCCAGCCGTCCGAGGTAAGGAGACGCGTCGAGGTTGGTGACGTAAGCCTGCATCGGGTGGTCCGGGTCGTACTCCGGGGCCGGGATGTAGCTGGTCATGAGATCCATCAGGGGAGCGAGGTCGGTGCCCTCTTCACCCTGGGCCATCGAGGCCCAGCCGGCCTTGGCATTGGTGTAGACGATCGGGAACTCGATCTGGTCACCTTCGGCGCCGAGGTCCATGAAGAGTTCGTAGACCTCGTCGACCACTTCGTCAATGCGGGCGTCGGGGCGATCCACCTTGTTCACGACGAGGATCACCGGAAGACCGGCCTCCAGTGCCTTGCCGAGTACGAAACGGGTCTGCGGGAGCGGGCCTTCCGAGGAGTCGACCAGAAGCACGACGCCGTCGACCATGGTCAGACCGCGCTCGACCTCGCCACCGAAATCGGCATGGCCGGGCGTATCGATGATGTTCATCTTCACGCCTTCGTAGCGGACCGCCGTGTTCTTGGCGAGGATCGTGATGCCCTTTTCCCGCTCCAGATCCATCGAGTCCATGACGCGTTCATTCACGTCCTGGCCCTTGCGGAATGCTCCGGACTGCCACAGCATGGCGTCGACCAGCGTGGTCTTGCCGTGGTCCACGTGGGCCACGATCGCAATATTTCTTATGTCTTCCCTGCGCTCCATGAGAACGCGGGATACTAGGGAAGCACTACCCCCGGCCGCTTATTCGGCCCTTTGGTCAGTCGCCGACAGGCGTTCCGTTGGTCTGCGGAGTGCCCTCTGCTGAAGTCGTCGATGTGTAGACGAACTCCTCTTCAGCGCCGAAAACCGTATCCAGCAGGGTCTTGCGGGCGGTCTCCGAGAAGACGAGGACGAGTCCACCAGTCAAAAGGCCGACGACGAGCAGGTTGCGGAAGGGGTGACCCTTCTTCTTCGGCTCGCGCAGGCGCTCGGTCGCGTCCCGGAGTGCGTCCGTGGCGTTCTTCAGCTCACGCTTGACCTTCTTGTCGTTGGTAACCGTGTCAACGGCCGAACTCCGGCTCGCCGTGACACGGTTGTAAGCCTTGCGCCCCGAGAAGTACGCAGCAGCGATGCTGTCCCGCAGTTCTTCGTCCTCGATCAGACGGCGGACGTACTGGTTTTCACGGGCTGCGTTGTATGCCTGCCCGGCTTTAGTCGGAATGTCTGTAGCCATGTCGTCCCTCGCTTGATCTGGTCAACTGTGTTTCGAGAATACCGGTCGCACCCTACTTTGATTCGAGCGCGATTTCCAGCGCCTCGCTTACCTTGCCTGCGTAACGGAATTCAATATCGGCCCGTTCGTGCTCCGGGATCTCCTCGACGTCGCCTTCATTCCGGCTGGGAAGGATCACCAGTTTGATGCCCGCACGTTGCGCCGCAAGTGATTTTTCCTTGACTCCGCCGATCGGCAGGACCTGCCCGGTCAGAGTCACTTCACCGGTCATCGCCACGTCGTTCCGGACCGGCCGTTTGGTGATCAGGGAGACCAGGGCGACCGACATCGCAACCCCGGCGGAAGGCCCGTCCTTGGGGACCGCCCCGGCCGGGACGTGTATATGGATGTCGTGCTTCGCGAACCATTTCACGTCGACGTCGGGTGCCACCTTGCCGGCGTTCGCCCGCACGTACGAGAGCGCGGCCTGAGCCGACTCCTTCATGACGTCGCCGAGCTGGCCGGTGATCACGAGCTTGCCTGTCCCGGGCATCGCGGTCGCTTCGATGAAGAGCACGTCACCGCCGGTCGGGGTCCACGCGAGTCCGGTCGATACACCGGGAATCTTGGTGCGTCGACGGCTCTCGGAGAATACGCGCCGCCTGCCGAGCATCTCGCGGACACGTTTGCCGGATACCTTGACCCGTTTGCCCTTGCCGTCATTCTCGGCAAATACCCGCGCAACCTTGCGGCAAACAGTGCCGATCTCGCGCTCGAGGTTTCTCACCCCTGCTTCGCGGGTGTATTCCTCGATGATCGCCGTGAGGGCGGGGTCGGTGAACTCGATCTGGCCGGACTTGAGGCCGTTGTCCCTGACCTGCCGCGGTACCAGGTACTTGCGGGCGATCTGGCGCTTCTCGTCAGCCGTATACCCGGAAAGCTGGATCACTTCCATGCGGTCACGCAGCGGTCCCGGGATCGTGTCGAGCACGTTCGCGGTCGCGATGAACATCACGTCGGAGAGGTCGTAGGTCAGATCGAGGTAGTGATCGCGGAAGGTGTCGTTCTGCGCCGGATCGAGCACCTCGAGCATTGCCGAGGACGGATCGCCCCGGAAGTCGGACCCCATCTTGTCGATCTCGTCGATCATGAAGACCGGATTGTTCGACTCGGCGTCACGCAGGGCCCGGACGATGGTTCCGGGCATTGCGCCGATGTAGGTCCGGCGATGGCCACGAATCTCGGCTTCGTCGCGGACACCGCCGACCGAAATCCTCTCGAAGTTCCGGCCGAGTGCCCGGGCAATCGACTTGCCGAGGCTCGTCTTGCCGACGCCCGGGGGCCCGACAAAACAGAGGATCGGACCAGGGGAATCGGGATTCAGCTTGCGGACCGCGAGGTACTCGAGGATCCGGTCCTTGATCTCTTCCAGCCCGTAGTGGTCGTCGTCGAGCACCTTCTTCGCATGCTCGATGTCGAGGTTGTCTTCGGTCTCCTTGTCCCAGGGCAGCTCGACCAGCCATTCGAGATAGGTCCGGATCACGCCGTGCTCGGCGGCAGCCGGCGGCAGCTTCTCCAGGCGGGACAGTTCCCGCTCGGCGACATGGAGGGCGTGCTCGGGCAGGTTGGCGGCCTCGATCCGCTCGCGCAGCTCGTTCGCCTCCGCGACCTGCTCGTCTTCTTCACCGAGTTCGGCCTGGATCGCCTTCAGCTGCTCCCGCAGGAAGTACTCACGCTGGCCCTTGTCGATCGACGACTGGACCTCTGACTGGATCTGAGACCCGAGCTGGATCACTTCCAGTTCCCGGGCAAGAATCTCGGAGAGCATGCGCAATCGTCTGGTCACGTTGACCTCTTCGAGCAGCGACTGCTTCTCTTCGGTCGAGATCCTGAGTGCCCCGGCGATCAGGTGCGAAAGGGCCGACGGCTCGTCGACATTGGTGACCGCCATCTGAAGCTCTTCCGGCAGGTAGGGGATCATCTCGATGATCTCCGAGAAGGTCCGCTGGACGTTCCGGGTCAGGGCTTCCAGCTCCGGGGTCTCCTCGACCTCGTCCGGGATCTCGGTGATCCGCGCGACGAGGTAGGGCTTCTCGGTCATGTAGGAATCGATCCGGACCCGCTGGCTCCCCTGGACCAGCACCCTGATCGTCCCGTCCGGGACCTTGAGCATGCGGGTGACCACTCCGACCACACCAACGTCGTAGAGCTGATCAGGACCGGGCGTGTCCTCCTCCGGATCCTTCGAGGCGACCATGACCAGCATGCGGTCGGCCGCGAGTACGTCGTCAACCAGCTTGATCGAACGCTCCTGCCCGACTCCGAGCGGGGCGAGTGTGTCCGGATAGGCCACCGTGTCGCGCAACGGCAGCACCGGCAACGCTTCGGGCAGAGCCTCGCTCTCGCGCAGGGCAGCGTCCTCGTCCGAGCCCTCCACGACCTCGAGGACGGGCACCGACTCAGCCATCGATCTCCGGCTTACTCGTGGCCCGGTCGATCGGGACGCGGCGGGTTACCTCGGTCTCGTCACGGAGTGGCAGGTCGACCCGGAGGACGCCGTCCTCGTAGGTCGCATTCGCCTGATCGGAATCGACGTCGACCTGGAGCTCGACGACGTGGCGGAACGGACCGGTCGGGATCTCCACCTGCTGGTAGACCCGGCCCTCAGTCTCCTGGACCGGGCGCTCACCGATGATCGTCAGTTGCCGGCCCGATATCTCGATGCCCACGCTCGAAAGGTCGATCCCCGAGAGGTCACATTTGACAACCGCCCGCTGGGGATCGCCGCAGTAATAGACGTCGACGTTGGGCGCAAAACCGCTCGCCCGGCGGCCGACGTAAGGGGCTCGGCCCCAGGAGCCGGTCAGCATCTCGTCCATCTCCCGGCGCATGCGGGCGAAGTTGGCAAAAAGGTCCCGATCAGACATGAACCGACAGCTTAAAGGTCGGGTGACTCCGGGTCACCGGTTCCGACTTCGATCATCGCCCCTTCGACCGCGATCTCGACCGGTCCGTCGTACTTGCCACCGGCTTCGGCCAGGGCCCAGTCAGGATCGAGTTCGTCCGAGATGTGGGTCATCAACAGCCGCTTCGCGTTTGCGGCGGCAGCGTGCTCGCCGGCCTCTGCCGGGGTCAGATGGCCGCGGACTCCGGTCCGTTCCGGCCGCGGAAGGGTTGCTTCGGTGATCAGCAGGTCGGTGTCGGCAGCAAACTCGACCAGTGCCTCGTTCGGCCGGCAGTCCGCACCGTAGGTGATACGTGCCCCGGAGGCTTCGGTGATCTCGATCGCAAAAGTCTGAGTGAAGTGGGGCACTTCCCGGAAGGAGAGACTCAACGGACCGACTTTGATGGTGTCAGCGGGGTCGTACTCACGAAGGTCAAATGCGTCTTCGATCAGGTTCTCCATGCCGAAGGTCGAGCCGAGAGTGCGGAAGTTGGCCCGTGCGCCCGGTGGCGCGAAAAGCGGGGGCCGCGACGGATCGTCGGTTCCCGGCCAGCGGTCGACCGGCACCGGCTGCTGCCGCGGAGCGTGGGTCAGGGCGAAGGCGTAGGGGACCAGGTCCATGAAGTGGTCCGCGTGAAGGTGCGAAATGAAGATGGCGTCGACGTCGACGTAATCGTGAAAGCTGCGGAGCTTGCCGAAGACACCGTTCCCGCAATCGAGCAGGATCGTCACCCCGTCAAGCGACACCAGATAGCCGCTGCAAGCGCCTCCAGCATCCTGCCAGGACGGGGATTTCCCGAGTACGGTCAGTTTCATCGGACATCAGACTATGACCAGAGCCATCCCCGACGACGTGGCGCTCCTCACATGGGCGGCCAGTTTCAACTGGCCGGCGCCCTTAGGCTCAGCGGCTCTCGGTGGCCCAGCGCGGCGGCCTTTGCAGCAGGACCGGCTGCTTCGGCGGCACCAGGCCTTCGGGACGATCGGCCCGGAAGGTCATGCAGGGTTCGTCGAGGTCGAGCGCGCAGAGCATCTTCTTGCGGAAGTAGCAGTCCTCACACTTCGGGGTCTTTTCTTCGCGAGCGGCCACTCGGGCATCCAACCAATTTCGGCCGCAAGCCATCGTCCGTGAAACCGCAAATCGCAGGTTTCTTCTTTTACAAATTTGTAACAACCCCGCAAAATGGGGGCGGCCGGGAGCGGTCCGGGGGGAGAACTTTCCGTCCCCGCGAATGAACCTCAGTTGACCACTGCCTCGCCACCGTCGACCAGCGCCTGCCACCAGCCGAGCCAGTCGGTCGTGACTTCGAAGAACTCCTCGTCGGAGAGTCCCCAGGTGGACAGGGTCAGGGTCGCGTTTTCGCCCTCGTTCGAGTCGAGCGGAGCCGAGGTGTAGAGGACACCGAGTCCCGGCCCGAAGTCCCCGGTGGCGATCACCCGGGTGTAGTTTCCGAGGTACCAGTCCTCCCCCGGCAGGCGACCTTCAACCGCGGCGTTGATCTCGTCCGCGGGACCGGCTCCGGTCAGGTGGAGGGTCTTGCGGACGTAGGAGTCGTGTTCCTCCACGTAGCGTTTGAGCTGATGGAGGAAAGCGATCCATCCCTCTTCCATCGGGTCGGAACCTTCGCCGCCCTCCTCGCCCGGCTGAATTGCCCGGACCACCGAATTGCCTTCGGACGCCGCTACCTCGAGGTACATGCCGCCCATCTCGTCGGCCGTGATCCTCATGGTTTCGGGGTCGGCAGTCGAATGGTCGACGAAGATGAACCTGATCTCCTCGGCCAGCGTCGCGGCATCCCAGCCGAACCACTGAGCGATCTCATCAAGATCGGTCAGGGCCTTCCAGACCCGTTCCGGAGCGACTTGCACGGCAACTTCAACTTCATAAAGTCTCGGCATGCCCCGACCCTACCCGCACGACGGTAGCCGGTCCACCGAATGCTCGTCCAGTGCGAACGCCCTCGCCGGGAAGTCGTTGACCAGGGACCCGGAACGGGCGCCCCTGTCCAAGCTCGAGAAACGCTCAAAGCAGGCCAACCCGTGCGAAGCACGGGAGCGAAGCGAGACCAGTCTGATCCCGCCGCCGTTGTAGGGGTTCGGAGGAGGTGACCGTAGTAACCCCCTCGATGAGGGGATCTAGACGGTCACCCCCTGCGGGCAGCCGCGACTCGGCCGTTCCTTCGATGAGGGTGGTGCTCGGGGACGGTCCTGGGTTCGGCTGGCGAGGAGTCAGCGAGCCGGCAACGCGATCGCTCTTTGGAGCCTGAGCAAGCCGAGCGAGCGTCGACGAAGTCCAGGCGGGCCCAGGTCGTTCCCGGGCGCCACCCGCCAGCCGCGTCTTAACGAGAAAGGGCGGCCAATTGGCCGCCCTTCCGGCGTAGCTTCTTCAGCTGCGAGGCAGCTGCTCTAGTACCGGTACTGGTCTGACTTGTACGGACCTTCGACCGGGACGCCGATGTAGTCGGCCTGTTCCTTGGTCAGCTCGGTCAGACGAACTCCGAGGGCGTCGAGGTGCAGCCTCGCGACCTTCTCGTCGAGGTGCTTCGGCAGGACGAATACGCCGATGTCGTACTCGTCCGCCTTGGCGAAGAGCTCGATCTGGGCCATCACCTGATTGGTGAAGGAGTTCGACATGACGAAGCTCGGGTGGCCGGTGGCGTTGCCGAGGTTCAGCAGGCGGCCCTCGGACAGAACGATGATCGAATGACCATCCTTGAACTGCCACTCATGGACCTGCGGCTTGATCTCAATCCGCTCGATGCCATCGATGCTCTCGAGGCCGGCGATGTCGATCTCGTTGTCGAAGTGACCGATGTTGCCGACGATCGCCTGATGCTTCATGCGGCTCATCTGATCGGCGGTGATGATGTCCTTGTTGCCGGTGGTGGTGATAAAGATGTCAGCCGTGCCGATGACGTCTTCGAGCGTGGCGACCTGATAGCCCTGCATCGACGCCTGGAGGGCGCAGATCGGGTCGATCTCGGTGACGATGACGCGGGCACCCTGGGCGCGCAGCGATTCAGCGCTGCCCTTGCCGACGTCGCCGAATCCACAGACGACGGCGGTCTTGCCGGCGATCATGACGTCGGTCGCGCGGTTGATTCCGTCAACCAGCGAGTGGCGACAGCCGTAGAGGTTGTCGAACTTCGACTTGGTGACCGAGTCGTTGACGTTGATGGCGGCGAAGAGCAACTCGCCCCTCTCTTTCATCTCGTACAGGCGCATGACGCCGGTCGTCGTTTCTTCGGTGACACCCATGACGCCCTTTGCGAGCTCGGTCCACTTGGTCGGCGAGTTGGCGACCGAGTCGGTCAGCAGCTGCAGAACGACGCGGAACTCTTCGGATTCACCGGTCGAGGGGTCGGGCACAACGCCGGACTTCTCGTACTCGACGCCCTTGTGGATCAGGAGGGTGGCGTCGCCGCCGTCGTCGAGCAGCATGTTCGGTCCGACTGAACCGTCAGCGCCGACGGAAGGCCACGTGAGGGCCTGGTCAGTGCACCACCAGTACTCCTCGAGGGTCTCGCCCTTCCAGGCGAAGACCGGAACGCCCTGCGGATCTTCCGGGGTCCCGTTCGGGCCGACGGCTATTGCGGCGGCGGCGTGGTCCTGGGTCGAGAAGATGTTGCAGCTGGCCCAGCGCACGTCGGCGCCGAGTTCGGTCAGCGTCTCGATCAGCACGGCGGTCTGCACCGTCATGTGGAGCGATCCGGTGATCCGGGCTCCGGCGAGAGGCTTCGAGTCGGCGAACTCGCGCCTGGTCGACATCAGGCCGGGCATTTCATGCTCGGCCAGACGGATCTCGTTGCGGCCATATTCGGCCAGGCTCAGATCGGCAACCTTGAAGTCATTTTCTGTAATCGTGGCGGTGTTACTCATACGCAGCTCTGATTCTCCTAAGTTCGGGGGCATTCACGCTACCATTCGGGATAACTCGTGGGTACAACCGAACGAACATCCCAGCTTTCGGCGTCGCCCGATCTGTTCGAGAATTCCTTCCTCAATTTCTTCTCGCGGGTCCACCCGGCCGTCCCCGCGGTGATCTTCATTCCGATCATCGCGGTCATGTACTACCTGGCGATCGACGCCGGTTCGTCGGCTCTGGCATTGGCTGGATTGAGTGTCGCCGGCCTGGTCATCTGGACCCTTTCCGAGTACTGGCTCCACCGTCTCCTTTTTCACTGGCACCCCAAGTTCAAGGGCGGTGACCAGCTCAACTTCATCATTCACGGGGTCCACCACGACCATCCCAACGACCGGATGCGGCTGGTGATGCCGCCTGCTGTCGGACTTCCGCTGGCCGGAATCTTCCTCGCTGCCTTCATACTCGTCTTCGGCACGCCCGCCGGGTTCATCGGATTTGCCGGCTTCCTGATCGGATACCTGGTCTACGACTACACGCACTACTACGTCCACCACTTCGTACCCAAGTCGAAGATCGGCAAGCGGGTTCGCGAACACCACATGCGCCACCACTTCCAGGACCATCGATTCGGCTATGGCGTTTCCAGCCCGATGTGGGACTACGTCTTTCGCACCGTGCCTCGCACCAGGCGCAGCGACAGCTCCGGTCAGTAAACCGCCCGATTCAGGGATCGCCGGCGTGACGGACCTCACTTGAGGTAACCGCAACCTTCCGTTTAGCGGCGGTTGATGTTCCTGCAGGAACATGAAGGCAGGTGGTCGATAGCTTCGATTCGCGCCAGGTTCAGAGCCTCGCGAGTCGGCCGTGCCAGGCAGGCATGTCAGCGGAGCACACGCGCCGCAGCGTAATCGGCCTAAAAAATTACCCAAGGAAACACGTGAACTCTCGTTACCGCAACGCGGCAGCTGCCGTGCTGAGCATGATTCTCGGCCTTTTCGCCGTATTCGCCATGACCAGTCCGGCCTCGGCCACGGTTCCGGACACCGGCGCCTCGAAGGAGTGCGTGGAGGCCTTTGGCGCTGGCTACGTCGGTTACAAGATCGACGACGTCACCGAGGCCCATCTGAACGGCGTTTACAGCGACCCGGCCACCGGTTTCAAGGTGACCATTTCGAATACGAACCCGACGCTTCACTCCTTCGACTACGCCTCGAACTGGGCTGCGAACGTAATCGTCAAGGGCGGCCCCGACCAGGGCGAGCTCTACTTCCCGCCGTCGAGTTCGGGTACCGGGCTCCACCCCCCGGTCAATCCGAACAACGGTAAGTACTACGGCGTCAGCCACATCACCTTCTGCTGGCAGCCGGGCGGCCCCACGGGACCGACGGGCCCGACCGGACCCAC
>JBPPMT010000011.1:0-20313 GCA_051306195.1 Solirubrobacterales bacterium
AGGTCACGGCAAAGCCGGTTCTCGAGAGTGGCAGTCGTGGCGACTCGGTCGTCTGGCTGCAGCAGCACATGGTCGCGGCCGATATCGACGTGCCGATCACCGGCATCTACGGAAAGAAGACCCGTCGCGGCATCGTGCGTTTCCAGCGCAAGAACGATCTGGCAGCCGATGGAGTGACCGGCAACAAGACCTGGAACCACCTGCTCGAATACCGGCCGGTGCGTGTGCGTTGGTCGGGAAGCCGCTCACGCAAGCTCGGTGCGGTCACCTCGGGTGCGACGCCGCCGGCCGGTCCTCTCTCAGCCTCGCTGCCTGCGAAACGCAACGAGATCGCCGGCGCCAAGCGTGGCTCGCAGACTCCCTACCGCGCGATAGTCGTACGAAGTTCGCCGAGCTGGGGTGAAGCGACCGTGACGCTGTCACCGTCTTCGAGCCATACCCACGGCTGACGGGCCATGCCGACGCCCGAAGGTGTGCCGGTGGAGATGATGTCGCCCGGCTCCAGGGTCATCCAGTGGGAGAGCTGGCTGATCAGCTCGGGGATCGAGAAGATCAGGTCTCCGGTGGTTGAACTCTGCATCTCCTCGTCGTTCAGAATCAGCGAGATACCGATCCCGTCATGCGGCCCGACTTCGTCGGGAGTGATCAGGGTCGGGCCACAGGGAGCTGAACCGTCGAAGACCTTGCCGGCCATCCACTGGGAGGTGAGCCCCTGCAGGTCTCTCGCTGAAAGGTCGTTCAGCAGGGTGTATCCGGCTACATGATCGAGCGCGGACTCGACCGGGACCTCCTTGGCCCGGCGTCCGATGACCACCGCGACCTCGGCTTCGTAATCAACCTTGGTGCTGGCGGCAGGAAGGGTCACGGTCTGCTTGTTGCCGACCAGGGCGTTCCGGTACTTACCGAAGACGATCGGGGCCTTCGGCAGTTCCTGGCCGGTCTCCTCGGCGTGCTTCCGGTAGTTCAGGCCGATGCAGATGATCTTGTCCGGGTCGGGGATCGGGGCGAGGATCTCGACCGAATCGGGGTCGATCGGCTCGACGGTCGTGCCCGCCTCGATCCGCTCGCCGACCTCACTGACCCGGTCTTCACCGATCAGTTCACGAAGCGTCGACCGGGTGGGGTGGTCAAGCACTTCCCAGGCATCGAGCAGGCCGTCATCAGTCAGTACTCCCGCGCGGGGACCATTGCCGGAACGGAATGTCACAAGTTGCATGGCGGCAGCTTATGACAGCTGCCGCCTTGCATCTTATGGAGCGGGAGCGACGGGACTTGAACCCGCGGCCTCTGGCGTGACAGGCCAGCGCTCTAACCAACTGAGCTACGCCCCCGTGGAGCAGCCGGGTCTAACCGGCGAGCCGGGATTATCGCAACATGGGCTGAACAGCGTCAGTCCCTCGGTTTCATCCCGTGCCCCAAACGACTCTTTGGTCGAGGGAACGAGTTTCTCTCCCCGTCCCTTTACTGCCGTGGGCGCTGACAATTCGCTCGTTTATTCGCTGTCGACGAAAGGAAGCTTGATGTCTGGTGTTGAAGAGGGCCGGAGGGTTTGTCTCGAGTTCACTGACTTCCCCGGGGTTGACCGACCCTGGCTCGTGAAGAAAGCTCAGGTGATCGAGGACGCCATGAGCGAACAGCTGCAAGGGGCATTCCTCTGGCATTCGCGACGTGGCTTGTAAAGTCCTTGCTTAGCGGATATGAGAGCAGAAGCCGATTTCAGCCTGTATCACCGGTGATACACTTGGTTTATGGAACGAGTCAGCGTGAGGGAAATTCGAAACCATGGCGGCAAGGTGCTTGACCGGGTACAGCGCGGGGAGCGGGTGATCGTCACCCGCGATGGTCAGGACGTGGCCGAACTCAGGCCCGTTCAAGGCGGCCTTTCCGCCGAGGCACTCACTGCCCGGTGGCGAAATCTTCCCCCGCTTGATTTTGAATCTCTCCGTCGGGATACCGATGAAGTGTTTGACCCGGACCTCTGGAACATCCGATGACCCGGGACGAGGAGGGAATTCTCGACACTTCTGTGGTGATTCTGCTCGGGAAAATCGATCCTGCCAATCTCCCTCGATTGCCTCGGATCACCGCGCTTACTCTGGCTGAGCTGGCGGTGGGCCCGTCGGTTGCCAGGGACGAGACAGAACGTCTTGCCCGTCAGGCTCGCCTCCTTCAGGCCGAGGCAGACTTCGATCCGATCCCCTTCGACGACCTTGCTGCCCGTACCTTCGGGTCGGTCGCGGCAAATCTCCGACAAATGGGTAGAAAGGCCTCCGTGAGGACGTTCGACTCCTTGATTGCCGCCGTGGCAGTTTCCAGAGGTCTTCCCCTCTACACGGCAAACCCTCGCGATTTCGATGGAATCGAATCCCTCTTGCTTCGACAGGTCTGTCGTATTTCAAGGGGTCCGCCTTCAGATCCCGGTAGATCTCAGCCCAGCTTTGATCCGCTATCCGATTGACCAGATTTTCGTAGGAGGGTCTGAATTCCGCTGACTTAGGTTTCAGGTACTCCGTGAACTTTGACTCAATCGCCACGGGAGTAACTTTTGAATCGAGCCACACGTCCAAGTTGGGTGCGTTGCCTCCAAGACCCGTCGGAAACTTCTGCTCGAGCTTCATTTCCACGAAATTCCCGGATCCGGCAACGACCAATTTCTCGGGCCGATCTATCCAGGGGCCGAATGTATTGGCTACGAGCGCAGATGAGGAGTGGGCCGCGCCGAACTTGATACGACCGTTTGTCGATTTGAGTTCGCTTCCGTCTCCTCCGCCAATCTGGTCCAAGATATTCTCGATCTGTATTTCACTGACAGAACTGACGAAGTTCTCACGGATGACAGATACGTACGGGTCCTCCAGTCTCCCGGCCGCTTTACTGATGGCAGCCTTCGTTCTAACTCCGGTCTGACTCAATCGCGCTCTCACGTAGGTCACGCTACCCCAGCCGTGAGTTCACCAGTCAGAGACTTTGTAGTCCTTGAGGAAGACGCCGTGGATGTCTTCGCCTGCTTCTCCCCGGATTACCGGATCGTAGACGCGGGCGGCTCCGTCGACCAGGTCGAGCGGGGCGTGGAATCCGTCCTCGGCGAGACGCTTCTTCATCGTGTGGGGTCGTTCGTCGGTGATCCAGCCGGTGTCGACCGCGGTCATCAGGATGCCGTCTTTCTCCAGCATCTCCTGGGCGCTGGTCCGGGTGAGCATGTTGAGGGCGGCCTTCGCCATGTTGGTGTGGGGGTGGCCGGGGCCCTTGTAGCCGCGGGAGAACTGACCTTCCATCGCGGAGACGTTGACCACGTAGGTGCGGCGTGCCTTCGACGCGGCCATCGAGGCCCGCAGCCGGCTGATCAGGATGAAAGGGGCGGTCATGTTGCAGAGCTGGACCTCGAGCAATTCAACCGGGTCGACTTCGTTCACCGGCTGGATCCAGCTGTTGGTGTCGACCTGGTCTGGCACGAGACCGCCGGCGTCGATCGCCTTTTCTTCTTCGATCAGGTCGAAGTTGGCCGAGCCGGCGGTGAGCGACATCGCAGTCAGCGCGTGCGGGGTCGGTGCCCAGTGGTCGCTCGTGCCGGAGGTCAGGTGGTGGTGTCCGTCCTTGTCGGGCCGGGTGAAGGTTTCGATCTGCGGCAGCTTGCCCTCGGGTAGCGCCCCGCCTTCGGCGGCGACCAGGGGTCCGTAGGCCTCGGCGCTCCGCCGCACCGTCTGGCAGGCATTGTTGATCAGGATGTCGAGGCTGCCGCGGCTCGCAACGTGGTCGGCGAGGTCGATCACCTGGCCCGGGTCACGCAGGTCGATGCCGACGATGTCGAGCCGGTCGATCCATTCGTCGCTGTCGGGCATCGCCTTGAACCGGCGGACGGCATCGTTCGGAAAGCGGGTCGTGATTGTGGTGTGGGCGCCATCCCGCAGCAGGCGAAGGGCTATGTACATGCCGATCTTCGCCCTGCCTCCGGTGAGCAGGGCCCGCTTGCCGCTCAGGTCCGTGGTTGCGTCGCGGCGGGCGTGGTTGAAGCTGGCACATTCCGGGCAGAGCTGGTGGTAGAAGGCGTCGACCCGGTTATACGGCTGCTTGCAGATGTAACAGGCGCGGGGCTCGATCAGGACTCCGGCGATCGCGCCTTCGGCTTCGGAGACCAGCGGCAGGCCTTCCGTCTCGTCGTCGATCCGGCCCGGGGCGGCGGTGGCGGTCAAGGCGGTGATCGCAGCGTCGTGCTCGAGCTGCTCACGTCGCTTGTCCAGCTTGCGGCGGCGCTTGACCGACTTGTAGAGACCGGCTGTTGCCTGCTGGACCTTGATCGAGTCAGGATGCTCGACCGGCAACCGGTCGAGCTGCGAGATCACGCGCAGCGCTGCCTCGAGCTCGCCTGGCTCGATGCGGGTGTCGTCGTCTGGCCGGGAGCGTTGGTCTGGCATCGCCGAGGCGTTCAGCCTTCGAACCGGCCCGAATCGGACTCCTGCGGAAATAGCGCAGGAGTCCAGAAGGTCGGTCAGGCTCCGCCGGCTACCGGCGGTGCGGTCGGGTCTTCGCCTTCTTCGCCGAGACCCTCGCGGGCGATGTACTCCTCGGCGAGCAGCAGGTTTTCCTGCGAACGCTCGACAACGCTGAGCAGGTCGCTCATCAGGGCCACTTCCTCGACCTGTTCCTTGACGAACCACTGCAGGAAGTGCTCGGCCCGGAAGTCCTTGAGCTCCCGGGCAAGTTGGAACAGCCCGTAGATCTCGTCGGATACACGCTCCTCCTGGGCGAGGGCGGCCACGACCGGCGTGATCGGATCCTTGAACTGGGTGGTCTGGGCCTTGACGTCCGGGATGTCGACCTGCTCGTTGACGTCGATCAGGTACTGGACCATCATCATCGCGTGCTCACGCTCTTCGAGAGCTTGGCGGTAGAAGAACGCGGCAAGGCGCGGCAAAGTGTTCGCGTCGTAGTAGACGGCCATCGCCACGTACTGCTGCGATGCTGCAAATTCATTTGAGATCTGGGCGTTGAGAGCTGCCCCGAAGTCCTTCTGTTTCTTGACTACTTTTTTGGCCACTTTGTTCTCCGCTGGTTCGAGGTTTTCCTAACCGTACAGCAGGGCGAGGCTTCGGTCGGCCGTCCAGACGGTTAGCGCGAGCTAAGGCTCAATTAGGGATTCCAAAGCCGATTGACGGTACTTCCATCGGGCTGACCGGCAGTCCCGGTTCCGGTTCGGCCGCGTTGTATCCGCGGGGCGCCGTGTCGTTCGGGGCATCGGGATGGAACACCGCCGCGAGGTATTGGATCTGGTCCCGCCCGACACCGAGTTCCCACTGGCCTCCGCCGTACGCGGTGATCCCGTTTGCTTCGCAGTAGTCGTAGGCGTTCAACAGCGATTCGAGGCCGCCCATGCGCGAGGGCTTGATGTTGATCACCTTCGGCTTGTATTCGAGCGCTTCAATGTCGGAAACCGAATGGATTGGAGCGTCCCAGGTGACCCGGTCCATTACCGGGCCGAGCACCTCGCGCGTCTCGTCGGTCAGGTCGGGATCTTCCAGCCAGGCGTCGGAGAAGGAGTCGGCCAGGCGTTTGTAGAGAGCGGGGTCGGTATCGATGTCAACCGGAGTGCCTTTGTACTGGCCCTTCAGGTCGAGGGTGTTGACAGCGCCGGTAGCGACGAGCTGGTCGATCAGGTCCTGGTCCCAGTCGAGCGCCGGGTCGAGCTTGAACTCGAGGGTGGGATACCGGTCGATCTTCGCCTGGAGCAGGCCGACATCCGATTCCTTGCCACCCGGTCCACCGCCGAGACCCATCGAGGCGACGAAGGTCAGGGGAGAAAGTGCGCGGCCAAGGGCCGAGGCCAGGTCGGTGTCCTCCTGCTTGAGGGCGAGATCCAGCGCGGCGGATTCAAAGGCCCAGCGGCGGTAGTTCCGTGACACCTCGCGTTCGGGCGGCACCGGAAAGAGGTCGGTCTTGCCCATCAGGTCGCAGAACTCGCCGACCGTGCGTGGGGCGGTGAGGTCGAGGTAGTTGCCGGCATCGGCGAGGGCGATCGCATCGAGGCCTTCGTAGGTGACGTCTTCGCCGTTGCCGGTGAGCCCGTCGTGGCTGATCTGGATCACCGTGGTCAGGCGTTCGAACGCCGGCCCGGGTGAAAACCTCAGGGTCTCGAGGTCGTAGGAGTCGATCTGGAGGGGGAGTTCGGCGAGGCGTGAGTAAGTGGACATGGGGCCAGACTATCTGGGCACCGGGTTCGGCCGATCCGGTTTCACGGCGAGTCCGTCCGGCTACAGTTGGGACATGGCCGAACTCATCCACACCTGTTACCGGGTCCGCGATGTCGAACTGTCGATCGACTTCTACGAAAAGCTGGGAATGAAGGAGCTTCGGCGGATCCCGATCCGTGAAGAGGCGATCAACGTCTTCATGGGATTCGAGGACGACGGACCCCGCCTCGAGCTGACCTGGAACTTCGATCAGACCAAGCCTTACGACCTCGGCAACGGCTACGGACACATCGCAGTGACGGTCGGCAACATGGACGATGCCCTTGAAGGCCTGTCGAAGATGGGGATCGAGCCTGAGCGGCCTCCTTACACGGTGAGCCGGGGTGGATCCCGGCTCTGCTTCGTGCGGGACCCCGACGACTACCGGGTCGAGCTGATCGAGCGCGACCCTGCCTTCGACTGAATCGGGTCGGAACAGAAAAACGGCGCCGGACCCGAAGGTCCGACGCCGTTTCAAGTGAAGCCGTGGGGTTCAGTCGTGAAGACCTGATCCCCGGGCGACTAGCCCTTGACCGTGATCGCGGAGATGCCGATCACGAGGCCACCCTTGAGATCCTTGATCCCGAAGGTGTCATTCAGCAGTCCGGCGGCATCATCCGAGAGCTTCACGGTGGTGCCTTCCAGGGTTGCCGTGCCGTCCGGGTTCGAGATCAGCGGCTTGAGGGTCGAGCCGTCGAGGTTGAACAGGAGGGCGTCTTCAGCGGCGACCTTGCCGTCGACTGAAACGGTGCCGGTCAGCGTTGAGGTACCGGGGTCGATGACGAAATCCGTCAGTTCGACGACGGTCTTGCCGGCCGTGAGGCTGAGGCCGCTTCCGTCATGCATCAGGATGCCCTGAACGAAAGGACGGTAGTCCGAGGTCGGGTCGTAGTAGGTGACGTTTCCGCCGGTGATCGGGAAGGCGGCTACTCCGGCCTTGCTGATCGTGGCATCGCCAACCGGGGCCGGGGCAACCTTGAGCGCGGTGAGCGCTTCAACGAAACCGGCATCCAGCGTGACCTTGGTGTCGACTCCGGTTACCGGATCGATCTGGGCGACGGGCTTGGGCGCCGTCGTGGTGTCGCTGCTGCTGTCGCTGTCGTCGGAACCGCATGCGGTTACGGCGAATGAGAGGGCGGCGACCATCAGGATCGCTGCGGTGATGCGGGCTATGAGTGACTTGCGGGGCATTTGTTCAACCTCCTGGTTGGAACAGATTTGAATGACTAGGTGTCATGCCGGAGAGTCCGGCGTTTGTGTTCTGCTCCTACTACGCGCCCAAACCACGATTCGGATCATTCGCGGCGGAAACTGGTCGAGCGGAAAGGCTCAGATATCGCTCTGGAGCACGGATTTACAGCCTTCGAGAAAGGCAGCCATTTCCTTTCCGGTCCCTCGGGCCACTGTCCAGGGTCGAGAAGATCAGCGATCGCTCGTCGCCGTTCACCTTCATCAGTCCTCGCTCCGCCGGCGAGGGGGCGAGCGTCGGTTCCCCGGCCGGGGTATCGATCAATGCGTGACCACGCGCAGGGTGGTCAGTTCACGGTCTGCTGCGCCGCGGACGTAGCCGCCGTGATCGATTGAATCGGTGATGAAGTCGAGCGTCTCCCTGGTGAGGATCTCCCCGGGCAGGACGTTCGGGATCCCGGGGGGATAGGTTGCGAGCGGCTCGGCCGCGATCCGGCCCTCGGCCTGGTCGAACGGGACCACCTCCTGATGGCCGAGGAACGCTTCACGCGGTGTCATCGCCGGTTCGCCCCAGGGCGGGGGCGGCGCGAACTCGGGCTTGGACTTTGGCGGGTCGGCCTCGAGGTGTTGAACCGCGGCGGCGATTCCGTCCACCAGGCGCCTGGCCCGGGCCGGGGTGCCGGTACCCATTCCAAAGACCGCGACGGCCACCGTGTCCGAGGCAAGTTCGAGGTTGACGTTGGTCAGTTCCCTCGCCAGGGCGGCGATCCGGTACCCGCTGGCACCGGTGCCACGGACATCGATCGTCAGCCGAAGAGGATCCCATCCGTGGACGCTTTCGCGGTCCAGGAGCCGTTCGTCGAGCACGTCGAGTCCGGGGATGGCCTTCATTGCCTCACGGGTGTCGGCGAGGACCGCGATCGTCTCGGTCAGCATCTCTTCGCCGTGGATTGCCGCCTGTCGGCGGGCTGCGTCGAGTGATCCGCAGAGCAGCGAGTTCGGGCTGGTTGACTCGGTCATGCTGACGCAGCGGTCGACGATCGCCGCGTCGAACCGGTCTGATCCGAGGTGGATCATCGCTGACTGGGTCAGACTGCCGACGATCTTGTGGGTCGAGGATATGACCAGGTCGGCACCGGCCGCGAGTGCATCCTGCGGCAGCGACGGATGGAAGTGAAGGTGCGCTCCCCAGGCCTCGTCGGCGACCAATGGAACCCCGCGGTCATGGGCGACCTCGGCCAGGGCGGCGACGTTGGCGCTGGCTCCGAAATAGGTGGGGGAGACGATCACGGCAGCGGCCGCGTTCGGACACTGGTCGAGAGCTTCGGTCAGGGCGTCCGGAGTCAGGCAGTGGGCAACGCCGAGTTCGGGGTCGATCTCGGGAGCAGCGAAGGTCGGCTTGAGGCCGGCCATGATCATTCCGTCGATCACCGAGGAGTGAACGTTTCGCTGGACCACGAGCTCTCCACCCATATGGGCGACCGCCATGCACATCGACTGGTTGCCCTGGGAGGCACCGTTCATCAGGAACCAGGTCCGTTTAGCCCCCCAGGCTTCCGCGGCCAGTCGCTGAGCCTGCTGGAAGGGGTTCGGATCTCCGACGTCGATGCCTTCGATCAATGCGGGAATGTCGTCAAGCAGTGCTGCCTGGCCGACCAGAAGCTGGAGCGAGTCGTCGGCTCCGATGCCGCCTTGGTGGCCGGGCACGTTGTAGCGGCCGGGGTGGCTCTGGGAGAACTCCAGCAGGGCGTCTACGTAGGGCGTCTGATCCTGATCGGTCATGGATCGAGTCTAGCCTTGGAACCTGTTGGTTTTGTTCCGGCCAGCGGATAGGGTGATTCCATCGTCCACTCCACCAGTCGGGAGACATGAAATGAGTCGATTTTCCAGCCGGATCGCCTTGATTGGCGTCGGCGCAGTATTGGTCGCAGCGGGGATCGCCGGTTGCGGCGACAGCAGCGACGACGATTCCGGTAGCGCCCTGTCGAAGGACGACTACATCGCCCAGGCGGAAGAGATCTGCGCTGGGGTCAGCGAAGAGCTCGACAGCCTCGAAGCCGATTTCACCGAGGTCTACGACACCGGTGACACCGAAGGCGCAGCCGACGTCCTGAGCGAAGGTAACGACAAGGTGAACGTTGCGCTCGAAGAGCTCAAGGGCCTCACTCCCCCGGAAGAGGATCAGGAGTTGATCGACGGGTGGCTTGAGCTTGGTGACGAGCAGGCCGTTGCCAGCGAAGTACTGATCGAAGCGGTAGCCCAGGGCGACGAAGCTGCAATCGAGGAAGCCGGAGCGAAGCTCGACGAACTCACAGCTGAAGCTGATCCGATCGCGGACGACTACGGCATGGCCGAATGCGGCAGCGAAGGGACCAACGCGTAGCCGCTCAACCGTAACGCCGGGACGGCGCGGGGGCACGGAGGCCCCACCTAGCCGTAGGGGTACCACCAGTCCTTGGCCTCGATCACCGAGTCCATGTGCACGTGTTTCGCCTCGCGGAAGGCGTCGAGGCCTTCGGTGCCGAGCTCGCGCCCGATCCCCGAGTTCTTGAATCCGCCGAACGGACCGGCATCGTTGTCGGTCAGCGGGTCGTTGATCCAGACTGACCCTGCGCGGACGCCCTTCAGGCACTTGATCGCCGTGTTGAGGTCCCGCGTGTAGATGTTGGCTCCGAGCCCGAAGTCGAGTCCGTTGGCTTTTTCGATCGCTTCGTCGATGTTCGATACGGTCACGATCGGCGCGACCGGCCCGAAGGTCTCTTCAGTCATCAGGTCGGAATCCTCGGACACTCCGGTGAGCACGCAGGGTTCGAGGTAGTGGCCCTTCTCCTGGCCGGCGTTGCCACCACCGGTGAGCAACTCGGCACCGGAGGCCACCGCAGCCTCGACCTGGGCGAGCGCCTTGCCGCGCTGGACCGCCGACACCATCGGACCGATGTCGGTCGAGGGGTTCAGCGGGTCGCCGATCACCAGGGAATTCGTGAACTCGACGAAAGCCGAAACGTAGTCGTCATAGACGTCTTCCATCACGTAGAACCGTTCGGAAGAGGTACAGACCTGCCCGGCGTTCAGGTAGGCGGCCCAGGCGCCACCCTTCGCGGCGATCTGGACGCCGTCGTCACCGATGTCGGAGCAGACGATGAACGGATCCTTGCCGCCCATCTCGAGATTGGCCCGGGCGTTGCGGGAGGCGCAGGCGACACCGACCTTCTGGCCGGTGGCCACCGATCCGGTGAAAGCCACGCAGTCGATGCCGCGGTGACCACTGATCGCGGCACCGATTTCTCCGGCGCCGGCCACGAGGTTGACTGTGCCCGGCGGCAGCTCGTTGAAGACGCTGGCCAGCGCCAGGGTGGAGAGCGGGGTGACCTCGGACGGTTTGCAGACCACGGTGTTGCCGGCGGCGAGAGCCGGGGCGATCTTCCAGCAGAGCAGGAGCAGTGGGAAGTTCCAGGGAACGATGCAGCCGACCACGCCGTGCGGCTCCTTGACCACGACGGCGAACTGGCTGGCCTCGATCGGTGGGATCACCCGGCCGATCTCTGACCTGGAGACTTCGGCGTAATACTCGAAGCAGGCTGCGGACCACTCGACCTCGTCCCGCGATTCGCCGAGCGGCCGTCCGATCTCGGTGGTCATCAGGCTGGCGAGGTCCTCGCTCTTCTCCCGGAACTTCGCGGCGATCCCACGGAGGAGTGGTGCCCGGTCCACGGCCGGCATCTGCGACCAGACCGGAGCGGCCTCACGGGCGGCGGTAACCGCCTGGTCGAGTTGACCGACAGACGCCGAGGCGACCGTGACCACGGTTTCTTCGGTAGCCGGATTCTCAACCCCGATCCCGACCCCTTCACCCTCAACCAGGTTGCCGCCGATGAGCAACTTCGTCTCGAATCCCATGGTAGAAAAGTTACTCAGAGGGGCAGGGCCGCGGGTTTGCCGACGTCGTCGGCCCGCTTCTCCGCCATCTTCTCGGCCCGGCGCTGCTGGATGACCACCGCGATCATGGCGATGATTGTTATCGCGAAGAGCATCGTCGCGAGCACGTTCACCTGGACGGGAATGCCCCTCAGGCTGGCGCCGTAGATGTAGAGGGGGAAGGTCTCGACCGTGCCCGCGTTGAAGTTCGAGATCACGAAGTCATCGATCGAGAGGGCGAACGCCAGCACGCCGCCGGCCAGCACGCCGGGAGCGATCAGGGGCAGGGTGACGCTCCGGAAGGTGGTCCACGGGGACGCTCCCAGATCCGCAGCGGCTTCCTCGAGCCTCCGGTCGAAACCGATCAGGCGTGACCGGACCACGACGACCACGAAACTGATCGAGAACATGATGTGGGCGATGACCAGGGTCGTGAATCCGGTGGCGACGTTGGCGTAGACGAACATCGAGAGGAGTGATGCGCCGATCACGATTTCCGGTGTTGCCATCGGCAGGATGATCAGCAGGTTGCCGGCCTTGCGTCCGTGGAACTGGTACCGGACGAGGGCCAGGGCCATCATCGTGCCGATGATCGTGGCACCGACCGAGGTGATCAGGGCGAGCTTGATGCTGGTGATCATCGAGTCGTTCACCGAAGTGTTGCTGAACGCGTCCTTCCAGTAATCGAGCGTGAATCCGCTCCACTCGAAGTCCAGTTTGCCGAGCGCGGTCTGGTCGAACGAGAAGAGGGCGATCACGGCGATCGGGACCAGCATGTACGCGATCGCGAGACCCGCGTAGATGAGGATCGCGTTGTGCCGCAACCAGGCCCAGGCGCCGGTCATGAATCGTCCTCGTCGTCGTCGGCTTCCATGAAGGCGCCCGTCCCCGCCGTCCTCAGGTAGATGAGGACGATCACGAGGATCGCGGCCATCATCACGAACGAGAGTGCCGCGGCCTCAGGATAGTTCTGGTTCTTCAGGTACTCGGCCTGGATCACGTTGCCGATCATCGAGGTCGACGGGCTGCCGAGCAGCTCCGCGTTGATGTAGTCGCCGACCGACGGGATGAAGGTCAGGAGGACGCCCGCGACGATGCCCGGCATCGTCAGCGGCAGGGTCACCCGGAGGAAGGTCTGGAGGCTCGACGAGTAGAGGTCCTTCGCGGCTTCGATCAGCCGGGTGTCGAGGCGCTCGATGCTGGCGTAGATCGGCAGGATCATGAACGGCAGAAGGTTGTAGGTGAGGCCGGCCACGACCGCAGTGCTGGTGGCGAGGACCTTTCCGTCCTCGGGGACAAGATGAAGGAACTGCATGACGCTCACCGCGGGGCTGGCGTCGGCGAGGATCGTCTTCCAGGCGATCGTCCGGATCAGGTAGGTGGTGAAGAACGGCGCCACCACCGCGAGCAGCATCAGGGTCTTCCAGCGCCCCGCGCGCATCGCGATCGCGTAGGCCAGCGGATAGGCGATGAGCAGGGCGATGACGGTTGCCATCACCCCGTACTGGATCGAACGGATCAGCTGCTCGGAGTTTTCGCTGATCGCCGAGCTGAAGTTCGAAAACTCCCAGGTGAAGACGAAGCCTTCGGTGAACGAACCCGAACGGAGGGCCATCTCCCCCATGAAGTACATGGGGAGGAGGAAGAACAGGATGAGCCAGATGATTCCTGGCCCGAGCAGCCAGTAAGGCGTGAGGCGCCGGCGGGAACTCATGTGGATCCGTTCATCAAGTTCCCGCCGGGCGCCCTTACCCTTTGCTCAGCCGCCGGTTACGACGGACTGGAATGCTTCATTCACTTCTTCCTGTTCAGCCGCATCTCCTGGAGGATTCGGCTGGGTCGAGCAGTTCTTCTGGAACTCGGCCGTCGGGAAGATCAGCTCGCTGTTCGCCAGTTCCGGATCCTCTTTCGCGAGGATGTCCTTGACCCCTTCGACCGGCGATACGTACTGGATGTAGGCGGCGAGGTCGGCCTGGACTTCCGGCTGGTAGACGAAGTCCATCCACCCGAGTGCCGCGGGCGTGTTCGGGGCGCCCTTGGGGATGACCATGTTGTCCGACCAGATGATGCAGCCCTCGGTGGGCATGCGCCACTCGACGTCCTTGTTGGGGATCAGCGAGGTGTCGCCGGACCAGCCGATCGAGGCGACCACGTTCTCGTTCTGGAGGTCGGCAACGTAGTCGTTGCCGGTCAGGCGCCGGAACTGCCCGGACTTGACCGCATCATCGATCTTCTTGATCGCGTCGAGCCATTCCTGGGTGGTGGCTTCTTCCGGGTCGATTCCGTCGGCCTTCAGGATCAGCGGGACCGAGTCGCGCAGTTCCTTGAGGATCGTGATCTTGCCTTTGTACTGCGGATCGAACAGGTCGTTGACCGACTTGATGTCCGGGGCCTGGGCCTTGTTGACCAGCAGGCCGGTCATGCCGCTCTGCCACGGCACGGAGAACTTGCGTTCGGGGTCGAACGCCGGGCTCTCGATCTGGGGGTTGATGTTGGCGAAGACGGTCGGCAGGTCGTCGTGGTTGATGTCCTGCAGGTAACCGAGGTCGTACATCTTCTTCGCCATCCAGTCGGTCACGACCATGATGTCGCGGCCACCGGACTCGCCCTTGTCGAGCAGCGGTTGCATCTTGCCGAAGAATTCGTCGTTGTCGTTGACGTCTTCGTTGTAAGTCATGTTCACGCCGGTTTCTTTCTCAAACTCGGCGATGGTGTTGTCGTCACCTTCGTCCATGTAACCGACCCAATTGGACATGGTGAGGTCGCCGGTTACTTCACCGGCTTTGGCGGTCTCGGCGGCAGAATCGGTCTTACCACCGACGCTGTCTCCTCCGCAGGCAGCAAGAGCCAGCGAGGCGACCATTGCGGTCACGGCCAGCATCAGAAGTTTCAGGGTCTTGTTCCTGGAAGCGGTATTCACTGTGATTCTCCTTCGGTGTTCGTGTCGGTGGGCTCGACTTGGGATGCTGCGTCTTCAGGGGACTGGCTGACCAGATGCATGTTTTCGGGGGTCCAGCTGAGTTTCACGCTGGCCCCTCCTCCGGGCAGGTGCTGCCGATCTGCTTCATTGGCATTCGGTACGAGGACGGTCATCTTCACGTCGCCGGCGACCTTGATCGCCATCTGCGTGGAGGTTCCGAGGTAGAGCGAGCTCTCGACGATTCCGTCGATGCTCGGACGGTCGCTCGGAGCCTGATCGGAAGTGGTGACGCTCAGCTTTTCGGGGCGGACCACCGCGAAGCACCGCTCGTTGGCGGAGAACCGGGCGGCGTCGGGGGTCGACACGGTCGGGCCGCTGTCGAGCTTGACTTCGTTCGAGCTCACCGCGACTGCGGGGAGCAGGTTCGAGACACCGATGAAGCCGGCGACGAAAGTGGTCTCGGGCCGCTCGTAGACGTCCTCGGGGCCGGAACACTGTTCGATCCGGCCGCCGTTCATGACCGCAATCCGATCCGACATCGTCAGCGCTTCTTCCTGATCGTGGGTGACGTAGACGAAAGTGATGCCGACGTCGCGCTGGATGTTCTTGAGCTGGACCTGCAGGCCCTTGCGCAGTTTGAGGTCGAGGGCGCCGAGCGGTTCGTCGAGCAACAGCACCTTTGGCAGGTTGACCAGGGCTCGGGCGAGGGCGACTCGCTGCTGCTGTCCGCCCGAAAGCTGCGCCGGCTTTCGCTTGGCCTCGGCCGAGAGGCCGACCCGCTCGAGCTCGGCTGCAACGCGCGACTTGATCTCGGACTTGTCGACCTTCTTGCGCTTGAGGCCGTAACTGACGTTCTCTTCGAGGGTCATGTGGGGGAAGAGCGCGTAGCTCTGGAAGACCGTGTTGGTCGGCCGCTTGTAGGCCGGCAGTCCGGCGACATCATCGCCGTCGATCTTCACTGTGCCCTCGGTCGGCTGCTCGAATCCAGCGATCATGCGGAGCGTCGTCGTCTTGCCGCAGCCACTGGGACCGAGCATGGTGAAGAACTCACCGTCGCTGATCTCGAGGTCCATCTCCTTGACCGCTTCGAATGCCCCGAATCGTTTGGTCACGCCTTCGAGTATCACCCCACCCTTACCTGCTCCGGCGGAGGTCTCGTTGTCTCCAACGACGGGTGGAAGGTCTACCGAGCTTTCCATCGAACCTCTCTCCTCGGGGGTGAACGGGCTGGTTCATGTCAGTGGGTCTGCACCCGACCGGCTTTTGAAACCTACGACATATCGGCCGGTTCAGGCAACCCCGGTCTGTCCAAAGTTTCCTGGATCGCGTTACGGAACGTTGGACCGGGGTCGCAAAAGTAGCGACCGATGCGAACGTCGGAAGGGTTCAGTCGAGCAGGTGGGGGTCGGCGACTTCACGCCGCCGCTTGAAGAACGGCTCCTTCTGGTGATGGCGCCAGGCGAAGAGCAGGACGACGCCGAGCAGCAGGAATCCGACACCGATCACCGCCGGCGGCGCGAATCCGAGCCAGGAGGTTCCCGAGTAGGAATTGGCGGGGTCGGACCAATCGACCAGAGATTTGACGAAGAGGTAGCTCAGGATCAGTGCGCCGATCACCGGGGCCACTCCGACGAAGAGGAAGTTCTTGGCGGATTTGCGCAGCTCGTGGCGATAGTAGAAAGCACAGCCGAAGCCCGTGAATGCGTAATAGAAGGCGATCATCAGCGAGAGCGCGGAGAGTGAGTCGAAGAGGAAATTCTCGCTGATCAGCTTCGCCGGCAGGTACCAGATGATCGCCAGCACACCGATGATCACGGTCGAGACAACCGGGGTGAAGAACCTTTTCGAGATGTCGCCGAGGGCCTTCGGCATCGCTTCGGCCCGGGCCATCGACATCGAGGTCCGGGATGCGGGAAGGATTGTTGTCTGGGTGGAAGCCAGAGCCGAGACCACCACCGCCAGCAGAACCAGTGGCCCGAGGACCCCGCCGAGCACCTGGTCGGCGTAGGTGGAGAGGATCGCCGCGTCGTCATCGAATGCGGTCGCGCCTTCGACGCCTCCCCAGGCAACGAGTGCGGTGGCAACGCCGAGGTAGGTGACGAGGAGGATGGCGGTCGAGATCACGCCGGCGAGTCCGGGCTTGGTGGCGTCACCGCCCGTCTCTTCGTTCAGGTTGACCGCACTCTCCCAGCCCCAGTAGATGAACACCCCGAGCAGCAGGGCTCCGGTGAGGGCGCCGCTGCCTTCGATCGCGAGCGGGTTGAACCAGTCGAGGCCGGGTTCGACAGACCCACCCGGGGCGTCGCCGGCAAAGACTTTCCAGAGAGCAACCGCGACGAAGAGCAGAAGCGGTACGAGCTGCATCACCATCAGGATCTTCTGGAGGTTGGCCGAGATCTCGGTGCCCCAGACGCAGATGCCGGTCATCACGACCATCAGGACGACGGCGGTGGCCGTTACCCAGAAGATCGACTCGGCCATGCCTTCGGCCCCGATCAGGTCGAAGAAGGAATAGGCGGCCACGTCGGCGAGCGATCCGATCACGAGGATGCCGGTCACGCAGATCGCCCAACCGGTGATCCAGCCCGCCTGGGGGCCGATCGAGCGGGTCACCCAGGAGAAGCTGGTGCCACAGTCCGGGTCGGCTTTGTTCATGTAATAGAAGGCCGACGCGATGAAGAACATCGGTATGAACGCGACGATCAGGGAAGCCGGAGCCTGGAGACCGACCAGCACTACTATCGAACCGATCACGGCCGCGAGTGAGTACGCCGGGGCGGTCGAGGCGAGGGCGATTACCAGCCCGTCGGTGAAGCTGATCGCGTCCTTCTTCAGCTCGGCCGGTTCTCCGGGCACCGCTGCTTCACTGGCTGCGTCGCTGGCTTCCATCACTTCCCGTTCAGGTCGGTTGCGTTGCGGTCACCCTATTCGCTGTACTGGTCGGCAGGCCGCGGCCAGTGTCTTCTATGACAGGACGGGACTAAGAATCTTTCCGACTGGACGTTTTGTCAGCTTGCCTTGATGCTTATGGCTCTCTAGTCTGGAACTGGAACCACCAGTTTTTCGCCGACCCGGCGGAATTAATGAAGGAGGAGCGCGTGTCAACAGTTATCCCAAGCCAGGCAGGCACCAGTCTTGATCTTCAGGCCGAGGCACGTAAGCACCTCTGGATGCACTTCTCCCGCATGGGGGCCTACGACGAGGATCACGAGATTCCGGTCATCGCCAGAGGCGAAGGCTGTTACGTCTGGGACGACAAAGGAAACAAGTACCTCGACGGCCTGTCCGGACTCTTCTGCGTGAACGCCGGCCACGGCCGCCCCGAGCTGGCCGAAGCGGCCGCCCGCCAGTACGAGGAGCTCGACTTCTTCGTGATCTGGAGCTACGCCCACCCCCGGGCGATCGAGCTCGCTTCAAAGCTCGCTTCGATGACCCCCGGTGACCTCAACAAAGTCTTCTTCACCAACGGCGGTGCCGAGTCGGTCGAGTCGGCGATCAAGCTGGCCCGCAACTACCACCGCAAGCGCGGCAACGGCCAGAAGAGCAAGATGATCGCCCGCGAGGTCGCCTACCACGGCACCACGCTCGGAGCACTTTCCTGCACCGGCATCACCGACCTGCGTGCGCAGTTCGAGCCGTTTGTCCCCGGCACCACCCACGTGTCGAATACAAACCTCTACCGCTACCCCGACGACCGGGATCCGCTGCTGCTCGCGGATGAGATCGAAGACCGCATCCTCTTCGAAGGTCCGGAAACGGTCGCCGCCGTAATCCTCGAGCCGGTCCAGAACGCCGGCGGCTGTTTCGTTCCGCCGGACGGCTACTTCCAGAGGGTCCGCGAGATCTGCGACAAGTACGACGTCCTGCTGATCTCCGACGAAGTCATCTGCGCCTGGGGACGCCTCGGGCACTACTTCGCCTGCGACCGTTTCGGTTACCAGCCGGACATCATCACCACGGCCAAGGCACTCACCTCGGCCTACGTGCCGATGGGCGCGATGATCGCCTCGGACAAGCTCGCCGAACCCTTCTACGACGATCACGAGTCCTTCGCCCACGGTTTCACTTTCGCCGGGCACCCGATCGCCGCCGCTGTCGCCCTCGCCAACATCGAGGTCTACGAAAAGGAAGACCTCTGCGGCCATGTACTCGCCAAGGAGGGTGAATTCCGCGAGATGCTCGAGAGCCTCCGCGACATTCCGATCGTCGGGGACGTGCGTGGAGCCGGCTTCTTCCAGGCGATCGAGCTGGTGAAGGACCAGGAGACCAAGGAGTCGTTCGAAGGCGAGCAGGCCGAGGAGCTGCTCCGCGGATTCCTCTCGGGTGAGCTCTACAAGCGCGGTCTGATCTGCCGGGCCGACGACCGGGGTGACCCCGTGATCCAGCTCGCTCCGCCCCTGATCTGTGACACCGAACAATTCGAGGAGATGCACGATGTGCTTCGACCGGTCCTGACGGAAGCGTCCAAGCGGATGCAGGGTCAGGCAACCTGATGAAGATCGGTGTCGTCAAAGAGATCAAGCAGGACGAGTACCGCGTCGCGATCACCCCGGCAGGAGTCCGGGAGGTGACCGAGCGAGGCCACGACGTATTCATCGAAGCGTCGGCCGGAGAAGGCAGCGCCATCTCCGACGCGGCCTTTGAAGCACAGGGTGCCCGCATGCTCGACACAGCGGCGGCTGTCTTCGAAACAGCCGACATGATCGTCCACGTCAAGGAGCTCCAGGCTTCCGAGATCGCGATGCTGAAGCCGGATCACCTGCTCTTCACCTACCTTCACCTCGCGCCCGACCCGGAACAGACCAAAGGCCTTCAGGATTCCGGCGCGACCTGCGTCGCCTACGAGACGGTCGAAGACGCCGAAGGGCGTCTGCCACTGCTCGCTCCGATGAGCGAGATCGCCGGCAAGATCGCCACTCAGGCGGGTGCCTTCATGCTGGAGAAGCCCCTCGGCGGGCGCGGCATCCTGCTCGGCGGCGTCCCCGGTGTTGCAGCAGCGACCGTAGTCGTCATCGGCGGCGGAGTCGTCGGCGCGAACGCCGCGTTCATCGCCATGGGCATGGCGGCAGACGTCTTCATCCTCGACCGCTCGATCGACCGCCTGCGGGAACTGGACGTCGACTACGGCCGCGAAGCTTCAACCGTCTACTCGACCACCCTCGCCGTCGAAGAACTCCTGCCTAGGGCCGACCTCGTCATCGGCGCGGTGCTCGTTCACGGAGCCCGCGCACCTTTCGTGGTCAACCGCGAGCAGCTCGGCCTGATGAAGCCCGGTGCCGTACTGGTCGACGTGGCGATCGACCAGGGCGGTTGCTTCGAGACTTCACGGCCGACCACCCACCGCGACCCGGTGTTCGAGGTTGATGGCATCACCCACTACTGCGTGGCGAACATGCCTGGCGCGGTCCCGATCACCTCGACCCACGCCCTGACCAACGCGACCCTGCCTTACGTCCTTTCGCTCGCCGACAACGGAATCCAGGCGGCGGTGTCCCGCGATCCCGGACTGAAGCCGGGAATCAACGTTGCCGCTGGAAAGATCACCCACGCCCCGGTAGCCGAAGGAGTCGGAGGAGAGTACCTCCCAGTAGAAGAAGCCCTCAGCTGGGTTTAAGCTGAGGGGGCGGCGCCCGGGACGCACCCCGGCCCGCCTGGTCTTCGTCAGTCGCAGGAACATGGCACCGAATTTCCGAACTGGGAAATTCGGCGTTCGCTGCAGTGGCTGGCCTACCCGTGAGCGGTACCGGGCCAAGGCAAATCGCGTCACCCGCTCGCTCACTGCTCGCCAGCCGAACCCAGGAGCGTCCCCATGCACCACCCTCATCGGTGGAACGGCCGAGTCTCGGCAGCCCTCCGTAGGGAACCGATCGCGATAGTGCCGAAATAGTCGGCACAATCACGATCGGTTTAGTCGGCACTATCGCGATCGGTTCCCACTTTGGGGTCGTACCAGGCCAAGACTCGGGAGCCACATCGGGAGGTGCCTGCGTTTTTGGTGCGGACTGCGCCGTTATCGCAGGCACCCGAGGTTGTCGGCTCCTGGAGCATTGGTTCTTTGCCTACTTT
>JBPPMT010000096.1:0-18800 GCA_051306195.1 Solirubrobacterales bacterium
CCCGACGCCGGTTCCGACGTCTCGGCCGTCCGCACGACCGCCAAGTACGACGAAGCCAAGGACGAATGGACCATCAACGGCCAGAAGGCATGGGCCACCAACGGTGGTATCGCCAACGTCCACGTGGTGATTGCTTCGGTCGACCGTGAGCTCGGCTCGCGCGGCCACGCTGCTTTCATCATTCCGCCGAATACTCCCGGCTGCGAGCAGGGCGCCAAGGTCAAGAAGCACGGCATTCGCGCTTCCCACACCGCCGACGTCCACCTCGACGACGTGAAGGTTCCCGGCAACTGCCTCCTCGGCGGCAAGGAGAAGCTCGACGAGCGTCTCGCGCGTGTCCGTGAGGGCAAGCGTGCCAAGGGTCAGGCCGCGATGGCGACCTTCGAGGCCAGTCGTCCGATCGTCGGCTCACAGGCACTCGGTATCGCTCGCGCCGCTTACGAGTTCGCCCTCGGTTACGCCAAGGAGCGCGTCCAGTTCGGCCGTCCGATCATCGAGAATCAGGCTATTGCCTTCACCCTCGCTGACATGAAAATGGAAATCGACGCCGCCCGCCTGCTCGTCTGGCGCGCATCATGGATGGGCCGCACCCAGGTGCCGTTCACCCAGGCCGAAGGTTCCATGTCCAAGCTCAAGGCCGGCGAAGTCGCCACCTGGGTCACCGAGCGCGCCATCCAGATCCTGGGCGGCAACGGATACACCCGCGAGTTCCCGGTGGAGAGAATGCACCGCGACGCGAAGATCTACGACATCTTCGAAGGAACCGCCGAGATCCAGCGCCTCGTGATCTCCCGAGCGATCTCGGGACACCACATCAAGTAGGTCGGTCCCAAAGAACCACAGGAAAGGGCGCCCACGTGGCGCCCTTTTCTGTTGCATGAACGCTTCGGTGTGGGTCGCGGCCATGGGGACGCCGAGGTCCCGATTTTCACCCATAGTCCCGGAAAATCGGGATCTCGCGGCCCTAAACGGCCGAGTCTCGGGCACGCCTTTCGCTTCGCTCCCGTGCTTCGCACGGGTATGCGTGCTGTGATCGCGTCACGCGCCCCATGGATCAAGGTGTTCGGGACGCGCCTCAGGAGCACAGCGCCCGAGGAAGATCTGGTGACAGGACCCGCGACCCGGGACCTTGAGCCCTAGTAGCCGTGACCCGTGTGGACTGGGGGTGAGAGGACCTTTCCTTCTCCACGCTTCCTCAGGTAGGCGATTGATGCCTCGAAGTCGTCGCAGAGCGCGTCCACCAGCTCCCGGGTCTGGTTCAGCTTGACCAGCATTCGCATGATGCGGTCGTTCTCGTTGTTCGGGGGCATCTGGTAGGCGGGGACCATCCAGCCGCGGCGGCGGGCCAGTTCGCCGACCAGATCGTTGCTGTCGAACGGCTCGTTGTCGTTCGTCTTGGCGATCAGCAGCGGCAGCGTGGGATTGTCGTCGTCGTAGACGGTCAGGGCGTCCATCTCCCGCAGCCGGTCCGCCAGGGCGTGACGGTTCTTCGTCATGGCACGCACGATCGAGCTGTAGCCGTTGTGGCCAAGTCGGATGAACTGGTAGTACTGGGCCAGGACGAAGGACGAGCTGCCGGAGAAGTTCAGCGTGAAGGTCGCGTCCTTTTCCCCGAGGTAATCCTCGTAGAAGATGAGATCTTCCGGAACCTGGGCATCGGTGCGGGTGATCAGCCAGCCGATGCCGGGGTAGACCAGACCGAACTTGTGGCCTGAAGCGTTGATCGAGACGACGGAGTCGAGTCGGAAGTCCCAGGTGAAGTCCGGCTCGGAGAAAGGAAAGACGAATCCTCCGGAGGCGCCGTCGATATGCATCGGCACTTCGAGACCCTTGCCTTTGAGTTCGGTCAGCATCTGATCGATGCCGACGACGTCATCGCACTGGCCGGTGAAGGTGGTGCCGACCACGCCGACCACGCCGATCGTGTTCTCGTCGATGTGCTCGCGGAAGTCGTCGGGGCCCATGACCGTGTTGCCCTTGGGGATCGGAATGTTCCGCGGTTCGACGTCAAAGTAGCGGCAGAACTTGTCCCAGACCACGTGGACGTCCGATCCGTAGACGAGGTTCGGTTTGTCAGTCGACTTGCCGGTCTTTACCTGGCGGTTCTTCCAGTTCCACTTCATCGAAAGCGCACCGAGCATCACGGCTTCGGATGAGCCCGCACAGGCGGTGCCGGGGGAGTCCTGGCCCTCGGGTCCGTGGAAGAGGTTGTGGATCATGCGCACGCAGCGCTTGGAGATCTCTGCCGTACGGGGGTACTCGGCGTGGTCGATGTAGTTCTTGTGGAGGCTGTCCTGGATCAGCTGCCTTGCTTCCGGCTCCATCCAGGTGGTGACGAAGGTGGCGAGGTTCTTGTTCGGATCGCCGTCGAGTTCCATCTCCGAGGAGATCATGTTGTACGCGGCGCGGGGGATAACACCCAGTTCGGGAATGGCGTGGTTCGCTGCCGGTTGCGTGAAGAAGGTCTCGACGATCGTCGTGTCCTTCTCGGGATTCACCTTCTGCTGCGGGGTGGGTCCGTCTGGCTGTGTCATCTCTCTCCTCTTTGCGGTGTCTTGCGGCAACCTATCGGCTAATCAGTATCCGCATTTCGTTCGGTTCGGGTGAAGACCCGGTTCACCATGGCTCGCGGTGGCGTACCGCTGTGGAAACATGGGCTGAGATGAGCACCAGCGAGAATGACCTCCGAGTTCGATTCGCGCCCTCCCCGACCGGTGCCCTGCACATCGGTGGAGCGAGGACTGCCCTTTACAACTGGCTTGCCGCCCGTCACGAAGGTGGAACGCTTGTCCTGAGGATCGAAGATACGGACCTCGAGCGCTCCACTGAAGAAAACGTGTTGCAGATCCTCGACGCCCTCGAGTGGCTCGAACTCGACTGGGACGAAGGACCGCTCTCGCAGGTCGAAAGGGCACCCGCCCACTCACTGGCCCTTGAGAAGCTCCTCGAAAGCGGGGCTGCATATCGCGATGCCGCCACGGCCGACGACGTCAAGGCATACAAGGCCGAGCACGGGTCCGACCGTGGCTACCGCGGTGAGCCAAGCACTGACGGGACCGGCGCGTTTCGCCTGCGGGTGCCGGACGATGGTGACACCGTGGTTCAGGACCTGATCCACGGCGAGGTGCGGTTCCCGAACCGGAGCTACGACGACTTCGTGATCGCCCGTGGAGACGGTTCGGTCCTCTACAACTTTGCGGTGGCGGTCGACGATGCCGACATGGGAATCACCGAAGTGATCCGCGGCGACGATCACCTTTCGAACACTCCGAAGCAGCTGCTCGTTCTCGAAGCCCTCGGGCACACGCCTCCGCGATACGCCCACGTGCCGCTCCTCCACGGCCCCGACGGCAAGAAGCTCTCAAAGCGCCACGGCGCGGCGTCGGTCCAGGAGCTGCGCGAGGCCGGCTATCTGCCCGCTGCGATCCGCAACTACGTAGCCCTGCTCGGCTGGGGACCGGGGGATGACGAGACCCTGCTCGACACCGACGAGCTGGTCAAGCGGTTCCGGCCAGAAGATGTCGGCAAGTCCTCGGCGGTGTTCGACGAGAAGAAGCTGCGCTGGATGAACGGGCGATACATGCGCGAGCTGGACCTCGACGAATACACAGCTGCGGTCGCAGCCATCAATGACCGCGAAGTCGATGACCTCCTCCGGGCCGCCTGCGACATCGCCCAGGAGAAGGCCCAGACCCTCAACGAGGTCTGGCCCCTCATCCGGTTCGCATTCGAAGAGCCGGTCAAGGACGAAAAGGCCTGGCGAAAGATCATGAAAGGTGGCGCCGGAACCGCCCTGGAAGCCGTTCGTGAGGTCCTGGCGGACCTGGAAGACTTCACCGCGGAATCAGTCGAGGCCGCTGTTGGCCCGATCCCTGAGCGCCTGGACCTCAAGCCGGGCAAGGTTTACCAGCCGATCAGGGTGGCGATCACCGGCACGACGATCTCACCGGGGATATTCGAGTCGCTGGCCGTGCTCGGCAAAGAGAAGAGCCTCTCGCGGATAGAAAAAGCGCTGGCCAGAATCGCGGCCATGCCAGCGGTCCCGGACGCTGCACCGGACGTTTCCTGACCAGTTTGGTCTGCTTTCGATAGCGCCTTGCTGTAAAAAGGGGGAGTGATTTCGATCACTTCCAAATCCCGATACGCCGTCGTGGCGATGGCTGAGCTGGCCCGCTCCGGCGACCGGCCCATGCCCGTCAAGGAGCTTGCCGAGCGCCGGGATATCCCGGATCAGTTCCTCGAGCAGCTGTTCTCGACCCTCCGCCGTTCCGGACTCCTGACGAGTCATCGCGGCAGCAAGGGCGGCTACACGCTTTCCCGCCCGG
This sequence comes from Solirubrobacterales bacterium, assembly GCA_051306195.1. Classification (GTDB taxonomy): domain Bacteria; phylum Actinomycetota; class Thermoleophilia; order Solirubrobacterales; family 70-9; genus 67-14. Next base: position 4,326 of record JBPPMT010000096.1, read on the forward strand.
CCCAGGAGATCACCGTGCTTGACGTTGTCCAGGCGCTGGACGGCAAAGTCGGGCAGGAGGCCGAAGAGGCCGGCGGGATCTGGCTTGATGGTGTCACCGCGCTACGAAAGGTCTTCGCTGATACGACCATCGCGGACATCGAGCAGCGCGAGGCGGAAGAGGCTGCCGCCAGGATGTACTTCATTTGATCGCCCCGCAGGCATCGGCGACCGTCGGCGGGACCCCGCTTGTCTCTCTGGCCCGAATCGGCCAGGGGGCCGGAGCGGAGGTTTGCGCCAAGCTCGAATACTTCAACCCAGGTGGTTCCGTGAAGGACCGGATCGGCGCGGCAATGGTCGGCGCGGCCGAGGCCCAGGGGAAACTTCTTCGCGGAGAGTCAGTGATCGTCGAGCCGACCAGCGGCAACACCGGCATCGCCCTGGCGATGATCTGCGCTGCCCGGGGCTACGAACTGATCCTGACCATGCCGGAAGGCATGAGCCGGGAGAGGGCCAAGTTGCTGCGTGCATACGGTGCCGAGGTCCAGGAAACTCCGTCGATGGGTGGCATGGATGAAGCGGTTTCGCTCGCGGAGCGAATCTGCGAGCAGCGCAAGGGATATACGCCGCAGCAGTTCGCGAACCCGGCCAACCCCGAGGCGCACTTCCGGACCACTGGTCCCGAGATCTGGACCGACACCGAAGGTGACATTGCCGCTTTCGTCTGCGGCGTCGGCACCGGCGGGACGGTCACAGGGGTAGCCCGCTACCTCAGGGAGCAGGGCTCCGACGCGAAGATCATCGCGGTCGAACCGGCATCCTCACCGGTGCTTTCCGGTGGCCACCCGGGTCCTCACCGGATTCAGGGAATCGGACCGGGTTTCGTGCCGGCAGTACTGGATCGAGACTTGATCGACGAGATCCTTCCGGTTTCCGACGATGACGCATTGAAGACAGCCCGCGAACTCGCCGGAAGCGAAGGAATCCTCGGCGGTATTTCTGCGGGAGCCAACGTCCACGCTGCCCTCGAGCTCGCCAGGCGGCCCGAATTTGCTGGAGGCCGGATCGTCACGGTCGTCTGCGATTCCGGTGACCGTTACATGTCACTCCCTTTCTTCGCCCCCTGAGCGAAGAAAGGGGCGGGGGGTACTCTAGGTCTCTGATGGCCCGACCAGATCTGATCAACAGGGCAGTTCGCGGCGTCGCGGCCCAAGTCGAAGCTGCCCGCGGCCGCGACCCGGCTACGGCCTCGGCTTCGACCGTTGAGATCCTCGCGACCTGGCCGGGAGTGCAGGCCCTGCTGGCTTACCGGCTGGCCCATCGCCTGTACAAAAGCTCCGTGCCACTCCTGCCCCTCATCATCTCCTACGCGAGCCGGGCGGTCACCGGGATCGAGATCCATCCCGGGGCTTCGATCGGCAAGGGTTTCTTCATCGATCACGGAGCCGGGGTGGTGATCGGCGAGACCGCTGAGATCGGCAATAACGTGACGCTCTATCAGGGGGTGACGCTTGGTGGTACCGGCTTTCAGGCGGGAAAGCGCCATCCGACGGTCGACGACAATGTGACGATCGGATCCGGGGCGAAGCTCCTCGGCCCGATCAAGGTCGGCCATGGTGCGAAGATCGGCGCCAATTCCGTTGTGGTTGAAGACGTTCCTGCCTGTTCAACGGTGGTCGGCAACCCCGGCCATCCGGTGCGGATCGAGGGCCGGAAGGTCGAAGGACCGGACGCCGACTGGATCCACCTGCCCGACCCACTTCAGGACGCGGTCAAGTCGCTTTCGGCGCGCATCAAGGAGCTCGAGAAGCAGGTCGCGGACCTTTCCGGCGACGAAGATCCGAAAGCCGAGCATCCGGTATCCAAGCCGCGCAAGGGCCGGTCTTCAGCCGGCGGCTGAACCAGCCTGAACCCTGCTGGCACCGCCGCGCGGATGTATATCCTCGACTGGTGGAGGCCCTCACCAACACGACCCCGGATCTGAATCCCCCGCAGCTGGAAGCCGTCGAGTACGGAGACGGCCCGATGCTGGTGATTGCGGGTGCCGGATCGGGCAAAACGAGGGTCCTGACCCACCGGATAGCGCACCTGCTGGGGACCAAGAGGGCGCGACCGGGTGAGATCCTCGCGATCACTTTCACCAACCGGGCTGCCCGCGAGATGCGTGAGCGGGTCGAGCAGCTGGTCGGCGCCCACGCCCGGGCGATGTGGGTGACCACCTTCCATTCCGCATGCGCCCGAATGCTGCGGGCCGATGCCGAGAAGCTCGGATACTCGAAGTCATTCACGATCTACGACCAGGCCGATTCCCTCCGGATGATCAAGCGGGTGATGGAGGAGCTCGACATCGATCCGAAGCGGTTCCCGGCCAGGGCGATTCAGAACAGCATCTCCGGCGCCAAGAACGAGCTGCTGGACTCCGAGGCATACGCCAGCCGGGGCGGCTCGTACTTCGAAGACACCGCCGCAAGTGTCTACGAGCTCTACGAGAAGCGCATGGTCGAGAACAATGCGATGGACTTCGATGACCTGCTGGTCCGGACGGTCAACGTCCTCGAACTGTTCGAATCGGCCCGTGACCGCTGGCGGCGCACCTTCCGCTACGTCCTGGTCGACGAATACCAGGACACCAACCACGCCCAGTACCGCTTGCTCCAATTGCTCGCGGCCGATCACGGCAACCTGACGGTGGTCGGGGATGAAGACCAGTCGATCTACGGATTCCGCCACGCCGACATCCGGAACATCCTCGACTTCGAGAAAGACTTTCCGAACGCCAAGGTGGTCAAGCTCGAGCAGAACTACCGCTCCACCCAGACCATCCTCACCGCGGCGAACGCAGTGGTGGAGAACAATCGCGAGCGCCGTCCGAAGAAGCTCTGGACCGAGAGCGGGCAGGGCGACGAGATCGAGCTGGTGCGACTCGGTGACGAGCACGAAGAAGCCCGCTGGGTAGCCGGCGAGGTTGACCGGCTGATCGACGAAGAAGGCCTGACCGCCGAAGACATCGCGGTCTTCTATCGGACGAACGCGATGAGCCGGGTGGTTGAAGACACCCTGGTCCGGTTCGGCACGCCCTATCAGGTGATCGGGGGAACCAAGTTCTACGAGCGGGCCGAAATCAAGGACGCGGTCGCATACCTTCAGTACCTGTCGAACCCGCGTGATTCCGTGTCTTTCAGCCGGATAGTCAATACACCCCGCCGCGGGATCGGCGACACCAGTCAGGGCCGGTTGATGGCTCACGCCAACACCACCGGGGAGGACATCTGGGACGTGGCGACTTCGGCCGAGACGGTGCCGGGCCTGAGTGGAGCGGCGATTCGCAGCGTCATGGAGTTTCAAGCCACGATGTCCAGCCTCAGGGTCAAGGCGGAGAAGGCTCCGGTCGCCGAGGTGGTCGAGGCCGTTCTCAATGAATCGGGCTACTTCGAGTCACTGGAGGCCGAGCGTACGATCGAGGCCGAAGGCCGGATCGACAACCTGCGGGAGCTGGTCGGGGTGGCCGGTGAGTTTGACACCAACCGGGCTCTTGAAGGCGAGAGCGAAATCGTCCCGCTCGACGAGTTCCTCCAGCAGATCTCGCTCTACACCGACCAGGACAAGCTCGATACGAGCGAATCACTCCTGACGCTCATGACCCTCCACAACGCGAAGGGTCTCGAGTTCAACACGGTTTTCATCGTCGGCTGCGAGGACGGCGTGTTCCCGCACTCAAGGGCGCTCGACGAAGGAGAAGAGGAGGAGGAACGACGCCTCTGTTACGTCGGCATAACCCGTGCGCGCGAGCGGCTCTACCTGACCAGTGCCCGAACCAGGCGGCTCTACGGCGGGAGGGCCGAGTCGACGGTTCCATCGCGTTTTCTCGACGAGCTTCCCGCGACTCTGACCCATCAGCAGGGCTCGGCCGTTGGCGGCGGCCTTGGGGGGTCGACCAGCTGGAGTAATCCGGGTGGAGTCTCCCCGGGCTCCGGCACCTTCGAATCCGGACCCGATCCGATCCAGCCGTCCACCGCGGTTCAGGTGTCCCTCGGCGACGATGTCTCCCACGCGTCATTCGGTGAGGGAGTGGTAATCGGTACCGAACCGGGTGGCGTCATCATCGTCCGCTTCTCCGCCGATGGAACCGAAAGAAAACTGATGGCCGAATACGCCCCGATCCAGAAGAGGTAGAAGATGACGGCCAGAACAATCGATGGCAAGCAGGTTTCCCAGGAGGTGCGCGACAGGGTGGCAATCGATGTCGCGACCTTCGTTGCCGAATCAGGGCGGATCCCGACCCTGGCGACGGTACTCGTCGGGGAAGATCCCGCCTCGGAGATCTACATCGCAAACAAGCACAGGGCTTGCGAAGCGGCCGGGATGAAGTCAGTCCACCACGGTCTCGCTGCGGACACCCCGGAGGCGGATGTGGTGGCCCTGGTCGAAGAACTTGGCGCGGATGATTCTGTCGACGGCATTCTGGTCCAGCTTCCACCGCCACCTCACATCGATCCCGACGTCGTGGTCAACGCGATCAACCCGGACAAGGACGTTGATGGCCTCACCCCGGCCAGTGCCGGAATGCTGGCTTCGGGAAGGCCTGGCCTCGTGCCCTGTACACCCGCTGGCGTCGTCGAACTGCTCGACCACGAGGGTTTCGACCTGAATGGAGCGGAGGCCGTGATCGTTGGCCGCTCGAACCTGGTCGGTCGGCCCCTGTTCAGCCTCCTTCTCGCCCGCAACGCGACCGTGACGATCTGTCACTCACGGACGAAGGACCTGGCTGAAGTCTGCCGGCGGGCCGACGTCCTGATCGCTGCCGTCGGGGTGCCGGAACTGATCGGCGAGGATCACGTCAAACCGGGTTCCACAGTGATCGATGTCGGCATGAACCGGACCGATAGTGGCCTGCGGGGCGACGTCAACTTCCCCGAGGTCTCCGAAGTTGCAGCAGCGATCACGCCGGTTCCCGGAGGAGTCGGACCGATGACTATCGCGATGCTCATGGTCAACACCCTGTCGGCCGCCAGAGCCCGCGGTTGAGTCGACCCGACTGCGGTAGCCTGACGGCGTGAATTTCAGTCGCGTTCACCCATTTGAATGGCTGACCTCTATTTGCGGTCTGCTGGTCCTGTTCAGCCTTGCCCTGCCCTGGTACGGAAGCGAAGCGGGATTCGATTCCGCGGGTGTGCTCGACGTGATTCTCGTGGTGGTGGCGATCGCCGCGCTGTTGCTGCCTTTCGTGGTCGCCCGGTCCCGAAAGACAGTTGTTCCGATCGCCTTCGAAACCTTCCTGATGGACCTGTCCCTGCTGGCCTCGATCGTCCTGGCAATCAAGCTGGTCTGGCATCTCGGCGGCGGTCTCGAAGGCGGCTTTTTCGTGGGACTGGCAGGTACATTCCTGCTCTTCTGGGCCGTCCGGCGTAGTACCGCCCGCGAGAACTAGACTCCCCGGCGTGATCGAGCGCGAACAGGTTCTCCATGTGGCCCGCCTTTCCCGGCTGAAGCTGGACGATGACGAGGCGTCTCGACTGGAGTCCGAGCTTTCTTCGATCCTCGAGCACGTCGATCGGCTCGCCGAGATCGACCTCGACGGTGTCGAACCGACGTCGCATGTGGTTCCGCTCGAGAACGTGCTGCGTGATGACGTAGCCCGACCCAGCCTCGACCGGGAAGTCGCCCTTTCGCAGGCACCCGATCCGGTCGACGGGGCATTCAGGGTTCCTTCGCCCCAGGCGGAAGGCTGATCATGGCCGGATCCGACTTCATGGCCGCAACGGCGGCCGAGACAGCAGCGCTCATCGCGAGCGGAGAAGTCTCTCGCGAAGAATGCCTGAACGCCTGGCTCGAGCGGACCCAGGCCGACGACCTGAACGGATACCTCTGGCGCGCCGATGCCGAAAGCGCGGTCGTGAGGATCGACCGGTCCGCTGGAGGACCGCTGTCCGGCGTTCCGATTGCAATCAAGGACATCTTCTGCACAGCTGATGTGCCGACCACCGCAGCTTCAAAGATCCTCGAGAACTACCTGCCGCCCTATGATGCCACCGCAGTCGCCCGCCTGGCTTCCGCGGGCATGCCGATGCTCGGAAAGACCAACATGGACGAGTTCGCCATGGGGTCGTCGAACGAGAACTCCGCCTATGGCCCGTCACTGAACCCCTGGGACCGAAATCGGGTTCCGGGTGGATCGTCAGGCGGATCAGCCGCCGTGGTTGCCGGGGGACTCGCACCATGGGCGCTTGGCACCGATACCGGCGGTTCCGTCCGCCAGCCGGCTGCTTTCTGCGGAATCGTCGGACTGAAGCCGACCTACGGATCGATCTCCCGCTACGGAATGATTGCTTTCGCTTCCTCGCTCGACCAGGGCGGCCCGATCACCCAGGACGTGACCGACGCTGCCCTCCTGCTGGCCCGCCTCGAAGGCCGTGACGAGATGGATTCGACTTCAACCGGGATCGAAGGAGGGATTCAGGTTCCAACCGCCGAGGACCTGAAGGGACTGCGGTTCGGTATCCCTTCGGACCTGCTCGGCGAGGGAGTCACCGCCGGTGTGCAGGAGGTCTTCGACAAAACCGTCGCGAGAATCGAAGCACTCGGGGGCACTGTGGAGACGATCGAGCTGCCTCATGCCCGCCACGGAATCTCGGCCTACTACGTGCTGGCGCCGGCCGAAGCCTCGACCAACCTCTCCCGATACGACGGCGTGAGGTACGGCCGGCGGGCGAGCAATGAAGATCTCGGATCGATGTACGAAGACACCCGTGGCGACTACTTCGGCACCGAAGTGAAGCGGCGGATCATGCTCGGTACCTACGCCCTTTCCTCCGGCTACTACGACGCCTATTACGGTCGGGCGCAGCGGGTCAGGACCAAGATCGTCGGTGATTTCAACTCCGCCTTCGAGAAGGTGGACTTCGTGATCACCCCGACCGCACCATCGGTCGCGTTCGGTCTCGGCGAGAAGACGGAAGACCCGCTGACCATGTACCTGAACGACCTCTTCACGATCCCGATGTCGCTCGCCGGCATCCCGGCGATATCGATTCCCGCGGGGATGGCGACACCCGAGGATGGTGAAACCGACATGCCCGTCGGCTTCCAGATCGCCGCTCCGGCATTCGCTGAGCAGAAGCTGCTCGAAGCATCTTTCGCCCTTGAGAAGTCGATTCAGTTCGACCGGAGCGGGGGGAGGGTCAAGGGATGATCCAGGAACTCGAAGCGGTGATCGGGCTGGAGATCCACGTCCAGCTGTCGACCGAGACCAAAATGTTCTGCGGCTGTGGACTCTCCTTCGGCGACGACCCGAACATCCACACCTGTCCGGTCTGCCTCGCTCACCCCGGAGTACTGCCAGTCCCCAATCGAAAGGCGATCGAATACGCCCTGCTGATCGGAGCCGCTCTCGATTGCGAGATCGCGCCGCGCTCGATCTTCCACCGGAAGAACTACTTCTATCCGGACAATCCCAAGGCGTACCAGATCACCCAGTTCGACATTCCGATCTGTGGCAACGGCCGTCTCGGCGACGTACGCATCAATCGTGCTCACCTCGAAGAGGACGCAGCCAAGATGATTCACGTCGGCGAGAGCGGTCGGATCCAGGGTTCTGACTCCTCGCTGGTCGACTTCAACCGGGGTGGTACGCCCCTGGTCGAGATCGTCACCGAGCCCGACCTGAAGAGCGGCGCCCAGGTTCGGGAATGGGGCCAGTTGCTGCGGGCAACGGTCAAGCAGCTCGGGGTCTCTGACGTGAACATGGAAGAAGGAAGCCTGCGCTGCGACGCCAACGTTTCGGTCCGACCGGTCGGAACTGAAGAGCTCGGAACCAAGACCGAGATGAAGAACATGAACTCCTTCCGGTTCATCGAACGCGGGATCGAAGCCGAGATCGAGCGCCAGAAGGACCTGATCAATTCAGGCGGACGGGTGGTCCAGGAGACCCTCCACTTCGACCCGTCCACCGGCGAGCTTCATTCGCTTCGCTCGAAGGAGGAGTCGCACGACTATCGCTACATGCCGGAACCGGACCTGGTGGCGGTTGCGCCCAGTCAGGAGATGCTCGACACGGCCCGTGAATCGCTTCCGGAGCTGCCTGCCGCAAAGGCTGCGCGTTATCGCGACCAACTGGGAGTCCAGGACAGCGCCGCCCTGCTGCTCTCGTTCGAGACCGACTGGGCCGAGTTCTTCGAGGGTGTCATCAGCCACGACGAATCGATCGAGCCCCGGGTCGTCGCCAACTGGGTGACTGGTGAATTCGCCGCTGAACTACGAAAGCAGGACGATCAGGCACTGGCAGACTCCCGGGTGACTCCGGACAGCCTGGGCAGCCTCATCGTGATGGTCTCGGAGAAGAAGATCTCCCACTCGTCGGGTAAGTCCGTGCTCGAGTTGATGGTCGCTGAAGGTGCCGATCCCGCCAAGGTGGTCGAAGAACAGGGCCTCCAGCAGATCTCGGATTCAGGTGAACTCGAGCAGATTGTCAAGGACGCGATCGAGAACAATCCGAAGCCTGCCGAACAGGTCAAATCAGGAAACGAGAAGGCGATCGGCGCTCTGGTCGGAGCGGTGATGAAAGAAACGAAGGGCCGTGCCGACGGCGGGGAAGTCACCCGTCTGTTGAGGCAGGAACTCGGCCTCTGAGCCAGTTTCGGCTCACTCGGCTCAGCGCTTCTTGAGGATTACCCGAAAGGACCGGGTGATGGTCTTCTTGCTCTTCCGGTCCGTCTGGTCGACTGACCGCACCCTGAGGGTGTGTTTTCCGGCGGTCAGGCGGCTGATCGGGGTCTGGGCTCCGCAGCTCACATATTTGCGATTGTCGAATTTGCAGAGGAAGCTGATCGGCGTGCTGCCGGTGCCGCCGAACCTGAACACAACCTTTCGCTTCCTGACCTTCTTCGGCGGAGCTGACTTGAGCTTCAGGGTCGGATTGACCGAACCTCCCGAAGCAGAGCTTGTATAGAGCGCCTTGGCTGCTTTGGAAAAGTATGGCCCGAAGAGGATTCCGCAGAGGTCGGGATCGCTCTCGCAATAGGTGTAGCTCGTTATCGAATTGAGGAAATTGCCCCCGGTGATCCAGCCGCCACCACTGGCACCCTGCTTCATGTTGCACGGCTCAACGCCGATGGTCCGGGGGTTACCGTTGTCACGGGTCGTGACCTGGGACTTGCAGCCGACGAGCTTCTGGCCATCGTAAGGAGGGTCGGGCAGGGCCGGGTAGCCGTAGATCGTGTAGCTGCGGTTGGCTACGTCCATGTCGAAAGCGATCTGGCGGGACCCGCCGAGGTCGGCCTCCGGAGTGCCGGCGAGCGTGACCATGCCGATGTCGTAGCTGAAGTCCCCGCTGTTGATGTAGCCCTTCGGGGAAGAGAGGCTGGTTGCCGGATAGGTCGCGAACGGCGAACTTCCGTCCTCATACCCGGGGATGAAGACGAGGTTCGTCACCCAGGCTTTTGACTTGATGTCCCAAACGCAGTGGCCCGCGGTATAGACAACGTTGCCTTTCCGGGAGTTCACGAGGGTCCCCGAGCATTGGTAGAGGCTGGTGCCGATCGAGAAGAAGATCTTGCCCTGCAGGCGCTCCGGGTAGGCGGTCGGGTCTGACGGGTAGAAGTCACCGGTCTGAGCAGACGTGGTGGCACCGATTTCGGGCATGTCGAAAGCCGCGGCAGGGGGTTCCGGCATCTCCGCCGGCTCTGCAGCCAGAAGGTCCTCGGTGGTCCAGCCATCGACCACTTTTTCGGGGCTGGCCTTGATTGTATGCTCGGCGATCGCGGGCGTGGCAGAAGCGGGGGAAACGAAGCAGAGCGCCGCGATCAGGGCAGCTGCCCCAGCGAGAAACACCCGGGCACCGGGCGGTTCCAGGCCGGGTAGGCCGTAGCGTGTCCTGCGTCCCTGGCGCATGCCCCAATCGTAGAGTATTGAGATTGTGACACTTTGTTACTAGCCCTATACTCGAAACATGGCTTGGAACATCGTCATCGCAGGTGGTGGATTTGCCGGAGGCAACGTCGCCCGGCATCTCGAGAAGCTGCTGCCCAGGCAGTCGGCCAGGCTCAGCCTGATCAACGACGTCAACTTCGCTCTCTATACGCCCTTCCTGCCGGAAGCGGCAGCAGGAACCCTCGAGCCCCGGCACGTAGTTACCCCGCTGCGTGACATCCTTCACCGGGCCAATCTGCGACTGGGCGTGATCGATTTCCATGACCCGGACGCGAAGACCGTCCGCCTCAGAGACCACTCGGGGGAGAGCGAATCGGTGCCGTATGACCACCTGGTGCTCGCGCCCGGTTCGATCTCCCGCTTTCTGCCCATTCCCGGGCTGAGTGAGCACGCGGTCGGCTTCAAGGGACTCGCCGATGCGATCTACCTTCGAAATCACGTGATCGAGACCCTGGAACAGGCCAACTCGACCGAGGACCACGCCCTGCGTGACCAGTTGCTGACCTACGTCTTTGTCGGCGGCGGATACTCCGGCCTCGAGGCGCTGGCCGAACTTCAGGACTTCGCCGCAGACGCGATGCAGCACTACCCGCGGGCCCGCCTCCACGGAATGCGCTGGGTGCTGGTCGAAGCCCGGGACCGGGTCCTGCCCGAAGTCGACCAGGGCCTGGCCGACTACGCGGTGCGTGAATTGCGGGGACGCGGCATCGACATCAGGATGAGCACGACCCTGGAAGGGGTGACAGCGTCTACCGCCACCATCTCCACTGGCGAGGTGATCCCCACCCGGACCTTGGTCTGGACTGCTGGTGTCGTCCCTCATCCGAGCCTCAGGAACCTTGCAGTTCCCCTCGACGAGACCGGCAAGGTCATTGTCGACTCCAGCCTCGCAGTGGAGGGGCTGCAGGGAGTCTGGGCGCTCGGAGATGCGGCTGCGGTACCAAACCCGACCGGAGGGCTTTGCCCGCCGACGGCTCAGCATGCGGTGCGCCAGGCTCCGGTTGTCGCCGCGAACATCGCCGCTGCGATCGGGATCGGCACACCAACCACTTTCACCTACCGCGGCGGAGCCGCTTTTGTAAACCTCGGCCGCTACAAGGCAGTTGGCAAGATCGGCAGCTTCAAGTTCCGGGGATTCATCGCCTGGTGGATGGCGCGTTCGTACCACATGAGCCAGATCCCGGGCCTTTCAAGGAAGATCAGAGCGGTCCTCGACTGGACCGCAAGTCTGCCGTTCTCGCGTGACCTCGCCGAGGTGGGATCGATCGGCCGTCCGAGCCGCCTGTCTCCGGAAGAGTACGAGCACGGCGGATCGCATCGTCCGGTCGATTAGCTAGTCCGCGGCTACAGTCAGAGTCGTGTCCATGCCCAGCTCGGCGTGGGTGGGCAGCGAGCACCACAGGCGGTAGGTGCCAGGCTCGGTGTTGAACCTCGCGCGTTCAAAGGTCAGGGGCGCGGTGTCCGGGATCACGGTCTCGGCTCCTCCAGTGACCTTCTGGATGTGCAGGTTGTGCTCGTCCTCACCGCGGTTGCTGAGCTCCACGACGGTGTCCCCGGCAACAAGGCTGGTGCGGCTGAGCGTGAACCCGTACTCGAATGCCTTCACTCCAAGGCGAGCCGGAGTCGCTGGTTCGACCGGAACGCACACGCGGTACTTGCTGATCTTCACGACGCGTTTTGTCTTGCCGTGACGCTTGACGTACTTGACGATCCGCTTCTTCTTCCACTTCCAGGTGCAGTTTGCCGCTGAGGTCGCAGACCCGTCCGCCGCCCCGATTGGCGGGGCGGTGAGCGTTGCAGACAGGACGATGGCCAGGCAAAGTGTCGCTCTACGGATCAAACCCGGACCAGTTTCGGTCTTGCCAGCTTCGAAGCACCCGGGATGATCGGGCCGGCATCGGTCCCCAGCCACTGTTCCAGGAGCGAGCAATACATGGAGCGGAAGTCGCTGGTGTGAAGGAGGTTGTCGTCTTCGTCGAACTTGGTCAGACCGGGAAACTCGCCGATCATCTTGCCGTTGGCTTTGCTGCCGATGATGAACGCGGCACCCGCCGCACCATGGTCGGTGCCGGACTCGTTTTCTTCAGGGCGGCGGCCGAACTCGCTCCACATCTCGATCAACACCCGGTCCTGGAGGCCGCGCGTCTCGAGGTCCCGCTGGAAAGCCAGGATCGAGTCGCAGGTCGATTTGAGGCTACCTTCGAGCTCAGCCACCTGGTCGGAGTGGGTGTCGTAACCGCCATCCGCGGTGACCGTGACGCAGTGGAGCGGCATGCCGGCACCGAGCAGAGCGCTGAGCCCTGAGAGCTGTTGCCCGAGGCGGCTCTCTTCCGGGTAGACCACCGGCGGCTCGAATTCGCCGAATCCCTGGAGCGATTCCCGCACCGTACTGGTGGCGCTGATCGCACGCCGGCTCTGTTCCATCGCCGGCGAATCCGACCGGAAGGCACCCATGCGCTTGAAGCTGCGGTACATCTCCTGCTTGACCGGGTCGTCGACGTGGGACCACAAGTCGTAGTCGGTTACTCCTTCGACGGCCGCCACCGGCTTGTCGCGAGTGGCGAGCGAAGGGGACAGGTTGCCGTCCAGGGAGAGCCCCTGCAGCGGGTTGACGTCGCTGCCCACCCGGTCCAGGTAACGGCCCATCCATCCGGTCATGCCGTTGGTGTCGATCTCACCGACCTCCCAGAAGTGGCGGGAAGTGAAATGGGACTGGTTCGGGCTGTCGTAGCCGATCGCCGGCAGGACCGTGACCTTGCCTTCGGCGTGGAGGGTCCTGAGCCCGTCTGCCGACGGGTGCCAGCGAAGGCTCGGGTCCTCAGAGAAAGCGGTGCCGGCCTCCGGGCTGAGGGCCAGGTTCGGACGCAGGTCGTAGTAACGGGCATGGCCAGTCGGGGCGAGGATGCTCATCGCGTCGGCGCCGCCGTCGAGGAAGATCGACACGATCACCCGGTCCGACTGCGCTGCCTGGGCGATGCCTTCATCGAAGAGCGAGAACGGCAGTTTCGAAGCGCCGTAGACGGAGAGGGCGAGGCCGGTCGCCCCGGCCAGGAATCGTCGGCGGGTGAGGCCGGTTCCGGCCGGGAGTGGCATTCCGTTCTCGATCGAGGGCAGCCCCTGGCCGGCCTGGGCGGCGGCGTCCCGCAGGAGCCGGGAACGCGTGTAGTCCTTGCAGTTACAGTCGTTCATGACAGCTGCATGTCGGGGGAGACGGCGATCAGCTGGAGCAGGGCATTCAGGCGGAGTGCCCGGTAGGGGCCTTCCTGCCATTCGTCGGTGATGTAAGGGCTGATCCGGCCGGCCAGGGAGACGAGTTCGTTCTGATGCTCGGCCCGCAGCGCTGGCCAGCCGTACGCCCCGAGGGCGCGGTTGAGGGCTTCGCGCGTGGTCTCTGTGGTGCTGTACGGCTCGTCTTCGTTCCAGGGGTCGGCCGCGATGTCGTCGTCGAGGGCGACGGTGACCATCAGCCAGCGGGCCCGGGTTGTCGAGGTATCGAGCCAGCGCTCGTCGTCCCAGCCGGAGACGTTGGGCGGCTCGAACAGCTTCTGGCCGGCCGAGTCACAAATCCAGATCCAGTCGTCCCGGGTGATCGTCACTTTGAGCGACCGCATCAGGCTGGCCGCGAAGACCACCGGCGGCTTGACCATCGCCGGGCCGCGGTAGAGGTCTGGATGCATCAGGATCGCCTCGACCACGGGACGGATCTTCCGGCCACCCTTCAGGTATTTCTGGACCAGGGCGCGTTTGGTGCTCTTGCTCGGAGGGGCCGGAACGAAGTAGCTCCAGAGTTTCTCGACGAAGAAGCTGGCGTGGAGCTTGTGCTCGTATGCGAATCGGCAGGCGTCCTGCCAGTCCCAGTTGCCGCGTTTGCCGAAGATCGTCTTCGATTCGTCGTCAAAGAGCTCGGGATCGAAGCGGAAGTTGATGGCCCCCTGGTTCTCGTTCCAGTCGTAGGTCCAGCCGGTCAGCGCCCGGGCCGCCTCGCGGACGTCGTCTTCGGAGTAGGCGCCCCGGTCGGCCCCCAGCGTGAACAGCTCCATCATCTCGCGGGCGTAGTTTTCGTTCGGTGAGTATTTGCTGTTGCCGGCCCCGTCGAGCCACTGGAGCATCGCGGGATCCTTCGTCAGGGCTAGCAGCAGGGCATCGAAGGAACCGTTTGCGTGAGACTTGATCGTTCGGTATTGGTCGATCATCTGTTTCTGTTGCGAAACACTGTCGATCGAGGTCGCAAACCAGTCGTGAAAGATCAGGGCCATGCGCTCGGGGAAGGGCTGGTCGGTGCGGACCATCCGGTCGAGCCACCAGAGGTGGTCGTGTCCCCAGCTGTCAGTAGGGGCGATCGGCAGCCCCTGACTGTCGACGGGCTCGGCGCCGATCAGCTTCGCTTTGCCTTTTGGCCGGGTCAGTGAGAGCACGGCGTCCTTCATGGACATGTGGGCGAGCTTCTCGGCTTGCCCCGGGGCCGGGCCGAAACCGGCACGGTTCAGCAGACGGGTCGCCTGAAGTCGACCGAATTCGCCCTTGTAGACGCCGAAAGGCTGGGCCGGAGCCGGCCCGCGGGGATGCTGGGGGC
>JBPPMT010000100.1:0-16035 GCA_051306195.1 Solirubrobacterales bacterium
CGCTCCGAGATCGCTCGCTGGGAGGAAGAAGGCGGGAGCACCTACGACCCGAAGGCCGAGTACCTCTCGCGCACCGACGACATCAAGGATGGCATCTTCTCCGGCCCCTGACCCCTGCCCGCGATGAGCGAACGGCCTGTGCGGAATCCGCGGGGGTACTCCACAGACTCGCCACAGCCGCATGAAAACTCGACACAAGTCCGGGGTCTCCGCCCCCCAAGAGATCTACTTCGAGCCGGGGACTTCGCCCCGTCTCGAGGGCCCCTGACGGGGCAGTCCGGCCGGGCGTGAGCACGGGTCCGGGTCTTCTACGGTGGCGGGATGGTTGATGGGATCGCAGCACGCTACGGCGATCTGTTGACGGGGTCGTATGACTGTGTCGATCGGATCGCGTTGAACGCCTACTTCTCGATGGGTCACAACCCGGGCGGGTTCCGTGTGTGGTGGCGGCGCCTCCACGGCGACAGCGACACCGATTTGGACAACGCTCATCTGATGCGGATGGCGGGCCGGTTCGCGCGGCGTGTGCGTGGCTGGGCCAAGGCGAACGACATACCGGTGATCGACTGCAAGGCCGGCGAACGCAAACACGAGATCGCCGAGCAGTACCTCGCTGAGCATTCCGAAACCGGTCGTGGCGTGTTCATGGTGCTCGTCGCCCGGGCGCCGGCGTCGACGTGGGACGTGCAGCGTTCGAAGACGACGATCAAGAACCTGGCCAAGCGCCGCACGTACATCAACCACTACTCGTTCCACATCTTGGACCCGGACTGGGGTCACATGACGATCAAGATGGCCGGTCATCCGCCGTTCGGGGCGCAGGTGATCTTGAACGGCCATGAGCATGTCGCCGCCCAGGCACGCCGGCTGGGCGTATCGTTCGAGAAGGAGGGCAACTGTTTCACCCAGGTCACCGATCCCGATGGCCTGGCCCGAATCGCAGACACCTTGTCGCACCCCGCGACCGCAGGGCGGCTGGGCCGGGTCATCGATCGGTGGATCTACACCTGCGTGTCGTTCGGACTGGATCTCGCCGATAAGCAGGCGAGCGGGTTCGGTTACAGCTACTCGATCTACCAAATCGAGTACTCCCGCAATCTGCTGTTCGCGTCGGGCCAGCGGATGGAACGGCTCTTCGATTCGATCGTGGACCGCACCCGTTCCCGCCTCGACATCGCCCGCCTGCGAACGATGTTCGGCGTCAAGCAACGACCACGCACCCCTGGTGGGCTGTCACCGCTAGTCGCGGCCGTGATCGAGACACCTTCGTACGACCTGACGATCTTCAAGGTGCACTTCGGTGCCCTGACGTTGAAGGGCTACACGAAAGGCGAACGCGTGCTGCGCTTCGAAGCGGTCTGCCACAACACCCGCGCCCTCAACACCGGCCGGCTACTCGACCGCTTCGGTGACATCGTCGAACGGCTCCACCGCATGCTCGACGAGTTCTGCACCGTGCTCGACTGTGTCGACACAACGTTCATCCCGACGGCGTCCTCGACGAGCTCCACCAATCATCGACGCTTGGCCGCACCAGAGTCGGCGGCCTCGACATCAACAAACCACGAGCACATACCGCCCTGCGCGCCGTCGTCGCGCTGTGCGCCAAACCTGACGGGTTCAGTGTCGCCGACCTCACCGCCAAGGTCCACGCGATCACCGGGACCACCGACTACACGATCCGCCAGGCCGCCTACGACCTGCGCAAACTCCGCGGGCACGCCCTCGTCGACAAACCCGGCCGCGGACGCCGATACCACGTGCCACCCGAATCCGCCCGCATCATCACCGCACTGCTCACCCTGCGCGAGCACGTCATCGCGCCGATCATCGCCGGCGTCGGCCGACCCGCCCGAGGCCGCCCGCCCGCCACCCGCACCGTCATCGACCGCGACTACGAGAACCTCCGCACCGACATGAACACCCTCTTCCAGCACCTCGCCATCACCACCCAAACCGCGATCGCCGCATAGACAACGAATTGTCGATCGGATGTCGCAAGCTCCTAGCAGCCAAGTATTTGTCTTACGACCCCCACGGAACATCATCGGCGAACGAGCACACGGCATCCCCAAGGAGCCCGGCCCAGGGCCCAGATCGCGACATACCCTTCCGCGACCCGCCCGAGGGCTAATCACTCCCGCAGGTCAGCCAATCGAAGGTCATGGATGCCGTGAAACGGGGCGCCCCCCGTCTCGTTGACGGCATCATCAATCAACGGTGGGCCACCATGCCTGAAGAGCACCGCCGTCTACCACGATGGTCTGACCGGTCATCCACCCGCCCGCATCTGACGCCAACAAAAGCGCAGCGCCCGCCAGGTCGTGCGGTTCACCAAGTCGGCGCAGAGGATGACGTTCGACGATCTCGTCACCGAGATCCATCTGCACCTGGCCGAACTTGGTTCTGACGAGACCCGGGACGAGCGTGTTCACCCTGACGTCGGGGCCCAATTCGAGTGCCAGTTGACGTGTGAGATGGAGAAGTGCCGCCTTGCCGACGTTGTATGCGCCACTCATCGCGACAGGAGCGATGCCGCTAACGGAGCCGATATTGATAATTGACCCGCCGCGAGTTCTCATCGATTGGTGCCACGCTGCTCGCGCGTACAGCAGCGGTCCGACGAGATTCACTTTCCACACCTTGTTTATCGAAGCCAGGTTAGCCTCGATGAGCGGTCCGTATTGTGGGTTCGTGGCGGCGTTGTTCACGAGGATGTCGATCGAGCCGAACTCCTCGACGCAGGCTGAAACGCTCGCTTCGATGGCGTCGGAGTCACCCGCCGACGCAGCCATTGTCAGAACCCGGCCATAGGCCGAGAGCGACGACTTCGCTGCGTCCAGCTCGTCCTGCCGGCGGGCCGTGAGGAAAAGGGACGCCCCATGCTCGAGGTACTCCCTCGCAATCGCATAGCCGATTCCTCGCGTGGCTCCGGTGACCAGCGCAACTCTGCCCTCGAGCGACCATCGGGATGTAGACACAAGTGCTCCTTCCGCCAGTTCACGGGGTGACAACCGAACTGATTGAATCCGGCTGTACATGGTTCAATGCAACGAGTTCTCCCGGTTGTGATCGAAATCGCAGGCCATCGAATGCCAGACTCGTGATCTGGTCGGCGATCTCACTTGCCGAGAGCGGTCCGCTTGGATCAAACCATTCCGTCAGCCAGTTCGCCATGCTGAACAACAGACGTGTGACCAACGGCGGGTCGAGATCGTTGCGGACCTCACCGCTCTCGATCGCGTTGACGACCAAGTTGCTCACCTGCCGGTCGAACGCCTTTCGGCGTTCGACCGCTCTCCGCTCGACCTTGGTGTTGCCGCGAAGCCGCAGCAGAACTGCGACCTCGTCGATGTTCGCTACTTCGATCTCGACGCCTCGGTGAAGAACATATCGGATGCGGCTTGCGTAGCTCCCGGTCAACGCCGGTGGCTCCTCAAGGGCAGCAAACAGCCGGTCGAGAGCGCGTGTGATTCCGCGATCAAGCAGCTCCTCCTTGCCCGAGACGTGGTGGTAGATGCTGGACTTAGTGATGCCCGCGGCACGAGCGATCTGATCGACCGAGGTGGCGTCGTAGCCTCGCTTCCGGAAGAGATGGAAGGCCACCAGCGACAGTGACTCGATATCGTGCGGCTTGCGGTCGGCTGCGGCTGGTCGTCCCACTGTTCCCCAATATTGTGCCTCAAGGTAAGGACGTCCGATCTTGGCCGCCGGTGCCAGGATACCCGGCCGAATCGTCGTCTAGAAACTGACGACCATCAAGTCGTCCTCCGTGAGCGCCACTTCTGTTCCGTCGATGCCAAGTTCTGGTACCGCAGGAAACGGGATGCCAAACCGGTCGCTGACACCCTTCACGCGGAGCATACCCTTGCGCCAGATGTCGTCACGCTCTTCTTGCGCCATGATGCCGAGCCCTGCTCCGCTGGCGATCTCCTCCAGATTGCGGTGGATATCCGAGAACGAATCCGGGACATGCCAGAACGGCTTGCGGGGTTCGCCGAACACAACGGAGATGTAGACGTAGGCAGCTTTCAGGTTCTTGGTGAGAGCCTCGCGTTCGTCATCGCGCAAATCGCCCCATGTGGCCTCGGCGAGGAAGTTGCAGAAGGCGAAATGCCGAGACTCGTCGACGCCGATATGACGAAGGATTTCGGAGAACACAGGATGCGAACCGTTCTTCGCAGTCGCCATGTAAACCAACGAAGCTGCTGCCTCGCCGACGATGAACGGCGACATTACCGCAGAAAGACTGCGCTTCTCGTAGGCGCTCTTGTAGCCGTCCCAATACTTCGAGTTGGTGTAGTGGATCCACGACAGGTTGTTCACCGCTTGGCGCTCGAGTTCGCTCGTCGGAGTCCGCCCATACGGAAAGCCAGGCAGGAGTTCAGCGACAACTCGTCGACACATCTCGTCGTGGTTGCCCTCGTCGCGAGCGATGGTCAACAGCATCCGCGACGTCGAATCGCCAAGATGCTGCTCGTAGGACTGCACCATGCCGTAGCCAAACGTCGGTACGCCGGAGTTCTCGAAGGTGCCGTTCACGGCAAACCAGTATGAAAGGGCGACCCGTTGTTCCTCAGTGAAGTCGTCGGCCTTCAGATCGGCCCACCTAACCTCGGTGTTGGGGTCGTAATGCTGAGCTTCCGCTCTTTCCCAGAGTTCACGATGACGCGGAATCCTGTCCTCCCAATCCATCGGCATGGGATTTCGGGTGGAAGCGATCGGCGGCGGCTCCTCGAGCAGCAGTTCATGGTCGATATCTGTCATCTCGGACTCCTTGGGAATTGGGCATTGAACGACTCATATGAACCGAACGTTCGGTAGTTTAACTGCGAAGAGGGTCATTGTCAACTCCCGGGCAAATCCAAGGAGCGCAATGCGAGCACGGCGCAGCCGCCAGTTCGTCTACCGTTAGCTCCTGGCTGACCTGGACGGTGTTGTGGAGAGCCACCTGCTGAGCCAATGAGCCGACGCAGAGGCCGCCAGTGGAAGTTCAAGACCCATGTCGTGGACCGGGCGGCGTCAGGCTGCACCGGTGAGATAGCTCTCACGGATCCGATCGTCCGACAGCAGAACCTCGGGCGCTCCGGTGAACGTCACGCGGCCCCTCGACAAGATCATGGCACGATCGGCAAGGTGAAGCCCGGCCGACACGTTCTGCTCGACGAGGACCATCGCCTGGCCACTATCGCCGACCGCGGCAAGCGCCTCCATCAACGTGGTGACGACGAGCGGAGCAAGGCCGAGCGACGGTTCGTCAAGGAGCAGGACGCGTGGTCGTGCGACCAGGGCGCGGCCAACGGCGACCATTTGCTGCTGACCGCCCGACAGGGCCCAGGCGGGTCGAGCGAGCAACGCAGGAAGATCAGGAAACAGGCCGAAGACCTGATCGAGACGTCGCATCTCCTCGTCGGAGGAGATTCCGCGACCGGCGATGAGGAGGTTCTCCTGGACCGTGAGGCTCGGGAACAGGCGGCGACCCTCTGGGACCCATGCAACACCGCTTCCGGCACGCTGGACCGGCGAGCGATTGCTGATGTCCTCGCCGTCCAGGCTCAGTCGCCCCTGACGAAGTGGCAACAAGCCGACGATGGATTTCAGCAAGGTGCTCTTACCTGCACCATTCGGACCGAGGATGGCCAGGGTCTCGCTCGCTCCGAGTTCGAATGAGACCCCATGGAGGACCGGGGCTCGCCCATACCCAGCCACGATGGAATCGACCTGCAATATCATACGTGTTCTCCTGTGTACGCCTCGATCACGGCGGGGTCCCGCACGACGACCTCGGGACGGCCACTGGCTATCAGCTGACCGAAGTTCAGGACGTGAATGACTTCTGAGATGGTGGTCACCAGCTTGAGGTTGTGTTCTACGAGCACAACGCCAATTCCGCCGATCGCGAGATCCTGCAAGAGCACCCCGAGGAGTTCAGTCTCCGCGTCGTTGAGGCCAGCGGCAGGCTCGTCGAGTAGAAGAAACTGTGGTTCGCCCGCCAGTGCTCGGGCGAGCTCCAGCAGACGCACCTGTCCGTAGGAGAGCGCTCCGGCCAACTCACCAAGGCGACCGCCGAGGCCGACGCGCTCCAGCGCGGCCTCGGCCTGGGCCGCGTGCGATCGCTCGCGTCGATCGCGGCGCACGGTGTCGAACAGATCCGAAAGCAATGCATCGTGCCGACCCGGCTTGGCGGCCACCATCACGTTCTCAAGCAATGTCTCGCGGAGCATGACCCGTGGTGTCTGGAAGGTGCGGCGTATCCCGGAGTGCGCAAAACTGCCAGGACCGCCCGTCAACTTCTGGCCATCGATTGCAACCGTACCGCCAGCAGGCCGGACGGCACCGGACACAGCACCAAGCATCGTGGACTTTCCGGCACCATTCGGACCGACGACGCTCGACACCTGACTGCTGCCGATCGACAGGCTGACTGCGTCGACCGCCACCAACCCGCCGTACTGGACAGTGATGTGGTCGAGGGTGAGCACCGTCACGTCGTCAGATCCTCGTTGTGGGCCGGCGAAGCCAGGGGAGCTTGTGGTTCACCGTGCCCGGCGCATGTGTGCGACGTGCGCTCCCTAGTACGTCTTGCCAATCGTTCTCTTACTGATGCACCTCGAACACTTCCCTCGGGGAACAACAAGAGGACCACGAGAATGATCCCGTAGACGAGATCGACGTTGCCCTCGATACGTTCGAAGAAGATCGGCAGCCAGCGAAGAACTGCGATAACGATGACCGGGCCGATGATGCTGCCCATGCCTCCCACGATCACCGCAACCACGAATTCCAAGTTGGTCGAGACGCTACCGAGGCTCGGAAAGATGTATCCCGACACGGCCGCGTACAGGACGCCGCCCAGGCTGGCGTAGACCGCCGAAATGACGAACATTTGCGTCTTCACGCCGACGACGTCGACGCCGTTTGACCCGGCCATGAGTTCGTCGACTGCGATTGCGCGAGCGGCCCGGCCGCGCGCCGAACGCGCGAGGTTGAGGGCGAAGACGATAGAGATCGTCAGAATAACCGAGACGAGTACATACTTGCGTAGCGGGGTGTCGAACGCGTACCCACCGATGCTCAGTTCCGTGGCGCGCAGACCGTCGTCGCCTCCAGTGAGGTCACGAAGGACGAACAACAGGTTTTCCCCGATGAGCGCCATCCCAAGCGTGGCAACGGCGAAGTAGAAGCCTTCGAGCCGCAACAGGATCCTGCCGACGCCATAGGCCACCACCGCACTAGCGACCACCGCAGTCATCGACGCCAGCAGCGGCGACCACCCATAGTCATCGCCGGCGAGCACTGCGTAGACATATGCACCGAGCGCAAAGAAGAAGGCATGCCCGAGGTTGAACTGGTGCGTGATGCCCAGCAACAGTGCTAGTCCAATTGTCGCAACTGCGTAGGGGCCTACCAGCGTCAGGCTCTTCAGGTTGTAGTCCTGACCGAGCCAGCGGACCAGCATGACATAGGCGAGCGCACAGAGGGCGAACGACGTCGCCGCAACCCGAAGGTTACGTAGCCGTGGGGTACCGATGGGGCCGGACGTCACTTGCGACACGGGCTTGACGGCCGATCTCACGAGGCCTCAGCCGTCGGAAGGATGCCCTGTGGACGAACGAGTAGCAACACAATGAGTAGTCCAAACACCGCAACATCACGGAGATCGGCACGGTAGTAACCCGCCGTTGCAGCTTCGGCGAGCCCCAAGACGAGTCCGCCTACCAATGCGCCCATCGGCCGGAAAAATCCACCGACCAGCGCGGCCACCAATCCCTTGAGACCCAGCAAGGTGCCGCCCGTATAGCTCATGAACAGCACCGGCGACACGAAGAAGCCCACGACAGCTGCCAGCGCACAGGCTGCAACGTACGCCCCGAGCACCCGGCGAGATGCGCGGATACCCATTGCCTCGGCGACGTCGCGGTCGTCACTGACCGCCCGAAGGTCCCTGCCGAGGTGGGTGCGTCGCAACACGATTGCCCAGACAGCGAAGACGACGACGGCGAGAGCAAGGATCCAGACAAACTGTCCCGGCAGGACGGCTCGCTCATAGCCAAGCCGGATCACCCGGGGCACACCGGGAAACGTCGGCAATGAATAGAGGTCGGTCGACCACGCGATGCGCGCCACTGAGTGGAGGATCAGCGCAAGCCCGAACGTCAGGATCAGAACTCGTAACGGGTCACGCGTACGCATCCGCCGAAGGATCCCCATCTCGGTGATCGCGCCGATTGAGGCGCCGACTACCACTACACCGACGAAGGCCAAGACCAGGGGAAGCCCTCGAGTCCTGTTGAGTTCAAAGCCGAGCAGCGCCCCGATCATGGTGCATTCACCGAGAGCAAGATTGACGATCTTGTCAACGCGGAAGATCAACACGAAAGCCAACCCGATCAGTGCGTAGACCAAGCCGTTCAATACGCCCGAGGCCAGAACCGTGAGTAGTAGTTCCATAATCCTGCTTCTGAAGGGATCGTCCTGGCTGATCCGCACCAGCGGGGCCGGCGCAGATCAGCCAGGTGGGGATCACACGGCCGGCATGTCGTTCATGGAGTCAAGGTGGAAGCCGTCGCCGCGCCAAACACCGATGATGACGGAATCGGGGCCCATACCACGATGCAGGTCGGGCCCGAAGGTGTATACACCGTTTGCGCCCGGCAGCCCGGTCTGGCTCTCGAACCAGGCAACGATGTCGTTCGGATCTTCGCCCACCTCCTGCACGGCCGCGGCGAGTTGCATGACGGCGTCGTAGGTTGCCGCGCTGAGGAACGTCGGAACAGCGTCAGGGAAGAGTTCCTGCAACTTTTCGGTGAACGCGAGTGTGGACTCGCTACACACATAGCCCTCCTCCAACTCGCCCTTTGCAGCAGCCATTGGGCAGAAGCCCGCCACATACACCTTGTCATCCGGCAGCGCGCCAGCGAGTGCCGACTCAATTGCCGGCAGCGCCTGCGAGTGCAGCTTCATCGCCGGCATCTCGAGACCCGACTGTGCGTAGGAGGTCGCCATGACCACGCCCGCGCCGCCCGTTCCACAGAGCACCAGCAGATCCGCGTCGGTGGGCACGTTCGACATCTGCGGGGCGGCCGACTGAGCGTCGATGGCCATCTCGTCTTGACCAAGGATCTCCAGCCCGCTGCGCTCCTCTTCGAACTCGTCTTGGTCGAAGAAGTCACGGCAGGCCTGCCCGGTAGCGTCCGCCGTCGAGATCATGTAGACGTCTTCCATGCCTTCCTTCACCGCCCAACTCCAGATCGCCGCCAGGACGTCGGTGTTCGTTGCATTTGCACCGAACTGCGTCGGGTTGCCCTCCATCGTGCGACCGCCGTAGCCCCCACCGAGGAAGTAGCTGATGATGTTGTCCTCGTTCACTGCGGGCGTGATCGCGAGCCCGCTGGCGGACACCGTCGGGCCGAGAAGTGCGTCGACCCCATCGCGGCCAACCAGGCGGTCGTAACAGGCGATTGCCATATCGGGTGTCGAACCGCCGTCGCAGGTCTCGATTTCGAATGGGCGCGACGATGTCCCCGCCAGCTCCTCGAGCGCGGTTTGGTAGCCCTGCACCGTTGGCTCCTTGAAGGCTGCTGCATTCCCGGTCTCCTCGATGATCAGGCCGATCCGATAGGGTTCGCTTGACTGCTCGGCGGGAGCGTTCGTGGTGTCGTCAGCCGCCCCACCCGGCACCGAACTCTCCGAGGAGTCAGCTACCAAATCTTCCGTGGTTTCGACTGGTGCAGCGTTGTCGGCCGAGTCCGACGCGTCGTCGTCTGAGCCGCAGCTTGCCACGGCGAGAAGCGTCGCAGTGAGTGCGAGGGCTCTCAGGGATCTGAATTTCATGATGATGTTCTCCGTTGCATGGTTGTGTTGCTCCGAGGAGCCGGATGTGGGGGCCTGACAGGAGACCCGATGACGGGTCAGACGCCTTGGAAGATTGGGCTGCGGCGCCCGTGGAAGGCGGCGATGCCCTCGCGGAGGTCGGCCGTCGCGAACGCGACTGCCTGCGCGGTCGCTTCCGCCGCAAGCACGTCGGCAAGGCTTGCTCCGTCAGCTGCGCGATCGATGATCTGGCATGCGAGTGAGAACGCCCGTGTTGGGCCGACGGCGATGGACTGCGCGATCTCGCGAGCCCGTTCGGCGAGTTCGTCGGCGGGTACCGAGCGCGCGATCAGACCGAGGGACGCGGCCTGCAACCCTGTCAGTTCGCGCCCAGTCAACACGATATCCTTCGCCAGTGCGGGTCCGAGTCGGGTCGTCAGGAACCAGTGGAACCCGGAATCCGGGACCGACCCCAGGCGACCGAATGGGGAGGCGAACTTTGCATCCTCGGCGGCAACGACGATGTCACAGGCCAATGCGATTCCGGCTCCTCCCCCGAGGCAGGCTCCTTGCACGGCCGCAACGCTGGGCATCGGCAACGCAGCCATCTTCATCACCAGCGCGTTGAAGGTGGTCCGTAGGGTGTCGGCAGGATCCTCGTTCAACGGATTGATCTCGCCGATGTCACGGCCGGCGCAGAACGAACGCCCGGTGCCGCTGATCAGCAGCACTCTGGCGTGATCGTCAACGGCTTGCTTGAGGGCTTGGTTCAGTGCGTCGAAGTGTACGGCGTCGATGGCGTTCAGCCGGTCTGGGCGGTTCAACACGATCTCGGCGACCGCGTCGCCGAAGTGATAGTCAATCGACACTGGCCGACCGCCTGACGAGCACCTTCAGTTTGCTGGCCATCACGGTCTCGCCGTGTTGGTTGATCATGTCGACGCGATACGAGGCGATACCGGTTGTGTCGTCGCGTTCGCGCAGCTCCTCGACCTCGAACTCGGCGTGCAACGTGTCGCCTATGAAGGTCGGTCGCGGGTACCGGATGCGGTCGGATCCGTAGTTGGCGATGACTGCATCGCTGATGGCGGGAACACCCAGACCGCCAGTGAAGGCCAGCACCATCATCCCCGGCGCGATTCGCTGTCCGAACATCGACTTCGCCGCGTACTCCTTGTCGGTGTGCAGCACGAACCAGTCGCCGGTCAGTGCGCACCAGTTGACGACGTCCGTTTCGGTGATCGTCCGTCCGCGCGTGACCTGCTTGGCGCCGACCGTGAGTTCATCGAAGTACGTATCGAGGAGGTAGCGCTCCACGTTGATCCTTTCAGGTTCCTGCGACGGATGCCGTCGCATTTGTGTCGATCACGCGGGAGCGGATTTCGCCGACGGCCAGCTTTCCCAGGGCAGTGCGAGGAAGCTGATCGAAGAAGACCACGCGCTTGGGAACCTTGAAAGCAGAGAGGCGTTCCCGTGTGAACTCTCGTATCGCCAGTTCATTCTCGTCATCGCTGGACCCCGCCGACTCGGTCGAACGCTCGACGCACGCCCACAACGCCTCACCCCACAGCTCGTCAGGAACGCCGACGACGGCGACGTCGGCCACGAGCGGGCTCTCGCGCAGCACGGCTTCGACTTCCCGGGCGTACACGGTCTCTCCACCCGTCTTGATCCGGCCAGCCTTGCGATCGACGTAGTAGACGAAGCCGTCTGCATCGACTCGGCCGATGTCACCCGAGCGCAGCCATCCGTCCTTCCACAAGCGTTCGCTTGCCTCTGGACGTTGCCAGTAGCCCGAAATGAAAGAGTCGCCGCGGAACACCATCTCGCCGAGACCGTCAGCCCCGACGGGATCACCGGCTTCGTCGATCAGCATCATTTCGAAGCCGGGCTGCACGCGACCACACGAGAGAAGTCGGTGCGCGAGCGACGCGTCGGCCAGCGCCTGCTCGTGATCCACTCGGTCGAGAACCAGAGCAATCCCGCCTTCCGTGCCTACTCCACCGATCTGGCTCAAGGTGCATGAGAAGAGTTCGGAGAACTGGCGCAGAACCGGCAGCGGAATCGGGTTCGAGCCGTAGAGGACATGTCGGAGCGACGAGAGATCGCGTGCCTGGTGCACGGGGCTGTTCTCATACGTGTCGATGAGCATCTTCATGACGGTGGGGACCAGCACGACGACGGTCGGCCGGTGTTGCTCGATCGCCTCGAGGATGGCGTTCGGTTCGGCCGACGGCAGAATGGTCGTGGTCATCCCCAAGTAGGCCGGGTACATCGTCGAGAACTGCCCGCCCTTGTGGAACATGGGAAGGGCGACCAACGTGCTGTCGTCGTGGCGCGTCTCGGCAGCCCACGCAAGCGACTGCGCGTAGGTGATCTCCTGACGACTGCTGATCATCGCACCCTTCGGCTCACCGGTTGTACCTGACGTATAGGTGAGGGTATAAGGGGCGTGCTCGTCGCCGTGCGGGTCGAGTGGTGCCGCTGACGAGTCGGCGAGGAGTTTCTCGTACGCCTCGCCGATGATCAGGACCGGGACCCCGACCCGCTCCGCGACTGCGGTTCCAATGACCTGAAACGATGGGCCAGCGATCAAGAGACTTACCCCCGAGTCCGTCATCTGTTGGACGATCTCGTTCTGGTGATGCCGGGTGTTGAGCCCCGTGTACATCGCCGCCAGACGAGAGGCAGCGAACATGACCTCCACGAACTCGTGGGAGTTCTCGCTGAGGATAGCGATCCGGTCGCCAGCTACGATGTGATACTGCTCATCTAGACCGCGACACAAGCGGTTGACTCGATCGTCGACCTCCGCCCACGACAACCGAACCATACTGTCGACGAACGCAAGCTTGCTCCCGTTGCGACGAGCGTGGATCCTCGGAAAATCTCCTACTGTCAATGCCATAGGCCCCCCCCATGTAGCCAACTACCAACCGAACGGTCGGTATCATACTTCAAGCCGTCAGCCGATGTCAACGCCAGAATGCACGAAGAAGCCGCGGCCTGACTTACGGCCGAGATTCCCCGCGGCCACCAACTCGCGCAGCAGCTTCGGGGCCTCAAATCGAGCGCCATCGGCCTCCAAAAGAACGTCCGCTATCCCCAGGAGGACGTCGAGCCCTACGAGGTCCACCGTCGCAAGCGGACCCATCGGGTGACGGCAGCCGATGACGAACAATGAGTCGACATCGTCGGGGCTCATTCCTTCTTCGACACGTTCGATCGCTCCAAGCAGGAACGGCACATGCGTCCGATTCAGGCCGAAGCCCGGCCGGTCGTCCACCTCGATAACCTTCACACCGAGACCACACAGGAATTCGCGAGACCACTCCACGGCAGCATCGGTAGCTCCGGAGGGTACCACCAGTTCACACAGGCGTAACGCCGGCGCAGGGTTCATGAAGTGGTAGCCCAGCACTCGTCCGGTAGGACGTTTGACGTCCACGAGCATCGACACCGGCATCGCGAGCGACGTCGTTGCGACGACCGTGACTGCGTCCGAGGTGTCCAGAAGTCGCCGCAAGACGTCGCGCTTGACACCAAACACGTTGGGCACAGCCTCGATCGCTAGGGTGACATCGTCAGCCACGCACTGCTCGCCCGAACAGGAGGCGATGGTCAGCCGGGACAACAACACCTCCGTGGAACCCTCCATTCGACCTAGACCGATCTCCCTGTCCAACCGCCGGCGGAGCGTCGCTAGGGCTTCTTTGAGGGCGGCCGCAGAGCTGTCGACGAGGTGCACGCTGTGGCCCACCGCGAGCAACAACTGAGTGATTCCAGTTCCCATCTCGCCTCCGCCGACAACCAACACCTTGCGAGTCGTTCCGCCAGATTGAGACACCACACCACACCCCTCCCTCCCGCGGGCCCATCGCCACACGATGCGGGCGTGTATGCTACCGACTACTTGGACGGTTAGATAGGGGGGATCTGATGCTTATCCGCGATTACCTCATTGCTCGGGCGAGTCGCTCACCCGGGCGACTCGCGTACATCGATGCCGGCAGGCGGTTCACTTGGGCTCAGACGGCCGATCGGGCGATGCGGCTCGCGCGGGTGCTGCGCGATAGAGGCGTCCGCAAGGGTGACGTCGTCGCGTCGCTCTCTTTGGAGGGCATCGAAGTCATCGACCTGTGGTACGCCTCTGCGATTCTTGGCAGCGTGCGCACCGGCATCAACTGGCGCTACGCACCGCGGGAGATCGAACACATCCTCACCGATGCCCGAGTCAAAGTGCTGATCGCCGAGAGTGGTGGCCCGGCAGCCGCCCTTGGGGGAGTTGAAGGCGCACAGTCGATCGATGTCATCACCTTTGGCGACAATTCGGACGGGTATGAGGATCTGCTCGCGTCAGCCTCACCGCTGGTTCCGACCGAGTGGGACGATCTAAGCGGAAGCGACATGATCGCCATTTCCTACACCACGGGATCGACCGGTCTTCCGAAGGGTGCACTGTGGTCACACGCAGCGGTGGTCAGCGCGCAGTTGCACACCTGGATCGAAGCCGGTGGTCGGCGCGACGACATCTACTTACATTGCATCCCGTCACCAGGTGTGCCAATTCTGCTCGCCACGTGGAACGTATGCTTTGGCGCGACGATCGTGCTCCACGACCGCTTCACCCCAGAATCGGTGTTGGAACTCATTCAGACCGAACACGTGACTTCGACGTTGCTGATCCCAACGATGATTGGCGACCTATTGAACCAACCGAGCTTCAGCGACTTCGACCTGTCTTCGATGCGGCTCATCATCTACGGCTCCGCGCCCACCACGACAACTCTCGTCAAACGCGCTATCGAGGCCTTCGCTTGCGAATTGCAGCAGTGGTACGGAGCGACCGAGGGTGTTGGGGGCTGGTTCACGATCCTCCGTCACGAAGACCACGTGCGGGCACTGGCGTCAGACAGCGCGCTCTTACAGTCGTGCGGGAAAGCGATGATCCACACATCTATCAGAATCGTGTCCGAGGACGGTCAAACATGTGGTCCAGGCGAGGTTGGCGAGGTGTTCGTCCAAAGTGACACCGTAATGAGCGGATATCTCGGCCTGCCGACCGAGACCGCCGAGACCCTTCGGGACGGCTGGCTACACACGGGCGATCTCGGCAGGCTCGATGACGAAGGTCACCTCTTCCTCGTTGATCGCAAGAAGTTCCTCATCATCACTGGTGGTTACAACGTGTACCCCGTTGTCGTGGAGGAGGTGCTCAGCCGTCATCCAGCCGTCGCCGAAGTCTGCGTGGTCGGCGTCCCTGACGATCGGTGGGGTGAAGCGGTGTGTGCGGTGGTCGTGCTACACAACCCCGGCAGCACGACCGCTGATGACCTTCTCGCCTTCTGTAGGCCGCTACTCGCGAAGTTCGAGGCACCCAAGCACATCGTGTTCGAAACGGCGCTTCCACGTGGAGCAACCGGCAAGATCCTCAAACGCGCCGTCAAGGACGACATGGCCGCCGCACTCACTACCGGACTCCACACTCTGTGAGAAGCGGATGGAAGCTACCAACGCTAGATCTCCCGACCTGAAAGAGTCCTGGTGAGAGCGCTCGCGTTGAGCGGTTGAACGTACGGCGATGGCTCCAATCCTGTGTTGAGACCGGTAGGCGATCAGACGACGTTATGGGGAGTCGTTGCTGCTGGCGCAAGCGCTGGTGATGCCGGCCGAGCTGGCCCGTGTCGATGAGTTGTTGGACGATGAGCGGTTCTTCGCTCCGTATCGGGTGTTCTTCCACGCCACGGTGGGCTGGCCGTCGATCCAGGGTTCTGGTCATGGGAACGCGGGCGTGAGCGAGGCCGGCCGCACCCGCGGGGCGGTAGCTTCGCCCGCGTGATCATCTACGGCGTCGTGAACGCGAGCCCGGACTCGTTGGCCGACGAATCGATCGCCACCTCGCCGAGCACCGCCGTGGAGCGCGCTCGCTCGCTCATCGCCGACGGCGCCGACGCGATCGACCTCGGCGGCCAGGGCTCGACGGACATCGCGTCGATCGTCGACTGGACCGAGGAGTGGGGTCGCGTCGAACACATCATTCCGGCGCTCGCCGAACTCGACGTCGACATCTCGATCGACTCGTGGCGCCCCGAAGTGGTGCGGCGTGCGCTGCAGGCCGGCGCAACCGTGATCAACGCGGCCGACGGCATGCAGACCGACGAGATGTGGCAGGTCGCCGCCGACTTCGACGTCCCGATCGTCGTGCCCTTCCTCTCCGGCCCC
>JBPPMT010000107.1:0-18869 GCA_051306195.1 Solirubrobacterales bacterium
GAGGATTGGCCAGACGAGCCCGCCGAGCGGATTCAGTTGCTGGTCGAGCGTGTCCTGGACCAGCTCGACCTGGACGGAACTTGCGAAATCGTCGAAGACGACGAAGTGATCACCGCCACAGTTGAAGGCGATGAGGACTACGGATTGCTGATCGGCAGGCGCGGCCAGACGATCGACGCACTTCAGCTTCTTTGCTTCCAGGCTGCGTTTCAGGGCATTCGTGAGCGGAAGCGTGTCGTACTCGATGCCGCTGGTTACCGGGCTCGCCGCGAAGAAGTGATCTCCGAAAGGGCCGACCGGGCCGCCGAGAAGGCGATCAGCTCCGGCGACGAAGTCGAACTTGACCCGATGACCGCCCGTGAGCGCCGCATCGTGCATGAGCACCTGAAGGAACGCCCGCAGGTAGAGACGTTCAGCGCCGGCGACGAGCCCCAGCGGCGCGTCGTAGTCGCCCCGCTCATCACCGAGTGAGGTTCCGGTGAAGGACGAGCGTCCCTGGCTGGCCGGCGACCTCCAGAAGCGCCTGGCTCCCATGCTCACGATGCTCGCCGAAGCCCCGGCGTCCCTCAGCTCGGTCACAAATCCCGATGAAGCCCGCCGCGTCCACCTCGCGGACAGCCTTTCCGGCCTCGCTGTTGATGAAGTCAATTCAGCTACTCGTATCACCGATATCGGCTCGGGAGCGGGTTTTCCCGGAATTCCCCTGGCGATGGCCCGCCCCGACGCTGAATTCACGCTCCTCGATTCGGTCGGCAAGAAGGTGGAATTCATGAAGGCCGTGATCGATCGGCTCGGGCTGGTGAATGCGACCGCCCTCAAGCAGCGCTCGGAAGAATGGGCTGCCGTTAATGGCGCCGGGGCTTCCGACCTGGTCACAGCCCGCGCGGTGGCTCCACTCGAAGCCCTGGCCGAGCTCGCTTCTCCCCTGCTCGAGACTGGCGGAGCACTGGTCGCGTGGAAAGGCGAGCGTGAACCCGAAAGCGAAGGGAAGCTGGCGGGGCTGGAAGAAAAACTGGCGATGAGGCTGGACCGGATAGTCCCGGTCAGGCCCTACTCGGACAGCCGGGAGCGCCACTTCTACGTGGTCAAAAAGACCGGCGACACTCCACCAAACCTCCCTCGTCGTGCCGGGATGGTCCGGAAAAGGCCGCTATCTCCGTAAAAACACGGGTGGCAGGCTCGCAGGCTGCGAATAGCCACTAAGCTCACGCGTCGAATGTCTTTGAGCGTCGGAGAAAACTGAGCACGTGGGACTGATCTACTCGATCGCCAACCAGAAAGGCGGCGTCGGAAAGACGACCACCGCGGTGAACCTCGGTGCGGGGTTTGCCCGGCTGGGCAAAAAAACCTTAGTCGTCGATTTGGACCAGCAGTGCAACGCTACCGTCGCGCTCGGCGGTGACAAGCACGAACGACCCTCCAGTTATGACGTGCTTTCCGGGGAAAACACTCTCTCCGAGGCCGCCAAGCCGGCCGGACCGGACAACCTCTGGCTGGTCCCGGCCAGCCGTGACCTGGCTGGCGCAGTAGTTGAACTACCGCGACTCGAGGAGCCGAATTACCGCCTTCGAGAGCAGCTCGGCAGCGTCGCCGAAGACTTCGAGATCGTTCTGATCGACTGCCCGCCGGCCCTCGGCCCGATTACGGTCAACGCGCTGGTCGCTTCGAACCGGGTGATCGTCCCC
The DNA here is from genome assembly GCA_051306195.1 of Solirubrobacterales bacterium. Lineage (GTDB taxonomy): Bacteria > Actinomycetota > Thermoleophilia > Solirubrobacterales > 70-9 > 67-14. The sequence continues at coordinate 1,686 of JBPPMT010000107.1, forward strand.
GTACAGGCCGAGTACCTTGCCCTCGAAGGGCTGGTCGAGTTCCTCGACACGCTTTCGACCGTCCGGCGGGAGATGAATCCGTCGCTGGAGCTGGCCGGTGTCGTGGTCACCATGCACGACGAGCGGACCAGGCTCGCCCAGGACGTCGAGCGCGAACTTCGCGACCACTTCTCGGAAACGGTCTTTCGCAACGTGATCCCTCGGACCGTCCGAGTAGCCGAAGCCCCGAGTTACGGCATCCCGGTGACCGACTATGCCCCCAGTTCGAGGGGATCCACCGCGTACGTGGCGCTGGCGGATGAGGTGACGGCACGTGGCTGAGCGTCGCGGAATGGGCCGTGGCCTCGGGGCTATTCTTCCTGAAAGCGCTTCCGGACCGGATATGCGTGAGCTGCCAATCCAGCTCATCAAGCCGAATCCAGGCCAACCACGCACGAGGTTCAACGAAGATGCGCTGAAGTCGCTTTCTGATTCGATCGAGGCATCCGGAGTCGTTCAGCCTCTGCTTGTTCGTCAACTTAGTGGCGGAAGTTACGAAATCATCGCCGGAGAACGACGTTGGCGAGCGGCGAAGATGGCCGGCGTCGACAAGGTCCCGGTGGTGATCCGTGATTCGGATGAAGCCGACCGGCTCGAGATTGCCCTGATCGAGAACATGGTTCGCGAAGACCTCAACCCGGTGGAAGAAGCAAAGGCCTGCGCGGCCCTCGTCGAAGACCTCGGCCTCAGCAAGGAAGACCTCGGCAAGCGCGTCGGCCGCAGCCGGCCGCAGATCTCGAACTTGATCCGCTTGCTGGACCTGCCCGACGAGGTACTGACGATGCTCGAACAGGGAGACCTGAGCGAGGGGCACGGCAGGGCGGTGCTGCAGGTGAATGATCACGCCGAGCGCCGCAAGCTCGCGAAGCGGGCACTTTCCGAGGGCTGGTCGGTGCGTCAGACCGAAGCCCAGGCACGTGCCGTCGGTGAAACGGCCAAGAGGAAGACTGCGAAGAAGTCGAATCTGACCGCCGAGGAACTCGAGGCGATCAACGACGTGGCCGAAGAGCTCGAGAAGAAGCTCAAGCACGAAGTCAGAATCAAGCCGAGAGGCAACGGACTCTCAGTCGAGATCCAGCTGGAATCCCTGGACCAGGCACTCGACCTCACGAAGCGGCTGGGGTAACCAAACCCCTAGAATCAGCAAGCTTCATGCGGGCGATTAGCTCAGTTGGTTAGAGCGCGTCTCTGATAAGGACGAGGTCCGTGGTTCGAATCCACGATCGCCCATATAACAAGGCATTCAGGTCGACTTCGCTCATCAGAAGTCGAAGATGGTTTCGCTGTGCGACCTGAATGAAGGTATCCCGGACCCGGTCGAACCCGGCGACCTATAATCGACGTCCTATGCGTGAGATGCAGATCTATGGAGTCTCCTTCGACATGGTCGGCAAACAGCCGATCGTGCTGCTGAAGACGGTTGACGACAACCGCTTCCTGCCGATCTGGATCGGTCACCCGGAGGCCGCTGCCATCCTGATGAAACTTCAGGGCGCCGATACGCCGCGCCCGATGACCCACGATCTGATGGTCGACATCCTCGACCAGGTCGAGACCAAGGTGGAACGCATCTCGATCACCGAGCTGCGGGACAATACCTTCTACGCGACGATCACCCTTTCGGTGGCCGGCACGGAAGTCGAGATCGACTCACGCCCCTCCGACGCGCTCGCCCTGGCGGTTCGTGTGTCAGCCTCGATCTTCGTCGCCGAAGACGTGATCGACGAGTCTTCGATCGAATTCGAGCAGGGCATCGAGGACAACGAGCAGGTTGTCGAGAAGTTCAAGGACTTCCTCGACGATGTTTCACCTGAAGACTTTCTTCAAGGCTCTTAGGCAGGGGCTACTCCCTAAGAAGTCGACTTGGATGCCTTATTCAGCCAGATCTATGATCTGGCGCACCATTTCGTTGAACTCGACGCCGGCGGCTTCGGCCGCCTGAGGTAGCAGCGACGTCTCGGTCATTCCGGGAATCGCGTTGATTTCCAGAACCTGCGGTCCGTTATCTCCGAGGATCAGGTCGACCCGGGAGAAGCCGGAGCAGCCGAGGGCGTTGTAAGCAGCAAGGGCCACCCGGTTGACTTCGTCGGCCTCAGCCTGGCTGAGGTCCGCGGGACAGACGAAGTCAGCTCCGCCGATTTCGTAGCGGGCCTCGAAGTCGTAGGTATTGCTGTCGGTCGGGATCGCTTCGACGATCGGCAGGACCTGGTCGCCCAGCACCGACACGGCCAGTTCACGGCCACTGACCCAGGCCTCGAGCAGCGCCCGGCTGTCGTAACTGAGGGCGGTGATCAAGGCCGCGGGAATGTCGCCGGGCTGGGTCACGACCTTCACACCGAGTGAGGAACCCTGGGACGCCGGCTTCGCGACAAGCGGCATGCCCACCGTGTCGACCGCGCGTTGAAAGCTTGACGCAGCACCAAAATCACGGATCGCCGCTTCCGAGTAGGTGACCCAGTCGGGGGTGGGAAGACCGTGTTCACGCAGGATGTACTTGGTCAGGCTCTTGTCCATGCAGCGCTGGCAGGCAGCCACTCCGGGACCGGTGTGGGGGATGCCAAGGAGTTCGAGCAGGGCCTGAACCGTCCCGTCTTCACCCTCGATCCCGTGGAGCGCGATGAAGACCACATCCGGCCGGGTCGATTCGAGCCGTGAAACAAGGTCCGGGCCGAGGTCAAGGGTTTCGACTTCGTGACCGAGTTCGAGCAGGGCCTCCGCTACCCGGGCCCCGGAACGGAGCGACACCCCGCGCTCGAGAGAACGACCACCCTGAAGCAGCGCGACCTTCATTGGCTGTCGTCCTGCGGCGGAAGCTTCATTTCGCTGCCGCCCCCATCAGATGACTCTCGCGGAGGCAGTTTCATTTCATCTGTGTTGGTCATGGTTTCGTAGAGGTTCAACTGCTCGCGGGCGACCGCACCGATTCGTCGAATGCCTTCGATGATCCGGTCTTCCTTGACGCCGGAGAAGTTCAATCGCATCGAACTGGCGCCGCGACCGTCAATGAAGGCGGAAGTGCCGGGCACAAAAGCGACGTTCTGGCTGAGCGCCTTGGCGAGCAGGTCCTCGGTGTTCAGCACATCCGGCATGGTCGCCCAGATGAAAAGGCCGCCGTTCGGCTTGGTCCAGGTGGCGCCGTGGGGGAAGTACTCGGACATGGCGCCGATCATCGCGTCACGACGGTTCCGGTAGATGCTGATCAGTTCGTCCACGTACTCCCCCCACCGACCCTCGGCGAAGTACCGCGCGGCGAACTCCTGGGTGAGGGTCGAGGTGCAGAGGTCGGCTGCGCCCTTGCCAAGGACGACTTTCTCGCGAATCGGAGTGGGGGAGACCAGCCATCCGATGCGAAGTCCGGCCGAGAGGACCTTCGAGAAGGTGCCGATGTAAACGACGTAATCCCCGCCGTCGAGGCTGTAGAGGGTAGGCAGCGCTTCACCTTCATAACGCAGCAGTCCGTAGGGGTTGTCTTCGACCACCAGGATCTCTTCCCGGCGAGCGATTTCGACCAGGCGTTTCCGGCGTTCGAATGAGAGAGTTGACCCGCCGGGGTTCTGGAAGGTCGGGATCGAATAAATGAACTTGGGCCGCTTGCCCTGCTCGGCCAGCCTGGCAAGAGTCTCTTCGAGCAGGTCGATTTTCATTCCGTCGTGGTCGCACTCGATCTGGATGATGTGCGCTTCGTAGGAACAGAAGGTCGGGATCGCGCCGGGGTAGGTGGGTGCGTCGCAGATCAGGACGTCGCCCGGATCGATCAGCACCTTGGTGATCAGGTCGATCGCCTGTTGCCCTCCGGTGGTCGGGGTGATGTCGGCCGGATCGACGATCGCGCCTTCAGCGGCCATCACCTTGGCGATCTGCTCGCGCACGCTGTCAAGGCCTTCCGTCGGGCCGTACTGGAGGGCTTCGGCGAGGGAAGTTTTCGCGATGTGATCCATCTCGCGGGTAAAGACCTCGGCCGGAAAGGTCGAGGTGTCCGGGAGTCCGCCGGCCAGGGAAATCACTTCCGGACGGGCGGTGATCGCCATCATGTCCCGCATCGCCGAAGACCGCATGACGCGAGTCCTTTTGGCGAAGAGAGAGGCGTAACGCTCCAGGTCGCGAGACCTGGTCTGGGACCGTCGGGGAGGTGGAGGTGTCTCCATCCTTCTATTCTCCCGGTATCGGTGCTTTCGAAACAATCTGCCTCGCTGCCGGGATAGGCATTGCCATCGGCATGGTCGCCGGGACCACTGGTCTCGAAGGATCTGCCCGTGGACGAATGACTGTCCTCGCTGCGATCATCGGTCTCCTGTTTGGCTACCTGGCCTGCGCTGCCCTGGACGGATCAACCGTGCTCGGGGCGGTCAGTTGTGGACTGTTCGCCGGGTTTGCCTGTGTGGTGGTCAGTGGAGTAATCGCTGGGGCGACCAGGCGTGGAGGCACTGCGGCGCTGGCTTTTCTCACGGTTCTCGCTGCGCTTGTAATCGCCGTGATCACTTTTGTCTTTCCGCCATTCGCGATCCTGCCCGCGGCCGGACTGGTCTGGTTGGCGATCGGGCGTCGCCGCCGTGCGGATCGCAAGCACGCCGGTCTTCGCGTCCTGAGATAACCGATGGAGCGCAAGCTGGTACTTGCCTATGTCGACTCCCTCCGGACCGACATGCTCAAGCAGGCGATAGCCGAAGGCCGCGCCCCGACCTTCAGCCGGCTGATCAAGCGCGGAGTTCTGGTCGAGGACTGCGTCTCTTCGTTCCCTTCGGTCACCCCGGTCGCCTCGGCCGAGATGGTCACCGGAGTCGCCGGCGACGAGCACTGGATCAGCGGCATGAACTGGTACCACCGGGTCGAGCAGCGCTACGTCGAGTACGGATCATCACTCGAGGCCTCCCGCGCTTTCGGGATCTTCCGGTCGCTCCACGACCTCGTCTACAACATGAACATGGCCCACCTCAACCCGGGGGTCGACACGATCTTCGAAACGCTCGATGACCTCGAGCTGCGAACGGCCGCCACGCCTTTCCTGATCTACCGGGGGAGGCACCGCCACGACGTCACCCTCCAGGGACTGACCGGCAAGGCGATCGAGTCCGGCCTGATCAAGATGGCCTACGCGACCTGGGGCCCGAAGGAGCTTTTCTACGGCGACCTCTACGCCTCGATGCAGGTGCCCTGCAAGCCGAGCTCGGTTCCGGGCAAACGCGACGGCTACTCGGCCTGCTGTGCGGCTGAACTCGTTTCACGCAATCGCTTTGACTTCATGCTGCTGTCCTTCCCGGACAACGACAACTATTCGCACCGCCACGGACCGAAAGCCTCGGTCAACTCGATCGAACAGGCCGATCTCTGCATGGCTGAAGTCATTCGCGCCGCCGGTGGCCTGGACGGATTCCTCACCGACTACGCCCTGATCCTCCTGGCCGACCATGCCCACACCGACGTTGAAAAACCGCTGGCGCTGATCGAAGGGATGGGGGAGAAGTGGCATGTGCTCCAGCCTTCGGAGGATCAGCCCGAGATGGCTGAACTTGCGGTCAGCCCGACCTCGCGCGCGGCCCACATCTACCTCCTGGACGAGCAGGACAATCCGGTCCGTCACCGCCGCGTCCGCGAGCACGCCGCCACGATCGACGGGGTCGAGCTTCTTTGCTGGCTCGAGCATCAGGACGGCTCTCCGGTGGTCCGAACCGGACCCGGCCTGGGTGGGCAGGGCGAGCTGATCGCCGTAGTCGAGCGGGATGGCAAGCAACTGAATTTCTGCCCGGCCGATTCCGGCCCGGAAATCGGCGAGACCGTGATCGACCGCCGCGGCAGAAGCTGGTCGATCAGCGGCAACATCGAAGCCCTCGAAGGTTCGGTCGAGGACGGCCGGATCCAGACCCCCCACTACCCCGATGCCCTTGGCCGACTCCACTCGGCGCTTCATGCACCCCACGCCGGAGACCTCATGGTTTCCGCCACCCTCGGATACGAATGCCTCGACTGGGGCGGGACCGCGCACATCGGTGGTGGAAGTCACGGATCGCTCCGAAAAGAGGATTCAGAAGGCCCGCTGCTCTTCGTCAACTGCGGACCGGAAAGCGCAGACGAAAGAGACCAGTGGGGACTGAAGGACGTAGTGCCTGTCATCAAAGAGTTCTACGGGGCTTAGTTGGGGAGGGGGTCCTCGCTAGGGTCCTTCCCGTGAAGCTCCTGTTTATTGGCGACGTTGTTGGTAGCCCGGGCCGTAAGGGTTTGGCGGCGGCTATGCCTGGTCTCAAGGAGAAGTACCGTCCGGATCTGACTGTTGTGAATGGGGAGAACTCGGCCGGTGGTTTGGGTATTACCGAGAAGACTGCCCGGAACATCTTTGACAACGGTGCCGACGTGATCACACTCGGCAACCACACCTATCGTCATCGGGACGCCTACGATTTTCTTGACCAGGCCGAGATGGTCATCCGCCCTTCCAATTACCGGAAGGGCAACCCCGGCAAAGGACATGTGGTCACCGAGGCCGCCGGGATGAACGTCGCCGTGATCAACCTCAGCGGCACGGTCGGTCTGCGCGCGGCGGGATCGCCTTTCGATGAAGCCGACCGGCTGATCAGTGAACTCGAAGGAAAGTGCGACGCGGTGATCGTCGACTTCCACGCCGAAGTCACCAGCGAAAAGGTCGCCCTCGGCTGGTACCTCGACGGGCGTGCCGGGGCAGTGCTCGGGACTCACACCCATGTGCCGACTGCCGACGGCCGGGTGCTGCCCGGAGGCACCGCCTTCATCTCCGACGTTGGCATGACCGGTGCCCGCGAGAGCGTGCTCGGTGTGAAGAAAGAACAGGCGATCGAACGAATGCGGACCGACATGCCGGTTCGCTTCGACGGAGCCACGGAAGACGTCTGGGTGATGGGGGCCGCGGTTGAGATCAACGAGTCGGGCCTCGCCGACTCGATCGAACCTTTCCTCGTGCCAACGGATGTCTGAAGGACCTTCCCGGAAAGCCCTCACCGCCTCGGGAATCGTCAAGCGGTTCGGCGAGCGCGAAGCATTGCGGGGGATCGGATTCGGAGTCGGTACCGGCGAAGTCGTCGCGGTGATCGGACCGAACGGCGCCGGCAAGACAACCCTGCTTTCGATCCTTGCGGGCATAGCTGAACCAGACGCCGGTACAGTCACTTTTGAAGGAGGCGGGGTCGGCTGGGTTCCGCAGCAGGCGGCCCTTTACCGGAGGCTGACCGTCAGCGAGAACCTCATGCTGTTCGCTCGCCTCCAGGGACACGACGACCCCGCCGCGAGGGTCGAAGAGATGCTCGAACTGACCGGACTCGCCGATCGCCGCGGGGACCAGGCGGGCAAGCTCTCCGGTGGCAATCAGCAGCGAATCAACATCGCGGTCGGGCTGATGGCGAATCCATCGGTGCTGCTGCTCGATGAGCCGAGCGTCGGCCTTGATCCCGCCCAGAGGGCGCGGCTCTGGCAGTTCATCCTCGGACTCGTCTCTTCCGGCACCGCGGTCGTTTTCTCGACCCACGACATCCAGGAAGCCGAGCGCTACGCCGAGCGCATCTTTGTTGTCGCTGATGGCAGTGGGGTGTTCGATGGCACCGCGACCGAGCTGCGTGACGCCGTCGTGACCCCGAACGGGTCCGACGTGGATCTCGAGACATCGTTCCTCGCTTTCCTCGCGAAAGCAGGCCACTGATGCGCTGGATCCTGCTCAAGGACCTCCAGATCCTCCGGCGCTCGCCGTTGCAGCTGGCAATGCTCGTGCTTTACCCGATCGCGATCGCCCTGCTGGTCGGCTTTGCCCTGACCCGCGGACCGGAACAGTCCACAGTGGCCCTCTACAACGAGCTACCTGCCGGCACCGCGCTGGGCTTTGCCGGCGAGGAAGTGAACGGCGACGAGATCCGTGACCGCCTCTGCGACAAGGTCGAATGCCTGGAAGCAGACAGCCGCGACGAGGCCGAAGAACTGGTCGAGTCGGGAGAAGCAACCGCGGCGGTGATCGTGCCGGAGGACCTCAGCAGCAAGATCGCTTCGCTGGCTTCGCTCACCCCGCAGCGGCCGGAGATCGAGGTGGTGGTCAACGGATCGAACGCAGTCGAGAACGAGGTGGTCGACGACCGGATCGAAGCCCTGCGTGCCGAAGCCAACCAGCTGATCGCCCAGCGTCTGGCCGAAGGTGGCAGGGAGTACCTGAAGCTGATCCAGGATGGCGGTGACTTCAGCGTGCTCGGCCAGGAGATCGAGATCCTCGGACTGACGAACAGCGAGCAGATCCTCAAACGGGTTCAGCGGAAGATCGAGGACCCGGCTGCCCGCGAACAGATTGCACGGGTGGTCCGGTTTGCCGGACTCGCCACTGAAAACCTCGACCTGGCTGATCCGCTGCTGGGTGCGATCGCCCAGCCGATCAAAGTCAACAAGATCGAAGTCGGAAGCGAAGCCCCGAGTCTCGACACTTTCGCGATCGCGGTCACCGCGACCTTCGCTCTCATGTTCGTGACGGTCCTGCTGGTTGCCGGATCGCTCGCGCTCGAAAAAGAGGAGAACGCCTTCGCCCGCCTGACCGCCGGCCTGGTGACCCGTGGCCAGATCCTGACGGCGAAGCTCGGTCTCGGCACGATCGTCGGCGCCCTGGTGGTGTTGATCCTCCTCGCCGGCCTCGCGATCTTCGTTCCGATCCAGTGGAGTCGTGCGCCGATCTGGGTCCTGGCGGCAATTCTCGGGGCGGGGGCCTTCGCTGCGGTCGGTGCTGCCCTCGGCGCGGCGACTCGGGAAGTCAGGGCCGCGACGCTGGCCGCGGTCATGCTCTGCCTGCCTTTCGCACTGCTTTCACTGGTCCCTGACGACGCCGTCGGCCCGGCGATCGAGACCGTGATCTCGATCGTCACCGCGGCCTTCCCCTTCCGGCCGTCGCTGGATGCGCTGACCGGTGGTCTGGAGATTTCGGGACCCTCGGTCTGGTTGCCGATGCTCCACTTGATGATCCTGACGGTCGCTTACGGCACCCTGGCCCGAATCGCACTTCGTCGCTTCTGAGCGCCTGACAAGGACCCCAAGGCGTTCGGCTCCCTAAACTGGACCGGTATGAGTTTTCCTGCGACTCGCCTGCGGCGACTTCGTCGGACCCCGGCCCTGCGTGGCCTTGTCCGCGAAACTCACCTATCGCCAACTGACCTGATCCAGCCTCTTTTTGTGACTGCCGGTGCCGGCGTCCGTGAGGAGATCGGTTCGATGCCGGGAATCTTCCGCTTTTCCATCTCCGAGCTGGTCGAGGAGGCCGGTGCGATCCACGAGGCTGGTGTGGCCGGTGTGCTGCTCTTTGGCATCCCCAGCGGGAAGGACGAAGCCGGTTCGGGCGCCTACGACGACGAAGGAATCGTCCAGATGGCGGTCCGGGCAGTCAAGGACGCCCATCCCGACCTGACCGTGATCACCGATGTCTGCCTTTGCGAGTACACGTCCCACGGCCAGTGCGGATTCATCCGCGATGGCCAGGTGGACAACGACGTCACCGTCGAATTGCTTTCCAAGACGGCGATTTCGCACGCCGAAGCCGGAGCCGACATCGTCGCCCCGAGCGACATGATGGACGGCCGGGTCGGCTCGATCCGCTTCCAGCTCGACGAGGAGGGCCACCGCGACGTGGCGATCATCTCCTACGCAGCCAAGTATTCCTCCGCCTTCTATGGCCCCTTCCGCGAAGCCGCCGATTCCGCACCGTCGATCGGTGACCGTCACGGCTACCAGATGGATCCGGCCAACGGCGACGAAGCGATCCGCGAGGCCAGGCTCGATCTCGAAGAGGGCGCCGACGCCCTGATGATCAAGCCGGCCAGCCATTACCTCGACATCGTGCGCCGGGTAAAGGACGACACCGGAGCCCCGGTTGCCGCCTACCAGGTGTCGGGCGAGTACTCGATGCTGAAGGCCGCAGCCGCGAACGGATGGCTCGACGAGCAGCGCTCGGTGACCGAATCGCTGGTCTCGATGAAGCGCGCCGGAGCAGATTTCATTGTCACCTACTACGCCAAGGAGGCAGCCCTGTGGCTGGCCTGAGCAGGTCCGCGCCATCGGCGCCGAAACTTAAAGTCCGAGCCCGCAAGGACGGCGCCGCGATTGATCTGGACGACACCGACAAGCGGCTGATGAACGTTCTTCAGTCCGGCTTCCCCCTCGTGCGTGAGCCCTACGCGGTGATGGCCGGTGAGGCCGGGATCTCCCTGAGCGAGACCCTCGAGCGGACCAACCGCCTGCTGGAGAACCGGATCATCCGTGAGATCACCCCGATCTTCGATACCCGCGCCCTCGGTTACAGCTCCATGCTCGTCGCCGCCAAGGTTGATTCGGAGAACCCGCAGCGGGCTGCCGCAGTGGTCAACGCCCACCCCGGCGTTTCACACAACTACCTGCGGAACCACGACTTCAACCTCTGGTTCACGATCGCCACACCACCGGACTCCAAGCTCGGCCTGGAGACCTCGCTCGAACGCCTGATGGAAGAAGCAGGGGCCGAGTCGATGCGCCAGCTGCCGACCCTCACCCTTTTCAAGATCAACATGAACCTCGAGATGGAGGGTGGGACCGACGCGCTCTCCGCAACCGTGGAAGCCGTCCCGCCGCGTGAGATCGAGGCCCAGCCTTACGACGACACCGACATCGCGGTGATCAAGGCCCTCCAGGGTCCGATGGCGGCGATCCCGCGGCCGTACGACGCTGCTGCCGAAGAAGTCGGAATGAACGTCGACGACTTCCTCGCCCATCTCGAAGGCATGAAGGCCCGCCATCTCCTGCGCCGCGTCGCCGCGATCCTGTTCCACCGTCGCGCCGGGTTCTCGGCCAACGGAATGGGCGTCTGGCGGGTTCCCGAAGAAGACATCGAGACCGTTGGTCGCCGGATGGCTTCCTTCCGAGGCATTTCCCACTGCTACCAGCGCCCGACCTACGAAGACTGGCCTTACAGCGTCTTCACCATGGCCCACGGCCGCTCCAAGGAAGAGTGCGACGCGATCCTCGACTCGATCGCCGACGACTGCGGCATGGGACCCGACGACCGGGCCACTCTCTATTCGTCGACCGAGTACAAGAAGATCCGCCTGCGCTACTTCACCGACGATTACCGTCTCTGGGAAGAGGCTCATGGCGCCTGAGGAATCGTCCTCGGGTAACTCTGAAGTTTTCCAGCGTGCCCGCAAGGTCCTTCCCGGCGGAGTCAACTCGCCGGTGCGGGCGATGCAGCAGATCGGTCGCGACCCGGTCTTCATCGAAAGCGGCGAAGGCTGCCGGGTAACCGATCGCGAAGGCAATACCTACATCGACTGGATCTCCTCGTGGGGCCCGTTGATCCTCGGTCATGCCGATCCTGCGGTGATCAAGGCAGTCAACGAAGCCGCCTCCCGAGGCACCACCTTCGGTGCTGCGACCGTCGCGGAAGTCGAGCTGGCGGAGGAGATCGTCTCCCGGGTCCCTTCACTCGAGATGATCCGCATGACCAGTTCCGGCACCGAGGCCGCGATGAGCGCCGCCCGCCTGGCCCGCGCCGTCACCGGCCGCGAAGTCCTGGTCAAGTTCAGTGGCGGATATCACGGGCACAGTGACGGGCTGCTGGCTGATGCCGGATCCGGCGTGGCCACCCTGGCCGTGCCATCCGGTCCGGGCATCCCGGCCGCCCAGGCCGCCGGAACGGTGGTGATCCCGTGGAACGATCGCCAGGCCGCGATCGACGCGCTCGAGAAGCACGAAGTCGCAGCGCTCCTGGTTGAGCCGATCGCCGCCAACATGGGGCTGGTTCCCCCGGACGACGGCTACCTAGAACTGCTCCGCCAAAAGACTTCCGAGACCGGCACGCTGCTGGTGTTCGACGAAGTGATCACCGGTTTTCGGGTTGCCCGTGGCGGTGCCCAGGAGCTCTACGGAATCGAACCGGACCTGACCGTGATGGGCAAGATCGTCGGCGGCGGGCTGCCCGCGGCGGCGTTTGGTGGCCCCCGGGAGTACATGGAGCGGATCGCCCCGGTCGGTGACGTTTACCAGGCAGGAACGCTTTCGGGCAACCCGTTGGCGGTGGCTGCCGGCCTCGCAACACTCGGCCAGCTTGACGACGCCGCCTACTTGCGGCTCCGGGAGCTCACCGATCGCCTGGAAGCCGGACTTATGGATCTGGCCGAAGGAAGGCCGCTCCAGGTTTCCGCGGCACCCGGCCTGGTCACGCTCTTCTTCCGCGAACAGCCGGTCCACGATTTCGCTGACGCGACCAGCACGGACCTGGAAGCCCACGCGCGATTCTGTCGTCTGATGCTGGACCACGGGATCTACCTGCCGCCGGCCCAGTTCGAGGCCTGGTTCGTCTCGCTCGCCCACGACGAGGAAACGATCGACCAGACCCTTGAGGCGACCCGGCTTTGTCTGGAGGAGATCCTTTGACGGCCTCGGCGCTGGTCTCGTTGTCGGAGCGGGTGGCCGGTGAGGGCGAGCCTCTTTCGACCTACGTGATCAGTCCAACTTCCGATCCGGCCCTGGGCGATCTGGTCGCCGCCGGTCCCCGGACTTTGGACAGTCCGGCCGAGTACGCCTTTGTCGTCGAAGCGGTCCGGGAGGGCTACCTCTGCCACTACGCAACGCCGCGGGTCCTCCAGGGTGCCGACGCCGATCTCGCCCTGCTCGCGGGAGACCTCTTCTACGCGATCGGCATCTCCGGACTTACCGAGCTGGATGACCCCGAATCCGTAGGAATTTTGTCGGATTTGATCCGGGTCGCGGCCGAGCTCAGGGCAGAAGGTGAAACCGAGAAAGCAGAAGCCCTCTGGATGGCTCAGCTACTGGCTTTGAGCTGCGGACCGGAGCCCGCGCTGCCCCCCTTGATCGAGGCTCTCCAGCAGGGAGAATCCGACTCCCTGGAAGGTTTGAAAGAGTGGTCGGAGAAGTTTGCCTCGGGGCATGGCCTTAGCCGGGCGTTCGACACGGCTCTCAAGGCAATAGACTCCGCACCGTCCAACCCTCAGAGAAGTTTCTAAGAAGTGTCCGACTCCGATAACAAAAACCTCTCCGCGGAGGATCGTCCCCGCACGAAGCTGCCAGAAGCAGAGCCTCGCGGCTACTTCGAAGGCGAGTCGCTGACCCGACGCAAGGTGTTCACCGTGGCCAGCCAGGCCCTCGGTGGCCTCGCTGGTGCCGCTGTTGTGCTGCCGGTAGTCGGTTTCGCCCTGGCCCCGGTTTTCTCGCGCGGCCGTGAGCGGTGGGAGTCGGTCGGCAAGCTCGATGACTTCGTCCAGGACACCTACAAGCAGGTCGTCTTCACCGAGATCGTTGGCATCGGCGAAGCCGGCAAGACGACCGCCTACGTCCGCCAGGGTTCAGAGGAATACGGCGAGAGCCCGGACGAATACGTCGCGCTTTCGACCCGCTGCGTCCACCTCGGTTGCCCGGTCCGTTACGTCCAGGCCGCCGCGAACTTCATCTGTCCCTGCCACGGCGGCGTCTACGACTTCGTCGGCAAGCGCATCGGCGGACCTCCGGTCCGGCCGCTCGACCGGTTCCAGACACGGATCCGCAGCGGGCACGTCGAACTCGGGCCCCGTTACAGCGTGACCAATCAGCTCAAGGCGGTCCGGGTCCGCGATCCCGGCGAGTTCACCGGCGGCATCTGGGAGTACCTCTACCCGCCGCGTCCCACCACCTTCCCCCCGCCGAACTGAGCTGAGCGTTAGATGAAATCCCCATTCTCACGCAAGAAGGCTGATCCCGAGGTCGAAGACGCGATCCAGGAAGAGCCCGCGCCGAGCCGCAAGGAAAGGCTGTCCGGTCACAAGGACCTGGCTGCGCACCACGGCAAAGAGTCGGCCATCGACGTAGCCGGCTGGGTCGATTCGAGGACCAACTCGACCGGAATCTTCACGGCGATGATGTCGCGCCACGTGCCGAAAGGAACCAACTGGTTCTACACACTCGGTTCGGCGACCATGTTCATCTTCGCCATGCAGGCGATCACCGGCGTATTCCTGTCGATGTATTACACGCCGTCGGCAACCCAGGCTTACGCCTCGATCACCCACATGACCAACGACGTCTTCCTCGGGGAGTTCGTGCGCGGTCTCCACAAGTGGGGCGCCAGCCTGATGATCATCCTGATCTTCCTGCACATGGCACGCACCTTCTTCTTCGGCGCTTACAAATACCCGCGGGAGATGAACTGGGTGATCGGCGTCGTCCTGCTGATCCTGACCATGGTCATGGGTCTCACCGGCTACCTGCTGCCGTTCGACCAGAGGTCCTTCTGGGCGACCATCGTCGCCAACAACATCACCGCTTCCGGACCGGTCGTCGGTCCTTACCTGGCGGACTTCCTGAGAGCCGGACCCGACTTCTCGGCGACCACCCTTTCGCGTTTCTATGCACTTCACATGCTCGTCGTGCCGGGACTGATCGGCGCCCTCATCGGCGCCCACCTCTTCCTGGTCGTCAAGCTCGGCACGACCGCTCCGCCGTGGGTTCGTGCCGCCCGCCCGAAGCACGCCCAGCGCTCTGAAGAAGTTGTCGCCGGCGTTGCGGTGGCCGACTCGGACGAAGTCCCGGTAGCCGGCGGGGTGACCGAAGCACCACCGGAGCCCGAACCGGAACCTGAACCCGAGGCGGAAGCTCCGGCAGAGGAACCTGGCGCAGAAGAATCAACGACTGAAGATGGTCCGGTTGAAGCGACCGAGGCACCGGCTGAAGAAACTCCCGCTGAGGAACCCACCGACGAAGGGGGTGAGACCCCCTCATGAACAATCGCGAAAAAGAGGACTACCTACGCGAGTACGAGCAGCTGAAGAAGAAAGGCAAGCCTTTCTTCCCGTACGCGATCATGAAGGACTCGGTGATGTTCTGTGTGGTCGCCGCCGTCCTGATCATCATGTCGCTGGTCCTCGGTGCCGAGCAGGGTCCGAAGGCCGATCCGACCACCACCACTTACACGCCGCGCCCCGAGTGGTACTTCTTCTTCCTCTTCGAACTGCTGCGCGTGATCAAGCCGCCGGCACTGGTTCCGATCGCGACCGTCGGCATCCCGACCATCTGCATGGTCCTGCTGCTGCTCCTGCCGTTCTACGACCGTGGTCCGGAACGGATCCCGTGGAAGCGGCCGATCGCCACGATCACCGGCATCATGATCATCGTCGCCATGGCGCTCCTCACCTACAAGGGAGCAACTGGCGGAGCACCGAGCGAGATCGAACTCGAGACTTTGCCCCAGTACGAGCAAGGCAAGGAGATAGTCGCCCAGTCGGGCTGTCTGGCCTGCCATGCGATCGGCGAGAACGGGGCTGAAGGTGGCCTCGGCCCCGACCTGACCGAAATCGGCGCCACGGTACCCCGGGCGGCGATCAAGCAGTCGGTCGAAATCGGCCCGGGTATCATGCCGTCCTTCCGCGGTCTCGGGCAGGAAGATCTGAATGCAGTGGCCGATTACCTGGCCTCTCTCGATTAGTAGACCCAGGAGCTCCCCATGAGCGAGACGCCTCCCGTCAGGGGAGACGAGCAGTTTGCCGGCCAGGTCAATTCCATGTTTGACCGGATCAGCGGTGTCTATGACCGGATGAACCGGGTGATGACCGCCGGGCTGGACCAGACCTGGCGTGAGCGCGCAGCCGATCGGGTTCGTCTGGAACCGGGCCAGAAGGCCCTGGACCTCTGCTGCGGCACCGGTGACCTGAGTTTCTCCCTGGCCGAGCGGGTCGGACCTGGAGGCAAGGTGACCGGGGCCGACTTCTCCCGACCAATGCTCGAGCTTGCCGACGGCAAGGCGGTCACCCGTGGTGTGTCCCAGGTCAATTTCGAGTGGGCCGACGCCCTGGAGCTGCCTTACGGCGACGAGGAGTTCGACGCAGTGACGATTTCCTTCGGCGCCCGGAACCTCGCGGACCTCGATCGTGGACTGGCCGAGATGCACCGGGTGCTCGTGCCCGGCGGCCGCCTGGCGATCCTCGAGATCACCCAGCCGAAGCGCCAGCCGCTGGCCGGATTCTTCGGCCTCTGGTTCGACCGGATCGTGCCGATGCTCGGCAAGGTGGCCGGCGACTCTTCGGCCTATGAGTACCTGCCGCAGTCGGTCCGCAGCTTTCCCGACGCAGGTACCCTCGGCGCGAAGATGGACCAGGCCGGCTTCCGGCACGTTCGCTGGACGCTCATGGCCGGCGGCATAATCGCCCTCCACTCCGCGGTCAAGTGACTCCGGAGCGCTCAGCGCCGGAGCCGGTCACGGCGGTCACCGATACCGCTGGAGCCTGGCTCACGCAGGGACTGAAAGAAGTCGAAGAAGGTCTGACCGCAGCCGTCGATCGCGGGGGAGCCCTCTCCGAAGACGCCGTTTCCACGCTCAAGGCCGGCGGCAAGCGCATGCGCCCGATGCTTGTCCTGCTCTGCGCCGGTCCGGACGGAGGCCGCGCCGCGGTGCGTGCCGGGATCGCGGTCGAACTGGTCCACATGGCCAGCCTGGTCCACGACGACGTGCTGGACCGGGCACCACTCCGAAGGGGGGCGCCCACGGTTTTCGCGAGCTCCGGCCGGGGTCGGGCGACTTCGGTCGGTGACCAGCTGTTTGCTTCCGCCTTCCGGGTTCTGGTTGACGGTGGTGATCACGCCGCGGTGGCCGAACTCAGCCGGACGGCGGTCGATCTGGCCCGTGGTGAACTCATGCAGAGGCGCGGCGCCTTTGACCTCGACCTCCTTGAGTCCGATTACTTCGAACGCTCCGGACTGAAGACGGGCCGGCTCTTCGAAGCCGCCTGTGTGCTCGGCCGCTCAACGGTGAACCCCGGGCAGGCCGGCGTGATTTCGCTATTCGGGCACCGGATCGGACTCGCCTTCCAGATGCTCGACGACGTGCTTGACATCAGCGGCCCGGTCGAGCGCACCGGCAAGGCCCGGGGGACGGACCTGCTCGACGGCACGGTTACGCTGCCGATGATCGTGGCGATCGGGAGTGACCCGGGTCTGCGGGAGGTCGATCTCGACGCGCTTGACGAGCGGGGCGCCGAAGAAGTCTGTGAGCGCATCGGGGAAACCGGGGCGCTCCAAGTGGTCCGCAAACGGGCGATCGGCATGATCGAAGAGGCCAAAGCGGGCCTTCAGCCAGCCGGACTCGACCCCGAACAGCGGGAGTTGCTCGAACTGATCGCCGACGGCGTGGTCCTCCGCTACAGCTAG
>JBPPMT010000128.1:0-14475 GCA_051306195.1 Solirubrobacterales bacterium
GTGATGACGGGGGCAGCCAAGACCGTGTTCTCGGCGATGCGCCCGCCCGGGCACCATGCCGAGCGCACCAAGGCGATGGGGTTCTGCGTCTTCAACAACGTGGCGGTGGCGGCGCGGCACGCCCAGAAGGCCCACGGCCTCAGCCGCGTTGCGATCGTCGACTGGGACGTCCACCACGGCAACGGCACCCAGGACATCTTCTACCGCGATCCCGATGTGCTCTTCATCTCGATCCATCAGGACGGGCTCTACCCCCAAGATCTCGGCGCGGTTCAGGAGCGTGGCCTCGAAGACGGATTCGGCACCAACGTCAACATCCCGATGCGGGCCGGGTCTGGCGACGCCGGATATGTGGCCGCGATGGAGGAAGTGGTCGTGCCGTCGCTGGAGGTTTTCGGCCCGGAACTGGTGATCCTTTCGAGCGGTCAGGACGCGGCGGCGTCGGATCCGCTCGGCCGGATGAGCGTGACCACCGAAGGCTTCCGCGCGATGACGGCAAAGCTGGTCGAGTACGCCGAGTCGGCCTGCAATGGCCGGATCGTCGCCCTCCAGGAAGGTGGATACAGCCTTGACCACATGCCTTTCTGTGTGCTGGCCACGGTCGAGGCACTGGCCGGACTCGAGCCCACCCTTGCCGGCGATCCGATCGAGATGGACGTACCGGTCAGGCTGACCGCGCCGGAGATGAAAGCGATCAAGAGGGCCCGCGCCGCCCAACCGGCGATTGCGGGCTGAAGCCGGGCTGTACTCAGGTCGGTTCGGTACTAATCTGCCGTAGGGATGTATTCAACTCAAGGTCGACGGTTTCCCGGACGGATTCCATGTTCAGTTCTCTTTTCCGGAGATCAATGGTGAGAGGTAGCGGCCGACGACCTTCTGGCCCGGATCCCAGTCGGTCTCAGTGCCGTTCTTCGACTCCGCACCTTCGCCCAGGTGAACCGGTCCATCCGAGGTGAGAAGGGTTCCTCTCATCCTCGGACGGAACGGATCAGGGGGAGGTTTGTCCCATGCCCTGGACGCGATCGCTGCAGCGACAACGTCTGCCTGCTCGGTGGCCAGACCGCCGAACTTGACCGGATAGGAGATCACGTCACCGGCCGCGTATTCACGGCTCATCCCGGCAATCAGCCCGAAGCCGTCGACCGGAAGGAAACCGTCCTCGCCGAAAGGTAGCCCCTCTATCCGACGCCCGGTCAGCCGGGGGAGGGTGAGGGCGACGTCGGCATTGATCGAGCCACTATCGGTGGTCAATTGTCCGTTGGCAAAGGAGACAGGCACGGTGTCAGTGACAAGGTCGATGCCGTGTTCGTAAAGCAGCCCTTCGACGAAGCGGCTCGTCTCCGTTCCAAAGACTCCGAGTGGCGAGCCCTCCGGGGTCACGATGGTGATCTTCGGGTGGCTCGCCTCATCCTTGAATTCGGTGGCGAAAAAGAGTGCGAGCTCGTAGACGGGCAGTGGCCAGACCGCAGGGTCCGGCATGGTCAGGGCCAGTCGGTTTCCTTTGCCGGTCCGGACCATCTCCAGGACCTCGGCAACCACCTCTTTGCCCTGCAGGCCCCAGAAGGTCTTTGCGCCCGGGACCACCCAGAGCGCCTTCGTCCCGGTCGAGACGATCAGGTAGTCGTAGGTGAGGCCATCACCGTCGTGCAGGACGACCCGCCGCCCGTGAGCATCGATCGCCTTCACGCTCTTCATGTGGAACTTCGCACCAGCGTGCTCCGCGATCGATTCGAGGTCGAATTTCGGCACTTCACCTTGACCGAACGCGTCGGAAACCCCGAGCGGCTTGAGGGAGAAGTCCTTCTGGGGCGAGAACATGTCGATTTCGACCAGATCTCCACCGCGGTCCCCGAGCGCGAGCATCGCCTCCAGAGCGGCGACTCCGCCGCCGACGATGGCAATACGGGCGGGTTTGGCTGGCCAGGAAATCACCTTTTCTCCTTCTCTGGTTGGTTCTGTGCCGAAACTGCCGGTGGGCAGATGACCGGTGATGAACAGAGGCTAGGTTGCCGACGTTCCCCTTTCCTCGGCAATGCACACGGGTTCGGGTAGGTGTTGACTACCGAGGCGAGACCCGCAATTCGTCGTGATACTCGTTGCCATGACCCAGGAGACAGCCCAGGATGCAGAAGTGACGGTCGTACTTGCCGACGACCACGTGATCGTGCGCGACGGGGTCCGAATGGTTCTGGAGGCCGAGCCGGACATCAAGGTAATTGCCGAGGCCGGGACCGCCGAAGACGCCGCTCGTTACGTACTCGGCAACAAGCCTTCGGTCCTGGTCCTCGACCTGAACATGCCCGGGGGCCACAGCCTCGATGTCATCCCCGGGATTCTCGAGACCTCACCTGACACCAAGGTGGTTGTCCTGACGATGCAGAGCGAGCCGGTGTTCGTCCGCTCGGCGCTGCAGGCCGGAGCGAGCGGATACGTGGTTAAGCACGCGGCGGCGAAAGAACTGGTGGAGGCCATTCGGGTCTCCCTGGCCGGCGACACCTACCTGAACCCGACCCTGGGAGCCAAGCTGGCATCGGCTCCGGCCTCTTACAACCCTCCGGACGAATTGACTCCCAGGGAGATAGAGGTGCTCGGACTGCTCGCTCAGGGATACATGAACCCCGAAGTCGCGGAAAAGCTTGTCCTCAGCGTTCGTACGGTGGAGACGCACCGGGCAAACATCCAGCGGAAGACCGGAATTTCGAGCCGCGCCGAGCTGATCAGCTACGCCAAGGAGAACAACCTCGAAGCGACCTGATCAGGCGGGGCCGTCTTCCGACCCCTGGCTGACCGGCAGGTGGATCTCCACCCGGGCACCTTTCCCGGGGGCCGAATCAATCACCATCGTGCCGCCCGCCAGGTCGACCCTCTCGCGCATCCCGTGGAGGCCGAATCGGTCCCCGGTGCCGTCGGAAGCCGAGAACCCCTTGCCGTCGTCCTCGACGAAGATCGTTATCTGCTCGTCAGCCTCAACGATCGAGACAGCGGCCTTGGACGCCTCGGCATGCTTGTTGGTGTTGTGGAGTGACTCCTGCACGACCCGGTAGATCGTCGCCTCCAGCTGCGGGTCCAGCCGGGTCGAAGTGTCACCGCGCTCATAGCCGAGGTCGACGTGAGTCGAAATCCCGATCCCGCTCCAGGTGGACATGCGGTCGGCGAGGGTCTCGATCGCCGCGGCGATTCCCAGGGCGTCGAGCGTCGCCGGCCGGAGCTCCTGGATCAACCCCTCGAGTCCTGCGATCGTAGCGTCCAGCTGCGCGGCGGCACTTTCGAGCGTCCGCTTCATCGTGTCCGGATCCCCTCGGGTCAAGGCTCCCTCCTGCATCACCTTGAGCGCGCCGAGGTCCTGCAGCGTTTCGTCGTGGAGTTCCATTGCCCAGCGGCGCCGCTCCTGCTCTGAAGCAGCGATCGCCATGCGGAGGCTGTCGCGCTGGTGTCCCCGGGCGTTGTCGATCGCCACAGCTGCCCAGTCGGCGAGCACCACTAGCATCGCTTCGTCGCGCTCGTCGAAGTGGGGATTACCCCGCTTTTCGGTCAGATAGATGTTTCCGAAAGCTTCGTTCCTGATCTTGATCGGCACGCCGAGGAATGAATCCATCGGCGGGTGACCAGGTGGGAAGCCAAATGAGTGAGGGTGGTCCGCGACGCTGTCCAGTCTCAGCGGACGAGGATTCCTGATCAGCTCGCCAAGTACCCCGTGACCCTGGGGCAACGGCCCGATTCCCAGTCTGGTCTCCTCGTCGATCCCGAGGTTCAGAAAACGCTCCAGCGAGACCTTGTCCTTGTCCAGGATCCCCAGCGCTGCGTAGCGCGCCCCGGTCAGGTCCTTTGCGGCGAACAGGACCCGTTCCAGCACCGACTCGAGGTCGGACTCGGACACAAGCGTCCGCCCGACTTCAAGCAGCCGAACAAGCTGCGGTCCGGTGAGGGTTCTGTCTGGCATCTGCTGAAGCGTACGCCTCAGTAGCTACTGCGGAGGCGTATACGCAGGTGGCACCGATGAATATTCGCCTGCTCAGGGGCAGGATTCGAGCATGAGAATTGATCCCGAGGGTGCCCTGGATCGAAAGATCGTGATCGCCTATGACGGAAGCCCGAACAGCGAGGATGCGCTGGCGCTCGGTGCCAAGCTCTGTGACCTGTTCGAGGCCTCACCCGTCGTTGTCTGTTGCGTTACTTTCCCGAACCACCTGTTGGACCCGCTGGACCTCGGTCTTGGCCTCGAGGAAATCACCGAACCGATCTTTCGCAAAGCCCGCTCGGCACTTCCGGGCAGGCGCGTCGAGACCCGGAAGCTGATCGACAAGTCCCCGGCCCGGGCTCTCCACAACCTGGTCGAGGAGACGGTGCCGCTGGCCATGGTCATCGGTTCTGCCCACGCGGGTTCTTTCCGGCGGGTTCATCTCGGCCAGGTCGGCAGGCAGCTTCTCAACGGGGCCGAATGTCCGATCGCAGTTGCTCCGCGCGGCTACTCCACGGAGCGGGCCGGTCAGATCAGCCGAATTTGCGCCGCAGTTGACGAAGGGCAGGAGTCGGACACCGCGCTTTCGGCCGCCAGCGCGATCGCTCAGCGTGCCGGGGCATCGATCAAGATCGCCAGCGTGCTGGAATTTCCGATGGTCAACGTCGGGCCCCTGCCAGGCACCGCGATAAGCGATCTCGACCAGCTACAGACCAGCTATACCGCGCAGATCCTCGACAATGCCTTGGCCCGCGTTCCGGATGGCATCAGCACCGAATCGGAAGGCTACGTCGGCGATCCCGGGCAGCGGCTGTCCGAGATCGCCGAGGACTTCGACCTAATGGTGATCGGTTCTCGGTGTTACGGCCCGGTCAAACGGGTTCTGCTGGGGAGCGTTTCCGCCCACCTGATGGACCACGCCCGATGCCCCCTGCTCATCATGCCGCGATGCGGGTTCGGCCAACCGGCCGGACCGGCACCGGTGACCCGGCGGTCCGTTGAGGCTGCGTAAGCGTGCCGGCGGTCAGCACGCGGGGGCTGTCCAAAGCCTTTGGTCCGGTCAATGCCCTGGTCGATCTCGATCTTGAAGTCCATCCCGGGACGATCTTCGGACTGCTCGGCCCGAACGGCGCGGGTAAGACCACGTTGATCCGGATCCTGCTCGACCTGATCAGCCCGACGGCGGGCCGGGTCAGCGTTTTCGGCCTCGATGTCCCTTCGCGGAGCATGGACGTACGCAGGCGCTGCGGTTATCTTCCGGGCGAGCTCAAGCTGCCTCCCGGAAGAACCGGCGCTCAGTTTCTGGGACACCTGGCGAGAATTCGTGGTGACGTGCGGAGGGGGCGTATCGAGGAGCTTGCAGGGCGACTCGGGCTCGACCTCGGGCGAAAGGCGGGTGGCCAGTCGAAGGGCAACCGACAGAAGATCGGTTTGATCGCCGCGTTCATGTCCGAGCCCGACCTTCTGATCCTCGACGAACCGACCAGTGGACTCGATCCCCTGAGGCAGCAGGACGTACGCGAGCTGATGCGTGAATGCGCCGACGCCGGCCGGACTGTCTTGCTCTCATCTCACGACCTCGACCAAGTCGAGCACGTGGCGGACCGGGTCGGCATCATCCGCGAGGGTGCCCTGGTAGCCCAGGAAGACGTCGCGATCCTGAGGGAGCGTGCGGTCCGGGACGTGACCGTCCGGTTCGAAGGCGAGGCGCCATCGGTGGCGAGGATCCCCGGGATCGAAGTGACGGCTTCCGGGCCGGGCACGCTGCGACTTCGTGTCTCGGGCCGTATGGACCACCTGATCAAGGCGCTGGCCGAGTCCGATGTCATCACGATGACCAGCCTGCTGCCTGACCTCGACGAGATCTTCCTCTCCTACTACGGGGACCGGCAATGAGGGCCGAGATCCTCATTGAGAGCTTTCGCGAGCACCGTCGATCCCTGGTCTGGTGGACGATCGGAATTACCCTGATGGTCGCGACGACCGTCGTGTTCTATCCCTCGATCGAGGACTCGCCGGGCCTCTCGGACTACTCGAAAGAACTGCCCGATGCGATGCGTGCGCTGTTCGTCGGCGGCGAGCTCGACCTCACCAGCCCGGTTGGATATCTGAACAGCCAGATATTCGCCCTCCTCGGCCCTGCTCTGCTGGCCATCTTCGCCGTGAGCGCCGGGGCCTCGGCGATCGCCGGTGACGAGGAGCGTGGGCTGCTCGACATCAAGCTGGCACAGCCGCTGTCCAGGCGAACACTGGTGCTTCAGCAGTTCGCCTGGCTGGTGCTCGGGGTGGTGATCCTGACCACCGTCCTCTTGCTGACCGTTTATTTCGGTTCCCGGCCTTTCGGCCTGGATATCGGATTCATGGACCTGCTGGCGGCCTGCATCAGCACCGGGCTGTTCGGGCTGTTCATCGGTTCGATCGCTCTCACCATTGGTTGCCTTCACCCGGGCAGGACGGTGGCCGTATCGACGGCCGCTGCGGTGGCCACGGCCGCGTGGATGCTCGACGGTCTCTCCAAGGCCGTTGACTGGCTCGAACCGTTCCGGTTCCTCTCGGCCTATTACCAGGCCTTTGGGCAGAACCCGCTCTCCAACGGCGCACCCTGGCAGAGCTGGATGGTTCTTGCCCTCGCGACCCTCACTTTGCTTCTGGTCTCCATATTCGGACTTCAACGAAGGGACATAAACCAATGAGCTGGTCGAGGATCAAGAACGTACTTGTGGGTCTGGAAGAAACCGAGGAGGGCCGGGACGCGCTCGAGTTTGCGCGTCTGATGTCCAACCTGGCAGGAGCAGATCTACACGTGGTGAGTGTCCACTCGGACACTGTCTATTACGAGGGAATCGAAGAGATGAAGCTGGTGCGGAACCGTTACTTCGATCACCTGCTCGATTTCGCCGAGAACGAGATTGGCGAGGGTTTCGAGTTCCATCGTGTGCTCGACATGTCGGTGCCGGCCGGGCTGACGAGGATCGCCGAGGAGATCAACGCTGATCTGATGATCATCGGGTCGAGCCATCGTGGACCGATCGGCCGGGTCCTTCTGGGTGACGCCGGATCAAGGCTCGCAGCCGGTGCTCCCTGTCCGGTCGGCATGGTCCCCCGGGGCTGGAGCCGGAGCGCTTCGACGGCGATCAGGAAGGTTGGAGTGGCGTTCAACGGGACCAGGGATTCCGAGGAGGCCCTCGACCTCGGTTCCGCGATCGCCAGGACTGTCAGTGCGTCTCTCGAGCTGGTCGGAGTGATTCCCAGCATGATCGTGCCTTCCCGAGTCGGGCCGGTGAATGCGGGATACGAAGAGATGCTGCGCGGTGACATGGCCCAGGTCTTGAAGGAGGGCGTTGCCAGGGCGGACACCCCCGGCACCAGCAGCAAGGTCAGGACGGGCCGCGCGGCCGATGAGCTGGCCGCCGAATCAGCTGACCTGGACCTGCTGTTCCTCGGATCCCGGAGCTACGGCCCGGTGCGGAGGGTGCTGCTCGGCGGTGCCTCGTTCAAAGTGATGCGATCAGCCGCCTGCCCGGTGATCATCGTGCCGAAGGGGGACGAGTAGCCGTGGACCCCTACCGCGGCCCTAGTTTTCCCGCTGAGCGGCGAGGTTGCGAAAGATCTGGTTGGCACCGCTCCGTTCGAGCATCTGCGCGCCGAGGGCGGGGGACGGGGCTGCGAGGGCGACGATCGGCCGAAGCGGCCGGTTGTTGGCGATCAACAGCGCCCTATCCCGGGTGACCCCTTTGACCACAGCGTTCGACACCGCCTCCACCGTGGTGGTGCCGAGCATGGCGTTTGACGAGTGTCGTGCCTCCTCCATCCGCTCGTACATGCCTCCACCGGTGGTGAATCCGCGGCAGACGGTGCTGAAGCCCCGAACCGGTGGTAGGTGGCCGAGGTCTCGATCCCGGCGTTGACCAGCAGGTCGAGCGGACCGCCTCAGCCTCCACGGCAGCGATTATGCCTCTCGCCACTTCGCGGTCGCCAAGGTCGGCCACATGGACCGAATGCCCGTCGCCCGGCAGCGAAGCACGCAGTCCCTCGAGGGCAGCTTCGTTCCGTCCGGAAACCACCAGGCTCAGCCCACGCGAAGCGAGCTCGCTGGCCATCCCTTTGCCGAGTCCACCGGCAGCCCCCGGTCAGAAGTCCGGTCGTTCCTTGCAATTCCATCAGGCGATCCCCGATCAGTTGTGGTGCAACGACTGTCGGTACAACCCTATTGCCGAAGCTCCACTTGACCTTCGCGTCTCCGAATCAGACTTCCGCGTGCTGCTCGGCCCAGGCGACGATCTCGGACGATCCGCTGATCCACTCGCCGCTTTCGGTCTCGAGGGCGGGCACCCAGGGGCTGCCGGTCTTTTCTTCGACCAGCTTTCGACCGCTGTTCTGGAGGGCGTGGGGCATCGCTCCCCAGCCTCGGACCTTGATGACTTCCGGCTCGTATCCGGCCTGGAGCAACGCCTCCCAGGCGATCCGGCACGGGTGCTCACGGACAAGCGGGATCTGGAAAGTGCCCCAGCAGACGTAAAGCTTTTCTGACATGGCACCAGCTTATCCGGAACAACCTTCAACCAATTGGTTGACAATCTGGCAGTCATCGTTTATGTTCAACCACATGGTTGAAGAAACTCAGGAAGTCGACCGCATCTTCCACGCCCTTTCGAACGGAACCCGCCGCACTATGCTGCGCCGCCTTTCGCGAAGCGCGTGCACGGTCGGGGAGCTGGCCGAGCCCGTCGAAATGTCGTTCGCGGCCGCTTCCAAGCACGTCCAGGTTTTGGAAAGGGCCGGAATGGTCAATCGGAGGGTGAAGGGGCGGCAGCACATCTGCAGCCTTTTGCCCAAGCCGCTGAAGCAGGCCAGTGAATGGCTCGAGTTCTACGAGGAGTTCTGGGACGAGAGCCTCGATCGCCTCAAGGCGGTGCTCGAAGCCGATGCCCGGGAAGCCGAACAGAAGGAGAAAAAGTGAACGAAGCAGCCGAAGACACCGAGGGGGTGCGGGTGGTCCGCGAGATGGCCGCACCGGCCGCCGCCGTCTACGACGCCTTCCTCAACCCCGATCAGCTGCTCCGGTGGATGGGCCCGAGGCGGTTCAGGGCGACGGACGTCGCGGTTGTTCCCGAGGTGGGAGGGAGCGCTCAGATCACGGTCGAGGCTGACAACGGAGATCGCGGCACTTTCGACTGGCAGTTCGTGGAGCTCGTCCCGGACGAAAAGATCGTGATCAGCTTCGCGTTCGACCCGTCCGAGGCGCATCGCTCCCGCTTCACCGTTAGCCTCGTTGAGAACGCGCCCAACCGGACCGAGCTGACCCTCGTCCACGATCGCCTCGGCCAGGCACCTCCCGGCGGCCACACCGGAGTCAACGAGGGCTGGAACCAGGCGATGGACAAGCTCCTCGAGATGTTCGAAGCTGACAACACATGAGTCAGTCACAGTCGACACCGTCTGCAAGCACTGCGCACACACGATCTGGATCGAGAACGACGAAGGCGAGAAGCGCCACTTGCACTGTGAGGTGGCCGAGGCCGAGCCGCCTCGCTTGCTGATTCTCGATTTCGCCTTCGGCAGCCCGGTCGGTTCCGACCTGACGGATTACCGCTCACGCGTCACTCTCGAGTTCGACGGCCCGGACGGCAAGGTCAAGCTGATTGACCTGTTCGTAGGCCGCTAGCAGCTGGTCCTCTACCGCTTCTTCTTCGACCCGGACGTGACGGGCCAACCCGACGCCGGATGTCCGGGTTGCTCATTCGGAGCGGACCAGGTCGGGGACCTCAGGCACCTCAACGCCAGAAACACCACCTTCGCCACGTGTCGAGGGGCAAGCAGAAAGACATCAAGCACCTGAAGGAAAGGACGGACTGGCAGCAGGTCCCCTGGTACACGGTGATCGACGACTTCGACGTGGACATGGGCGAGTGGCACGGAACCAACGCCTTCATCCGCGACGAGGAGGACAACATCTACCGCACCTACTTCATCGACGCCCGAGGCCACGAGAAGATGGGCAACACCTGGGCATACCTGGACATCACCGCCCTGGGCTGCCAGGAGGAGTGGGAAGACTCACCGGAGAGCTACCCCCAGACCCCGCCATACCAGTGGTGGCGCCGCCACAGGGAATGCGACATGGAGCAGGCCGAAAAAGAAGCGGCCGAGCAAATCGAGAGAAACCGATCCACAAACGGAACAGGAATCACCGGCAAGGTGGTCTCATGATGCTCGCCCACATAGCCGGATTCCCTGTAGAGGAGCTTCTGGCAATGGCCCCGGCATCCGCCGGAGCATTTCTTGCTGCTGGAGCCGGGCTCAGGCGGTAGCCGGCTCTTCGTCTGCTGACTCGGCGCCGATCTCTCCGACTTCCGGATCCACGTCGGGATCTTCCTCGGGGGGATTGGCGCTGCGGTCGCTGAGCTCGATCACTTCGTCCGGGGCGGGGCCGTCCTTGGGGATGAAGCCTGACTTCATTCCGAAGTAGACCGCGTCCGGGTGGTGGCTGATGATCGCCACCGTGGACTGCTCGGGCATCACGGCGTAACCGCCCGAGAGGTACATGCCGATCTGGTTCAGGTCCAGCAGCTCCCACACCTTCTCGTGCTCGGACTGGTCCGGGCAGGCGGGGTAGCCCCATGAGTAACGGCGACCCTGGGTCGGGCCGATCTCGAGGTCCTTGCGCACCTTCTGGTGGAGCCACTCGGCCAGGCCCTCGGCCGACTGGACGCCCAGTCCGTGGGTGAAGAGCTGCTCGGCGAACTCACCGTCCTTCTCCAGCTGGTCCATCAGGTCGGTGACCTCGGAGCCCATGGTCACGCCCTGGAGCGCGACAACATCACGCTCACCGTCATCTCCGAGCGGCCGGTAGAAGTCGGCCAGGCAGATGCGGTCGTGCCGCGGCTGGCGCGGGAAGACGAGGCGGTTGATTTCCGTGTCCAGGTCCTCGGGATCGAAGATGACCAGCTCGTTGCCGTCGGCGTTGCAGGGGAAGTAACCCAGCACGGCCTTCGGGTGGAGGTATTCCTGCTCGGCCCACATACGTTCGAGCCGCGGGCGGAAGTCCTCGTTGACGAGCTTCTCCCACTCTTCGCCCTTGACTCCGCGCCCGCCCCAGTGGAGCTTGAACAGGACATGCAGGTCGAGGTGGTTGAAGATGTCGTCGATCTCGATCGGCAGTTCCTGGACACCCCAGAAAGGCGGCTCCGGGATCGGCGCGTTCGGGTCGGCGGCCGAGCGCACGGAGTCGTCCGTGACCGGCGGTCCGTCATCTTCGATTACCGGCTTGTTGCGGAAGGTCTCGGCTTCGTCGCGGAGCTTCTCGACCAGGGCTTCGCGCGCCTCGGGATCGATCAGCGCATCCATCGTGTCGAGGCCCTGGAAGGCGTCCTTGCAGTAGAAGACTCCGGGTTCGTAGATCTCGTCCGACTCGCGTCCGTTCGGGTAGAGCACCCGGCGTCCGAAGTCACGGTTGATCGCGGCGCCGCCGATCAGCACCGGGTATTCGAGCCCGCGTGAATGGAGTTCCTGGATCGCAATCGGCATCTGCTTCGAAGTCGAGACGAGCAGCGCGGAGAGGCCGATCGCGTCGGCTTCGTGCTCCTGGGCGGCATCGAGGATCACGTCGACCGGGACCTGCTTGCCGAGGTCGACCACGGTGTAGCCGTTGTTGGTGAGGATCGTGTTGACCAGCGACTTGCCGATGTCGTGGACGTCACCGAACACGGTCGCAATCACGACCTTGCCCTTGGTGTGTCCTTCCATCCGCTCGAGGTAATTCTCCAGCTGGGTCACGGCCTTCTTCATGACTTCCGCCGACTGCAGCACGAACGGCAGGATCAGCTCGCCGGCTCCGAACTTGTCGCCGACTTCCTTCATGGCGGGGAGCAGGACCGTATTCAGGGTCGGGACGGCACCGATCTTCTCGACCGACTTGTCGATCCAGTCCTCGACGCCTTCCTTGCGGCGGCGCAGGATGTGGAAGTGGAGCGCCTCTTCGGGCTCCATGCCTTCGGTCGGGTTGGCCGCTTCTTCTTCGGCCTCGTCGCCCTTCGACTCGAAGTGCTCGATGAACTTCTCGAGCGCGTCCTCGGACTCGTTGAAGACGAGCGCGTTGGTGAGCTTCTTCTCTTCGTCGTCGATCTCACCGTACGGCTTGATGTGGTTCGGGTTGACCATGGCGAGGTCGAGCCCGGCCTCCACGCAGTGGTGGAGGAAGACGGAGTTGAGCACCGCGCGGGCCGGCTGGCCGACACCGAAGCTGACGTTCGACACGCCGAGCGAAGTCTTGACCCCGGGGATCTCCGCCTTGATCCGGCGGATGCCTTCGATCGTCTCGACCGCGGACGGACGCCACTCCTCGTCACCCGTGGTCAGGGTGAAGGTGAGGCAGTCGAAGACGAGCGCTTCCGGCTCGAGGCCGTGCTCGTCACAAATCAGAACCTTCAGCCGCTGGGCGATCTCCACCTTGCGGTCGGCGGTCTTCGCCATGCCGACTTCGTCGATGGTCAGGGCGATCAGCGCGGCGCCGTGGGCGAGCGTGATCGGCACGACTGTGTCGAGCTTGTCGCGGCCGGCTTCGAGGTTCACCGAGTTGACGATTGCCCGGCCCGGGATCTGCTCCAGGGCCGTCTTGATCACCTTCGGCTCGGTCGAGTCGATCTGAATTGGAGACGGTTGGGTCAAGGAGATCCGCTTGACCACTTCCCTCATCTGCTCGTCTTCGTCGTCGCGTTCGACCAGGGCGACACAGACGTCGAGCACGTGGGCTCCGCCTTCGACCTGGTCTTCGGCGACCTGGAGGATCGCGTCGTAATCGTCTGCCAGCAGCAGTTCTTTCGCGCGGCGCGAGCCCTGCGAATTGACCCGCTCGCCGACCATGGTCGGTGCGGGGAGCTGGACCAGTGGGGTCGCGGTCATCATGCTCGAGAGCAGGAGGTCGTCGCCCTTGCCGGGACGCGGGGCTGGCTTGAGATCACGGACACGGTCAGCGATCGCCTTGATGTGTTCGGGGGTGGTGCCGCAGCAGCCACCGACCACACCGACGCCGAACTTCTCGACGACCTCGCCGAGGCTCGCGGCCAGCGGTTCGGGCTTCTCGGGGAAGATCGTCTCGCCGTCCGGGCCCTGGAGGGGCAGGCCGGCGTTCGGGATGCAGTGGACCGGGGTGGTGGCGTTCTCGCCGAGGTAACGGATCGCATCGCGCATGTCTTCGGGGCCGGTCGAGCAGTTCAGCCCGATCACATCGACCTTCAGCGCTTCGAGCGTGGTCAGCACGGCCGAGATGTCGGTGCCGAGGAGCATCTTGCCGCCGTTCGGCAGCAATGACACGGAAATCTGGATCGGCAGCTTCTTGCCGGTCCCCTCGAACGCGGCGCGCGCTCCGAAGATCGCGGCCTTCACTTCCAGGATGTCCTGGGCGGTCTCGATGATGATCAGATCGGCGCCGCCGTTGACCAGGCCGGTGGCCTGCTCGGTGAAGACGGTGACCAGTTCCGGGAACTTGATCGATCCGAGGGTCGGGTCGTCCGAGGCCGGCAGGTGGCCGGTCGGGCCGATCGATCCGGCGACGAACCGGTCGGGACCGGCGGCCTTCCGGGCGATCTCGGCCGCCTTGACGTTGATCTCCATCGTGTGCTCGTCGAGGCCCCACTCCTCGAGCTTGATTCGCGAAGCCTGGAAGGTGTCGGTCTCGAGCACCTCGGCTCCGGCTTCGAGCATGGAGTTATGGACGTCTTCGATGACGTCCGGACGATGCAGGATCAGGGCCTCGTGGCACTTGCCCTTGAGGCCTCCGTAGTCGGCCTCGGTGAGGTCGACCATTTCCAGAGTCGCGCCCATCCCGCCGTCAAAGACGACGATGTGGTCAGCGATGGCATCTAGATAGTTGCGTTCGGGCATCCAGACAGAGTACCGAGACAGGGAAAGCGGTTGTGTGAGACTCGCGGCGGGTATCTTTGCCGCATGGCCTCTTACGTTGCACTTCTGCGAGCGGTGAACGTTGGCGGGACCGGGAAACTGCCGATGAAGGAGCTTCGCGAGATGTGCGAAGAGGCCGGCTTTGAGGCGGTCCAGACCTATATCGCGAGCGGCAACGTCGTCTTCACCACTGGCGACAGCGAGGACAAGGTCAAGTCGATCCTCGAGAAGCGGCTCGAGGCCTACGCCGGCAAAATGGTCGACATCTACGTTCGTTCGGTCCGGGAGATGAAGGACCTGGTTGAGATCAATCCGTTCTCAGACCACCCGGGTAACAAGACTGCGGTGCTGTTCCTCGACCAGAAGCCGCCGGCCGACCTCGACGCCGTCACCAAAGGGGTCGCGGGCGAGCAGTTCAAGGCAGCCGATCGCGAGATCTTCATCAGCTACCCCGACGGGCTCGGTACTTCGAAGCTCGCCTTCGACAAGAGCATCCACGGCACGACCCGCAACATGAACACGGTCACGAAGCTGGCCGAAATGGCCGCGGCTCTCTGAGCCCATCTGCGGTTCCTAAAGGTCCCTGTTTATGCCCTGAGAGATGGGGTAACGCGCGG
>JBPPMT010000038.1:0-3438 GCA_051306195.1 Solirubrobacterales bacterium
CGGGGCGCTGATCCGCTATACCGACGGCAGTCCCAAGCCGCCGGCACGTTTCACCAAGAAGCTCGCCGCCTGGGAGCGATCGAACGGCGTCGGCCGTCTGGTGAAGAAGGAGCCGCCCCGGGTCTACCCGACCTGGACGGCACCGGCCTCCTTCACGCTGCATGAGGGCAACTTTTCCTCGGACGGGGTCATTCTCGTCACCATCATGCGCAGCCATTCGGCGGACAGCCGGCTGATCTTCGAGGTGGCTGAAGAACCGAAGCCGGGGCAAGTCCGCGTGCTTCTGGACTTCGGCGGGAATACCGAACTGCTGCATCTGGCGGAATCCATCACCGCGGCCGAGCTCTGGATCGCGCGGGAGGGCTATCGCAATGCGCGTGTAGCGCGACATCGCCGGTGGGATCGCGCGACATCGCAGGTGGGTGACGATGACGTATCTGGAGCGTGCCGCGTTGCCGCGGCGTGATCAAGTATCGATGTCGCTGGACGGTGTCGCGGGCTCCTTTTCTTGTGGATCGGTGTCGTCAGCGACATCGCCCTTGTCGCGGAGCGCTGTCGCTGAGGCGAGGGCGGTGCGCCGGCGGTAGCTTTCGACGTTCATCTCGAAGATCGTGGCGTGATGGACCAGCCGGTCGATTGCCGCAATGGTCATGGCCCTGTCTGGGAAGATGGCATCCCAGCCGCTGAATGGCTGGTTTGCGGTGATCATGATCGACCGCCGTTCGTATCGTGCGGCGATCAGTTCGAAGAGGGCGCTGGTTTCGGCCTGATCCTTACGGACATAGGAGATGTCGTCGAGGATCAGCAGGTCGAACTTGTCCAGCTTGGCGATCTCCTGGGAGAGCGCGAGGTCCTGCCGCGCGGTCTGCAGGCGCTGGACGAGATCGGATGTCCGGGCCATCAGCACGCGGTATCCGTGCTGGACCAGCTCATGTCCGATAGCGGATCCCAAATGAGTCTTGCCCGCGCCCGGTGGCCCGAAAGCCAGCAGGTTATGCCCGGACTGCAGCCAGCCGTCGCCTTCGGCGAGCGCCCGAACCCTGGCCTGGGCAATGGTGGGCACCACCGCGAAGTCGAAGCTGTCCAACGTCTTTCCCGGCAGCAGCTTGGCCTCGGCCAGGTGCCGCTGTATCCGGCGCTGCTCACGTTCGCTGAGTTCCAGTTCGCACAGGGCGGCCAGCAGTCTCTCGGCGGGCCAGCCCTCCTTGTTGGCCCGCGCGCAGAACTCGGGCCAGAGCCGGGCGAAGGTAGGCAGGCGCAGGGCGGTGAGCAGCATGGGCAGCTTGGCGGTGTCGACGGTGACAGTCATGCTGCAACCTCCAGACCGGGCACCAGACCGGGCAGCAGCGCGTCGTAGCAGCTGGTGGCAGGCATCTGCACCGGCACCTCGGGACGCGTGTCCCGAAGCGGCGCGGGCGTGAAGCGCGTGCGCAGACCGGCCAGGTCGGGCAGATCGCCGATGGCGAGAACCCGGGCCAGTTCCGCGGCCAGTTCCGCCTCGCAGCCGTGCTCATGGGCAAGCCAGAGCAGCCCGACCATGGTTTTGCATGCGTGGCGCAGGGGCAGCCCGGCCTTCAGCGCCTCCCAGCAATCCCGGTATTCCGTTCGGGGAAAGAGCACGTCGCGGTAGGCGAGGTTCGCCAGAGCGCCGGGCTTTTTGCGCAGGCTGTGGATCACGTGATGGTAATCGACCACGTGGGCGTGCCCACCTCGGCCGCGATCTGGTGCACGCCCACGCGGCAGGGTCTCCAGAGGCGTGCTGCCGAGGAACAGTTCGAGCCGGTCATCGAAGGCGCGCAGCTTCAGCTCATAGCCGATCAGACGCGAAGGCACGGTGTAGAACACCTTGCGGAAGACGAAGCCGCCCGAGGAGGTGACGCGCACGCGCGCCTCGTCGTAATCACAGCTGCGTCGGGCGGGCAGCGGCCGCAGGTGGGGGCGCTCGGCCTCGACCCGATCCCGATGGCGCGCGTTGTGGCGCGCGACGACCTGGGCGACGAAGCGCCGCCAGGCATCGACATCCTCGAAGTTCCGGCTGCCGCGCAGCAGCAGGGCCTGGTCGAGGCGGGCCTTCAGGTGGCCATGGCGGCTTTCGATGGACCCGTTCTCATGGGCGATGCCACGGTTGTTGCGCGTCGGCTCTGTGCCGAGGTCGCTGCACAAAGTGTCGTAGCGCTGCCGGAGATCGTCCCGGGCGTCCGGGTCGAGATTGGCGAACGCGGCCGACAGGCTGTCGGTCCTGTGTTCATGCGGCACGCCACCAAGCTCGCAGAGCGCGTTCTGCAGGCCGCTGGCCAGTGCCGTGTAGCTTTCCCCGCCAAGCACGACCTCGGCATGCTCCCATCCGGAACAGACCAGGGTGAAGTGGTAGATGCGGTGGTTCAGGGGCGCCCCGGCGACCGTGATCGCGAGATCACCCGCGTCGAAAAAGTCGGACATGCCTTGCCGGCCCGGGGGATGGTTCTGCCGAAAGATGACCTCTCGGTCTTCGCCATGCCGGGCGCGCCATGTGCGCATGCGCCGCTCGAGCGTCCGCCGCGCCGCGGTCAGATCGCGGTCAGGGTGGCGCAACTGGAGCTGCTCCAGCACCGTGACCGGCCGCAGCCCAGGGGTCTGTTCCAGAAAAGGAACGATCTCCTCCTCCCACAGCCCGGCCAGCGGGTCGGGCTTGCCGCCGGCATGCCGGCGGTCCTGGTTCTTCCGGGACGGAGGCCGAGGGTCGTGATCGATCCGCGATCCGGTGCTCGCGCTGAACCCGGCCTTGGCCGCCGCGATCTTCTGGGTGTGATGGGGACGAAGGGTCATGTAGTCCTCGTGTTGTCGGTCGGTGATGAAACGGCCGGGCATCCGATCCTCTTCAGGGGAGTTGAAGATCGAACCACCCTGACCGCCGTCACCGCCAACCGCACGGGGCAATCCCGCGCGAGATTTTGGGGGAAGCTACAGCCGGGCTACGCCCGGCCTCCGCTTCCCCCAAAATCACCACCTTCGATGTCGCGCGCTTTCACGAGCAGTGTCGCTGGACACCTTGACCTCGTCCGTCGTTTCCCGCTCGAACGACGCAACGGATCTTGGGCGTGGGCCGGCATGGACACGCTCATGGTCCATGGCAATGAGGCCTTCGCGGCATCCGAAGAGCAGCCCTCCCTTCACTATGGTCACGAGTGCCGAAGCGCGGCCCGAGAAACCCACTAGAGCGCGGGGATGAGCGCCGAGCCAAGCCGCAAGGGACGTGCGCTTGCTGCTTGGAAGAGTGATTCTCGTTGGCCTATGCAGTAAAACAGGGAGCGCGATGAACGAGAGAGGATATGGCAAGCCGGTCCCGGCCTCGGCGCCGTGGCCATCGGCACAGGCCCAGAGCAGCGCTGCGACAAAGGCAGGATTTAGCAACCTAGCCTCCTCCCTCGGTCGATCGTCCCAGTCCGGCAAACTCATGAG
>JBPPMT010000080.1:0-3103 GCA_051306195.1 Solirubrobacterales bacterium
GAGACGATCAACACCCCGAGGATCACCGAGTACGTCACGACTGCCGCGCAGAAGACCAAGGAAGCCGGCCTCGATTTTGTCATGGGCGGCGCCGTTTCCAGTGACACCCTGGACGTGATCCGTGAGGTAGCTCAAGTGCATCTCACTCGATTCGAGACTCGCAAGGTTGTCTTCAGTGGCGACGCGAGCACCATCCAGAACATCGAGCAGGGCTTGGTGAGTGCCGTGCACTTCGAGTTGCTCTGGTTGCTCAACAAGCGCGAGTACTACAGCCGTATCACCCAGGAGGATGCCAAGCGCATCGAGATGCTCGAGTCACGCTGGCACTTGCTCAACGCGTAGCCGGGAGCAGGCCCCGCGCGGCAGATCCGATCTGCTGTCGGAGGTCCGCAGGCGCGAAGGTAGCCCGCGAGCACGCGGCATCCCAGCCGGCGGGGTCCGCAAAGTAGTCGTTAGGGGCGCTGTCGCCCAGCGTGGGGCGGGTGATAGTCGAATGGGGGTTGACCATCTCGGTGATAAGCGACGCGAGTTCACCCATCTCGACGAGCTCGCCTCCGCTGTCGATAACCATGGTGCCCGGTTCGGTGGCGTTGGCGAGCGAAACCGCGAGCAGGTCCTCGACGGCGACATAGCGTCGGTAGACCTTGCGGGTGGCGGAGATGTGGATGCTGCCGGTCGCCGCCTGCAGGATCATGTCGGAGAGCGCGTAGCTGGCCGGCTTCTGCACGAAGGCCCCAGAGACGCTCCACGCCCTGGCAATGATGGCCGGGATGCTCCGCTCCGCTGCGAGGTCGGCAAGAGCGTTCTCCGCCCGGCGCTTCAGCCATCCATACGGATTTGATTCCAACGGATCATCGAGCGCGTCATGCGGAAACACTGCGGCGCCGCTGGAAATCGTCAGTACGCGCTTGACACTGGGCAATGCCGTGGCAGCCAGCATCCGCCTCGTCAGTTCTTCGTTCCGTGATACGTACTCGTCGAGTGGCATCGCCTCGACGAGGTCCCTGGTCAGGAAGGCGAAATCGAGGACGACGGTGGGCGCGAATGAGCGCACGCGATCCCACTCCCACTCCTCGGAACGCGCGGAGATCTCGCCGACCATGTACTCGCGTGAACTGGTCGCGATCAGCATCCGGGGTTGGGGTGCAAACTGCAGCATTGCGGTAGCGGTTCGTCCGAACCAACCGGTGGCACCGAGGACCAACACTTTGTCGTCTGCCCGCAGGCTCTTGCGCCACAACTCGACGGCAGGAAGGTGCAGGAGTTCGCTCATGATTGTCCATCCTGCCGCACGGCTAACGTCGTAGGCCGCCTCAGCAGCGCCGATAGACTCCGAGAGTTGTGTGCCGGCTCGACGACGTGTCCGGCTGATTCCTGGGATCGAATCGACGGGTTGTGACGTGGTGGCAGTGAAGCGTGCTCTGATCACGGGTATCACCGGTCAGGACGGCCTTTACCTGGCAGAACTCCTCGTGTCGAAGGGCTACGAGGTCTACGGCTTGATCCGCGGTCAGGATAACCCGAAGTACGACCTCGTGCGGGAGACCATCCCCGGGATCACTTTGATCAAAAGCGATGTGACCGACCTCGCGGGTCTTGTACGAGCGATGGAAGTCGCGCGCCCGGATGAGGTTTACAATCTCGCCGCGATCTCGTTCGTTCCGTACTCGTGGGAGAACCCTGGTCTGACCGCCGAGGTGACCGGCAAAGGCGTGCTCAACATGCTCGAAGCCGTGAAGATGTGGGCTGCGAAGGACATCGACAAAGTTCGCTTCTACCAGGCGTCGAGTTCCGAAATGTTCGGTCGTGTTCAGGAGATCCCCCAGACCGAGAAGACTCTGCTCTGGCCTCGATCGCCGTATGGCGTTGCGAAGGTCTTCGGTCACCACATGACGATCAACTACCGAGAGTCCTACGGCCTCCACGCGTCAAGTGGCATCCTCTTCAACCATGAGTCCCCGCGTCGGGGGCCCGAGTTCGTGACACGTAAGGTGACGAAAGCCGTCGCTCGCATCTCGCTTGGTTTGCAGGACGCCCTCACGCTCGGAAACCTCGATGCTCAACGAGACTGGGGATATGCGGGGGACTTCGTCGAGGCGATGTGGTTGATGCTCCAGCAAGAGGAGCCGGAGGACTTTGTCATTGCGACCGGAGTCGCGCATTCTGTGCGGGACCTCCTCGATATCGCGTTCGCGCAAGTCGGGATCGATGACTGGGGCCCATACGTTCGACAGGACGATCGATTCGTCAGGCCAGCAGAGGTGGACCACCTCATTGGGAGCCCAGCCAAGGCCGGCGAGAAACTCGGCTGGACCCCGAGAATGAAGTTCGACGACCTGGTTTCCGCGATGGTGGCGTCAGATATTGACCAGCAGCACCGGCTCAGCGTCGCGTCGATTCCTGGGTCGGCGTCGCTCTGACTGTCGGTTGCCGCATCACCCCAGCGGCTCCTGCTCGAGAGGCCTTCTGAAGGCAACCCGCCAGCTCAAACTCTGTGACGCTTTGACGCAGCAGATGACGAAAGTCATCCACCCGAAGCCGTAGAGGATGAGGCTTTCGGCGAGAGACGCAGTGAGGAGCGCCGCGAGCACCACCGCCGGCCAGGTGTAGATGACGCTGCGCTGGCGTGAAGCGAGCAGCCATGACCGCACGAATGCGAGCCCGACCATAACGATAAACAGTGCGAGCCCGATGACGCCTACCTGGAACCAGACATCCAGGTAGGCGTTGAGGGCTGACTCTGCTGCACGCGATGCGCCGGATTTGAAGGCCGAGTACGGCGGCAGTTCAGTGTTCCACTGACCGATCCAGCCCCATCCTTCGACCGGACTGAGCCGGATCAACGACCACATCTCGCGCCAGAGTTCGAGTCGGTACTGCAGCTCCCCGCCGCCATTCAGGAGCTCGACGATTCGGCCGCGGAAGATCCAGGCCACGATCGCGGCAATCACCGCGATGGCGATGGCGGCGCCCTGCAGAATGGGCTGACGCTCCTTCGGAGCGCTGCGGATGCCGTATAGCGCCGCGAGGACGGCCACCGAGACGAGCGCGGTCCCGAACGCGATGGGAGAGCGGGTGAGCAGCAGCACGATTGCGGCTAGGG
>JBPPMT010000097.1:0-8732 GCA_051306195.1 Solirubrobacterales bacterium
TCGCGAATATCTGGGAGCTGCTCTATCGCTACCGGACCGACATCGTCCTGAACGGACACCAGCACCACTACGAGCGCTTCCGGCCGCAGAACCCCGGCGGCAAGAGGGACCCGACCGGAATTACCCAGATCATCAGCGGAACCGGCGGCGCATCGACCCACCCGATCGAGGACGAAAGAGGCCGGATCGCGGCCCATTCGGTTGGCGGGTTTCGCGGCCTCGGAACGACTTTCCTCAAGCTCGGCGATGG
This sequence comes from Solirubrobacterales bacterium, assembly GCA_051306195.1. GTDB lineage: Bacteria > Actinomycetota > Thermoleophilia > Solirubrobacterales > 70-9 > 67-14. The sequence goes on from JBPPMT010000097.1 coordinate 251, forward strand.
CACTTACAGCTCCACCTTTCGCAGCCTGGACGGAAAATTCCGCGACAGGCAGGCCAGGAAAAAGTGTCATAGACCAAATGCCGGTGCCAAGCGTCGGGCACCCAGGACGAAGCGCTACTACCGACACATGCAGGAGATGGGCTCCCTCGAGAAACGGATCGAACGACTGGGGAAAAAGATCAAGCGGCTGAAGAAGTCACGCGACGTCGCCTCCTACCGGTTCGTCAGGGCTCGCGAGAGGCAGGACTCCCTGGTCGCCAGGCGGGACCGGATCCGGGAACGGCGCCTCTACTACTGAACCGTCTCCGACTCGAGGCCGGGGATGTATTCATCGGCCGGCCCGATGCCTTCACACCCCGCCGGATCCAGTTGCCCGTTGACCTGCCAGACCTGGACCGGTCCCGGAGCGCCCACCCGACTGAGTGCCGGATCGCCTTCGACCCAGGCCCGTTCGGGTGAGCGGATCGGCTTCTCGTAGTCGTTGAAGTTTAGGAAGGAAGAGGTGATCAGGTAGTCGACGTCAGCCGAGTTGACCGCTTCCCGGAACTCAATACACCGCGGGATCGCTTCAAACCCACCGGCCGCTACCTCGTGGCCGATGTAGGTGACCTCGTTCGAGAGGTCCTCGCCGAAGAATCCGTACTGCTTGAATCCGGCCGTTGAGCCGGCCAGTCCGATGTGCGAATCCTCGAGGTCGTTGGCCCAGCGATAAGGCTCGGCCAGCCCCGATTCCGGCTCGAAGTCCTGGTAACGGGAGTCGGAATAGTGGTCGGCGAGCGGGAAGGCCACCAGGAGCGCCAGGACGGCGGCAAGGAACGAGGCCACGGCAATCGGCGAACGGGACCCCAGAATGCCACTCAGCCGCGCCCTGAAGAGCCAGGCGCCACCGATCAGGCCAACCACAACCAGAGCGAAGGCAACTCCGAAGGCCCGGCCTTCGATCTCGTAGATCGCATCTGACCGGCTGCTGGCCAGAAACAGGATGAGCAGGACGCCGGTCAGGGCGTACCGCGGCCACTTGCGGTCGAACCAGGGCAGGAGCGGCACCAGCACGATGGCCATTGCCAGCGCCGGGATCAGGAAGCGCAGGTTGATCGCGAAGGCAGTCGGCTCCCCTTCCGGTCCGGCGGCGCCGAGAGGGGTCACGACGTAGGCGGCGATCGCCAGCAGGGCAGCGATCGCGTGACCCTGCGTGAGCCTGCCCGGACCCTTCCAGATCAAGGAGAAGAGGCCGATTATCGCCACCGCGATCAGCAGCGGCCAGAGTTCCCCGAAGCCTCTCTCGAGACCTGGCAGGAAGTAGTCGCGCCAGATGTCGAGGTCGGTCACATAATGGAGCACGTTGAAGTCCGGGCGACCGACCTGGAGGCGGTCCGGTCCCGGCAGGTTGATCGGGCCGATCGCCTCGATCTGTGGCAGCGGGTTGCCCGAGGCGAGCAGGCTCCGCAGATACCAGAAGCCCCCTCCCACCAGGGCCGCTCCGAACCACACCCCGGCGGCCCTCAGACGTTTGCCCGCGATCGTCGCGTAAAGGACGGCGAAGGTGATCATGGCGACGGGCGCCAGCGCGGTCACCTTGGTCCCGGCGGCCAGTCCGGCCGCGAGTCCGGCGATCGCCATCGCCCAGTCCGGGCTGATCCGCCCCCGTCCATCTCTGGGCGCGGCGCCGCGGTTGATCAGGATCGCGACGACGGAGATGGTCAGGGCGATCGCGACGATGTCGTTCTTGCCGGTTCCGGGCTCCCGGGCCACGAGCGTGTGGGTCGCGAGCAGCACGGCGGCGGCGATCATCGTCAGGTGCGGCCGGCCGTAGGGGCGTCCGACGCACCAGCCGGCCAGCAGGGCCATTCCCAGCCACCCCATGTTGATGAATACCGAGACGAAGTCCCGGCCGGTGAGGGCCATTCCCGCGGCGTGGGCGATCTCGGAGTTCTGCGGATAGAACCAGTTGAGGAAGACGGTCTCGGTCTGATGGAACTTCAGCACCGAACCGGTCTGGAACATGTCGGCCGAGAACGGCAGGTGGTACCAGACGGAATCGAAGTTGCTGATGCCGTGATCAAGGCTGTAGGAAGCGAAAGCGGCCCATTGGGCGACCACGATCCCGGCAATGACTAGAGCGAGCACCGATGCCGCGGTGGAGATCGAAGGGGCCGGCGGGCGCAGGCCGGGGTTGGTACCGGCCGGATAGACCCGCAGCCAGGCAATCAGGGCCAGGATCAGGCTGACCGGGACCAGGGTCCAGTTGTGGAAGAGGCTGAACAGGCCGAGCACCTCAGTCAGCAGAACCAGCAGCGTGAATCCAATTACCGCCTCGCTCAACCTCGCCGTAGCGCCTTCGAATCCGGGCAGGATCCGCGCCCTGACCCGGTAGGCCGTGAAGCCGAGTGCCAGCACAACCAGCGCCAGCTGGAGCATGCCGAAATAGAAGGGGGCCGCACTCATCGCCACCTGCCCTTAGTTGATGCCCCTCAGGGCTTGATGCCGTTGACCACGTAGGGCGTTTCGCCCGGGACGATCATGCCCTGGCTTCTTGCCTCGCGGCGGAGGACCGCATCGCCCTGGACGTGCTTCACCCGGCGCTCGAGCAGGGCGTTCTCTGCCTGGACCCGGTGGAGTTCGACCTTGGTCGCCCCGGCCTGCCGGTACGTCTTCGCAAGATTGATCAGCGGACTGGCGTATGAGAACAGGAGTACGAAAAAGAGGACCACGAAGGCGATCCGGCCAACCTTGTCCCACTGAATGCGCCCCGCCCCGCTGGCATCGGGATTCCTCCTGGCAGCGGGCCTGCGCCGAGCCGACCGGGTTCTGCTGCCGTCTGCCTGAGCGCGTACTGACACGTCCGACCTTTCTCGGCCGGACGGTCAAACCCTTCAATCCGCTCTCTTGAGCACCACGGAACCGTCGAAACGGGCGGAATCTCCCAGCTCTTCCTCGATCCGCAGGAGCCGGTTGTATTTCGCCACACGATCCGAGCGGGAAGGCGCTCCTGTCTTGATCTGGCCGGCTCCGGTGGCGACTGCGAGGTCGGCGATCGTCGTATCTTCCGTCTCGCCGGAGCGATGGGAAATCACCGCGGTGTAACCAGCGTCGGAAGCCATGCGAATCGCTTCCAGGGTCTCACTCAGGGTTCCGATCTGGTTCACCTTGACCAGGATCGAATTACCGGTGGCTGTGTCGATGCCTCGCTTCAGCCGGACCGGATTGGTCACGAACAGGTCGTCTCCTACCAGCTGGACCTTCTCGCCGAGCTTCTGCGTGAGCTGCTTCCAGCCGTCCCAGTCCTCCTCGTCCATACCGTCCTCGATCGAGACGATCGGGAATCGCCCGGCGGCGCTGACCCAGTAGTCCGCCATCTCTTCGGAGCTCAGGGAGCGGTCTTCGTGCTCGAGGCGATAGACGCCGCCTTCGTAAATCTCGCTGGTCGCCGGGTCGAGAGCGATGTAGACGTCCTTGCCCGGGGTGAAACCGGCGGCTTCGATGCCTTCCATCAGCATCTCCAGTGCAGCTTCGTTCGAGGACAGGTCGGGCGCGAAACCGCCTTCGTCGCCAACCGCGGTTGCCAGGCCGTGACCGGAGAGGATCTTCTTCAGCGAGTGGAAGACCTCGGTTCCGATCCGAAGGCATTCGGAGAAAGTCGAGGCGCCGGCCGGCATCACCATGAATTCCTGGAAATCGACCGAGTTGTCGGCGTGGGATCCGCCGTTCAGCACGTTCATCATCGGCAGCGGCAGGAGGTTGGTCTGCTCTGCCCCGTAGAGGTTCCCGAGGTACTCGTAGAGCGGGCGGCCCTCGAGCAGGGCAGCTGCACGGGCGGCGGCCAGGGAGACACCGAGAATCGCATTGGCCCCGAGGCGCCCCTTGTTGTCGGTGCCGTCGAGGTCGATCATCAGCCGGTCGAGCCCGGCCTGATCGGTGACGTCGAATCCGATCAGGGCCTCGCTGATCTCACCGTTGACGTTGTTGACCGCCTGGCTCACACCCTTGCCCAGCCACAGGTCTCCGCCGTCCCTGAGTTCGACCGCTTCAAACTCTCCGGTCGAGGCTCCGGAGGGAACTGCGGCCCGGCCGATCTGTCCTTCGGCGAGTCTCACCTCGGCTTCGATCGTGGGGTTGCCTCGGGAGTCGAGGATCTGGCGTGCGTGGATGGCTTCTATGGTGCTCATGTGGCTCTGAGTTTATTGACGGTCGTTCAGGCCCGAGGCGCGGCTTTCAGCCTCAGCTCGCAGGGCCAGCTCGGGATCGACGCCCCGGCGCCTCGCTTCTTCAACCGCCTCCCATAAAAGGCGGCCGACTTCGGCTGAATCGGCCTCCCGATTCGGGTTGTTCGCGCCGACGTTCGCGGGCTTCTCGGCCGGATCGAGCTTCCACTGGATCTTGTTCGCGTAGATCAGCGCCGGGATCCCGGGCTTCTTCCAGTCCTTCTCCGACTTCCGCCCTTCGACCTCGGTCTTGATGTCGTCCCACTGGCGCCTGACGTCATCCGCGGTTTCGACCGAGGTTGCCTCCGCGTCGTCCGGCGGGTAGACGTGGGGGTGCCTGCGGATCAGCTTCTCGGTCAGCTGGCTGGCGACGAGGGCCAGATCGCCCTCTCCGCGCTCCTCCAGCAGCAGGGAGAGGAATACGACCTGAAAGAGGACATCACCCAGTTCGTCGCGCATCGCCGCGTCGTCGCCGCTGATCGCGGCTTCTGCGAGTTCGTATGCCTCTTCGACCGTGTGGGGCACGATCGAGCGTTCGTCCTGCTCGCGGTCCCAGGGGCATTCGACCCTGAGACGGCGCGTCACTTCATCCAGCCGCTCCAGCGCAAGCGCCAGGGAGTCGGCCTCTGGCATCGGCTACTCGGGTGCTCCGCCCGCGGCTGCTGCCTGGGCGGCTGCTGCCTGAGCGGCTGCTGCGGCTGCGGCAGGATCGGTCGCTCCAGCGGCACCGGCTGCACCGGCGGCTCCACCAGCTGCGGCTGCGGCAGCGGCGGCTGCGGCTGCGGCATCGGCGTCACCCGGCGGCACCGGGCCCTGCGGCGGGTTGGTAGCGGCCTGTCCCGCGGCGGCTGCCGTGGCTGCCGTCGAGTTTCCTCCGGGCACCATCGGCGCATTGATGGCTACTGGAGCAGGACAGGAGAGCGGCTTCTTCGGGTCGCCGGCATCGTCTGCGAAACAGGCGGGGTCGGCACCCTCGATCGCTCCGTCGCTTTCGAAGTTGTGGCAACGGGCGACCAGGTAGTCCTCGGCACAGAAGGTGCGCGAAGTCCACTTGTCGTTGTATTCGGCGACGAAGTTGGTCATCGCCTCCTGCTGCTTGGTCGGGAGGAGCTGCTGCTGGATCTGTCCCTTGACGTCTTCGAGCGACTGCGACTTCTCGGGGGTGACCTCGGCGACCCTCCAGACGTAGAACTCCTCGCCTGCCTGGACCGGACCGCTGACAACATCAGTCTCGGATTCCATGATCGCCGGGCCCGCGGGCTCCGGGAAAGCTCCTTCGGTCGCCACGGTGTCGCCACCCTGCGACTTGCTGCCGTTGATCGAGTACTTCTTGGCGAGTGCTGCGAAATTCTTGTCCGAGTCGTCCTTGTCGAGTTCCGCGATGACGGTGTCGGCGTCTTCCTGGTTGTCGGTGACGATCAGCTTGATGTCGCGCGATTCCGGGGTGGTGAAGGTCTCCTTGGCCGACTCGTAGTACTCCTCGATGTCTTCGTCGGAGACCGTGGTGACGCTCTTTGTGATCGAATCCTCGATCTTCCGGCTGAGGACCTGGAGCTTCACACGGGCGAGGACCTCTTCCTCGGTGAATCCGGAATCCTTGAGAAACTTCTGGTAGGCGGCATCGTCTTCGAACTGGTCCTTGCGGATCGTCGCGAACTCGTTGTTGATCTCACGATCGGTTGCGGTGATGCCGAGCTCGTCGGCCTCGCCGGTTAGCCACGCCTGATCGAGCAGGTCGTTGAGGGCGGCTTCTTTCACCTGTTCGTACTGCGCATCACCCGGCTTCGGGGCGGCTTTGAGGCCACCACGCTTCCAGGTCTGAGTGAAGGTCCGGTCGTAGTCATCCTGGCTGATGTCGCCGACTCCGTCGGGCACATCTTCCACCAGGGCGACGTCTCCGGAGGGAACGCTCGGCTCAGTAACTCCGCCATTCGCAATGGCGATTCCGGCGAAAATTACGACAAAGACTGCTCCAAAAAGAACCAGCCCGAATTTGCGTGCCCCGCTCATGCAGTAAACCCTCCTGAAAGTGTGTCCGTCAAGTCCTCCACTACGAATTGGAGAGCATATCTACCCTGACGTTCGTCAGGCCCTCGGCCAGCGCGGAGATCGCTTCCAGCCGCGGCTCGGGATCGTTGCTCACCCGCAACGAGACCTCTTTCGCCTTCCAGTCGTAAAGCGCCCCTTCGACCGCCTGGCGCAGCTTGTCGGCGGATTCGGAGTCGAGTTCGACTCCGGTCACGGTCAATTTGCCACCTCGGAACTGGACGGCGTCCGCCCCTGCCTCTCCGAGGTTGATCCGCGCCCGCTGCAGGTTCATCAGGTTTTCGGCTTCGACCGGCATCGGGCCGAACCGGTCGGCCAGCTCGTCGGTGATCAGTCGCAGCTCGCCGGCCCGACGCGCCGCAGCGATCCTGCGGTGTACGTCGATCTTGGCCGCCTCGAAGGGAATGTAGGAGACCGGCAGGTAGGCGTCGACACCAACGTCGAGACGTACCGGCTGGGTTTCTTCTTCGGAACCGGAGCGGTCGGACATCTCGGCCACCGCGTCGTCGATCAGCTGGCAATAGAGCTCGAAACCCACCGCGGCCACATGACCCGACTGCTCGTCACCCAGCAGGTTGCCGGCGCCGCGAATGTCGAGGTCCCGCATCGCGATCTTGAAGCCGGAGCCAAGTTCCGTGTGGTCGGCAAGGGTTGCGAGCCGGGTCGAAGCTTCGTTGGTCAGCGACTCCTCCGAGGGGTAGAGCAGGTAGGCGAAAGCCCGCTCCCTCGATCGTCCCACCCGACCCCGGATCTGGTACGCCTGCGCCAATCCGAGGTGGTCGGCCCGCTCGACGATCAGGGTATTCGCCGCCGGGATGTCGATCCCGGATTCGATGATCGTGGTGGCGACCAGGCAGTCGGCCTCACCGCGCATGAAGGTGAGCATGGCCTCTTCGAGCTCGGATTCGTCCATCTGTCCATGGGCGACTCCCACCCGGAGCCCGGGGACGAGTGCCCGCAGCTTTTCGGCCGCGTCGTCCAGCGACTCGACCCGGTTGTGGAGGAAGAAGATCTGGCCCTCGCGTGCAACTTCCCGCTTGATCGCCCGCTCGACCAGGGCTTCATCCCACGGCCCGACGTAGGTGCGAACCGGGCGTCGGCCCTCGGGCGGGGTCTCGATCACCGAGATGTCACGCAGCCCGGCCATCGACATCTGAAGGGTGCGCGGAATCGGAGTCGCCGACATCGAGAGCACGTCCACCTTGAGCTTGAGTTGCCGGAGCAGTTCCTTCTGCTTGACCCCGAAACGCTGCTCTTCGTCGACCACGATCAGCCCGAGGTCTTTGGCCCGAACGTCCCGCGAAAGCAGCCGGTGGGTACCGATCAGGATGTCGACCTCGCCCTTGCCGTACGCAGCGATGGTCGCCTTGACTTCCGCCGCCTTTCGCAGGCGACTGACCCCGTCGACCTGGAAAGGAAGGTCCGCGAGGCGCTCTCGGAAGGTCCCGAGGTGCTGCTGGGCGAGAATCGTGGTCGGCGCGAGGATCATCACCTGCTTGCTGTCGGAGGCGGCTTTCACCGCCGCGCGGATCGCGACTTCCGTCTTGCCGTATCCGACATCGCCACAGACCAGGCGATCCATCGGCCGGGCGGCTTCCATGTCGGATTTGACCGCCTCGATCGCCTCGATCTGGTCGGCGGTCTCACGGTAAGGGAAGGCGGTCTCGAGCTGCATCTGCCACTCGGAGTCGGCGGCGAAGGCATGACCGGTGCGGGTCCGGCGCTCGGCGTAGAGGTTGACCAGGTCACCGGCGATCTCGGCCGCTGCGCGCTGGGCGCGGGCCTTCATGTTCAGCCACTTCTTGCCGCCCAGCGCCGAAAGCGTGGGTGCCCCGCCCGATCCGGCGTAGCGGGACAACTTCGCGAACTGGTCGGTCGGGACGTAGACCCGGTCCTCGCCTTTGTATTCGAGGTAGAGGTAGTCCCGGGTGATTCCCCCGACCTCCCGGGTCTCGAACCCGGCGAAGCGCGCAACCCCGTGGTCTTCATGGACGACGTAGTCACCGACCCGGAGCTCGGAGAAAGTCAGCCTTCCACGAACCGCCTCCGGCGCCCGCTCTTCTGCCCGGCGGCGCCGGTGGAGCAGGCGCCGGAACGGCAGCACCGCGATCTTCATCTCTGGCGAGACGAAACCTTCGATGATCCTCGCCTCGACCAGGGTCACCCCGGGGTCTGCCGGCAGCCTGCCCGCATCCAGAATCTTCGCGTCGATCCGGTCCATCGCGTACCTGGTC
>JBPPMT010000131.1:0-17340 GCA_051306195.1 Solirubrobacterales bacterium
GCGGCGGCTTCCGGCTGCCGCCCTTGATCCGGATGATCTTCGTTTTCTTGCGGACGACCCCTTCGCCGGAATCAACCCACCGTTTGCGTCGGTAGGTGACGACGCCCCGTCTGCCACTTCTGTTTCCTGCCTTCAAATCGTCCCACCTGAACGAATCGTCGCTTCCCTGACATCACATTCTCCACCACTGGTCAAGTTACCTGCCGTGAGGGGCGGTAAACCTCAACATCAGCGACAATGGAGGCATGGGTGGCCTCGAAATCGTCTTCCTCGCTCTCTGCTTCGGAATCGCGACCGCGATCATCGGTCGGGCCAAGGGCGGGTCAGCCTTCATCTGGTTCCTGGTCGGCACCTGCCTGCCGGGATTCGGCCTCGCAGCCGTGATCCTCATGCGAAACGAGATCGAGGAGCCGGAGCGGCAATGCCCGACCTGCAACAAGATCCTCAAGCTCTACGTACAGGTCTGCCCACGATGCGGAACAGACCTCTACCTGCCAGACGTCTCAGAAACCCGAATGCCACCCCGCTAAAGCCCCAGAGCACCGAGATCCCGAAAGTCACCCATAGTGCCGGAGAATCGGGATTTCGCGGGCTTGGGCTTGGGGCCTTGGGCCTCGTCCCCGAGTTAGCGCATCCAGGTTCGGAGAATTGCGTTGGCGAATCCAACTCCGTATCGGAAAACGGCCGGCTTCTTCGAGTGCCCGTGGAGCCTCGCTTCGACCGTCACCGGGACTTCTTTGGCCGGGACCCCGCGCTTGATCGCTTCGATCATGAACTCCGAAGTGTGGAATTGCTCCTGCTTGAGAACGAGCTGGGGGAGGACACTGGTCCTCACCGCCCGGTAGCCGTTCGAGCAATCGGTCACGTGGGTGCGGGTGATGAAGGAGACGAATCGGTTGAAGAAGACGATGCCGAGCTCCCGGGCGTAGTGGTTTGCTTCGGCGTGTCCGAGCACCCTCGAGCCATGCGCCATGTCGACCTCACCGTCGAGTACCGGCTGGACCAGCAGGGGCATCTCCGAGGGCAGGTGCTGACCGTCGGCGTCAAGTGTGACCACGATCGCCGCCTCGGCGTCGACCATCAGGCGGTATCCGGTTCGCAGCGCGGCGCCGCCACCACGATTGACGACGTGGCGCGCCACCGTCGCCCCATGGGCTGCTGCGACTTCCTCGGTCCCGTCACGGGAGCCGTCGTCCACGACCAGGATGGCGGTCGGCAGGCCGCAGACCTCGTCCGGAATCTGGTCGAGCACGTAGCCGATGTTGTCCGCCTCGTTGTAGGCCGGAATAACGATCGCGACCTTGTTGCGGAAGATCTTGCGATGGCCTTCGGATCTGAACTGCTCCGAGGCGATGCCTTCGAGCACGGCCGAGATCTGCCGGGTGTTGCGGGCGCTCACGGAGAGGGCACGCATGGAAATCAGGAAGAGGATGATGATCGCGAAGACGGCCAGGCCAAGGATGCGGCCGCCATTGCCTCGCTCGAAGGAAAGTGCCGAGAGCAGGCGGTCGGTCAGCTCGGTACCGGAGACGATCGCCAGCCCGAGGCCGGCGAACAGCAGCAGGATTACGTCGGCGTTCCGCATCTCGCGGCGGCGGATCAGGGCGAAGGCGATCATCAGCACAGCGATCACCAGTCCGGTGGTCCGGAGGGCGGTCATCTGGGCAGGAAAGATCGAGGCGTAGGTCAAGGGGTTTCTTCTGTCTGGTTTAGGTTCGGGTCTGCGCGTCCTCGGACCCAGGCGACTGCTTCGCACAAGGCTATGGCCGCGAGCGGCAGCACGAGCACCATCAGGATTTCATTTCGGCGGGGTGGGGCGAGAGTAAGTGCCCCGACTGCGGTCACCGTGAAGATCGGAATGGCCATCACGATCGCCTCCCAACGCCGGCGCCAGGCCAGAAGGATCAGCCCGGCCAGGCCTGCGAGGACCAGGCCCTTCTGGACCAGGGCTCCAAGCGGGCTCGACATCGCCTCTCCGATCCCGGTGCCCCACATTCGGCCGATCTTTCGCAGGGTCATCCCGGCATAGCCGAGGGGATCGTCCTTCAGGTACTCGTTGAAGTTCTCTTTGCCGATCTTCCCGAGTGCAGCGTCACGCGAGAGCTCAGGCATGTACTTCTCGGCCGCGCGGTCGAACAGCGGCACCGGGTTGACGTCACCCAGTTCCTCCGAATCGGGAGCAAGGGTCTTGCCGGTGTACTTCTCGTAGAGGTCGGCCTTCACCCTCTGGTATTCACCGTCGGCCGGCAGGTAGGTGCCGACGAATGTGGCCTTTCCGCTGCCGGTGGTGATCGGCACCACCCGGTCGAGGGTCACGTAGTTGTGGATGGTCCACGGGATGATCGGCAGGAAGACGGCCAGTCCGAAAGCGAGGCCGCCGAGCAGCGCCTGCTGGACCCGGTCGCGGTTGTCTGGCCCCGAGTTCAACCATGCGCGGAACAGCAAGAGGACCCCGAAGGCAAAAGCCACGGCAAGGTATTCGGGCCGAATCAGGCTGGTAAGTCCGAACAGGATGCCGGGCAGGATCCAGGCCCAGGGTGATTTGCGTGCGTCCGCCCAGAGGAAAGTGGCAAGTGCCAGCGGCAGGGTCAGGATGGCCGGTGGCTCGCTCATCAGTGCTCCTACCGAGTGGATGAATGGCGGATATAACGCGACCATGGCTGCCGCGAGCAGCGCGGCCGATCTTCGCCGACTCAGTCTCAGGGTCAGGGCGAAGGCCACAAGTATGGCGATCGTTTCCAGCACGGCTTCGACGCCGCGGCCCACTCCGTCCCGAACGCCGCCCGTGGCGTAATAGGCGGCCGCGTAGATCAGGGGAGCGCCGGGGGACCAGTCGCTCGGGTTGTTGAAGCTGGCCCCGCCGTAGCTGCCTTCTTCGTAGAGCGATTCAGCCAGGGCTCGATAGGCGAAGGCGTCGTCTCCGGGGTCGCCCAGGGGATTGATCACTTTGTCCATCCGCAGCCCGAATCCGATCACCACGATGATCGCCAGGGCGATCAGGGTTCTCTTGCCGATCCGGTTGACGAGTCCGGCGGCATAGCCGGACGGGCCCGTGGGGTCTTTGGTGGTGGTCTCTGACATGCGGGCCGGTCAGGCTATGGCAACCGGCGACTGCCGGCGCTGGAGAGACGATCGTGCAAGCGCCACGGCATTGATCGCGCCGACTCCGGCCAGGACCGAAACCAGGGGCCAGAGGACGAGGGCGCGACGCGGGGAAGCCACGAGGATCGTTCCGATCACGGTCGCCGCAATCAGGATCGCAGCGAATATCCAGAACTCGGGGCGGCGTCGAACCAGAAGCGAGGCCAGTCCGATCAGGGAGGCAGTAACGATGACCCAGTGGATCAGGCGGCCGGGGAATTCCTCCATTGCTCCGGACCTTCCGCGCCACCAGATTCGCAGGGTCTTCCTGGCGAGGTAGCCCGTCAGGGCGAGTGGGTCCTGGCTGAATTCGTCGATGTACCGCTCTTGTCCGAGGCGCGAAAGTGCTGCATCGGTTTCCATGTGAGGCAGCTTCTGGCTGGCCAGAAGGGTGAAGACCCGTTCCGGGGTGATTGACCCAGGCCCTTCGCCGCTCAGCCGGTTCTGGCGATCGATCTCTGCCTTCAGAACCGGGTTCTGGGCCAGCAGGTCGGGCATTACTTTGGTCGGGTTCCCGTTCGAAGGGGCGTAGCTGCCGACAAAAAGGGTCTGGCCGCCGCCGGTCGACAACGGGACCACCCGCTCGTACTCGACGGCGTTCCTGACGGTCCAGGGGGCGATCACGACGATCAGGGCGAGGGCCATCATCGCTACGGGCCTGACCGCATGGCCGATGCCCCCGCGGATCTCGATCAGAACGAGGACAACCGCCAGGAAGCCGATGATGATCAGATACTCGGGCCGCACCATCGTCGCCAGGCCGAGCAGGATCCCCGGTAACAACCAGGGAAGGAGGCGGGTCTGGTCGCGGGCCCGCAGGATAGCGAGGGCCCCGCCGGCAATCAGGGTCCCGGCCAGTGATTCAGTCAGGAGCATTCCCGAGTCGGTGATCAGCGTCGGGTAAAAGGCGATGGCGGCGGCACCGATCAGGCCGGCGTCAGTCCCTGCGAGTCTCCGCCCGATCAGAAACGTGATCGGGATGGCGGCTGCGCCGATCAGGGCGAGCAACAGCCGGACGAGGCGGACGTCGTTGGTGCCGAAGAGCTCGAAGACGCCGCCGGCCAGCAGCGGCAGGCCCGGGCTGTAGTTGGAGGCCGGCTGGGAGTGGACCGGGGTACCGGGACCGACCTGCTCGAACTTGCCTTCCTCGTGGAGGCCACTCGCGATTCTTTCGTAGGCCGCAGAGTCGGGAAGATTCTCGCCTGAGCCCTGCCACGCGTGGTCGACCCGCAGCACGAGCCCGGCGAGGCAGATCAATATGAGGGCCGTCACACGCAACCAGTCGATCCTAGATTGCCTCTGCGGTTCCGGTAATCTGGCGCAATGAGAATTCTCGTTCTAGGCGGTGACGGCTATCTGGGTTGGCCCACGGCAATGCGCTTTTCGGACCGTGGTCACGAGGTGACGATCGTCGACAATTTTGCGCGCAGGCGCTGGCACCTGGAGCAGTCGACCGACTCGCTCACGCCGATCAGTTCGCTGGAGGACCGGATCGAAGCATGGGAGTCCGTCTCCGGCCGTCGGATCGAGGCCCGCGTGGGCTGCATCGAAGACGGTGAGTTCCTTGACGCCGTGGTCGCCGACTGCAAGCCCGAAGTGGTGATCCACTACGGCGAACAGCCATCAGCCCCTTACTCGATGCGTTCACGCCAGACGGCGGTCGAGACCCAGCAGACGAACGTGATCGGCACCCTGAACCTGCTCTTCTCGATGCAGGCGCATGTTCCCGACGCCCACCTGATCAAGCTCGGAACGATGGGCGAGTACGGAACGCCGAACATCGATATCGAAGAAGGCTTCATCGAGATCGAGCACAATGGCCGCAAGGACACGCTGCCTTTTCCGAAACTTCCGGGCTCGCTTTACCACTGTTCCAAGGTCCACGACTCGACCAACGTTCATTTCGCGACCCGGGTCTGGGGGCTGAGGGCGACTGACCTCAACCAGGGTGTTGTCTACGGCATCGAGACCGACGAAACCCTGCGTGACGATCGCCTGATGACCCGATTTGATTACGACGAGACATTCGGCACCGTGCTCAACCGCTTCTGCGTTCAGGCGGTCGTCGGCCATCCGCTGACCGTCTACGGCGCTGGTGGACAGACCCGCGGCTACCTGAACATCAAGGATACGCTTCGTTGCGTCGAACTCGCGGCGCTGACCCCGGCCGAGCGTGGAGAGTTCCGGGTGTTCAACCAGTTCACCGAGCAGTTCTCGGTCTCCGAGCTGGCGGCCCTGGTCCAGAAGAGTGCCGCCGAAGTCGGTCACAAGGTCGAGATCGAGAGCTACCCGAACCCCCGTGTCGAACTCGAGCAGCACTACTACAACGCTTCCAACCAGAAGCTGATTGATCTCGGACTCGTTCCGCACCTGCTTGGCGACGAGCTGGTCAAGTCGGTCCTGCACCAGATCGACCGGCACCGGGACCGGGTTATCGAACGGGCTCTGACCCCGCGCACCAAGTGGAATCCGGGCGAGCTCGAGGGCGGCGCGCTCTCGGTTGCCCAGCACACTTGATTTCACGCGACCTGCGGATGCCCATCCATTGCTAGGATCGCTGGTCTGATGAGAGCCGCAGACGCATTGATGGAATCCCTAAAAGCCGAGGGTGTCGACCACATTTTCGGGATACCCGGTGGAGCGAACCTGCCCACTTACGACGCGCTGGTCGACGCCGATCTGCGGCACGTACAGGTAATGCACGAACAGGCAGGTGGCCACGCCGCCGAAGGGTACGCTCACGCCTCCGGGAAGGCCGGAGTTGCTTTCGGCACATCCGGCCCTGGCGCGACCAATCTGGTCACGGCGATCGCCGACGCAATGATGGACTCGGTTCCGACTGTTTTCATCACCGGCCAGGTCCGGACCGAGCTGATCGGAACCGACGGTTTCCAGGAAGCCGACATCGTCGGCGTCACTCTGCCGATCGTCAAGCACTCGCTGCTCTGCACCGAGGCCCATCACATTCCCCAGTACATCCATGAGGCTTTCCACATCGCGTCTTCGGGTCGTCCCGGACCGGTGCTGGTCGATGTTCCGACCGATCTTTCGAGAGAAGAGATCTCTTATGAGCCGCCAACCGGACCGGTCGAACTCCCTGGCTACAGGCCGAATCTCGAAGGAAATTCAAAGCAGATCCGGATTGCTGCCAAGGCGATTGCCAATGCACGCCGCCCGGTCATCTACTCCGGTGGCGGAGTCATCAACGCGAATGCGTCGGAGGAACTCCGCGAGTTTGCCCTCTGCGACAAGTTCCCGCTCACCTCGACCCTGATGGGCCTGGGCGCATTCCCGGCTGACAATGATCAGTGGCTCGGCATGCTCGGGATGCACGGCACCCGGACCGCCAACTACACGATGGACGAAGCCGATCTGATCATCGCGATCGGAGCGAGATTCGACGATCGAATCACCGGCAAGCTCTCCGAGTTCGCACCGAACGCGAAGTTCATCCACATCGACGTCGATCCGGCCGAGATCTCCAAGAACGTCCCGGCGCACATTCCGATCGTCGGTGACGCCAAGCGTGTCCTGCCGAAACTCACCCGCGAGTATCTTTCGCTGCAGACCGACACCTCACGCCTCGATGGATGGTGGAGCCGGATCAACGCCTGGCAGAACGAATACCCGCTGGGATACGAGCCGGGCTCCGACGGAGAGATCAAGCCTCAATTCATGGTCGAAATGATGCATAAGGTCACCGGCGGTGACGCGATCATCACTTCCGACGTCGGTCAGCATCAGATGTGGGCCGCTCAGTACTACGGCTTCAACAAGCCCCGCCGCTGGATCAACTCCGGCGGACTCGGCACCATGGGCTTCGGCCTGCCGTCGGCAATCGGTGCCAAAGTCGCCTGCCCGGACGAGGAAGTCGTCTGCCTGGCTGGCGACGGCAGCCTGATCATGAACATCCAGGAGCTGGCAACCGCGGTCAACCAGGACGTGCCGGTCAAGATCTTCCTTCAGAACAACGGCTTCATGGGCATGGTCCGGCAATGGCAGGAGCTGTTCTGGTCCGAGCGCTACAGCGGGGTCGAGAACGGCCCGAGTCCCGACTGGGTCAAGCTGGCCGAAGCCTTCGGCGCGAAGGGCCTTCGCTGCGAAGAAAGCGGCGATCTTGAAGAGATGATGGAAGCGACCCTCAGGCATGAAGGTCCGGCCCTTCTTGACGTCAGGACCAGCCCGCGGGAGAACTGTTACCCGATGATTCCGGCTGGCAACGCAGCCAGGGACATGGTCGGCTGATGGGTTCCGCCGACATGGTCAGACTCGAGGACCTTCAAGCAAGCCGGACCCTTTCCGGTCGCAAGCACGTGCTTTCGATCCTGGTCGAGAACAGGCCGGGTGTGCTGGCCCGGGTCTCCGGACTCTTCTCCCGTCGTGGCTTCAACATCGACACGCTTGCCGTCGGTCCGACCGAGGATCCGGCGATCTCAAGGATCACCCTGACCCTCGACGGCGCCGTTCACCCGATCGACCAGGTGACCAAGCAGCTTCACAAACTGATCAACGTCCTCAAGATCCGCGACATGGAGCCGGACGATTCGGTTGCGCGCGAGATGGCGCTGTTCAAGGTCTCGGCAGCGGTCGAGAATCGCGCGGAGATCGTTCAGTTCGCCGAAATCTTCCGCGCGAA
Organism: Solirubrobacterales bacterium; assembly: GCA_051306195.1. Classification (GTDB taxonomy): domain Bacteria; phylum Actinomycetota; class Thermoleophilia; order Solirubrobacterales; family 70-9; genus 67-14. The sequence goes on from JBPPMT010000131.1 coordinate 7,778, forward strand.
GATCGTTGACGTGTCGCGTCGGGCATTGATCGTCGAAGTTACCGGCTCACACGACAAGATTGAGGCCTTCGAGAGCATGCTCCGGCCGCACGGGTTGCTCGAAATGGTCCGTACCGGTGAAGTGGCACTCGCACGCGGCGGCGATTGACCGCACTCCTCGATTCCGCTGAGCTCCAGAGCCTTCTGGGCCAGGCGGTCAGCGAGGCAGCATCTCAACCGCGAAAGCGGGTCGTCTCTGTATCACTCCCGGTCGATTGCCCCGATCCCGTGGCCGTGGTGTTCGCTTCCCGCCGGGCGAATGAGCCCTGGTTTTGCTGGCAGCAGCCAGACCGTGAATTCGCCCTGGCCGCCCTGGGCGAGGCGCATGCCGTCCTTTCAAGGGGCAAGGGCCGATTCCGGGAGGTGGCGGCCGAATGCGCTCATCTCTCCGGAGACGCCATTCTGAAGGGCGAGCAGAATTCCACCGATCGCACCGGGCCAACCTGGACCGGCGGCTTCTCGTTCTCGGACGACGGGGCGTCGGACTCGACCTGGTCCTCGTTTGCTCCGGCGACGATGACCCTGCCGGAGATCTCGCTTGAGTCCGACCAGGGACGAGTGCTGATGAAAGTCAACGCAATGGTGACTTCCGGGACCGACGAAGCAGCCCTGGTTGATCGGCTGGTCAGGCGGGTCGACGGGCTCGTTTCGGGGGACCTCGGGATGATCGACCCGCACCCGACCGAGAAGCCGGTGATCGAGAGCGTCAGATCCCCTGAAGCCTTCGAGGATTCGGTCGCCGCCGCAGTCGAGCGGATCCGGTCAGGGGAGATCGAGAAGGTGGTCCTGGCTCGCGAAGTCCTTGTTCACTCTGCATCAGCTCATGATCCTGCCGCGATATTCGCGGCGCTCAGAGAGGGTTTTCCCTCCTGCTTCAACTTCTGCGTGGGAACGCCGGAGGCGGCCTTCATCGGGGCCAGCCCCGAGCTGCTGGTCCGATGCGTGGGTCGCGGTGTGTCAACCGTAGGCCTGGCCGGTTCGACCCGGCGAAGTTCCGACCCGGCAGTCGATGACCACCTGGCCCAAAAGCTTCTGAACAGCCGAAAGGACCGTTCCGAGCAGGACCTGGTCGTTCAGCGCATCGTCAAGGCACTCAGCCGTCTCAGCGTCTGGGTGGAGGCGGGAGAGGAGCCGGAAATAATCAAGGTCGCGAACATCCAGCACCTCGGCACTCCGGTGATCGCCCACCTGCTTGAGCCGCGCACGGCCATCGAACTGGCCGGCTTGCTTCATCCGACCCCGGCGGTCGGAGGCGAACCCTGGAAAAAAGCCGAGGACGTGATGGAAGAAGTCGAACAGATGGAGCGTGGGTGGTATGCCGCTCCGGTTGGCTGGATGGATGGCTCCGGGGATGGGGAGTTCTGCGTAGCACTCAGAAGCGCGCTGCTCCGCGACCGCGAAGCCCACCTCTACGCCGGCGTAGGAGTGGTCGCCGATTCGGACCCGGCCCTGGAACTCGCCGAGACCGAGATCAAGCTCGGTGCTCTCCTGCCGCTGGTCAGCTGAGCCGTTTGGCCGTCACGGCAGGACGGGAACTTCGAAGATGATCGCACCGGCTTTGCCCGACGCCGGAATCTGATCCGGGTCCTCGATCCGCTGGTGTTCGATTCCGAACAGGCCTGCCGCTGCTTCGATGTTCAGGCCACCCGGCGTTGTCATCAGGGCCTCGAATTCTTCGGGCTCCATCTGGTCCTTCTGCGGTAGCCGCGAAAAGATCGCCCCGCCGGAGTTGTCCAGGACGACGATCCTGACCGGTGAATCGATCGAAGAGGCAAGTGCCAGGCTGCCGACATCGTGCTGGAAGCCGAGGTCTCCGGTGACGATCGTCGTCGGGCGGCCTGTCGCCTTCGCAGCGCCGAGACCGGAAGCAACCAGACCGTCGATTCCGTTCGCCCCCCGGTTGGCGAGGAACGTGATGTCGTTGTCACTGCCGCGGAGACTCGCCTCCTGATCCCGGATTGCCATGCTCGAGGCGGTGTAAACGATTTCGTCCGCTGAGCTCGATCTGGCAAGCGCCATGTGGACCTGCCGCGCGCTGACGCCGGGGCCATCTGATTCCCGTTCCATCCTCGCGGATTCGGACCGGTCGGCCGCTTTCCAATGCTCGAGGAAGGCCTGGTCCGCGAAAGGCTCGATTCTTTCTTCCAGGAGGTGAAGGAGTTCATCCGGCGTAGCGCGGACGATCAACTCGGCCGTACGGGCCGGTTCGTTCCAGACGCCGGGAGCCGATACCACCACCTGCCGCAGGTCGGGAAGAGAGGCGAGCCATATGCGCAGGCGTTTGGAGGTCGGCATCTCGCCGATTCTCAGGACTACGTCCGGGGTGAGCTCCGGGCCCGGATCGGTCGCGATCCGGTCGTAGCTCTCGATCATCTGTTTCCGGTCGTGCGGCCCGAATCGCATCTGGGAAGTCGGCTCAGCGAGAATTGGCGCTTTCAGCCGCTTGGCAAGACGAATCAGGGCGAGCCGGTGATCGGTACCGGTGATCCGTCCGGCAACGATCAAGGGCTTGTCGGCACCGTCGAGGATTCTGGTCACCTGGTCGAGCATGTTGGAGTCCGGCGCCGAGGGCGGGCTGAGCACCTCGGTCAGCGGCCGGTCACCGCGACCTTCGAGGGCAAGCGGGCTCGAGGCGGATACGGCACCCGGATCCGGCGAAGGCGCCAGCGGCTCACGCCAGGGAAAGTTGAGGTGGACGGGGCCGGGGCGCGGATCTCCGGCGGCGGACGCAAAGGCCCGGCAGGCGATCGACCGGAAGTGAAGCAGGCCGGAGTCGCCGGCTTCGTGGCTGCCGACTTCAACGAACCAGCGCACCGAAGATCCGAAGAGTTTGATCTGGTCGATCGTCTGGCCGGCCCCGATGTCGCGGAGTTCCGCCGGGCGATCTGCGGTCAGGACGATCAGGGGAACTGAAGACAGGTCGGCTTCCGCCACCGCAGGATGGAAGTTCGCGGCGGCGGTGCCCGACGTACAGAGCAGGACAACCGGGTCGCCACTCGCCTGTGCCGCGCCGAGTGCGAAGAAGCCGCCGGATCGCTCGTCCAGGGCGATCGTGACCTCGATCCCGGGCTGGCGCCAGAGCGCCACCGCGAGCGGTGTTGAGCGGGAACCGGGGGAGACCACGGCCTGTTTGACCCCGGAGCGCTGGAGCTCCTCGCAGAAGGCCGAAGCCAGGGCGGTATTTGCGTTGGTCGAGTCCACCACCGGTGGAGGTTAGAGCCGGTGGGCTTCCAGGGCGCGTTCGTCGATCGTGATGCCAATTCCGTTGCCGGACGGCACCGACAGCTCGGGGCCATCAAGCAGCGGCCCCTGTTCACTGATCGTCGTTTCAAAAAGCCGCTCGGTGGCGAGTCCGTGGGCGACCCCGGACCAATCGCCGTCGCGGCGCAAGGTCTGTCCGACGTGGGCGGCGGCAGCGATCCCGACCGGTCCGTCGAGGGCGCTCGAAAGATAGGTGGGAAGGAAGCCCCCGAGCCCGGCATCGAGCGATCCGATCTTGCTGAGCTTCACGGTGACTGCGTCGCAGGCGACCATTCCGGCTGCTTCTTCGGCGGTCGCCTCGTCAAACACGGACTCGTCGGCGACCAATGGGATTGACGTCAATGCTCTGAGCGCCGACATCGCGGCCAGCCCTTCCACCGGCTGCTCGGCCAGCTCGATTCCGAGCGGCTCCATAACGTCGAGGATCTTTTCCGCATCCTCGAGAGACCAGCTCGCGTTTGCATCGATCCGGATCTTCACTTGATCACCGAGGCCCTTGCGCACCGCTTCCACCTGCTGCGCATCGTCACCCGATCCGACTTTCAGCTTGAAGACCGTGAAGCCGTCTGCGGCCCAGGTCTCTGCCTGCGCGAGCACTTCTCCCGGCGTGCCGGTGGTCAAGGTTGCGTTGCAGGGGATGGGCCGGGCGATCGATCCGGACGAGAGAAAGACGTGGAGGGGGACGCCTCGCCGCTGCGCTTCGATGTCGGCAGACGCCATCGCGAGCGCGGCTTTCGCCGGGGCGCTGTCGGGGAGCGGAGGCTCGGCGCCGGCAAGGGTCGCCGCACCCCAGTTTTTGAGCTCCGCGGCGACGGTCCCGGTGTCCGCTCCGGACCGGAGTGAAAGTGGAACCGCTTCGCCCAGGCCGATCGTGCCGGCTTTGGTCACGATCCTGAGCAGGACGATCTCCCTCTGATCCAGCGTGCCCCTGGAGGTCACGTACGGCTGCCGGAAGGGCAGGGCGTAGGGAATAACCTCGACTGAGCGGAGTTTGGTCAGGCTCCGATCACCAGCCCGATCGCGGTCAGCAGCGAGAAGAGTCCCAGGGCGGCGCCGGTTTCAGCGAGTGCTGCATTCAACGAGGGCCCGTCAGTTCGGGTCCGCATCGACCTGATCGGCTTGATCGTCATTGGCAGAGCGAGCAATCCGAGCAGGGCGAGCCATGGTCCGTTGCTCAGGGTGATCGTGAAGACGAGGACCACAAATGCGCCGAGCATCAGCCCGACGTAGAGGTGACGCGCCTTGTCCCGTCCGATTCGCACGGCAAGCGTGACTTTGTTCGCCCGGCGGTCGGTGTCCATGTCCCGGGTGTTGTTGACAGCCAGAATCGCGGTTGAGAGAAAGCCGATCGCCACCGACAGCCCGAAAGGCAGCCAGGCGAGCTCTTCCAGCTGGACGTAATAGGAACCATTGACCGAAACGAGCCCGAAGAAGAGGAATACAAAGACTTCCCCGAGGCCGGCATAACCATAAGGACGGGGGCCACCCGTATAGAGCACCCCGGCAGCAATCGAAAGTGCGCCGACGAGCAGGATGATCGGCCCCGCCAGCCAGGCCAGGTAGATGCCGAGCAGCCCGGCGATGCCGAAAGCGATCCAGGTGGCAACGAGAACGCGGCGGGGCGTGACGAGGCCGGCGGAGGTGACCCGGACCGGGCCCAGGCGGTCGGCGGAGTCGGCACCCCGGCGGGCATCCGAATAGTCGTTCGCCAGGTTGGTGCCGATCTGGATCAGGATGCTCGCGACCAGGGCAGCGATGAAGCCGCCCCAGCGCAGGTGTTCGACCGCGGCATAAGCAGCGGCGGTGCCGACCAGCACAGGGGCGATGGCCGCAGGCAGGGTGCGCGGACGCGCCGCGTTGAACCAGATCCTCAAGGTCTTCCCACTATGGCCGCTTCGGGAACCTGGAGAAGTCGGGGGCACGGCCTTCCTGGAATGAGTTGCGCCCTTCCTGACCTTCTTCCGACATGTAAAAGAGCAGGGTCGCGTCGTGGGAAAGCTGCTGAAGACCGGTGAGACCGTCTTCCTCGGCGTTGAAGCTCGACTTGAGCAGCCGCAGCGACAGCGGGGAGAGGTGGGACATCTCGCGGCACCACGCGACAGTTTCTCTTTCGAGGTCCTCGATCGGAACGACGGCGTTGACCAGGCCCATGTCGAGTGCCTCTTCGGCGGTGTAGTGCCGACAGAGGAACCAGACTTCCTTGGCCTTCTTCACACCGATGTTCCTGGCGAGCAGGCTGGCCCCGAAGCCACCGTCGAAGCTGCCGACCCTGGGGCCGGTCTGGCCGAAGCGGGCGTTGTCCCCGGCTACGGTCATGTCGCAGACTAGGTGAAGAATGTGCCCGCCGCCGACCGCGTAACCGGCAACCATGGCGACTACGGGCTTGGGCAGACGCCGGATCTGCACGTGGAGATCTCCGACGTCGAGCCGGCCGACGCCTTTGTCGGCCACATCGTCATCGCCGATGTATCCGTCGTCGCCGCGGATGCGCTGGTCACCACCGGAGCAAAAGGCCTCGGTTCCGGCACCGGTGAAGATGATCGAGCCGACCTCGAGGTCGTCGCGGGCGCGGTTGAAGGCGTCCCTGAGCTCGGCCAAAGTCTGCGGCCGGAAGGCATTGCGGACCTCCGGACGGTTGATCGAGATCTTTGCGATGCTTTCGGCCTTCTCGTACAGGATGTCCGAGTAGTCGTGCGCCGAGTGCCATGCAATCGGTTCGTAGAGCGAATCCTCGGGCGGTGCGTTGCGGTGGCGTTCGGGCAAGAGCGGTATCTCTTTCTTGGATGGCGACCGATTGAGTCTCGGATCGCAAGAATGTCGAGGCAACGATAACCGGGGAGCGCCCAAGAAGGTTCATGAAACTCGATAACTGGCTCGCACAGAGATCACAGAGTTGTCCCGACCGAATCGCCCTGATCTCGGGCGAAGCGAGTATGACCTTCGCCGAACTCGACCAGGAAGCCGAGCACGCAGCCCGAAGACTCGTCGCTTACGGGGTCCGTCGCGGGGCGACCGTCGCGGTCACGATGCACGGCGGGCTGGGCCAGCTGGTGCTGATCCACGCGCTCATGAAGACCGGTGCGGTCCTACTGCCACTGAGCCCGAAGCTCTCGGCGAAGGAACGTTCCGAGGCGATCAGGTTCAACAGGGTGTCGGTCGATCTGGACGACCCGGACCGGCTGACCCAGACCGAAGCCGATATGCCGTTGCTCGGCGAGCACGACATGGAGGACCTGCACTGCCGGATCCTGACCAGTGGCTCTACCGGCTCCGCCCACACGGTGGGACTGACTTACGGCAATCACCTCTTCAGTGCCATGGGTTCAGCGTTCAACATCGGGGTCAGCCCCGAGGACCGCTGGCTCTGCGCAATTCCGGTCAGCCACATATCCGGACTTTCGATCGTGATGAGGTCGGTCATCTACGGCACCACCATGGTTCTCCATGACCGATTCGATACGGGTGATGTCGCTGATGCGATCGAGCGGGACGGGGTGACGGTCATATCACTGGTCTCGACCATGCTGCTCCGGCTGCTCGAGGACAACGTGGACCTCAGCGGTCCGAGGGCGATCCTGGTCGGCGGCGGCCCCGTTCCGCAGGGGGCGCTCGAAGAGGCCCTCTCCCGTGGCGCTTCGGTTATCCAGACCTACGGCCTCACCGAGACCTGCTCGCAGGTGACGACTCTGGAGGTCAAGGAGGCCAGTCGAAAGGTCGGTTCAGTCGGCCGGCCTCTGCTGACTTCGCACCTGCGGATCCAGGACGGCGAGATCCTGGTTCAGGGTCCGACCGTCTCCTCGGAGGCGCTTGACGTAGACGGTTGGCTCCACACCGGAGACGTCGGCCGGATCGACGAGGAGGGGTTCCTCTTCGTCGAAGGACGCACCGATGAGATGATCATCACCGGGGGAGAGAACGTCTCGCCCGGCGAGGTTGAGGATGTGCTGGTCCGACACCCCGAGATCGTGGAAGCCGCTGTAGTCGGCCGACCCGACCCCGAGTGGCAACAGGCGGTGACCGCGGTGGTCGTCCTGAGCAATGGCTCGTCGATCTCCGGGGAAGACATACGCAGCCACTGCGCTACTTCGCTGGCGACCTACAAGGTTCCCAAGCGGGTCGAGATCGTTGACGAGTTGCCCCGCACCGCATCGGGAAAGCTTCACCGCTCGGCTCTGAGATAGGGCGCCGAATTCGCCTTCGGACGAATCCGGTGTTCGACACTCCGGGTGGCCTGCCCGTAAGCGGTGCCGGTCCCGTACCATCCGCCGTCATGGAAACAAATGACATCTTCTACGACAAGGACGGGGACCTCTCCAAGCTGGAAGGCAAGACCGTCGCCATTCTCGGGTTCGGTTCGCAGGGCCACGCCCATGCGCTGAACCTCAAGGACTCGGGTGTAAGCGTGGTGGTCGGTCTGCGGGAGGACTCCTCCAGTCGCGAGAAGGCCAGCTCCGCCGGACTTGAAGTGCTGAGCATTGCCGACGCGGCCAGCAAGGGCGACATCGTGATGATCCTCCTGCCGGACGAAAAGCAGGCCGACATCTGGGCCAGCGACATAGCTGACGGAATCGCTGAAGGCAACCTGCTCATGTTCGCCCACGGCTTCGCGATTCACTTCGACCAGATCGTTCCGCCCCCGGGCGTTGACGTCGGCATGGTCGCTCCGAAGGGTCCCGGCCACATGGTTCGGCGCCAGTACGAAGAAGGAAGCGGCGTGCCCTGCCTGATGGCCGTCGGCACGGACGCGACCGGCACCGCTCATGACCTGGTCCTCGCTTATGCGATCGGAATCGGCGGAGGACGCGCCGGAGTCATCGAGACAACCTTCAAGGACGAATGCGAGACCGACCTCTTCGGTGAGCAGGCCGTGCTCTGCGGCGGCACCACCGAACTGGTTCGCGCCGGATTCGACACCCTGGTCGAAGCTGGTTACGACCCGCGCCTCGCCTACTTCGAGTGCCTCCACGAACTAAAGCTGATCGTCGACCTGATGTACGAGAAGGGCATCCAGGGCATGCGGTACTCGATCTCCAACACGGCCGAGTACGGTGACCTGACCCGTGGCCCCAAGGTGATCACCGATGACACCCGCAAGGCGATGAAGCAGATCCTCACCGACATCCAGTCAGGTGATTTCGCTCGCGAGTTCATCGCCGAGTCCAAGGCCGGCAACGAGAACTTCGACCGCCTCCGCCAGGAAGGCAAAGACCACAAGGTCGAGATCGTCGGCGCCGAGCTAAGAGACATGATGCCTTGGATCGACACTGAGTTCTAGTAACAGGCGGCACCCGGGAACTGCCTGAGCGGCGCCTGCCTTTACTCCTCTCCAGCCGCTCGCAGGCAGCCTCCGGGCACCACTTGGATGGCCGCCATACGCGGGATTCTCATTTCTTTGACAGGAAATCACCGTTTGGCGTTGTATCTTGATTGGGTAATCCCGGGATTGGCCTGGGAACAAGTCATAGAGGAGAATTCCGATGACAGAAGTACCCAGTCCACCGCCTGAAGAGGACATTGTGGCCTCCGCCGGCGGAGCAGCCGTGACAACCGGACCTTCCAGCGGTTATCCCGTAGGGGTTGACGGCGATCTGCTTCCGGAATACGCACGCTTCATGCCGCTGATCAAGTGGCTGCTGCTGATTCCGCAGTACATCGTGCTTTTCTTCCTCTTGATCGGGGCGGCATTCGTCGCGTTCATTTCCTTCTTTGCCGTGCTTTTCACAGCGAAGTACCCGGAAGGAATGTGGAACTTCATGGTCGGTGTTCAGCGCTGGTTGCTCCGGGTAACGGCGTACCAGATGCTCATTACTGACAAGTATCCGCCGTTCACACTTGAAGAAACCCCGGACGACACGGTCCGGCTGCTTGCCGACTATCCGGAACGCGTTTCACGCTGGCGCCCGTTTTTCGCCTGGTTGCTGGTGATTCCTTACGCGATCGTCGCCGCTCTGATCATCATGGTGGCGCAGATCTGTTCATTCATCGCTTTCTTCACCATCATTTTCACCAAGAAGGTTCCGGACGGACTCTTCGACGTGATCCGCATCGCCCTGAACTGGCAGCTGCGATCATCGTTTTACATGTACTACATGTCGACCGAGTACCCGCCGTTCGAATGGGACGACGAGTCGTAGACCAGCCTCACGGCTGAAGAAGAATCTCGAAAGGGCGGCCAGCAGGCCGCCCTTTCTCGTTGAGGCACGGCTGGCGGGCGGGCACGGGAACGGCCCGGGAGGGCTTCAATGAGCCCGCGAGATCCCGAT
>JBPPMT010000132.1:0-27161 GCA_051306195.1 Solirubrobacterales bacterium
TCGAGACCCTCGACACCTCGGCCGATGACCCGGCCCAGATCTATTACACCTCCGGCACGACCGGACTTGCAAAAGGCATCCTCCACGCCCACCGCTACATCCTCGCCCACGAGGAGTTCATCTACAGCCACCAGGTCGAAGACGGCGAGATCTTCCACGGCATGGGTGAATGGGCCTGGGCGGCGGGAATCTGCCCGCTGATCGGCCCCTGGCGGCTCGGTGCGGTCCAGTACGTCTACGCCCGCGAAGGCGGTTTCGACCCGGCCACCCAGCTCGAGGTGCTGTCGAGGAACAAAGTCACCAACGTCTTCACCACACCGACCGCGATGCGGGCGATGATGGCGATCGAGAACGCCGGTGAGAAGTACCCACAGGTCTTTCGCCGGGTCTGCTCGGCCGGAGAGGCTCTCAACCCCGAGGCGATCCGCTGGTTCCGTGAGCAGTACGGGGTCACCGTGCTCGATTACTACGGGCTGAGCGAGTCCTATCCGCTGTGTGGCAACTACCCCTTCATGGAGATCCGCGAGGGATCCATGGGCAAACCGATGCCGGGCTGGGACGTTCAGATCCTCGATCCGGACGAGAACCCCGTCGCCACCGGCGAGCGTGGCGAGATCTGCCTGAAGGCCCGCTCCAACCCGCACTACCCGCTGCGTTACTGGGAGAACCCCGAGGCCACCGCCCGCGACTTCGAAGGCGAGTGGTTTCACACCAAGGATGCCGCCCATCAGGACGAAGACGGCTACTACTGGTACGCCGGCCGGGCCGACGACGTGATCATCTCCGCCGGGTACCGGATCGGACCTTTCGAAGTCGAATCGGCCTGCATCGAGCACCCCGCGGTCCACGAGGCCGCCGCCGTTGCCGCCCCGGACGAAGTCAAAGGCAGCATCGTCAAGGCTTTCATCGTCCTGAACGAAGGTTACGAGCCTTCGGACGAGCTCGCCTCGGAGATCAAGAGCGCCGTGCGCGGGTCACTCAGCGCTTACGCCTACCCGCGGGAGATCGAGTTCATCGATGAGCTGCCGAAGACCCTGACCGGCAAGATCCGCAGGATCGAGCTACGCGAGTAAACCTCAGGCCCGGTCGGTCGCGTGCCCGGCGCCGTGGGGTGCCAGCGAGGTCATCGTCCGCTTTCGGCCCTTGAAGGTCGCGATCTCGCTGACTCCGTGATCGCTGAGGAACTCCAGGGCCTTGTCGTATTCGAAACCGATCTGCCCGGGCTCGTGTGCATCCGAAGAAAGGGCAAACGAAGCACCGGCGTCGACGCACATGTCCATGAACCCGGGTGACGGGTAGATCTCGCCGACTGCCTTGCGCAGGCCCGCGGTCGAGACCTCGACCGTGACCCCGGCTTCGACGATCGCTTCGATCGCCGGCTCGTAGAAGAAGCGCAAATCACGCGAAGGCTGCTGGCGGGCCCGGCCCCAGACCTTGACCAGGTCCGGGTGGGCGAGGATGTCGAACAGGCCGGAAGTGGCCGCCCGGGCGAGGGTCTCGAAGTACCTGCTCCAGATTTCGTCCGCGTCGCCGGTGTCATCCCAGACCGTGAAGTCCTCGGTGTCGATCGACTTGCCGCCGATGAAGTGGACAGAACCGATCACGTAGTCAAACGGCCTCTTCGAAAGCATTTCCTCCAGCCGGTCTTCGGCACCAAGCACGTAGTCAGCTTCGATGCCGAGCTTGATCGGACTGCTGGCCACGGTCTCGCAGTACATGTCGAGGTCGTCGAGCGCCCACTCCTCCCAGAACGGGTGGCTCCAGACAGAAAGGGCTTCAGTGAAGCGGTACATGTGCTCGGCACAGCCGAGGTCGGAGACCCCGGCCCGGGTCGCCGCATCGACGTAATTAGTGATGTTGTCCGGGGTGAAGTGGTCAACCGCGGTGGCGGAGAGTTCGTCCTGCCTGAGGTGCACGTGGTAATCGGTCAGCAAGGGTCAATCCTTATCGAGGGGGGTTATTGAACCGGTCGCGGCACCGAGGAGGAGCTCGGCCAGTTCGATGTCGGATGAAACGGTGATCTTGATGTTGGTCGGCGGTGCGATGAGCAGGGCGACCCTGCCACCCGCAGATTCGATCAGAAAAGCATCATCGGTGGCGTTGTCAACATCTCCCTCCGCGATCGCACGGCGGAGGGCGTCGGTACGAAATACCTGAGGGGTCTGGACCGAGCGGAGCTCGCTGCGGTCGAGGGTGCCGGTGACAACCTCGTCCGGGCTGACCCGCTTGATCGTGTCGGTCACCGGTGCCGCGGCGATCACGGCATCGACGTCCGCGTCCTCGACCAGTGCCCCGACCGCTGCATCAATCAGCTCCGGGGTGACCAGCGGCCTGGCCGCGTCGTGGACGACGACGAATTCGGTCTCGACCCGGCCGAGGCCGTTCGCCACCGATTTCGAACGGGCGTCTCCCCCATCCACCAGTTCGGCATCACCAGCCAGAAAGTCGCCAGCGGATCCGGGAGGAACCGCGATCACGATCCGGCTGACCGAGTTCGCTTCCCGGCAGGCAACAAGCGACCAGTCGTACATCGGCCGCCCGCCGACCGGAACCAGCGCCTTCGGGACGGTGGCTCCGAGCCTTTGCCCGGAACCAGCCGCCACGATCAGTGCTGTTGCGATCCCTGCCATGTCCCTGGGCCCCTCCACGGGGCCGTCGGCCACGGGTGACTCAGGCGGCTGCGGCTGCAGCTACCGATGCTTCGAAACGCTCTTCGAGCAGTCCGTCGAGGTACTCCTCGGCGCCTTCTTCGTCCTTGTCCAGGGCGTACATGAACTCGGAAGCGAGGATCTTCTTGGCGCGGGTGTACATCTGCTTCTCACCGGTCGAGAGGCCCTTCTCCATCTCACGAAGTGCGAGGTTGCGAACGACCTCTGCCAGCTCGAAGACGTTGCCCGTCTTGATCTTCTCTTTGTTGTATTTGAACCGTCGGTTCCAGTTCTTCGGCATGTCGGAGACTTCATCCGAAAGGACCGAGATGACCTTCTTGATCTCGTCTTCGTCGATCACCGGGCGGAGTCCGGCGATGCCGGCGTTCTCCGTCGGGACCTTGACGGTGAGGTCGTTGTGGAGGATCTTGATTGTCAGGTACTCACGGGTTTCGCCGAGCAGATCGGTGCTCTCCTTCTTGAGCACAACACCGGCTCCGTGGTGCGGGTATACGACTTTGTCGCCTTCCTCGAACGAGTACACGATCGGTGCAATCTCAATGTCTTCGAGTTCTTCGTCTTTCACTGCGTCTGAGTCAGAAATCAGATGCTCCTTTGCTTCGTAGCGACGGCACAAGCCGTCATGTATTCAAAAACCGGTCGGAGAGGACGGACTCCTGGAGCCGCCTCACACCTTCACGGATGTCCTTGGCCCGTGAAGGACCGACACCGTCCACCGAAGCCAGTTCCTCGTCGGGGGCCCTGAGGGCCTCCTCGAGACTGCCGAACTGCTGGACGATCTTCTGGACGACAAGTTTGGGGAGGCGCGGGACCCGGCCGAGCAGCCGGTAGCCGCGGGCCTCGATCGGGAAGTCGAGCGTGTTGACCTTGCGGTCGTAGCCGAGGATCTCGGCGAGCGCACCGAAGTCGAGCACGTCCTGATGTGAAAGCGCCGCAACCTGCTCGGTGACGTACTGGAGGCTTTCTTCGGAATCTTCGACCGAGTAATCGCGGATCAGCGCGGAACGGTCCGAATTCACGCCGACCATGGTTTCTTCGAGCTGCATCTCGATCAGGCGGCCCTCGGTGCCGAGTTCGACGATGTAACGCTCGACTTCGACCGCCATGCGGGAGACGAGCTCCGACCGCTGAAGGACGGCAAGGGCGTCGTAAAGCACGACGTTGCCGTTGAACTCGGAGCGGGTAAGCCGCTGGGAAAGTTCATCGAGCCGCGAGCGATACTTGTTCAGCGTCGCCAGGGCCTGATTCGACTTGGCGAGGACCGAAGGGATGTCCTGAAGGATGTACTTGGCACCTTCGAGGTAAAGCGAGACAACCTCGCGGCGCTGGGAGATCGCGATGACCAGGGCGTCGACCTGCTTCGAGATGCGTTCGGCGGTGCGGTGACGGGTCCCGGTCTCCGAAGAATGGATGGTCGGATCGGGCATCATCTGGACGTTGGCCCAGCTGATCTTGGTCGCGTCCTGGTTGATCAGAATGGCGCCGTCCATCTTGGCCACCTGGTAGAGCATCGCCGGGGTGTAATCGATGTCGAGCCGGATGCCTCCGGAGAGCATGAAAGCGAAGTCTTCGGTCTCTCCGACCACGATCAGACCACCCGTCCGGGCGTGGACGATGTTGTCGATGCCTTCACGAAGGTCGGTACCCGGCGCGACGGCGTCAATGGCACGCAAAAGCCGGGGATCCTGACGTTCAGACAGGTGCGCTAGATCACTTTCTACGGCTGGTGACACCCCCTAATTATGCCAGATTTCGCTTTATAATGCGGTCTGCCGCGATTTCGGGCAGGGCCTTGCGAAGAACGTGTCGGCCGGAGGCCGGAATCCTCCATTTTGGGGTGAAATTTTCTGCTTTGGAGGCTGATTCAGGCGGCGATTTGCCGGTTTGACCCCTCCATCACGGCCCGGACGGCCTCTCGCACCGAACCGCAGCCTTTGAGGCCTTTCTGGGCCTCTTTCGACCGCGGTCCGACGACCGGGCCAAGTCCGAACTTCACGGCCTCAGCGACGCGCCTGTCAGCGTGTCCGACAAAGCGCAGGTCACCTGTCAGGCCGAGCTCCCCGAAGCAGGCCAGGGGACCTCCGCCATCGCCTTCCAGAGGCTGTCCTCGCTGAGCCGAAACGACCGCCAGGGCGACCGCCAGATCCGCTCCGGGCTCGTCCACCCGAACCCCGCCGACCACGTTCACGAAGACGTCAGATGTGCCGAGTCCGACCCCGGCGTGACGGGCGAGAACGGCGAGGATCATGCTGAGGCGATTGCGGTCGATCCCGTTGACCACCCTGCGGGGAATCTCGAGCTCCGAAGGCGAGACCAGGGCCTGAACCTCGACCAGCACCGGGCGGGTGCCTTCCATCGAGGCAAGGACGACCGAGCCGAGCGCGCCGGTCGCCTCCTCGACGAAACGGGCGGAAGGGTCGGTGACTTCCGTCAGTCCGCCCGAGCGCATCTCGAATACCCCGACCTCACTTGTGGCGCCAAACCGATTCTTGATCGCCCTGAGGGTGCGGTAGGTGCGCTCGCGCTCGCCTTCGAACTGGAGCACGCAGTCGACCAGGTGCTCGAGCACCCGGGGGCCGGCGAGGCTGCCTTCCTTGGTCACGTGTCCGACCAGGATCACCGCGATCTCGAGGCGCTTGGCGACCTCGGCCAGGCGTCCGGCCGCCTCGCGGACCTGTCCGACCGAACCGGGAGCGCCGGTGAGGTCGGACGAATGCATGGTCTGGATCGAGTCGATGACGACGACTTTCGGCTTCTCCGACTCGACCGTCGCGAGGATCGTCTCCAGCGAGTTCTCGGCCAATGCCCGCACCTGGAGCGCAGCCGGACCGAGCCTCTCGGCGCGCAATCGCACCTGTGCTGCCGATTCTTCGCCCGACACGTAAAGGGTTTCGATGCCTGAAGCCTGGAGATTCGCCATCGCCATGCCGGTCAGAGTGCTCTTGCCGATGCCCGGCGAACCACCGAGCAGGATCAGCGAACCGGGAACGATCCCGCCACCGAGTACCCGGTCAAGTTCGCCGATCCCGGTCGCATACCGGGCCGTCTCCAGGGCAACGACGTCACGCAGCAGCACCGGCTTGCCAGAAGCAGCCGATGCCGCCGCACGGGCTTTACCGGCCGCCGCCTTGGGCGGAACGACCGACTCGACGAGCGTGTTCCACTCACCGCAGTCGGGACACCTGCCGGTCCACGCCATGGCAACGTGGCCACAGGACTGACAAACGTGTTGAGATCGAATCTTCGCCACCGTGTGAGGTTAAGGACCACGGTGGACGGACTCGCCCCGCGCTCCTGAAGGGTGTGGACTGCGGGGACGCGTCCAGAGGATGTGGTCCAGAGGCGAAATCATCCCGCGGCCCGTCAACGGGGACGTATCCTCCGGACGTGTCCCCGCGGTCCACCCCGTACCTAGGCCTTGACGAGGTCCTTCACGGGGTCAATGCCCCATCGGTCTGCGGCGGCTTCGAGTTCTGGGTTAAGCGGCCAGCCATCGGGTTTTTCGTCGCCCTCGAAGTCGGGCGATCCACCCTTGAGTTTCATCGATCCAAAGTTGTTGCCGATTTCCGCGATCTCTTGGATCTCCTCGGGGGTGAGGCGGATCTCGGTCGGGAGGTCGGCGAGTTCCTTTCGCATCTCCTCGATCGGCCTCGCGGCCGGTCCGATCTCCTGGATCAGGGTCGGGGCTACGCACTCGACCGCCGGATGGGCGAGGTTCCACTGGCAGGCGAGCTGCATCAGGGTCAGGTCATGCCGAACGGCGATCGGGCGGATTCGGTCGAGCTTCTCCACCCCGGCCTCGATCCAGCCGGCCGGGCGGTAACCGCGGTGATCGGTCTTTCCGAGTTCCGCGCCAGGCCGAAGGATGTCCCAGAAGAGGCCGCCGTAGTCGACCACCCGGGTCAGGACCTTCACGTCCTTCCGCGCGGCCGCGTCGAGCACGTAGCTGCCGGGCCAGGGCTCGAACGGGTTGAGGATGATCATCGCCCAGTCGAGCAGGTCACCGAAGCGGCCGAAGCAGTCGAGAAGGTCGAGCGTGAAGCCGTTTGCGGGCCCGGGAGCAACTCCGATCATGTCGGTGAGACCTTCGTCCCGAAGTCCCGCCATCGCCTCCCAGACGACCTCCGAGGTGTACCCGATGCGATCCGGATTGTGGAGCAGGAGCAGGTCGAGTCGGTCCTGTCCGAGGCGCTCCAGTTGCTTCTCGGTCGCCATGCGGATGTAATCGGAGTAGGTGTCCGGTCCGCGCAGGTCGGGCGAGGTGAAGCGCGGGAATCCGCGCGGGCCGTCCCGCTCTGCGTTGTAGAAATCGTGGCCGATCGCGCCGATCAACTTGAAGTCGTCGCGAGGGGTATCGGCAACCGCCTTGCCCAGGACTTCGTCGGCTTCCCCTACCCCGTAGGCATCGGCGGTCATGACCGTGTCGATTCCGCCACCCGGGGTCAGCAAGTCGATCAACCGGTCCTCGGGAATCGCCTCTCCGAAGTGGAGGAAGCGACCACCGCTCCAGGTTCCGACGGCAGCAATGCCGAGTTCCGGGGTCTGATGATTCATGCTCGAGACGGTAGCGCAACGACTGTGCCCTGATAGCTTCCGAAGCCACATGAACCCCTCAGAGACGTCCCCCGCACCGGTCGCCGGATCTCCCCGCGAGATGAAATTCCTCAACTGGATCGCGATCGTCGCGATCATCGACTTCCTGCTCCTGATCCCGCTTGTCTGGGCATCCCGCTGGTTCGCCGACGAACATGGCGTCGTGTCGGTCCTCGGCCCGATCCACGGCTTCTTCTTCCTCATCCTGATCGGACTTTGTGCCTATGGCTCGGTCCACAAGTGGTGGGGCTGGTGGTTCCCGCTGATCACCTTGATCACCGGCGGAGCGATCGGTTCGCTGATCGGTGACTGGATCGTCCGCCGCGACCTGAAATCAAAAGCAGCCTGAGGTGAGCGCCCTCGAAGAAGTCATCTGGAACCTCGACGACCTGCTTGAAGGCATCGATTCATCCGATCCGGAGGCCGCGGTCTCGAAGTTGCTCGACGAATCCGATGCACTTTCGGACTCTTTCGCCGCGAAGTACGACGGCAAAGTGGCCGAACTCGACGGTGAAAGCCTGATCGAAGCTATGAATGCCCTCGCCGACATCTCCGACCTCGCGGGACGGGCGCTCAACTATGCGCATCTGCGGTTCGCCGCCGACACCGCCGATCCGACCAACGGCGCCCTGCTTCAGATGGGCTCCGAACGGGCAACAGTGATCCAGACCAAGCTGCTCTTCTTCGACCTCGAATGGGCAGCGCTCGATGATAAGCAGGCAGAGACACTCCTGGCCACTCCCGGCCTCGAGTTCTGCGAACACCACCTGCGGAACGAACGCCGCTACCGCGACCACCTGCTGAGCGCCCCGGAGGAGAAGATCGTCACCGAACTTTCCGTGGTCGGCGGAGGCGCCTGGAGCCGGCTCTTTGACGAACTCACCTCGGCCATCCGGGTCGATCTGCCAGGCCAGGAAGAACCGGTCTCGCTCGACATCGCCCTCTCGGGCCTCCACGATCCCGACCGGGAGGTACGAAAGACCACGGCCGAAGCGGTGACCGAGTCCCTCCAGCCCGGCATTCGCACCCGCGCCTACGTCTTCAACACCCTGCTTCAGGAAAAGGCGATCTCTGACCGCCTGCGCGGATACCCGCATTGGCTCGCCACCCGCAATCTCTCGAACGAAGCTTCGGATGAGTCGGTCGAGGCTCTGGTTGAGGCGGTCAAGGGCCGCTACGAGATGGCCCGTTCCTGGTATCGGACCAAGGCCCGCCTGCTCGGGGTCGATCGCCTCGCCGACTACGACCGCATGGCCGCGATCGCGGTCGACGACGAAAAGATCGAGTGGGACGAAGGACGCACCATCGTCCAGGAAGCTTTCACTTCACTCTCGCCGGAAGCCGGCGACGTTGTCGAGCGGTTCTTCGAAGGCCGCTGGATCGATGCACCCCCCGGTCCGAACAAGCGCGGTGGAGCTTTCAGCGCCTCGACAGTTCCTTCAGTTCACCCCTACGTGATGCTGAACTACACCGACAAGCGCCGCGATGTTCTCACCCTCGCCCACGAACTCGGTCACGGCCTCCACCAGACCCTCGCCGGCCGCCAGGGAATCTTCCACCAGGACACACCACTGACCGTCGCCGAGACCGCCTCCGTCTTCGCCGAGGAACTGGTCTTCGGCCGGCTGCTCGAAGCCGAGAAGGACCCGGCGTCGAGGCTCGGCCTTCTTTCCGAGTCGGTCGAAGGCCAGATCGCAACGATCTTCCGCCAGATCGCCATGAACCAGTTCGAGGATCAGGTCCACACCGCCCGGCGCACCGAAGGTGAACTTTCGGTGGAGCGCTTCAGCGAGATCTGGACCGAGACCCAGGTCGACCTGCTCGGTGATTCGGTCGAAGTGACCGAGGGCTACGGCTCGTGGTGGTCCTACGTGCCGCACTTCATCGGCTCGCCCGGCTACGTCTATGCCTATTCCTACGGCCAGCTGCTCGCGCTTTCGGTTTACCGGATCTATGAGGAGCGAGGCGACGAAATCGTGCCCGGATACCTCGAGATGCTGGCGTCAGGCGGTTCGAAGTCCCCCGAGGAGCTCGGCAAGCTGGTTGGCGTCGACCTCACCGATCCCGCCTTCTGGGAGAACGGCCTCGACCTCGTCGCCAGTCAGGTCGAAGCGGCCCAGAAAGCCGCCGAAGCCGTGATCGCCACTCGCTAGCGGCTTCGCGGGGCAAAACTCCTGGTGCCTTTCCCAGCCGGGATCACCCGAAGTGATCAAGCCATACACTCTGTCGTACTTCGCGGTGGGCAATTGATGTTTCATCGCGTACGCAAATGTCTACGATCAGAGGCAGGATGGCTACACAGGCACCGACGCCAAATACGCACAAGAAGAAACTGCGGGTACCACAGGCAGAGCGGCGAGCCGACGTCATCGATGCCGCCCTGATCGAATTCGGGAAGCGTGGCTTCGACGGCACCACCACTTTGATGATCGCCGAGCGGGCAGGCATCCAGCAGCCTTACATCTACGCCCTTTTCGAGAACAAACGCCACCTCTTCCTGGCTTGTCAGAAGGCCCTCTACGAGCGGATGCTGCTGATCTTCGAAGACGAGATCAAAGAAGAGGATTCGCCGTACGAACGCCTGCGAAAGATGGGCATCGCTTACCTCGCCCTGCTCAAGGACGAAGCCTGGGTCCAGTGCCACCTCCAGATCCTCGCGGCCAGCGGCCACCCGGACCTCCAGCCGCAGATCCGCGAAGCGTTCATGGGCACTTTCGCCAGAATCGAAGCAATGACCGGGGCGACGCCGCAACAGGTTGCCCAGTTTTTCGCCTCCGGAGTGCTGCTGAACGCGATGGGCGTGATGGATGTGCCCTTCGACATGATCCTGCACCTGCGCATGCCTACTGAAGACGAGCTTTAGGGTCTCGCTGCCTGTATTCCACGCTCCGCGCGGAATACTGGCGCCAGGACCCGATCCTTAAGTTGCGAAAAGGCTGGCTTGTCAGACTGTTTGCAGTGAAACTTCGCATTTCTACATGCCTGCTCCTGCTGGCCATGCTCTTCGCGCCGTCGTTCGCCTCCGCTTCAGTCGAGAAGACCAAGGGAGTCGGCTGGGGTCCGCGCACGAGCAAAGCCGCGGCAAAACTCGTCAATCGGACGAAGTGGGAACCGCGCCCGCAGAACAGCAAGTCGAACCACCGGGTACCCGGAAAGAAGCTGCTGAAGAAATGGCGTGCCAAGAGCGACATGCCTTACAAGCGTTACGTCGACGGCCGCTTCAAGGGAACCACCGACGAGATCATTCAGTGGGCCTCACACAAGTGGGGCATCAATACGGAGATCATGCGAGCCGCCGCGACGGTCGAATCCTGGTGGGAGATGGAGACCCGGGGTGACGAAGGCGACTCATTCGGCATCTATCAGGTGCGTCGCCCCTACCACTGCTGGAATGACTGCAAGATCGCCCGTTACTTCACCGCCTTCAACGCCGACTACTACGGCGGCATCATCCGCTCCTACTTCGATGGCACCCAGACCTGGCTGAACACGGTCAGCGGCAACGGCGAGCCGTACCGGGCCGGCGATCTCCAGGGCAGCATGGGCGCCTGGTTCTCCGGTCGCTGGTGGCCGAAGGACGTCGGTGTCGAGGGTTACCTCGACATGATCAAGTTCCGCCGCGCCGAGCAGACCTGGAAGCAGCCCTTCTTCGTCGGACGTTAGTTCTTGGCTTTGAGCTTGCTGCTGGCCCGGCGGCTGTTGGCGTTGTTCGACTTCATCTGAAAGTTGACCGTGTATTTCTTGCCCTTCTTGGCCTTGCTGTTGAGACGCAGCGAGAACTTCCGCTTGACCGTCTGACCAACCGCCAGGGCACCGATCGTCTGGCATTTCTTCTTCGGCCGGATGGTCCGCTTGTTGCCGTAGGCGCAGACCTTTACCCCGGTGGCCTGAAGGCCCCCGTTGTTGGTCACGGTCGCGGTGACCTTCTTCGTCTTCCCCTTGCGGGTCGCGATGTTCTTCGGCTTGACGCCCAACGAGACCCGGGTGCGGTTGATTCCGTTGCCGGTGATGTCGGCCACCACGGGACCGCCTTCCGTCTGGACAGTCAACTGGGCGGTCTTCGAACCCTTGGAGGTCGGCGTGAAGTTCACGCCGATCGAGCAGAGCTCACCCGGGCTGATCGACGGCGAGCAGTCGGAGGCTCCCGCGAGTGTGAACTCGGAAGCGTCGGCGCCAGTGATGCCGATGTTCTGGACGAAGTTCGAAGTTGACCCGGTACTGAGCAGGAATACCGAGCGGGTCTTTGTCTTGATGTTGAGGATGTGCCCACCGAAAGCGAGATCAGCCGGGGAAATCGTGGGCAGACCGGGGTCGCTGAAGACGGAGACCTGCGTATCCAACAAGTTGCCGTTGTCGGTCGCGTCGAAGACCACTGAAGGAACGCCATTGGCGCCGGCCGCAACACCTGGATTGCTGGTCGAAGTGAGCGAGCCCGTGGTGAAGTTCTCGACCGGACCGGAGACCAGGCCACCTGGCGTCAGTCGACTCGCTTTGGCGTTGTCGACCAACGGGTTTCCGGTGCTTTCGAACCAGGTCACAGTCGCCCAGTTCTGGAGGCTGAGGGCAGCCTGTGGGAAGCCCTCGGTACCGACGGCACCGGAGACGACCGCGGTGATTCCGAGGCCACCGCTCTGGGTCAGTTTCCTGACTTCGACCTTGCGGTTGCCCGGATCTTCGGTGGTCCAGGAGGCGATCGCGAGGTTTCCGCCAAGGAGGGTCTGGACGCCTTCATCGTTCGTACCCATCTGGGTCGCGCTTTTGGCGAGCGAGAACTGGGATACGTCGTGTGTATCCGGAGAAAGCCTGGTGGGGGTGCCGAGGATGATGCCGCTGAACCCGGTGCTCTCCACCGAACGCACCGCGGTAGAGGGAACTTCCGGGTCGGTCGGGATGTCCCGCAGCCAGCCGATGGCGCTGTTGCCATCGGTGGTGAAGCCGACGATCCTGGCGCCCGAGGGCTCGCCGGTCACGCCGGAATCAACCGTGACTCCGTCGATGAAAGCGGTCGTCGGGAACGCGTAAGTCGGCGGCAGCGGCATCGAGCCGTCGGCGTTTACGCCCTGAGTCCCGACGTTGCCGAAATCACCCGTGCCTTCGGCCCACACGACCTTGAAGGTGCCGTCGGAGATCGCCGCGATGTCGGGGAAGTCCGTGTTCTGGTCGTAGAGAGCTTCGATGTCCCGGATGTCAAAGGCGGTTCCGGACGAGTTCACAACCCGGGCCTGCACGATGAACTTGGTTCCGTTGAATTTGCGCCAGGTGATCGCGCTAGTCCGGTCATCGAGGATCGCGACGCGCGGAGCGGCCGCATCCTCACCGGCAGGACCGACAGCGGAGCGATCTGCCACGGCGCTCACTTCATCGGACTGCGTAACCGTCACCGACTGGATCACGTCATTGACGCCGTTGGTCCAGACCCAGGCCACGACAGCGTTGCCATTCGGTGACATCGACACAACCGGGTTCTCGGCGTTCTGGCCCGCGGAAGAGAGCGTCAGGACAGGTCCGGTTGTTCCGTTATCGCCGAGGTGCGCTGCCTGAACCGTGTTGATCCCGAGGATCGGCTTGGTCCAGACGACCAGAGGAGCGCTGTCCGGGTTGCCGGCGATCTGGGTGCCGGTCGTGTCCGGACCAGTGCCGTTGACCGGCAAAGGGCTGGTCCACCCGGCCTGCGCCAGGGTCGGCAGAAGGCAGGCGACAAGCATGGCGCCAGCCACAATGACGGTAACTCGCAATTTGGAAATTCTCCGCACCTCTCCTCGACTCCCTCTTAACCTGGGTGGAGTCTATAACCGGGGTCAAACCCTGAAGTTGCGGGTCCTACCCGGCGGCTGATTCGGCCGATTCGCCGCCGCCTTCTGCGGGGTCGCTCGGCTTGGTGCTACCGGTGGTTTCAGGCGTGGAGGCGACACCGACCTTTTCGGGTTCGTCGTCCTTCTTCGCCTTCTTCGGCTTCTTGCGAGGCTTGGTGATCTTCAGCTTGAGCGGCGCGTCGTCTTCGCCGGCGGATTCGTCGAACTTGACGGTGACCAGCGAGCCTGCAACGGAGTCGCCCCCGCCGGCCTTCAGTACCTCGTCAGCGAGCGGATCCTCGATGTAGCGCTGGATTGCGCGGCGCAGGGGCCTCGCACCCATTGACGGATCCCAGCCCTTGTCGACCAGGAAATCCTTGGCACCGTTGTCGAGTTCGAGCATCAGTTCGTGCTCGGCGACCTGGTTGCGGACGCGGCCGATCATCAGCTCGATGATCTCGCGCACTTCTTCGCGGGTCAGCTTGTGGAAGACGATCACTTCGTCGATCCGGTTGAGGAACTCCGGGCGGAAGACCTTCCGCAGCTCACTCATGATGCGACCCTTCATGTCGTCATAAGTGATGCCGGTGTCATCGGAGACGGTGAAGCCGATGCCCTGA
Source organism: Solirubrobacterales bacterium (assembly GCA_051306195.1). Classification (GTDB taxonomy): domain Bacteria; phylum Actinomycetota; class Thermoleophilia; order Solirubrobacterales; family 70-9; genus 67-14. The sequence goes on from JBPPMT010000132.1 coordinate 13,675, forward strand.
TTGCGCGCGATCTCGTTGGCCCCGATGTTCGAGGTCATGATGATGATCGCGTTGCGGAAATCCACGGTGCGGCCCTGTGAGTCGGTCAGGCGACCGTCCTCCAGGATCTGAAGCAGGATGTTGAAGACGTCCGGGTGGGCCTTCTCGATCTCGTCAAGCAGGAGTACCGAGTACGGCTTGCGGCGCACGGCTTCGGTGAGCTGGCCGCCCTCGTCGTAACCGACGTAACCGGGAGGCGAGCCAACCAGGCGGCTGACCGCGTGCTTCTCCATGTACTCGGACATGTCGATGCGGACCATCGAATCTTCGTCACCGAACAGGAATTCGGCGAGGGTGCGGGCGAGCTCGGTCTTGCCGACGCCCGAGGGGCCGAGGAAGACGAATGAGCCGGCGGGACGTTTCGGATCCTTGATTCCGGCGCGGGAGCGGCGGATCGCCTTGGAGACAGCTTGGATCGCGGCCTCCTGGCCGATTACGCGCTTGTGCAGCTCGCCTTCCATCTCGATCAGCTTCTTGGTCTCTGCTTCGGTCAGCTTGAAGACCGGGATGCCGGTCCACATCGAAACGATGTCGGCGATCTCTTCTTCGCCGAGGACCGGGCGCTCGGTCTCTTCACCTTCGGCCCACTCCTCTTCGAGCTGGCGCTTCCTGGTGGTGAGCTGGCGTTCGGTGTCGCGCAGGTTGGCGGCCTTCTCGAACTCCTGGGCCTCGATCGCAGCTTCCTTCTCGCGGCGCGCGGTCTCGATCTCTTCTTCGAGGTCGCGGTAGACCGGCGGGGCCGTCATCGACTTGATGCGCATCCTTGATGCGGCTTCGTCGATCAGGTCGATCGCCTTGTCCGGCAGGAACCGGTCGGAGATGTAGCGGTCAGCCAGTTCGGCGGCGGCCTCGAGAGCCTCATCGGAGATCTGGACCTTGTGGTGCTGCTCGTAACGCTCGCGCAGCCCTTCAAGGATCTTGACCGTCTGTTCCGGGGTCGGCTGGTCGACGCGGATCTGCTGAAAGCGGCGCTCCAGGGCTGAATCGCGCTCGAGGTACTTGCGGTACTCGTCGAGGGTGGTCGCACCGATCGTCTGGATCTCGCCGCGGGCCAGGGCTGGCTTGAGGATCGAGGCTGCGTCGATCGCACCTTCGGCCGCGCCGGCACCAACGAGGTTGTGGATCTCGTCGATGAACAGGACGATGTCGCCGCGCTGGGCGATCTCCTTCATGACCTTCTTCAGGCGTTCCTCGAACTCACCGCGGTACTTGGAGCCGGCAACCAGCGCCGCCAGATCGAGGGTGTAGATCTGCTTGTTGCGCAGCATCTCGGGGACTTCGCCCTTGATGATCCGGGAAGCGAGGCCTTCGACCACGGCCGTCTTGCCGACGCCGGGCTCACCGAGCAGGACCGGGTTGTTCTTGGTCCGACGGGAAAGGATCTGCATTATGCGTTCGATCTCGGTTTCGCGTCCAACTACCGGATCGAGCTTGCCGTCTTCGGCGAGCTTGGTCAGGTTGCGACCGAACTGGTCGAGCAGCTTCGAAGACTTCTTGCCACCTTCAGCGGCCTGTCCGGAACCGGAGCTCTGTCCGCTCTGGCCGGGGCGGCGGCCACCGGGTCCGGAGAGCATGCGGATGACTTCGTTGCGGATCTTGTCGGAGTCGGCGTCGAAGTCGAGCAGGATGCGGGCGGCGACACCTTCGTTCTCCCGAACGAGTCCCAGCAGGATGTGCTCGGTGCCGATGTAGTTGTGGCCAAGGCTCAGAGCCTCGCGCAGGGCGAGTTCGAGGACCTTCTTGGCGCGCGGTGTGAAGGGGATCTGACCGGAGGTGACTTCTTCGCCCGACCCGACGATGCGGACGACCTGGGCGCGAACACGTTCAACCGTGATGTCAAGTGACTCGAGCACACGGGCCGCGAGTCCTTCTTCTTCTCTCAACAGGCCCAGCAGGATGTGCTCGGTGCCGATGTAGTTGTGCTTGAGCGTCCGCGCTTCTTCCTGGGCGAGGACGACTACTTGACGGGCGCGTTCTGTGAATCTTTCGAACAAGTTCTTCTTCTACCTCAAACCTCTCGGAATGGTTTTAGTTTCGGCGGTTGGTCTTATTATCGATGGTTGGTCGGCGGTTTTCGGCTGATGCCCAGTATAACGAGGGTCGCTCCCGGCCCTCCCCGCCTGACTTGATGCCACGAAGCCACCCGGATAGGCTCCGTTCATGGAAACGGTGACAGGGAACAGGCGAGTCGGGGCAATCTGGATTGCCGGGGTGGTGCTTTGCTGCGCCCTTCTATTTTCTGCGGCAGCGCCGCCACCCCAGGCCTCGGGAGCACTCCCGTCCAATTTCGTCCGCCACAAGGAAGCGAACTGGGTCTGGTACGGCCCGGAGTCGTGGTTTGCCTCCTCGGGAGCGAACGACATCAACGTCGCCTCACCGACCGGCAAGCTCTGGCTGAAGTTCGGCTCGGGCGGCGTCGTTTGCCCGAACTCCGCCGGTGAATGGTTCCGGAGCCTCCGCAACAACTACCGCGACACGGCCGGTGGAGGATTCGGGCTTTACTCGAAGCCTCTCCGGACTGCCCGGTTCACTTCGATCGGCCGCATTCAGCAGCTCGACACCGTCTACTTCCGGCAGAAGACCAAATGGGTCGGGCGCAAACGAAACGGACAGCAGATCAGGGGTGAGCTGACGATGGACGTGTTCGCGGTCGACAGCTTCGGCACCTGCGGCCAGCGCTTCCTGTCGATCGGCGCACCGTCCCGCGGCAATGCGCGCAGCCTGAGGTTGCTGCGCACCGTCTTCTCGACCCTGGCCAGCCAGACAATTTAGGAACGGGTCCTGCCGCCTGATCTCCACGCCGTCGCGCGGAGATCAGGCGGCGAGACCCTTACTCCTCAGGACAATTGCCCCTTAATGGTGTCGATCAGGCTGTGCCAGGACTTGGCAAAGGAGTCCTTGCCTTCCGACTGCAACCTTGCGGCGAGCTCGTCGACGTCGAAGCCGGCGGTGGCGTATTCCGCGAGCACATCCCCGGCAGTGCCGCCGTCAGGGGAGATCGGGGCGCCAGTCACACCGTGGTCGGCATAAGCGAGCAGGGCCGCCTCCGGCATCGTATTGACCGTGTTCGGCGCGCCGAGTGCCTCGATGTAGAGCACGTCCGAGGCTTCCGGGTCCTTGGTGCCGGTGCTGGCCATCAGCAGGCGCTGGGTCATCGCGCCTTCGTTGGCGAGCCGCTGGCTGCGGTCGCTGGCGATCAGCTCGCGGTAGGCGGCGTAGGCCTGCTGGCCGATCGCGATGCCGAGCTTGGCTCGCAGTTCGGGTGAGACGTCGTCGATGACCGCTGCGTCCCAGCGGCTCACGAAAAGTGAAGCGACCGAGTTCACGGCCGGGTTCAGGCCGGCTTCGATCCGGCGCTCGACACCCTTCATGTAGGCATCGGCGGCCGCGACGTACTGCGCGGCGTCGAACAGGAGGGTCACGTTGACCGGCACACCCCGGAAGATCGCCTCTTCGATGGCAGGCAATCCGGCGGGCGTGCCGGGAATCTTGATGAAGAGATTGTCGCGGGAGGCCTGAGCGTGGAGGCTGAGCGCTGCCTGCGTCGTGCCATCGGTGTCGTCGGCCAGCAGCGGCGAGACTTCGAGCGAGACAAAACCGTCGACTCCGGCGGTGCGGGTGAAGGTGTCGGCGAAGAGGTCAGCCGCGCGGCGCAGGTCGTCGATCGCCAGCTCGAAGAAGATCTTCTCCGGATCGGATTCGTTCGCGGCGAGTTCTGCGATCTGGGCGTCGTAGTCGTGACCTCCGCCGATCGCCTTCTCGAAGATGGTCGGATTGGAAGTGAGGCCGGTCACCGAGAGCTCGGCGATGTACTTCTCGAGCGTGCCGTCGTCCAGCATGGCGCGGGTGATGTTGTCGACCCAAAGGCTTTGGCCCTGGTCATGAAGTTTGCGGTTGTTCTCGTTCAAGGCTGCTCCTGAAAGGTCAATTGACTGTTACCCGAGGTTACCTGCCCGGCAACCATTTCATTCACATCGGCCCGTCGCGTTATCGTTGCGTAATGAAGCGATCTGGAATTGTCGCCGTAATCCTCAGTCTGTTCATCGTGCTCGGCCCTGCCAGCGCGGCCGAAGCCAGGGACACCGTCCACCGCGGCCCGTTCTGGTCCTGGACCGGACCCTCCAACTGGGATGCTTCGTACGGCAAGCAGGGGATCACCGTTTCTTCGCCGTCTGGCAGCCACGTGATCGACTGGGGATTCTCCGGTATTTTCTGCGTCCCGGCCAACTCCCTGCAGGCTTCGGCCAACAGTTTCATGGCCGGACAGCGTCAAAATCTTCGCCGGAACGGCGTGCGCTTCACCCAGGTCGGTCGAGTGCGCCAGGTGGGATCAGCGTATTTCAGGCAGACCAACCGGTACAGCGTCCAGGGCAATGGCGGGAGATTCCGGGGCCTCGCCGTATTCGACTACAGCTTCTACGACGCCACTTACTGCCATCAGAGCCTGCGGGTGATGCAGGCGCCGAGTCGTGGATTCGCCGGCAGCCTGCGTGGGCTCAAACGGATCTACAGGTCAATGGCCTACTTCGGCCCGGGCGCCCCGGAACCGCCCCGATAGCGGATCTCATTCGCGCATCGCCGGGAAGAGAACCACTTCCCGCAGCGAGGAGGTATTGGTCAGCATCATCACCAGGCGGTCGATGCCGAGACCCACTCCACCGGTCGGCGGCATGCCCTGTTCGAGTGCCTCGATAAAAGTCTCATCGTAGGGCTGGGTCTCATCGTCGCCGCGGTCCATCTCGGCAGCCTGCTGCTCGAAGCGGCGGCGCTGCTCGTCAGGATCATTCAGCTCGGTGAACGAGTTGGCGATCTCCACCCCGCCGATGAAGGCCTCCCACCGCTCGACCACGCCTTCCTTCTCACGGTGGGCCTTGGCGAAGGGTGAAAGCTCGACCGGGTAGTCGAGGATGAAAGTCGGCTCGATCAGTTCGGGCTCGACCTGCTTCGAGAAGAGCGTGTCGACGAGCTTGCCCCAGCCAACCTTTTCATCGAGTTCGACCCCCATCGCCGCGGCCAGTCCTTCGCGGGTGATCTCCTTCTCGATGTCGATCCCCGACCTGTCAAAGATCGCGTCGCGCATCGTGATCCGGTGCCAGGAAGGGCTGAGATCTATGGTGCGCCCTTCGCGCTCGATCTCCGGCTTGCCGAGGACAGTGGTCGCGACTTCGGAAACGAGGCTCTCGAGGTCGGCGGCGGTCTTTTCGTAGTCGGCGTAGGCCTCGTACCATTCGAGCATCGTGAACTCGGGGTTGTGCTTCATCGAGATGCCTTCGTTGCGGAAGTCCTTGCCGAGTTCGTAGACCCGGTCGATGCCCCCGACCACGCAGCGCTTCAGGTACAGCTCGGTCGCGATCCGCAGGTAGAGGTCCCGGTCGAGTGCGTTGTGGTGGGTGGTGAAAGGCTTGGCCAGCGCTCCGCCGTAGAGCGGCTGGAGAACGGGGGTCTCGACTTCGAAGAAACCGTGGTCGTCCAGCCAGCGCCTGGTCTCGGACACCGTCCTGGCGCGGATCCGGAAGATCTCCCGGCTGTCTTCGTTGGCGATCAGGTCCAGTTCCCGCCGGCGATAGCGGGTCTCGGTGTCCTCGAGGCCGTGGAACTTGTCCGGCGGCGGGCGCAGCGACTTGGCGAGGATCTGCCAGGTCTTTACTTCGATCGAGAGCTGGCCGCGCCTGGTGACCACGGCGCGGCCCTCGATGCCGAGGATGTCGCCCAGGTCGAGGTCGTCGATCAGAGCGAAAGCCTCTTCGCCGAGCACATCGGCCTTGGCGTGTAGCTGGATCTGGCCGGATGCGTCCCGCAGGTCGATGAAAGCCGCCTTGCCATGGCCGCGGCGACCGACGACCCGGCCGGCAACCCGGTGGATGACGTCGGTCTCGGCGCCGGCCTCCAGGCCTTCGTGCTGGGCCAGGAGGGTCGCGATTTCCTCACGACCGGTGAAGGTGTGCGGAAACGGATCGATGCCCGCCTCGCGGAGGCGGTCCAGCTTCTGCCGCCTCTCGGCGAGCAGGGTGCTGACTTCAGGCTCGGTCATCGTCCGGCCACGGGAATCTACGCAGCTTCGATCTTGGTGATCTTGAACTGCTTCTCCAGGCCCTTGGGGGCCGGGATCTTGACGATTTCGTTGACTTTGCCGCCGATCAGCGCGGCACCGATCGGGGACTCGGACGACAGCTTGCCGCCGGCGAGATCCGCTTCGGTCGAACCGACGATCTGGAACTTGCGTGAAGTCCCGGAATCCTGGTCCTTGATGTGGACGATCGAGCCGAAACCGACCGAACTCGTGTCCTTGGCGCCCTTTTCGACGACAGTCGAGCGGCGCAGGCGCTCTTCGAGCTGGCTGATCTGGGCTTCGAGCTGAGCCTGTTCATTCTTGGCGTCGTCGTACTCGGCGTTTTCCGAGATATCGCCGAAGTCGCGGGCCTCACGAATGCGCTCGGAAACTTCGCGACGGCGAACGGTGGAGAGATGCTCGATCTCTTCCTCAAGATTCTTCAGTCCTTCTGGGGTGATTTCAGACGTGCGACTCAATGGAATAAAACCTCTCTTGGATGGCCGGTTTCTGCTGCGTTCGGCCCTGCAAATAAGGCCCTGAAGCGACGGCCTGTTGGCGTCGGGAGGGCAACGGGTGCGCGATTATAACGCGGAGCCCGCTCCAGCCATGGACTCGTTCAGCGCCGCGGTGAAGCGCGCCGGGTCTTCGATCTGCGGATAGTGGCCGAGATCGTCGAACCGGACCACCGGCAGGTCGGGCCTGAGTTCAAGCAGCCCGTCGAGAACTTCGGTAACCGCGACCGGGTCCTCGAGGCCCCACATCAGGCGCAGGTCGCCTTTCCAGTTGACGACCGCCCCGTGCCAGCGATCGGCGTAAATGACCCGCTCGTCCATGTATGAGACGAGTTTGTGGCCGAGCCGGTTTCCTTCGTTGTAAGTCATCAGTGCCCAGTTGTCCGCGGCGTCGTCAGGTGTGAGTGGATGCTCCTCGGAAAAGACCGAAGCGAACTGACGGCGGAAGAACGACTCGTTGGCGAAGCGGGCCGCCAGCGGGCCGAGCGGGCCGCGAAGCAGCTTCTGGGCGAGCGTCGGATTGGCTCGTTCGATCAGGATCGACCCGTTGAAGAGCAGGACTCCACTCATGTCGAAGCTCAGTTCTCCGGCGAGGTCACGAGCCAGGAGCTCAGTGGCGACCGAGGTGCCGAGATCGTGCGCGCAGACGTAGACCGGCCCGTCGTCGCCGTAACGCGAGGCCAGCTCTTCGGTCAAGTCGGCCTGCCAGGAGAGGGTGTAGTTGTGCTCCCGCGGCTTGTCCGAAAGTCCGAATCCGAGGAAATCGAAGGCGAGGATCTTCCGGTCCGGCATCAGCTTGACCAGGTGCCGCCAGTCGTAGGAGCTCGTCGGGAAGCCATGGAGCAGAACCAGCAGCGGACCCTCACCGTCCTGGAAGAAGGTGTGGATCTGGTGGTCCCGGAAGTCTGTGAGCTTGCCTTTGAGCTGCCAGGTTTCGACGCGTTCGTTCATACGGCTACAGGTACCCCGTCGCGGATCTCCCTAACTATCTCCCGCGCCCGGTCGAGGCCGGCCGTCTGGCAGAGCTCGCTGCGGACCAGCTTGGGAACGTCGACCCGGTCGAGGTACCAGGGGTAGAACTTGCGGAGATATCGCCCTGCCCGATCCGCTCCCATGTGGTCTTCGGCGCAGTCGATCACCCAGAGCAGTTCGTCCATGACTTCGGCCGGATCCGGCGGATCGACCCGCTGGCCGGTCAGTTCGGAGAAGACCCAGGGGTAACCGAGGGCACCGCGGGCGATCATCACGGCGTCGGCACCGGACTCTTCGTAGGCGATCCTCGCTGTCTCAGCGGTGCTGAGTCCACCGGAGATGATCAGTGGCACTTCGATCCGCTCGCTGAGTTCGCGGGCCATGGCATAGTCGGGCTGGCCCTTGTGGCCCTGCTTGGCCACCCGGGGGTGAAAGCCGATGGCGGCGACGTCGGCCTCCTCGACCAGCCGCACGGCAAGGTCAAAGCCGGAGCGGTCACCGGGCATCAGGCCCGAGCGGATCTTCACGGTCACCGGCAGACCACTACCGGCACCGGCAGCGCGGGCAACATCGAGCGCGAGTTCGGGGTCAGCAAGCAGTTCGGCCCCCGCCCCGGTCTTTCGGACCTTCGGGACCGGGCAGCCCATGTTGATGTCGATCAGGTCGGCTCCGGATTCGGCGGCGATCCTGGCGCCGGACTCCATCGCTTCCGGGTCCTGCCCGAAGAGCTGCATCGACACCGGGTGCTCGTCCGGGTGGATCCGCATGAGTTCGTTGATCGTCTTCTCGTTGCCGTAATGGAGACCGAAGCTGGAGACCATCTCCGAGACGGCCATGCCGGCCCCGTAACGCTTGGCCTGGAGGCGCACGAACCAGTTGCCGATCCCGGCGAGCGGGGCAAGCAGCACGCGGTTCGAGATCCGGACATCGCCGATCTCGAAGGGGTCGGTCAATGAAGGCTGGTCAGGCATTTCGCTCATGGATGATCCGCAGGCCCTTGAGGGTCAGCAGGTCGTCAATCTCGGTGATCGTCTCGGTGAACGGCACGATGACCGAAGCGAGGCCACCGGTAGCGATGAACTTCGCGTTGCCGCCGAGTTCCGCGTTGATCCTGCGGCCGAGGCCGTCAACCAGACCGGCGAAACCGAAGAGCACGCCTGACTGGATCGCCGTGCGCGAGTTGGTGCCGATCGCTGCCTTCGGCGGGTCGAGGTCGATTCGCGAGATCCGGGCGGCCCTTTCGGTGAGGGCAGTGAGGGAGATCTCGACCCCGGGCGCGATCGCGCCACCGAGGTAAGCACCATCAGCGGATACGGCGTCGAAGTTGATGCCGGTGCCGAAGTCGACTCCAACGCAGACGTCGCCGATCTGGTCATACGCCGCGATCGCGTTGACCAGGCGATCCGCCCCGACCTCGGTCGGATTGTCGATCTCGATCGCCATGCCGGTCTTGATTCCCGGACCGACCACGAGGCAGTCGACCTCCAGGTAACGCTCAGCCAGCCGCCGGTATTCGTTGCCGAGTGGAGGCACCACGGAGGAGACGACGATGCCTTCGAGATCGGAGAAACCGACCTCCCGGAGCTCCATCAATCCGGACAGGCGCTCGGCCAGCTCGTCGCCGGTCGCACCGGCCCTCGTCTGAAAGCGCCAGTGTTCCGCAAGTTCCGTTCCCCGGAACGCGCCCAAGTGTGTCTGTGTGTTTCCCACGTCAATAGCTAGAAGCATCGGCGAACAGTGTGGCAGGATCGTCGAATCGCCACCTTGAGGGCAGGGGCTGGACGGACCCATGACGATCGGTTAGGTTCGGGGCTGAATGAGTCGAAGAACCGAGCGGGAGAACGGGAGCGGGGTATGAAGTCAGCTTGGCGATATCTGATGGTCATCTCGACGGCTTTGTTCGTGTTCGCATCGGGAACCTTGCCGGCATCCTCAGCACCTCAGGGCCCCTGGGTGCTGCCGGCCAGTGACCTTTCGGCCCCAGGAGGAGACTCGATCGAACCGCAGATCGCCATCGGTCCCGACGGCACAGTCACCGCCATCTGGACTCGCTCCAACGGCACCCACTCCATCGCCCAGGTCTCGACCATGCCCCCCGGCGGAGATTTCAGCAAGCCGCTGAACGTTTCGCCCTCAGGCGAGGACGCCCTGGAGCCACAGATCGTGACCGCACCCGACGGCACCACGAGCGCCGTCTGGAACAGGTTCAACGGCACGGAATCCATCGTGCAGGCGGTTACCCGGCCGCCGGGTGGTACGTTCGGACCCCCGATAGACCTTTCTGCGGGTGGACAGACAGCCTCCCAGGCACAGGTAACGGCCGCAAGTGACAGCACAATCACCGTCGTTTGGCAACGCTACACCGGCATAGGTGTCAACTCGGCAATCCAGGCCTCTACCAGGCCGCCGGGTGGGGCCTTTGCGCCGGCGGTCAACGTCTCGTCTACGACCGACCGGGCCTTCCGCCCCCAGGTCACGACCGCGCGTGACGGCTCGGTCACCGTCGTCTGGCTCGGACCGGGCGAAGACGGAAATGTGCTCAGAGCCTCGACCAGACCTGCCGGTGGGTCATTCTCACTTCCGGCCAACCTCTCGAAGGACGAGTACAACGTTACTGCCATCAACTATCAGGTGAGTACCGGCCCTAACCGGACAACCACTGTGGCTTGGGCTCTGTTCGATGAGGACGTCAATACTTCTGTCATCCAGGCCTCCGTCAGACTCCCGGGTGGGACGACATTCGGCGATCCTGTCGATGTTTCCGCAAACGGGGCGGCGGCATTCGACCCCCAGATCGCTTCGGAACCCAACGGAGACACCACCCTGATATGGAGGCGCTCCGGGATCATCCAGTCCTCGATCAGACTGGCCGGGAAGGCGTGGTCAGAGCCGCGTGACCTTTCCGCGGCCGGCCAGAATGCGTCGAATCCCCAGATCTCCACCGCTGCCGACAGCACCACCACATCGGTCTGGAGACGCTCCAACGGCACCGACTACATAATTCAGTCTTCTACCAAGCGTCCCGGCGGCAACTTCGGGCCGACGGTGGACATCTCGGCCATCGGCCAGGATGCCTCGGACCCCCAGGTCGAGAGCTCGCAAGACGCGACCGGCGCCGTCACTGCAATCTGGACACGATTCGATGGTGCCAACGAAATAGTCCAGTCGGCCTCGACCACCCGGGTTTCCAGAGCGGCAAACTTCACGAGGCTCGCCCTTCTCCCGAAAAGCAAGAGAGTCAAGGCCGGCAAGAAGCTGAAGATGACGGTAAAAGTCACCAACTCCGGCATTCTCACGGGAACCGCATCCGTAAGAATCAAGTCAAGCGCGAAGAAGAAGTTGACCACCCCGACGCAAGTCAAGCTCAAGGTTCCAGGCGGCACGACCACCAGCAAGACGTTAATGGTGAAGGCTAAGAGTCGTGCGAAGGGCAAGGTCACCGTGACCGCGAAGCTCGGCGGCAAATCTGCGCGATCGAAGATCAATCTGAAGCGCTAGGGCAGTCTGTTCGCCGGCCAGCTCGGTTCACGGACAACATCCGTAAGATCGTCACCATGGACCAAGCCACGCTTTACACGCTCCCGGCATCCCACCCCGGATTCACGGCGGAGTTGATGCTTGACGCAAAGTCGATTCCTTTCAAGCGAATCGACCTGCTTCCGGTCATCCACAAGGCCGTTGTCAGAGGTCTCGGATTCCGCGGTGTGACCGTCCCGGCTCTGAAGATCGACGGCCACAAGGTCCTCGGGTCGGTTGCGATCGCCCGCGAACTTGACCGGGTCAAGCCGGAGCCGGCACTCCTGCCCGAAGACACGGCCCTCAGGGCGAAAGTGCTCGAAGCCGAGGCCTTTGGTGATGCTGAACTCCAGCACCCCATCCGGCAGATTCTCTGGTGGCTGATGAAACGAAACAGCAAGCCGATGGCCAGCTATCTCGAAGGCTCCCATACCGGCATCCCGATTCCGATTGCCACCAAAACAGCCTGGCCGCTGGTCGAAGCCGAAGTCCGATTCAACAAGTCGACCGACGAAAACGTGCAGGCCGCCCTTGCCGGCCTGCCGAATCAGCTCGACCTGCTCGACGCCTGGATCGCGGAAGGGGTGCTCGGGGGGGAACAGTTGAACGCCGCCGACTACCAGGTGGCCACTTCGATCGGCCTGGCGATGACCGTTGGCGATCTCAGGCCGTTCATTCAAGACCGCCCGATCGGCAAGCTCGCCGAGCGAGTTATTCCGCACTACCCCGGCTCGATGCCACCAGGACTGCCGGACGCCTGGCTCGAACCGCTCCGGGCCTGAGAATCAGATCTGTGTTTTCATTTTGATCCGTAATGAGTGCTGATCGAAGGGATTCGGAATGGGAGACGTCGATTTGTTTGCTTCGGGGAAGCTGGGGACCTTCCTGGCCGTTGCAGTTGGACTGGCCGGTTGTCTGCTGTGGAGCTCTGCCATGCCACGCGATGCCGGAGCCGGTGCCTGGCCGCGTTGCCAGTACTACTCGCCTTATGCCTGTAAGGCGAAAAGTGAGCGCGCCTGCGGAAAGGTCGTGACCTACACCGAAGGCTCAAGAGTCCGCAGCCGGGTGTATGCCAGGAACACATCCTGCCGGTCAGCCCGCAGGTTCGTGAAGTACGGCAAAACTTCCCTCCCACGAGGCTGGCAGGTGATGTTCGGGTCCGGCGAGGGTGCGGTCTACGCCAAGGGTCGACGGAAGAGTAACGCCGTGAGCCTACCCTGGAGGAGGTATGTGCGCTACACGAATCTCCCCCGAAACCGGACTGCTGGACTGATTCCTGCTGATGGCCGGAATACGCCTCAAACGCGGCGATTCTGCGGCAATAACCCCCGATGGATCTGGGTTTCGGACATCAATGCCCGCGGTGTCAGTTGCAAGACTGCTTACCGGATCACCAAGCGCCACGGACAGGCAGGGTACCCATGCTGGTCCAAAGGGATATGCCGGATCCAGCGCTACCGCTGCAAGACCACGAGTTCGCACGAGGGATGGAGTTCCTTCAGATGCAAGCGCGGTCGCAAGGTCATCAGGTTCAAGAACGGCGGTTAGTCTCTCGTTTCAAGACGTCCAGCGGGCCTCACCGTGTCATCGGCTTCGGGCAAATCGTCAAGCGCTGACTGAAGGCTTTGCCCGTCAGGGGTGGTCAGCTCCGGATCCAGCTCCAGCAGCGGGACCAACACGAAACGGCGGCTCGTCACCTCGCGATGAGGAAGGCTGAGGCGCTCCGATTCGAACTCGAGGTCGCCGAGCAGCAGCAGGTCGATGTCAATCTCCCGCGGCGAATGACGCGGCTGACCCGTCTTTCGTCCGTGATCGGCCTCGACTGCCTTCAACAGGTCCAGCAGGGGCTCCGGTTCGAGGCCCGTTGAGACGCGAACCGCAGCGTTGAGGAAGTCCGGCTGGACGAGGATCTCGCCGACCGGTGCGGTCTCGTACGTGGATGAGACGGCTTCGATCACCAGACCACGGTCCCGCAGACCTCTGATGGCCCGATTCAGGTGCCCGTAGCGGTCGCCGATGTTGGAGCCGAGGCCGAGGTATGCGGTGCGGTCTGCCAATGCCGGGGACGGTTACTGGTTGCCGGGTCCGGGCTCAAGCTGCAGGATCAGCTCGACCGCAGCCTCTTCCATCACGGTGGGCACGGGCGGATCCGGCTTGGCCGCCCGGATCCGCACCAGGCTGACGTTGAACCGCTCCATGAACCGCTCAGCAATCACGGCGGTCAGGTGTTCCAGGGTCATGTAGCTCTGCTCGGTCGCAATCTCCACGAGGTACCCAGTCACCGCTCCATAGTCGGTGGTGCCGTCAAGTTCGTCGGTCTCAGTCGCACCGCAGTCGGTCAGGGAAAGGTCGACGTCAAAGACCATCGTCTGCCCCACCTCGCGTTCGGCCGCCGT
>JBPPMT010000050.1:0-39238 GCA_051306195.1 Solirubrobacterales bacterium
TCGCGCACCGTCCACCGGTCCGGGGCCGCCGACGCCGCCGTCCTGAACATCCCCGAATCCGAGCGGGCGATCGCGATCGCGATCGACGGCAACGGTCGTCGTGTCGCCTGCTCACCCCGCCGGGGCACGATCGAAGCGGCCCTAGAGTGCGCCGCCAACCTCGCCTGCGTCGGTGCCGAGCCACTCGGCGTCACCAACTGCCTCAACTTCGGCAACCCCGAGAAACCGACCGTCGCCTGGCAGCTCAGCCAGTCGATCGAGGGCTTGGGCGAGGCCTGCCGCGCACTTGACCTGCCGGTGGTCGGCGGCAACGTGTCGCTTTACAACGAGACGCCGACCGGGCCGATCTACCCGACCCCGGTGATCGGCATGGTCGGTGAGCTGCCCGACCCCGGGACCTGTGCGGGCGAGCCCTGGCAGGACGGTGACTGGATCGCGCTGGCCGGGCCGTTCAACCCTTCCCTGGCCGGTTCCGAACTCGAGAAGGCCCGCGGCCAGCTCGGCAAGGGGTTGCCCGACGTCGAGATCGAACCGGTGCGTGCCGCCATCGAACTCGTGCGGGACGGCGTGCGGGACGGGACGATCAGAACGGTCACCGACGTCTCCGACGGCGGCATCGCCACCATCCTCTCGGAGCTGGCCCTCGGTTCAGGGATCGGCTGCGAAGTCACCCTCGACCCGGTCATCGTCCAGCGCGACTGCTCGGAGGACGACGCGCTGTTCGGCGAGGGCTCAGGCGGCTTCATCCTCGCTGGCGACCGGCAGTCGATCGAACTGCTCGGCGGTCGGGGCGTCCAGATCGAGATGCTCGGCCGGGCGGAAGGAAACGAGATCAAGATCAAGGCCGGCGACACCAAGGTCGACATCCTCGTCGCCGAAGCCTGCGCCTCATTCGAATCCCTTGCCGCAAGGATTGAAACCTGAGTTTCCTCCCGTAGAATCGTCAAGAAGGGTCTGTCGGATGTATCCAATTCAGGGAGGTGTTCGGAATGAAAGGGTTCAAAGCTTACCTTGGGGGCTCCGCGGTCTTTCTTGCTGCAACCGTCATCGCTTCAGCAGTCCCCCTGCCGTCGAGCCAAGCCGAAAGGCAGACGGTCCGGGACAGGCCCGATAGTGGCCAATACGTCGACATCAAGAAGGTCACTATCGCCCGGAAACACAAGAGGGTGCGATTCGTCGTCGAATACCGCCGGCCACCGAGCTACCCCTACGGAAGAAATACCAAGATCACCATCGTGAACGCGGACAGCGCCGCCACTTTCGGGTCTTCAGATAACGGAGGCCCCTGGAACATAAGCGACTCGAGATTTGAGATCGCCCATGGCGACATCTCCATCGAACAGGTCTCGTTCATCGACCGGGGTCATGCGAAGTACAGGTTCCGCCCGACGAAGCACATAATTTCATTCCCGTTGAGCGCCATCGCAAACGACGTGAAGGGCTTCGACTGGCGGATCCGCAGCGACGACGTTGGCAGCGGAGCGCGGGCGGACCTCGTACCCGACAGTAGATTCAAGACCTGGCGGGTTGGCAAACGCGGGCACGTCACCAAGCCGAAACCCGATCCCAAACCTGAGCCGAACCACCTTCCCAGGAAGCGGATCACGTTCAGGAATGGAGTGGCTGTACTCAAAATCTCCTGCCCGCTTTCCAGGCGCTGTCGCGGGAGGGTCGAAATCGGCGGCGCGGGACTGAATGGACTGATCAAGCCTGTGCGCTATTCAGTGCCGCCAGGCGAAAGCCGGAAAGTGCGTTTGAGACTGAACGCGGCAGGTGGTGAGACGCTCGGGTATGACGGGCGCGCCCATTCGCAAGGGAGGCTCATCGCGAAGTCCGGTGAAGTGCTCAAGTTCGTCGCAATCATGATCTCGAGGTGGAGCTGAGCCGAAGGCTTCGTACCAGCGTATAGGCCGTCGGGCAGCCTCACAAATAGGCTCTCTGCGATTCGATGAAGAAGCCGAACCGCAAGGCAGATACCACTGAAACCCGCCGCGACCTGGCGGCACAGGCTGCACGGCCGCTTCGCAACTACCTGGCGACGGAGACCGGCAGTGCCGGTTTGCTGCTGGCGGCAGCGGTCATCGCCCTGGTCTGGGTGAACTCACCGTTCTCCGATTCGTACAACTCGCTCTGGGACACCGTCCTCGCGATCAACCTCGGCGACTGGTCGATCTCGCTCGACCTGCGCCACTGGATCGACGAAGGGCTGATGGCCCTGTTCTTTTTCGTGATCGGCCTGGAAGTCAGACGGGAACTCTCGGTCGGCGAACTGACCGACCGTCACCGGGTGACGATCCCGGTGATCGCCGGGATCGGCGGGATGCTGTTGCCGGCGCTCATCTACGCGCTGCTCAACCACGGCACCGACGCCGGCGGCGGCTGGGGAATCGTGATCGCAACCGACACCGCCTTCCTGCTCGGGGCCCTCGCCATAGTGGGGCCACACCTGTCGACCCAGCTCCGGATCTTCCTTCTGACCCTGGCAATCGTCGACGACATCGTCGCGATCTCGGTGATCGGCATCTTCTACTCCGACTCCCTGAATTTCGTGGCGCTCGGCATCTCCGTGGCCTGCCTGTTGATGTTCCCTATGCTGCCGCGACTCCGGATCTACCAGGGCTGGGCCTATGCCCTGCTCGGCTTTGCCCTCTGGGTCGCCGCCTACGAGTCCGGCCTGCATCCCACCCTCGCCGGCATGCTGGCCGGCCTGCTGGTGATCGCCTACCAGCCGAGCCGCAAGAAGGTTGAAGAAGCGGCGGTCACCGCCCGGGCCTTCCGCCAGTCGCCTTTACCGGAGGTAGCGCGCTCGGCCCAGCGAAGTGTCGACCAGGCGGTGTCGCCAAATGAACGCCTCCAGACCGCCCTCCACCCGATCACCAGTTATCTGATCGTTCCGCTCTTCGCGCTGGCCAATGCCGGGGTTGACCTCGGAAACGGAGTGCTCGGCGACGCACTAACTTCACCGCTGACCTGGGGCATCGTGCTCGGGCTGGTGGTCGGCAAGACGATCGGCATCAGCGTCGGTGCGATCGGGGCGATCAAGCTGAAGCTCGGGGTGCTTCCCCAAGGTGTCGGCCAGAGTCAGGTGGTGGGAGGAGCGGCGCTGTCCGGAATCGGGTTCACCGTCTCGCTGCTGATCGCCCAGCTTGCCTTCGATGACCACCAGCTCCAGAGTGAAGCGAAAGTCGGTGTCCTGATCGCCGCCGTGCTGGCAGTCGCCCTGAGCTGGATCATCTTCAAGGTTGCCGCCGTGGTCTTCGGGCAGACGAGCGCGACCCTGCCACGCAAACTCTCGCTGCCGGTCGACCCCGAACGCGACCACGTTCGAGGCAACGTAGATGCCCCGCTCACCCTGGTCGAATACGGCGACTTCGAGTGCGAATTCTGCGGACGGGCGACCGGCATGGTCAAGGAACTGCGGGCCGACCTCGGCGACGAGCTCAGGTATGTCTTCCGCCACCTGACGCTGATCGACGTCCACCCGCATGCCGAGCTCGCCGCAGAGGCCGCAGAGGCCGCCGGCAACCAGGGCAAGTTCTGGGAGATGCACGACATCCTCTTCGCTCACCAGGGTGATCTCGACATCGAAGACCTGATCGGCTACGCCGGCAACCTCGACCTCGACGTGGACCAGTTCGTGGCCGAAGTCGAACAGGGTGAGAACGCAAAACGCATCCAGCAGGACGTCGCCAGTGCTGACGCCAGCGGCGCCCACGGCACCCCGACCTTTTTCATCGGCGGCACCCGCCACATCGGTCCGTATGACGCCCGTTCGCTCGCCGACGAGCTGCGAGCGGCGCATTCCGACGTTCCGGTCGACTGAAAGACTGTTCGGGTGCAACCGGAAAATCAGGGCAGCTGGAAACCGGCTTTAGTTGGAATCAGGAGCTGAGGAAAGCTCAGACGGTCGGGCCGGCGCTGCCAGTGACCCTGAACGCCACCAAGCGCAACAAATGCATCAAGTCGGCCCGTAAGAAGTTCAGGTAATTGCGGGAAGGATCCGCGATTCACAGAAGGGCGGCGGCCGTCGCTGCTACTCTGCCTATGTAGGTAGACCGCCTACGCGTTTCATTCAAACGAGCAACAGGTGGCCTCCAGACCTTGGATGATCAGACTTTCCTGGATCGCGAAGGACCGCGTGACGAGTGTGGTGTGTTCGGCGTTTACGCGCCGGGTCACGACGTAGCCAGGCTCGCTTACTTCAGCCTTTATGCACTCCAGCATCGTGGCCAGGAATCGGCCGGCATCGCCACCTGCGAAGGCGGGCACATCACCACCATGCGTGATGCGGGGCTCGTTTCCCAGGTCTTCGACGAAGATAAACTGCGTGCATTGGCTGGCGACATGGGCATCGGGCACGTCCGTTACTCCACCACCGGCGGTGGCTCCTGGGAGAACGCACAGCCGATCTGGCGCGACGATGGCCGCGAGCTCGCGCTCGCCCACAACGGCAACCTGACCAACGCTGTCGAGATCTACAACCGCCTGAAACGCAAGGGCCTCAGCTTCCGCGGCACCACCGACTCGGAGATCATCGCCGCACTCATCTCCTGCGATTACGGCCGCCACATCGAAGACGCCGTTGCCAACGTGATGCCCCAGCTCGAAGGTGCCTATTCGACAGTGGTCATGACCAAACACGCGATCGTCGCCTTCCGCGATCCGTACGGAATCCGGCCGCTCTCGCTCGGCATCCTCGACGGCAATTACGTGATTGCTTCCGAGAGCTGTGCTTTCGACATCATCGGCGCCGAGCTGGTCCGTGAGATCAACCCCGGCGAGATGGTTTCCCTGAGCGACAAGGGCCTCGAGTCCCGTCAGGTGATCAAGTCGACCCGCACCGCCCACTGCGTCTTCGAGCACATCTACTTCTCCCGCCCCGACACGATCCTCGAAGGCAAGCGCCTCCAGCAGGTACGAGGCAAGATGGGCGAGATCCTCTGGAAGGAAGCCCCGGTCGAAGCCGACCTCGTGATCTCCGTGCCCGACTCCGGCACCCCGGCCGCCCGCGGTTTCGCCCGCGCTTCGGGCCTGCCCCAGGACGACGGTCTGATCAAGAACCGTTATGTCGCCCGGACCTTCATCCAGCCCGGCCAGGAGCTCAGAAAGCACGGCCTCAGGATGAAGTTCAACCCGCTTCCCGAGATCATCTCCGGCCAGCGGGTGGTCGTGGTCGACGATTCGATCGTCCGCGGCAATACCACCCGCCAGATCGTGAAGATGCTGCGCGACGCCGGCGCGAAGGAAGTCCACCTCCGGATCTCCGCCCCGCCGATCCGTTACGGCTGCAACTACGGGGTCGACATGTCGGCCCGGAGCGAGATGGTCGCCCACGAGCGCACCATTCCCGAGATCGCCGCCGAAGTCGGTGCCGATTCGCTGGCCTACCTCTCGATGGAAGGCGTCTACGAAGCGGTCGGAACCCCGGCTTCAGTCCACTGCGACGCCTGCTTCACCGGCAACTACCCGCTCGGTGACGATCCCGACGAAGCCGACGGAAAGTTCGATCTCGAACAAATAGCCGTCCTCCCCGTCGCCCGCTGATCGATCTCAGCTGACCGAAATAACCGCACCTTCGAGCTGAATCTCTTCCGGTTTGGCGCTCCCCGTTAGCACCAGCCCGACGCCCTCTCGCAAGGACTCAAACAGCTCGTCCAGTGTGTCTCCAGTGGCGAAGACCCCGGGAAGTTCGGGAATGTCTGCCCAGTAGGAGCCGCCCTCCCGGTGAATCTTTGCCGTCAGAGTCGTCATGGTCTGCTCCTCATCTTAGACCGGCCTGTTTGAGGATCGCGTTGGCCAGACCAGGCGGGTAGTCGCGCCGATGATTGTCCGGAAGTGTGATCGGGCGATTTCCAGACCTGACCATCTTGACCTGATGCTTGCCCCCGGTCGTACGAGTCCAGCCATGCTCCCGGAGTAGCTTGATGGCCTTCTTCTGGTTGAGGGTTCCCTTCACACCTGATTGAGTACGGGGCTGACGGTATTCGCCCCCAAGCGGGTGAGTTCTCCCCGTAGGGGGAACCTTGATCCTGCCGGGCGACTGACCCCGCTGCCGGGGAATCCGGCAGGATGGCGTTGTGAGTTCGTCTGATCCTTCATTTCGCATCGTGGTGCTGGCCTCGGGGGGTGGCACCAACCTTCAGGCGATCATCGACCGGCTTCATGGCAGGGACGGTGTCTCGATCGTCGGCGTTGCTTCCGACAAGCCGGAAGCCTTTGCGCTTGAGCGGGCTGAAGCGGCGAGCATCGAGACCGGAATCTTCACCCGGGAACGGCACGGCGACCGGTTGACCCGCGACCTCGCCCTCGCTGACTGGATCGACTCGCACTCCGCCGACCTGATCGTCCTGGCCGGCTACATGCAGTTGCTTTCGCCCGAATTCGTTCAGCGTTTTCCGGGCCGGATCGTGAACGTCCATCCGGCACTTCTTCCGTCCTTCCCCGGCCTCGACGCAATCGGACAGGCGCTCGAGCACGGTGCCCGGGTCACCGGGGTGACCGTTCACTTCGTTGACGAAGGCACCGACACCGGGCCGGTGATCCTGCAGCGAGCGGTGGAAATTCCCGCAAATTGGGACCGCGAAGAGCTTGAAAAGTCGGTCCATGCCGTTGAGCACGAAATCTACCCCGAGGCGATCGGCATGATTGCCCGGGGCAAGGTTAGGATCGCCGCGGAGAACCCCCGGCAGGTAATCGTTGACTAGAAAAGGTAGAGATGGACAACATTGACCCGACCAACGGACCGATCAAGGTCAGGCGTGCCCTGATCTCGGTTTCGGACAAGACCGGCGTGACTGAATTCGCCGCCGGGCTTGCCAGGAGCGGGGTCGAGATCCTCTCGACCGGCGGTACCGCGAGTGCGCTCCGCGACGCCGGTATCGAAGTCACCGATGTATCCGAATACACCGGCAGCCCGGAGATCATGGACGGACGGGTGAAGACCCTCCATCCGAAGATCTACGCCGGCATCCTCGCCCGCCGGTCTGACCCCTCCCACGTAGAGGTCCTCGAGACCGAGGGCATTCCGCCAATCGATCTGGTCTGCGTGAACCTCTACCCGTTCGAGGCAACCATCGCCCGGGAAGACGTGAGTCCGCAGGAAGCGATCGAGAACATCGACATCGGCGGACCCACGATGATCCGCGCCGCCGCCAAGAACCACGAAGACGTGATCGTCGCGGTAAAGCCCGAGTGTTACGACGCGATCCTCGCCGAGATGGAGGAGACCGACGCCGAAGTCACCGCTTCCACCAGGCACTGGCTGGCCAACGAAGCTTTCGCCCAGATCGCCCGTTACGACGCGGCGATCTCCCAGTGGTTCTCCGAGTCATACGAATCCTTCCCGGAGCACCGGGTCCTTGCCTTCGAGAAGCAGCTCGACCTCTCCTACGGCGAGAACCCGCACCAGCGCGCCGCCTTCTACTCCGAGGTCGGCCTCGACAGCAACGTGCTTACCGACCTGGCCAAGCTCCACGGCCGCGCACTCTCCTTCAACAACGTGCTCGACCTCGATTCGGCCCGCCGGCTGCTGGCCGACCTCGAAGGCCCGGCCTGCGTGATCGTCAAGCACAACAACCCCTGCGGCGTGGCCCTCGGGGACGGTGGCCTCGACGCCTACGAACGGGCCCGCGACTGCGATCCGATGTCCGCCTACGGCGGCGTCATCGCGATCAACCAGCCGGTTGACGTGGCTCTGGCTGAAGCGCTCCACAAGAACTTCGTCGAGGTTCTGATCGCGCCTTCGTACGACGACGCGGCACTGGAGATCCTCCAGCAGAAAGAAGCGATCCGGATCTTCACCGACGGTGCCTCGCCATACCCTGACCCTCGCGAGAAGGACATCAAGCGTGTCCGCGGCGGAATCCTGGTCCAGGACCGCGACGGCGAACCGGAGCAACGGGAAATGATGGAAGTCGTGACCCGGACCCAGCCGTCGGAAGATGCCTGGAACGACATGCTCTTCGCCTGGACGGTCTGTCGCCATGTGCGCTCGAACGCGATCATCCTCGCCAAGGACGGCGTAACCCTCGGGATCGGCGCCGGCCAGATGAGCCGCGTCGACTCGACCCGGCTGGCAATCGAGAAGTGCCGCGACGCCCACGGCGACGAGGCTGCCGACTTGCTGACCGGATGCGCGATGGCCTCCGACGCGTTCTTCCCTTTCGCTGACGGGCCTGCCGCGGCGATCGAAGCGGGAGCGACCTCGGTCATCCAGCCCGGAGGTTCAAAGCGTGACGGTGAAGTGATCGCCGCCTGCGACGAATCGGAGACGGCGATGGTCTTCACGAAGCACCGCCACTTTCGGCACTAGCACCCGTTTTAGGCGAGTTTCACCGGCATCGTTCTCCACTGGTTCAGGAAGGTGGAGCAGACTCGGTCGCATTCGCCTTCGATCTCGATCGTGTCGAAGCGCTTCAGGGTCTCCTCGATCCAGAGCTTGAGCTCCAGGCGGGCGAGACCCGCTCCGACGCAGAAGTGACGGCCGCCGCCACCGAATCCCTGGTGTGGGTTCGGCTCGCGTCGCACGTCGAAGTAGTCGGGGTTATCGAAGACGGATTCGTCACGGTTTCCGGAGACGTACCAGAGGGCCAGCTTGTCGCCCGCCTTGATCTGCTTGCCGGAGAGTTCGGTGTCACGGGTGGCGGTCCGCCTCATGTAGGCGAATGCGGGGTGGTAACGCACGAACTCCTCGACGACCTGCTCGAGTGGAACTGCGCCCGAACGCACGAGCTCCATCTGCTCGGGATCGTCCATAAGGCTCTTCATTCCTGAAGTGAATACGGAACGGGTCGAATCGTTTCCCCCGACCATCAGGAGAAAGAAGAACATAAGTACCTCTTCGTGGGACAGCCGTTCGCCGTCCACTTCAGCCTGGATGAAAGCGGAAGTGAGGTCGTCCGTCGGTTCAGCCTCACGCTCGGTGATCATGTCGTTGACGTAAGGCATGAACTCCTCAACTGCTTTCCAGACATCAGCGAGGTCGGCGACCATGCGCGGGTCTTCGAAAGCGGTCGTGCGATTGGTCCAGTCGACCAGTTGTGCGGCGTCCTCCCGGGGGGCGCCGAGCATCTCGCCGATCACCATGGCCGGCACGAAGTAGCCGACGTCCTGAACCAGGTCTACCCGTCCGTCCGGGTGGTCCTCGAGTGCCCGGTCGTAGACGAGGTTGATGATTTCCCGGATGCGCTCGGTGTGCTCGAGCGCCATCTTCGGTGTGAAGGCCCGCTGCACCAGGGCTTTCAACCGGTCGTGGCGGGGCGGATCCTGCGAGATCATCATGTTCTGGGAGATGTCGATCGGATCCGGCGCCCCGGGTTCGGAGGCGAGGTTGTCAACGAAGAGGATGCTGCGCTTCGAAGAAAAGGTTTCGTGGTCACGGCCGACAGTCGCGATGTCTTCGTAGGTCACGACCGACCAGAAGCCACCTTCGTCCGGGAAGTCCGCGAGCTCGCTCCAGTGGAGATCCTGGGCTCGCAGGTCGCGGAAGGTCTCGTGCGGGGGCCCGTCCTTCCAGAGGTCGAGGTCACTGAGGTCGAGCTCTGAAGGTTCTGCGGTAGCGCTTGCGGGTGTCATCACATGGCTTTCGGTCGGGGACTCGGCGGACCACTCTCGGCCCGTTCCGACCATAACAAAAGTGAGACATATTTGTCAAGTGATTCATTTTGTACCTATCTGCCAGATGACCCAATCTTTCGAAACTCCACTAGACTCGTCCAGGTGCCTGCGAAAACTCCAAGCGCCGAGGGCAGCAGGCCCTCCGCGACGTTCCGCCGTCCCACCCGCGAAGATGCGATCAGTCTGGCCCGGGAACGCTTCCTCGCCGGCGACCGGGTCGAGATGCGGGCCCTGGCCACCGAACTCCAGATCGCGCGGGCGACCCTCTACCGGTGGGTGGGCGAGCGCGAGCAGCTGCTCGACATCGTCTTCAGTGGCCTCGTCGACGAATGGTTCGCCGAGGTGGAACCGCAGGCCAAAGGAACCGGGCAGGCTCGATTGCTGGACGTCATCCGCCGCTTCCTCGAGTTCGCCGCTGCCTCACAGCCGCTGAGCGATTTCGCCGGAAGGGAGCCGGCGCTCACAATGAAGCTGCTGCTCGACCGGGAAGGCCTCGTGGCCGGGAGGTCCAAGGCGGCGATCAGGCGATTGCTCAAGGAGGAAGTACCCGAGTCGGATGTGCCGGACAACATCATCGAGGCGATCGACATGACCGCCGTCTCGCTGGTCTGGGCGAACATCGCGATCGGTCGCGAGCCCGACATCGAAGGTGCCGTCACCCTGAGTGAAACCCTGCTCGGTGTCTGCGAATGAAATGCCCCCTCTCGGATTCGAACCGAGGACTCACAGGTTAAAAGCCTGCAGCTCTAACCACCTGAGCTAAGGGGGCCCGGGAATCTTCCCAAGAAGCCCCCTTCAATGCCCTCAGCCCAAGCCTGGGAGTCCTTCGTCGGGTGTCGAGGCCTCGGCGAAGAGACGTTTGGGGATGCGGCCTGCCTCGAAGGCGGCCCTCCCGGCTTCGACCGCGCTCTTCATCGCGAAGGCCATGAGGTCGGGGCTCTCCGCCCGGGAGATGGCCGAGGCGAGCAGGACTCCGTCGCAACCGAGTTCCATCGCCAGCGCCGCGTCCGAGGCGGTGCCGATCCCCGCGTCGAGAATCACCGGCACCTCCGCCTTCTCGACGATGATCGCGATGTTGTACGGATTGCGGATTCCCGCACCCGAGCCGATCGGGGAACCGAGCGGCATCACCGCGGCGCAGCCAACGGCTTCCAGCCGCCCGGCCAGGATCGGGTCGTCGTTGGTGTACGGCAGGACGGTGAACCCGTCGCCGACCAGCTCTTCAGCGGCGCGCAGGAGCTCAACCGAATCCGGGAGCAGGGTGCGGTCGTCGCCGATCACTTCGAGCTTGACCCAGTCGGTGCCGAAAGCTTCCCGGGCGAGCTTCGCGGTCTTGACCGCATCGCGGGCCGTGTAACAGCCGGCCGTGTTCGGGAGGACGAACAGCCCGAGCTTCTCGACAACGTCCATGACCGAACCCTGCGCCGCCGGATCAAGACGCCTCAAGGCAACGGTGATGATCTCCGTGCCGGAGGCTTCCAGGGCGGTTGACATCGCTTCGAGCGAGCGGAACCCTCCGCTTCCGGCGATCAGGCGGGAGCTCCATTTGCGATCGCCGATCTGCCACTCGTCAGCTCCGCCCTGGATCGCAGCCACGACCTCGACTTCATCCTCTTCCCGGACCACCGTATGCGTCCAGAGGGACCGCGGCACGACTTCGCCGGCCAGGGCGGCCGCCAGTCCGCGGTTCGACGGGTCGGCACCGGCGAGTTCGACCAGGCGATCGAGCGTCGTCCCTTCTTCAACATCGCGGAGCTCGCCGTTCAGAAGAACCTTCATCGGCCCGCCCCGGCTTTCGCGCCTGCGAAGCGTGCCGGGCTCGCTTCGACCATCGGTCCACAGATCGTTCCACCGTCGACCGAATCCGCGACCGCCCGGGCCGTGATCGGGGCCAGCAGGATGCCGTTGCGGTAGTGACCGGTCGCCATGAAGAGGCCGTCGATAGAGGTCGGGCCGACCACCGGGAGGTTGTCCGGGGTGCCCGGCCGCAGGCCGGCGACCACGTTCAGGAATTCGAGTTCGGAGACTTCGGGGAGGAGGCGATAGGCCTCGCGCAGAAGTTCGTGAACTCCACCGGCCGTCACTTTCGAATCGAAGCCGAGCTCTTCCACGGTGGCCCCGACGATCAGGCGACCGTCGCGCCGAGGGACGAGGTAGACCCGCTCGGAGGCGAGGATCCGGCTGCAGACGGGATCGGTGGGGTCACCTTTCAGCTCGAGTATCTGCCCCTTGACCGGCCTGACCGGCGGCCTTACTTCCGCCGGCAGCCACTCGGCCCGGCCACATTCGGCTCCGGCGGCAGCGACGAAGGCCCGGGTCCTCAGGCGACCGCCACCCTCGATCTCGACCGACTCGACCTGGCCGTGGCTGACCTTCACCGACTTCACGGCGGTACCCCCTCGGACTTCGACCGCTTCTTTGTCGAGCGCTTCGAGCAACCCTGCAGTCAGGACTCGCGGGTCGATCGCTCCGTCGCTCTCCACCAGCACGGCGCCGGTGAGGGAAGGCGAAACACCGGGCTCTGCCTCGCGGGCCGCATCGGGGCCAAGCCATTCGGCTCGCAGGCCGGACTCGAGTTGGAGTTCGTGGATCCTCTTTAGCTCTGCGGCTTCATCGCGATCAAGCGCCACGTGCAGGCCGCCCATCCGCTGATATCCGAGAAGGCCACCACAGACCCGCTCGATCGAAGAGACGAACTCCGGGTACATGCCGGCCGAAACCATGTTCATTTCCAGCAGTGCCGGCTCTCCGAAGTCGAGCTCCCCCGTGGGCGCGAGCATTCCGGCGGCGACGCTGGTCGCGCCGGCTCCCGGACGGTCCCGGTCGACCACCAGAACGGAAGCTCCCTGCTGGTGGAGT
This sequence comes from Solirubrobacterales bacterium, assembly GCA_051306195.1. GTDB lineage: Bacteria > Actinomycetota > Thermoleophilia > Solirubrobacterales > 70-9 > 67-14. The sequence continues at coordinate 12,475 of JBPPMT010000050.1, forward strand.
TCCCAGGCGATCGCAAGACCGATCACACCCGCACCGGCGACGATTGCGTCGTAGGACTTCTCGTTTGTCTGGTCCGTGTCGATCGAGCTCATGGTGCCTTACATGGACCCCGGACCGTCCACTCCCTCGCGCCGGAATTGCCCGGATCAGGTTCAGACGGTCGGTGGCCGATTCGCCACCCTCTCAGCCCTTGCTTTCAGGGCTCCCGCAGGTCCCGTCGATCCTACCGCGCCACCGGCCACGTTTCGTTGGGATACTGGGTCCATGAGCTTTTCTCCCCCGGACGGAATCGGAGCGCTTCGACGCGAAAGGCTGCGAACCGCGCGGCTTTACTTCGTCTGCGACGCAAGACCGGGCGGCGAAGACCCCGAGCCCCTGCTGAAAGCGGCGCTTGACGGCGGCGTCGACATCATCCAGCTGCGGGAGAAGAGCGGCGACCTGAGGACCATCGAACGGTCCGCCCAGACCTTCCGCCGGATGGCCGACAACTTCGGCGTTCCTTTCATGATCAACGACGACCCCGAACTCGCCGTCTCGGTCCGGGCTGACGGTGTCCATATCGGCCAGGACGACACTTCGGTTGAAGAGGCCCGCCGGATCGTCGGCACGGAATCGCTGATCGGGCTCTCCACCCATTCGGTCGAGCAGATCTCCGCCGCGGCCGGCGTTGATCACATCAGCGTCGGCCCCGTCTGGGAGACACCGACCAAAGCCGGGCGACCAGCCGTCGGCCTGGAACTCGTGGAGCACGCCGCGAAAACGACGACCATCCCCTTCTTCGCGATCGGCGGAATCGATACGGAAAACGTCGGCAAGGTCCTGGCCGCCGGTGCCCGCCGGATCTGCGTGGTGCGCGCGCTCCGCGACTCCCCGGATCCGACCGGGGTGGCCGAGGCGCTGCGCCGGGCCTTTGCCGCTGTCGGCAGTGAGGTGGCTCCCGGTGGCTGACCCCGGCAACAAACCTGCCGGTCGCCGGAAGACCCGCGCCCGGAGGGGTCCACCGCTCGAGCCACAGGGCGGAGCCGACGCGATGAAGGCGGGCTACGCCAAATCCGAGGTCAAGAACCAGCAGGTCCGGGAAGGGCTCGAGCCGCTGGAGAAAGGCCAGCGCCCGAAAGTTGTCACGGTCGGCGCTGTATTCGCGACCGTGGTCGCCACGATTTTCTGGGTCTCGAGCTTCGTTGCGCTGCTCACCGATACCGAGGTGAACGGGACCGAGCCCAACATCGGCCAACTGCTCTCGACCGCCTTGATCATGAGCCTGCTGGCCTGGGGAATGTGGACGGCCCGCTACTGGGCCGTGCTCGGTTTCCAGATGCTGCTGGTGCTGCTGATTCTCGCCGCGATCGCCGGCCTTGTTGTTGCCGGAACCCTGATCCAGATGGTCAGTACGACCATTCTGCTGATCGGCCTCGGCCTGCTTTTCTTCTTCATGGTGAAAGCGATGGCCCGGATCCAGATGCCCAAGAGCCCCTCCCAGCGCTGACCTCTGATCGCAACTATCCGGCTTGCCGATAGTTTCAGATACATATGAACTCTTTCAGCACCACCATCAAGCTTCCCGCTGCCCTGAAAGCCGCCGTCGCGACCCTTCTCGGAGCTGCCCTACTGTTCGGCCTCGCGGCCCCCGCTTCAGCTGCCGACTACACGCCCGAGCAGCGCCAGCAGTACTTCGCGTCAGGCAAGTACGACCAGGACCTCGAGTACGTGGCTGCGTACGGCCGCAAGTTCATAATCCAGCGCACCCAGCCGACGATCAAGATCGTCCGGGCCTGCAAGGCAAAGGGATTCGCCATCGGCAAGACGGATGTTGGCCCCGATCCCGCGGCCGACTACACCGTCCCGGTCACCGTTCCCGAGCACCAGATGCCGGACAAGATCGTCGAAGCGCCCAAGCCCGGGGTTGGTCCCGTGACCAACCCCAACTGGCCGCGTGTCCAGTACCCGAAAGCTTTCAAGGCGAAGAACATCACGAAGAAGCGCTGTAGGAACATGCCGAAGCTGGCGATCGCCATGGACATGGATGAAACCATCGCTTCGAGCTTCGCTTACGGCACCGAGAACGAGGTTTACGACGACGCGGCTGCCGGTGCCAACCTCGGTGGTGGAGCCCAGACCGCCCTCAAGCCGATGCGCCAGCTCTACAAGCTGGCCAAGAACCGCGGCCTGACGGCGTTCGTCATCACCGCTCGCCCCGAAGTCCTGGGCCTCCGCCCCGTGACCGAGCAGAACCTGGCTGACATTGGCTACACCGCCCTGCAGGGCGTGTACCTGAAGCCCGGCTTCCTCGATGACACCGCGACCGTCAAGAACTCCCAGCGTGCCGAGATCGTCAAGCGCCGTGGATACAGGATCATCGCGATGTTCGGCGACCAGAACTCGGACCTCGAGACCGGCTTCTACGAGCGGGGCTTCAAGTACCAGAGCCCCTACGGCCCAGACGAAGAGTGAGGTAGTCTCGGCCTCATGGCTGAGAACTCCTATGACGTAATCGTGATCGGGGGTGGACCCGGTGGCTACGTAGCCGCAATCCGGGCCGCCCAACTAGGCAAGTCCACCGCTGTGGTCGAGAAGGACAAGGCCGGCGGTCGCTGCCTGAATTACGCCTGCATCCCGGCCAAGACGATGCTCCACTCCGCCGAGATCTTCGAAGAGGCCAAAGGCAGCGAGCACCTCGGGGTGAAGGTCACCGGGGCCGAACTCGACTGGGAGGCCCTCGGAGCACGCCGGACGGAAGTCTCGGCCGGTCTCGAAGGCGGCGTCGCCGGACTCTTCAAGAAGAACAAGATCGACTTCATCGAAGGTGTAGGCAGTCTCACCGCCGACGGCAACGTCACGGTCGGCGATACGACCTACGATGCAGGAAAAGTCATCATCGCGACCGGTTCGATCGCGCAGGCAATTCCGGGAGTCGAATTCGGTGACCGGGTCCTCGACACCTGGGGTGCCTGGTCACTGCCCGAACAGCCGAAGTCGATCGCCGTGGTCGGAGCCGGAGCTTCCGGCTCCGAGATCGCCTCGGCCTACATCCGCTTCGGCACCGAAGTGAAGCTGATCGAGATGCTCGACCAGATCCTTCCCGCCGAAGACAAGGACGTAGTCCGCACCGTTGAACGGACCTTCAAGAAGCAGGGCATCGAAGTCTCCACCGGTACCGCCGTGGAGAACGTCGAAGCCGGTGACAAGTCGGTCAAGTTCACCTACGGCGACAACAGCGCCGAGGTCGACTACCTGATGATCGCCGGAGGCCGTGTGCCGGACGTCGAAGCCCTCGGGCTGGAAGCCGCGGGCATCAAACTCGCCGACGACGGCAAGATCGAGATCGACGAGTATCAGCGCACCTCGAACCAGGACATCTACGCGATCGGCGACATCGTCCGTGGACCCGCCCTCGCCCACAAGGCGATGGAAGAAGGGATCGTCGCGGCCGAGAGCGCCGCCGGTAACGAGGTCCACCCGGTCAACATCGACCTCGTCCCCGGAGCCACCTTCTGCCAGCCACAGGTCGCCAGTGTCGGACTCACCGAGGCCCAGGCCAAGGAGGCCGGTCTTGACGTCAAGACGGGCAAGTTCAAGCTCGGCGGCGTCGGCGCGGGTTCGGTCTACGAAGACCGCGATGGCATGGTCAAGCTCGTGGTCGGCAAGAAGTACGGCGAGATCGTCGGTGCCCACATCGTCGGCAACCGCGCCTGCGACATGATCGCGGAGCTGGTCGCCGTGATGGCCCTCGAAGGCGGCAACCAGGAACTCTCATTCATCATGCACCCCCACCCCACGATCTCGGAAGCCATACTCGAAGGCTCCCGGGCAGTGGACGGTTGGGCCACCCATGCATAGGGTTTTCTAAAGGTTCCAGACCATGGACCGGGCCGCCTTCTACTTCGACCTCGGTTCGCCATATGCGTGGCTCAGTGCGGAGCGGATTGACGAGTTGTTCGAGGAGTCGGAGCTGGAACCGCCGGAGTGGAAGCCGGTCCTGCTCGGTGGTCTGTTCCGTGAATTCGGCCGTAGCTCCTGGGCACAGACCGAGTCAAGGGAAGAAGGCATCGCCGAGATCGAGAAGCGGGCAGCCGACTACGGTCTGCCGCCGGTCAAGTGGCCTGACCCCTGGCCGGACAGCTACCTCTATGCGATGCGGGCCGCAACCTGGGCGGACCAGCAGGGCCATGGCGTGACCTTCGCCCTCACCGCTTTCCGGCACGCCTTCGTTGATGGTTTCGACATCGCCCGACCGGAGAACGTCCAGGCCGCGGCTGCGCTCGACGGGCTCGACCCGGAAGAACTCGACCGGGCTGTTCAGACACTCGACGTCAAGGAAGCTCTGAAGGCGAACACCGCCGACGCCGCATCATTGAAGGTGAGCGGCGTGCCGTCCTTCCTGGTCGGAGCCGAAGTCTTCTGGGGCGACGATCGCCTCGACGACGCCCTCTCTTCGGTGGCTGGCACGGATTGAAGAAAAGCGGCGCCCCGTCGGGCGCCGCTTTCCCAAACTACCGGTGTCGCGTCGGTTACAGCTTGACCTTGTAGATGAAGCCGGCCACGGTGCTCGAGTAGAGGTGACCCTTGTAGACGCCGACCCCGACTGCCGGAATCTTGTTGAAGCCAGTCAGAACGTCCTTGAGGCCATTTCCCTTCTTGTTCATGCTGATGACCTTGGGTTCGGACGGATGGAACAGCGCCACAAACAGCTTCTGGCCGCGGTGCGTGATTCCCGTGGGTGACGTTGCTGGATTGCCCTTGGGGAAGATGTGCAGCGGCTTCGTGAACGACCCGTCGGCACAAGCGGTGGTGTAAGTCGGACCCCACTCGCAGACCGGGAAACCGAACTTCGAACCGGGGTTCGCCTTGTAGATGAAGTCAGCGGCGTCGGTTCCCTTCGGGGTGTCCGAACCGAGGTTGGTTCCGATCGGCTGCTTTTCCCCGTCGAGGAAGGTCAGCTGCCACGGCTGGCGGATGCCCGTTGCGATGACCTTGAGATCCCCGCCAGACCTGCCGAAGGAGACCACCGAGCTGGCGTACTTCTTCTTGCTGGCCTTGTTGTCGAACTGGAACGTCACACCGGTGTAGATCCTGCCGCCCGGCGAGATGGCCACTCCGTTGAACGAAGTGAAGTTCTTCTTGTTCGCCTTGAACACAACCTTCTTGCTCTTGAACCGCTCGCCATTCCACCTGGCGTAGACCGAGATCTTCGAGCCTTCGCTGATGTAAAACTTGCCAGCGTAGAAAGCGATACCAAACACGTTCTCCGGCGTTCCAGGAACGAGCTTCGCCTTCTTGGTGCCCTTCTTGATCACGTAGATGCCGCCCTTGACCTTGCCCTGCGAGGCGCTGGCGATGAACATGTCGCCGTTGGCCCAGGCAAACTGCGTGGGGACACCCGCGCCGGCGCCGACCTGAACGACCTTGTTGCCGCTGGCGGCCTTCGGTACCGGCGGTCCGGCCGCGATGGCGGTCGATGCGGTGATGGTGCAGGCGACCAGAATGGCCCCCAGCGTTACTCCAGTGACTCTCTTCAAGACTTGCTTCCTTTCTACAATATTCCCCATGACTTCCCTGGCATCCCCGGGGCGAGGACAGGATGCGGAGGGAACTCTCTACCTTCCAGCCGCCAAAGTCAAGCAGTTTCTGTGGGAACCAGCCGGAAGCCTGTCGGGGGATGTTTCCGCCTTGTTGCGGAAAGTTTGCTGGAGGCCCTGGTCCTTTTTCACCAGCCGCATGGCCGAAACCTTCGCCTCGCTAAGGTGAAACCATGGCCAAGTTGCCTGACCGTGAGACCTGCGTTGACCTGCTGAGCCGGATGTGTCTGATCCGGCGCTTCGAAGAAGAAGCGGGTCGCCAGTACCAGCGGGCAAAGGCGGGAGGCTTCCTCCACCTCGCGATCGGCGAGGAAGCCACCATCGTCGGCTCGACCTCGGTCATGCGTGACGACGACTACTTGATAGGCACCTACCGAACGCACGGTCACGCGATCGCCCGGGGGACACCGGCAAAGTCGGTCATGGCAGAGCTCTTCGGCAAGGTCGACGGGACCAGCGGCGGGCGCGGCGGGTCGATGCACATCTTTGACCGAGAGCGCCGCTTCATGGGTGGCTACGGCATCGTCGGTGGCAATCTCCCCCTTGCCGCCGGGTTGGCTCTCGCTTCGCAGTACCGCGGCGAGGATTCGGTAACTGTCTGCATGTTCGGTGACGGCGCTTCCAACACCGGGAACTTCGGCGAGACGATGAACCTCGCAGCCCTCTGGGACCTGCCAGTTGTCTTCCTCGTCGAGAACAACCTCTATGGCATGGGCACTTCGATCGAACGCCACTCGGCGGTGACTGACCTGTCGAAAAAAGCCGAGGGCTACGGGATCCGCGGCGAAAGGATCGACGGTATGGACGTGCTTGCCGTCCGGGAACGGGTCGAAGCCCACCTCGAGATTGCCCGAAGCGAAGGGCGGCCGACCCTGGTCGAGGCGTTCACCTACCGCTATCGCGGCCATTCGGCCGCCGACCCCGAGATCTACCGGAACAAGGAAGAAGTCGAGGAATGGCTCGAGAAGGATCCGATCGAGACTTTCGTGAGCGCCTGCAAGGAAGGCGGCGTCCTCGACGATGGTGACGTCGAAACGATCCGGGAAGAAGCCGACGTGATCGTCGGGGAAGCCGTGACTTTCGCCGACGAATCGCCGGAACCGCCACTCGAGACCCTCTACGACGAGCTCTACGTGGTCGGCGAAACCATGGGCTGGTACGCGGTGGATGAGCGCTCGCCGGAGCCACACAGGGGCGAATATGGGGAGGACGCGCCCGAGCTGGCCAAGGAGCTGGCCGAGTCCGGGGCCGAACACATCGATTCGGATGAAGAGCAGACGAGACCGGGAGTCAGGCGATGATCCGGATGCGCGAAGCACTCCGTGACGCATTGGCTGAAGAGCTGGAGCGCGACGAAGACGTCTTTCTGATGGGCGAGGACGTCGGTGTGTTCCAGGGTGCATTCAAGGTCAGCGAGGGTCTGCTCGACCGGTTCGGCGAGCGCCGGGTCCGGGACACTCCAATTTCGGAGAACACGATCGTCGGTGTTGGTGTCGGCGCGGCGATGGCGGGGCTTCGGCCGGTAGTCGAACTGATGACCGTCAACTTCTCCCTGCTTGCCCTCGACCAGATCGTCAACCACGCGGCGGCGATTCCTTACATGTTCAACGGCAACGTCCGGGTCCCGATGGTCATCCGGATGCCGGGCGGCGGCGGTCACCAGCTCGGGCCAACCCACTCGCACAGCTTCGAGGCGCTTTACCTCCAGATACCCGGTCTGCTTGTGGCCTGCCCGACTACGCCGGCCGACGGCAAAGCCCTGCTGAAAGCAGCGATCCGGGATGACAACCCGGTGATCTTCATCGAGCACGAGAGCCTCTACGGTCTCAAGGGAGAGGTCCCGGAGGGCGACCATATCCAGCGCTTCGGCGAAGCCGCGATCCGGCGCGAAGGTGGAGACGTGACGATCATCGGAATCCTCAAGATGGCCCATGTCGCAGCCGGCGCGGCCGAAGAGCTTTCCGAAAAGCACGGCGTCGAAGCCGAGGTGATTGATCCGCGGACCCTTCGACCGCTCGACCTCGACACGATCCTCGAGTCGGTCAGGAAGACCAATCGCGCGGTCATCGTCGAGGAGGGCTGGCCGCATGGCGGCGTCGGGGCGAACCTCTCGACCCTGATCACCGAGCAGGCTTTCGACTACCTCGACGCGCCGGTCCAGCGGGTTACCGGCGCCGACGTCCACATGCCGTACTCACGCCGCATGGAACAGGCGGCGATGCCTCACGAAGAGAATGTGATCCAGGCAGTCCTGGCCGCGACGGAAGGTTCCCGCTGATGGACATCGTGATGCCACGCCTGACCGACTCGATGGAAGAGGGCACGATCCTCGCCTGGCTGAAGAAGGACGGTGACCGGGTCGCAGTCGGTGAGGAACTGGTCGAGATCGAGACCGACAAGGCAAGCATGGTCTACGAATCCGACACCGAAGGCGTCCTGAAAATTCTGGTTGGCGAGGACGAGACCAGGCCGATCGGCGAAACGATCGCGACGGTCGGCGAGGGCGTTGCTCCGCCCGGTCCGAGTGGCGAGACGCGGATCAAGGCCTCCCCGCTCGCCAAGCGGATAGCGGCCGACAGGGGCATCGATCTCGGGTCAGTCGATGGCTCCGGGCCGAATGGTCGTATCGTCAAGGCCGATTTGACTCATACGCAGACAGAGACGATGCCCGAGACCGCAGCCGCGACCCAAGGCAAGGAGAAAGCCACCGAGGCCAGGAAGGGCGATGTCGAAACGGTCGAGCTGACCAGGCTCCAGCAGCTGATCTCACGCCGCATGTCGGAGTCGAAGGCGACAGCGCCACACTTCTATCTGCGCACCGAGGTCGACATGTCACGCGCAGTCGAGGTCAGGACCGCCTTCAAGGAAGCGGCAGAAAATGGTGAAGTCGTGCCGTCGTTCAATGACATGGTGGTCAAAGCAACGGCGATGGCCCTCCGGCACCACCCGCGCGCCAACGGCAACTACCGCGACGGCAGGGTCGAGCTCTACTCCCGGATCAACGTCGGCTTCGCCGTCGCCGCCAACGACTCGCTGGTCGTGCCGACGATCGGAGATGCTGACCGGAAAGACCTGCGCGAGATCGCAGCCGAATCCCGGCGACTGGCTGAGCGGGTTCGCTCCAGTGAGATCACGCCGCCCGAACTTGCTGGAGGAACCTTCTCGATTTCCAACCTCGGGATGTTCGGTGTGCGTGGTTTCGACGCGGTGATCAACCCCGGGCAGGCCGGAATCCTCGCTGTTGGCGAGATTGCCGAGCAGCCGGTCGTCAGGGATGGAGAGATCGTCCCCGCCTACCTGATGGAAGTGAGCCTCTCCTGCGACCACCGGATTCTCTACGGGGCCGATGGTGCCGAGTTGCTCGCTGAGATCAAGAACAACCTCGAAGAGCCAGGACTGCTCGCATGAATGAGATCGACAAAGACGGCAATGCTGCCGTAGCAGCTGGCAGACCGACGAAGAACAGTGCGGCTGTAGCCGCCTCGTCCGGAACCCGATTCAGCGCGGGGGTCGCCGCCTCCGCCGGGACCAGTTACAGCGCGGGGGTCGCCGCCTCCGCAGGAACCGCCTTCAGCTCGGCGGTCGCAGCCAGCGGAGCCACGGCGTTCAGCAGCGTCGTCTCGATGAGCGGGTTCACCCTTTTCTCAACCCTGATCAACATGAGCCTCCTGACCATCGCCTGCTTTCGCTGCCGGCGATGCGTCGCCTGTGTCGGTTGTACTGACTGCGTCGACTGCATCGGTTGCGTGGGTTGCGTCGGCCTGCGCGGCGCCCGTGGCCAGGTAGGAGTCATCCGCAAACGACGGGTCTGGAAGCTTTGGCACCGCTGAACGCCGACCGGATCGGCGTCGTCAACCTGGGCCTGCGGCATTACGGTGAGATGACCGCAGTTCAGGAGAATCTGGTCGAACAGCGGCGGGCCGGTGGAGTCGGTGACTTGCTGCTTGTCCTCGAACACCCGCCGACTTACACACGAGGTCGTCGCAGCGACCCGGGTGACCTCCTGCTGAGCGAGGAACAGCTCGCCAAGCGCGGGATCACCGTCTGCGATACACCCCGCGGCGGAAAGGTGACCTACCACGGTCCCGGACAGCTCGTGATGTACCCGATCATCGACCTGCGCCGGCTTGGCGACCAGCCCGATGGGGTCGACCGGATCGACGTCGCCGGTTTCGTCGCCGACCTCGAAGCTTCGATGTCGGCAGCACTTTCCAACCTGGGCATCCAGTCGGCCGTGATCAAGGGGCTCACTGGCCTCTGGGTCTCGGGCGAGGAGACGATCCCATCTGATGCGACGGCGAAGTCGATGGCGGCCGCGGTAGCTTCCGGCAAAGTTCGGAAGATCGGATCGATCGGCCTGCGGATCAACCGGGGAATCTCCAGCCACGGGCTTTCGCTCAACGTCTCCTGCGACCTGGAGCCGTTCAGTGGCATCACCTCCTGCGGGATCGAGCAGTGCCAAGTGAGTTCGATCGAAGTGGAAACCGGTACATCGCCGTCCATCGAGGAGATCGGTTCGGACCTCGGCAAAGAGCTCGTCGGCCGCCTCGGTCGCGGGATCGTGGACCTGGACCCGGCTGAGATCGGTCTCGAATCGACCGCGCGGGCAACCGCGTAGCCTGCAGGGAGCGATGAGCATCCCGCCCCCCGAGACCGCCGAGCGAATCCACGTTACCAGGTCACGCGCGAATCCCGGTGGTGCCAACACCGATGTCGAAGGATCCGTCGCATTCCGCTCCCGCAAGCCCTCCTGGCTGAAAGTTCCACCTCCCGGCGGACCGACCTACCGCAAGCTCAAATCGACGATCGGCGGCGAAGGGCTGAGCACCGTCTGCGAAGAGGCCGCCTGCCCGAACATCGGCGAATGCTGGGAGCGCGGCACAGCCACGTTCATGATCCTCGGGGACGTCTGCACCCGCCGCTGCGGGTTCTGCAACGTCCAGACCGGCAAGCCGACTTTCAACGATCCGCTGGAGGGCATGAAGGTCGCGGCCCAGGTCAAGAAGCTGGGGCTGAAACACGCGGTGATCACCTCGGTCGATCGCGACGACCTGCCGGACTACGGCGCGGGCGCATTCGTCAGCGTCATCCGCGCGATCAGGACGATGGCCCCCGACTGCAAAGTGGAGATCCTCACCCCGGACTTCCGAGGCCAGGAGATGCCGCTGGCACGGGTGGTCCACGAGCGCCCCGATGTCTTCAACCACAACGTCGAGACCGTGCCGAGGCTTTACCCAAAGGCGCGGCGCGGCTCCGAATTCCTGCGCTCGGCGAGGGTCCTCCGCATGGCAGGAGAGATGGGTGACGGCGAAGTGATCACCAAGTCCGGCCTGATGGTCGGCCTCGGTGAGGAGTTCGACGAGATGGTCGAGACCTTCGGCATTCTGCGTGATCACGGCGTCCAGATCCTGACCGTGGGCCAGTACCTGCGCCCGACCGAGAATCACCTGCCGGTGATTCGGTACTGGCACCCCGAGGAGTTCGAGGCGCTCGAGAAAGCCGCGCGCGAGATCGGGTTCGAGTCGGTTGCCGCCGGACCGCTGGTTCGCAGCTCCTATCACGCCGACGAAAGCGCGCGGGAAGCCGAACTTTCCGGTAAAACGGCCGCTTGATCCCTTTCCGCGACACGTTGGACGTCAGGGGACCGGTCCTCGTGACCCTGGCCCTGATCGTGGTCAACTTCGGCCTGTTCGTCGCCGGTGAGCTACCGGACCAGAATGTATGGCAGCTTCTCCTGGCACTACTGGGGCTCTGGCTTTTTGGCGGCTACATCGAGCGGCGTCTCGGATCGATCCCCTTCCTGGCGATCTATGTGGGGCTGGCCGTCGTCGCCGGACTCCTGGTTGGCGCGGTCGATGACCAGTCGGGTGCATTCGGTTTCACCGTCTTTCTGCCGGTCCTCGCCCTCGGTGCCCTCCACCTCGCCCTGGCCCCGAGATCAAAGATCCTCTGCCTCGTACCCATCCCCTTCGCCATGGCCTTCTACGAGGTTCCCACGATCGCGATCCTGGTCGGCTGGGTAGCCCTCGAAGTCCTGCTCTTCGCGGTCTGAGTGAAGATGGAAGGGATGGACCACGAAGCTCCCCGGAAGTTGAGGCCGACGCAGATCGCGGTGATCGTTGTCACCGCTTTTCTCATGGCCTTGATGTCCCTCTCCTTCGGGTTCGGCCTGTATACCGTCATCCACCCTGGCGAAGATGCCGACGGTTCAAACGCTCTCGGTGAGCTCTTCGGCATCTCCCTCATGCTCTTCGCAATCCTCCCCGCCATCGGTGTGTGGGGGATGTGGATGCTCTGGAACGACCTCGCCCGGCGCAAACCGGGCAGTGCCCTCAAATGGACGAAGAAGCCTTGAGATTCACAACTTTTCACGCCTGAGGCCCGAATCGGCGTACTCTGGGGGTATGGCAAGTCACGCAAACACATGGAACTTCCTTCTCGGTTGCCTGATGCTGCTTGCCTCATTCGCGCTGCTCGCCATCTCCTGGGGAGCGCTCAGCAACCTCTTCGCCGAGTATCAGGACAGCCCCTCCGGAACCTACGTTGCCATCGGCGCTCTCTTCCTGGCGCTCGCATTGGGAACGGGCGCCTGCGGTGCCACGTTGCTCCGCGAGGCGCTCAGGCGGGACTAGTTCAGTTCGAGATCAGGCCGGCGGCCATGAGGATCAGCACACCTGATCCCAGCACCAGGCGATAGCCGACGAAGATCGCGAATGAATTGTTGGAGAGGTAGCGCAGGAACCAGGCGATCACCGCGTAGCCGGTGATGAAGGCGACCAGCGTGGCGAGGGCGATGTTGACGAAAGGAACTCCGACCGCCTCTTCCCCCTTGATGATCTTGGTCAGTTCGTAAAGACCGCTGATCACGACCGCCGGCACGGCCAGAAGAAACGAGAACCGGGCCGCGGCCGCGCGGTTCAGGCCGAGGAAGAGTCCAGCGCTGATCGTCGCACCGGACCGTGATACGCCGGGAATCAGGGCCAGGCTCTGGGCGAAGCCGATGAGGACGCCGTCGCGGAACGAAAGCTCTTCAATCTGGCGCTTCCGCGAACCGACATTGTCGGCAATGCCGAGCACGATGCCGAACACGATCAGGGTCGTTCCGACCAGCCAGAGGTTCCGGGCGGCGGTCTCGATCTGGTCGGAGAAGGCGAGCCCGAGGATGGCGATCGGAATGGTCGCAGCGACCAGGTACCAACCCATGCGGGCGTTCGGATCCTGCCTGAGCGAATGGTCCCGCAATGACCGGAGCCAGGTCGTCGCGATGTTCCAGAGGTCCTGACGGAAATAGATGAGAACCGCCGTTTCGGTGCCGAGCTGTATCACCGCGGTGAAAGCAGCCCCCGGATCCTCCCAACCCAAGATCGCCGGAAAGATCAGCAAATGCCCGCTCGAAGAGATCGGCAGGAACTCAGTCAGCCCCTGGAGGAAGCCGAGAATGATGCTCTGGAGAAGGTCCACCGCGTCTCAGGCTACTGCTTGTAATCTGAACGGCGATGGGTGAAGAGGCCAAAGTTCGATTTGCCGAGCCATCCGATTCGGTGTGGCGCTGCCGGAATCGAGCTGGTCACCGGCGAGGACGACACAGGAGCGAGGGCGCTCTACGAGAAATTCGGGTTCCGCAACGAAACCGAAGGAACGCAAAACGCCCGCTCCCTCTTCTACGAGATAATTTTCTAAGCCAATCAACGAGGTGCCGGCGATAACCGCGCAGACTGCGCCAATATCGCCGGCACCTCGTTCAATGCTTCGGTTTCTTACTTCGGGGCCATCCGTAGCGCGCCGTCCAGGCGGATTACTTCTCCGTTCAGCATCACGTTGTTGACGATGTGGACGGCCAAGTCTCCGAACTCGCCGGGCTGACCCAGTCGCTGCGGAAAAGGCACGTCGTCGCCGAGCGCCTTGCGTGCCTCTTCGGGCAGCAGCGCCAGCAGCGGGGTGTCGAACAGCCCGGGGGCGATGGTCATGACGCGGACGCCGTGACGGGAGAGGTCGCGGGCCGCGGGCAGGGTGAGGCCGATGACTCCAGCTTTGCCTGCCGCGTAGGCGGTCTGGCCGATCTGACCGTCGTAGCCGGCGATCGAAGCGGTGTTGATGCAGACGCCGCGCTGGCCGTCCTCCTCGGGCTCATTGCCGACCATGACTTCGGCGGCGAGGCGAAGCACGTTGATCGTGCCCATCAGGTTGATGCCGATGGCCCACTCATATCCCGCCTGCGGTGCCGCGCCGTCCTTCTGGACGATCCGGCCGGCCGCGCCGACACCCGCGCAGTTGACGCAGATGCGAAGCCCACCTTCGCCTCCGGCCGCGGAAGCAACCGCAGCCTTGACCGACTCCTCGTCGGTGACGTCAGCCTGGACGAAGGTCCCGCCGACCTCCTGGGCGACGATCGCACCCTTTTCTTCGTTGAGGTCGGCGATGGTGACTGTGTGTCCGGCCGTGGCCAGTTTGCGGGCCGCGGCCTCGCCGAGTCCGGAGGCTCCTCCGAAGACGATTGCTGCTTGGGACTTCATTTCCTGGTTGCTCCTATTGGCGTAGAGTTCGGTGGATGGAAAGAGAGATTTTCGAAGCTGATCACAAAGACTTCCGGGAAAGCGTACGACGCTTCGTGGCTGACGAGATTTCCCCCAACTTCGAGCGGTGGGAAGAAGAGGGGATGACGCCGCGTGAAGTGTTCAGGAAAGCCGGCGAGAAGAACATGCTGGCGATGAATGCGCCGGAGGAGTTCGGCGGCCTCGGCATCGGCGACTTCCGGTTCAACCAGGTGATTGCCGAAGAAGGCCAGTATGCAGGTGCGACCGGCTCGATGCTCGGCATCACGCTCCACAACGACGTCTGCTTCCCCTACTTCATGGAGTACTGCACCCCGGAGCAGCAGGAACGCTGGATCCCCGGCATCGTTGACGGCAGCCTGATCACCGCGGTCGCGATGACCGAACCCGGAATCGGCTCTGACCTCGCTTCGATGAGCACCAAGGCGATCAAGGACGGCGACCACTATGTAGTCGACGGCTCCAAGACCTTCATCACCAACGGCATCAACGCCGACCTGATCATCACCGCGGTCAAGACCGACCCCAAGGAAAAGCACAAAGGGATGTCGCTGATGATCATCGAGCGCGGCATGGACGGATTCGAACGGGGCCGCAACCTCGACAAGGTCGGCATGCACTCGCAGGACACTGCCGAACTCTTCTTCAACGAAGTGCCGGTCCCCGTGGAAAACCTGCTGGGCGACGAAGGCCAGGGCTTCAAGTACCTCGTCTTCAACCTCGCCCAGGAACGGCTCTCGATCGCCGTGGCCGCGATCGCCTCGGCCCAAGCCGCCCTTGACTGGACTCTCGAATACACCAAGGAGCGCACCGCATTCGGCAAGCCGATCGGCTCCTTCCAGAACTCGCGCTTCAAGCTGGCCGAGATGGCGACGGAGATCGATATCGGCACGGTCTATCTCGATCGTTGCGTCATGGCCCTCAACGCCGGCAAACTCTCAGTCGAAGACGGAGCCAAAGTGAAGTGGTGGGCGACCGAGATGTGCGGCCGAGTGGTCGACGAATGCGTCCAGCTTCACGGCGGTTACGGGTACATGAACGAGTACCCGATCGCCCGGGCCTGGGCCGACAACCGAGTCACCCGCATATACGGCGGAACCACCGAGATCATGAAAGAGATAATCGGCCGGTCGCTGGGTGTCTGATCCAACGATGATCTGCGATTGGTGCTGACTACAGAAAGTGTTTATCACTTATCAGGTATAATTTGGCCATGAGTCCAGGTCAAATCATTCGGGAATCCAGACGCAGACACGGGCTTAGCCAGGAAGGTCTGGCTTTTCGGGTCGGCACCCGGCAATCAGCGATCAGCCGCCTCGAGATGGATGAAGTCTCGCCGAGCATCGAAACGATGGAAATGCTGCTGCGTGCGATGGGAGAAACCTTCGAGTTTGCTTCAGGAACGGCCGAAAGGAACTACGATCCGCTTCACCTGAGGGCGATGAAGCAGCGTCCCCCCGAAGAACGCCTCGCCCTGGCGATCTCCTGGAACCGCGCCGCTGGCAGATTCGCCGAGGCCGGCCGAACCGCTCGCGCCGTCAAGGAGAGAAACGATGGCTGAAGATTCGGGCCAGCCAGTCCTGAATGCGGACAACATCTTTCGCGCCCTGCATGATTTCGAAGTCGACTACGTCCTGATCGGCGGGATCGCGGTCCAGACCCATGGCCATGTGCGGATGACCAACGACGCCGATCTGATCCCGGCGCCGGGACCGGCGAACCTGGGACGACTGGCGGCCGCATTGAACTCACTGGACGCCCAGGTGCTGAACCCCGGTCACGAGCATGAGGCGATCACCGCGGACATGCTACCCCGCTCAACCATCTGGCAGTTCACAACCCGCGAGGGAGGCGTCGACGTAATGCACGAAGTTCCCGGTGGACGAAATTACTCCGAACTTGCTGACGACGTGCTGCGAATCGAGCTGGGCGACTTCGAGGTCCCCGTGGTCGGGCTGGAGGACCTGATCCGGATGAAGGTGGCTCGCGGCCGGAAGATCGATCTCGAAGACGTGGACGCCCTCACCGACAAATAGCGCTACTACTGGGCAACCATCTTTGGCGGGTTCTTTGGCTTCTTGCCGATTGCCGCCTTGCGGTACTCGCGGTTCAGCATGCCGATCACGTCGAGTGAGATGTCCTGGGGGCAGACCCGGGAGCACTCGCCGAAGTTGGTGCAGCCGCCGAAGCCCTCTTCGTCCATCTGGTTGACCATGTTGAGTGCCCGGCTCTCGCGCTCGGGCTGGCCTTGCGGCAGGAGATTCAGGTGGGTGACCTTGGCACCGGTGAAGAGCATCGCCGCTCCGTTCGGGCAGGCTGCCACGCAGGCGCCACAGCCGATGCAGATGGCGGCGTCCATCGCTTCTTCCTGGACCGCCGGGGCGACCGGCATCGAGTTCGGCTCGGGTTGCGGGCCGGTCGTGGTGCTGATGTAACCGCCGGCCTGGATGACCCGGTCGAGGGCGCTGCGGTCGGTGACCAGGTCCCGGATCACCGGAAGGGTGTTGCTACGGAACGGCTCTACCTTGATCGTCGCGCCGTCGATGAAGTCACGCATGTAGGTCTGGCAGGAAGTGACCTGGCGGGGTCCGTGGGGGTTGCCGTCGATCACCAGTGAACAGGAGCCGCAGATTCCCTCACGGCAGTCACTGTCGAAGGCGACCGTCCGCTTCTTCTCGTGGCTGAGGCGCTCGTTCAGCTGGTCAAGCATCTCGAGGAACGAAGCCTCGGGATCGATCCCGGTGACTTCGAACGACTCGAATGCGCCGTCCTGTCCGGATTCGAACTGTCGCCAGATCTCGAGCTTGAAATTCACTTGTAGCTCCTCGTCGCCAGTTTCACGTTCTCGAAGGTCAGTTGCTCGTCGTGGGGGATCGGATCGCCCTGCTCACCCTGATACTCCCACGCGGTGACCTTGGCGAAGTTCTCGTCGTCGCGGAGTGCTTCGCCATCTTCGGTCTCATATTCCTCACGGAAGTGACCGCCACAGGATTCTTCGCGCCGCAGGGCGTCATGGCACATCAGCTCGCCCATCTCGAGGAAGTCGGAGACGCGGTTTGCGTACTCGAGGCTCTGGTTGAGCTCCTCCACCCCGGGGTCCACCCGCAGGTCGCGCCAGAACTCGTCCTTGATCTTCCGGACGTCGGCCAGCGCCTCAACCAGTCCTTCCGCATTGCGGGCCATGCCGCACTTGTCGAGCATGACGTTGCCCATCTCGCGGTGGAACTCCTGGGCCGAGCGGGTACCGCCAACGTCAACCAGCGCGGCGATGTGTTCTTCGACCGCATCCTGGGCCACTTCGAACGCCTCGTCCCCGGTACTGACCGATTCGTCGCGCTTCCTGGTCATGTGGTTGGTGACCGTATGCGGGGCGATGAAGTACCCGTCGGCCAGGGCCTGCATCAGTGCACTGGCACCAAGGCGGTTCGCTCCGTGGTCGGAGAAGTTGGCCTCGCCGATCGCGAAAAGCCCGGGGATCGTGGTCTGGAGTTCGTAGTCGACCCAGAGCCCGCCCATCGCGTAGTGCGGGGCCGGGTAGATCATCATCGGCATCTCGTAAGGGTTGTCGCCCGTGATGCGCTCGTACATCTCGAAGAGGTTCTGGTACCTGCCTTCGACGTAGTCCTTGCCGTGCTCGTTGATGACGTCACGGAAGTCGAGGTAGACACCCCGGCCGGTGCCGCCGACCCCGAGGCCATCGTCGCAGACGACTTTCGCCGCACGGGAGGCGATGTCACGCGGGGCGAGGTTGCCGAAAGCGGGGTAACGCTCCTCGAGGAAGTAGTAACGCTCGTTGTCGGGGATCTGAGCCGGCGGGCGCTCGTCCTTCGACTTGCGCGGCACCCAGACCCGGCCGTCGTTTCGCAGCGACTCGCTCATCAGGGTCAGCTTCGACTGGTATTCGCCGGTCTGGGGAATGCAGGTCGGGTGGATCTGGGTGTAACAGGGGTTCGCCATCAGGGCGCCATGTTTGTGGGCGCGCCAGGTGGCGGTCACGTTCGAGCCCATCGCGTTCGTCGACAGGTAATAGACGTTCGTATAGCCGCCCGAAGCGAGGACCACCGCGTCGGCCGCGTGGCGCTCGATCTCGCCGGTAACGAGGTTGCGCACGATCACTCCGCGGGCCTCGCCGTCGATGATCACGATGTCGAGCATCTCGTGGCGGTTGAACACCTCGCAGTTGCCGGCCGCGACCTGGTGTTCGAGGGCGCTGTAGGCACCGAGCAGGAGCTGCTGGCCGGTCTGGCCGCGTGAGTAGAAGGTCCTCTGGACCAGCACCCCACCGAATGAACGCGTTGCCAGCTGGCCGCCGTATTCGCGATTGAACGGCACGCCCTGGGCGACCGCCTGGTCGATGATGTTCTCCGACAGTTCCGCCAGGCGCCAGACGTTGGCCTCACGGGAGCGGAAGTCGCCGCCCTTCATCGTGTCGGCGAAGAGCCGTCGGGTCGAGTCACCTTCGTTGGCGTAATCCTTGGAAGCGTTGATCCCGCCCTGGGCGGCGATGCTGTGGGCTCGGCGGGGCGAGTCCTGGAAGCAGAAGCTCTTGACCTTGAAGCCGTGGGCACCGAGGGTCGCGGCGCAGGCTCCACCGGCGAGTCCGGTGCCGATCACGATCACGTCCTTGGCGGCACGGTTCCTCGGGCCGACCAGGGCATGGGAGTCGAGCCAGCTCTGCCACTTGTGCTCGATCGGTCCGTCCGGGATCTTGGCGTCGAGGATCAAGCGAATACTCCCGACCTGAATGCGTGGCCAGCGGCTGTGGTCGGTTCCGGGGCGCCGAGGACGTCGGTCGCGAAGAGGATCGGCACCGAAGCGAACCCGATGACGAGCAAGATCGAAAGGCCGGTTGCGGCGAGGCGGATGTGCCTGTTGCGGCTCGGCGAGTCCAGTCCGAGGGTCTGGCAGAGGCTCCAGATCGCGTGGCGCAGGTGGAAGCCGAGGAATACGACAGCCGCCACGTAGATGACCACGAAGTACCACTCCTGGAAGGCGTAGTAGAGGTTCGCGTAGACGTCCCCCTCCTTGAGCGGAGTGACCTCGATCGTCAAAGAGGTGAACTGAAGGATGTGGAAGACGATGAACACCAGGAGCAGCAGGCCGGTGACCATCATCGTCATCGACGAGAACGAGCGCTTGATCCTCTTCGCCGGAAACCGCGGGGGCCGGGCGTCGAGGTTGCGGTTGCTCAGCTGGACGACCCCGGTCACATGAATCAGCAGCGCGGCCAGCAGGACGGCACGGAACGCCCAGAGGATCGAAGAGTTCGGCAGGAGCGGCTCACCAAAACCGCGCAGCCACTCGGCGTACCAGTTGACCCGGGCCTCTTCGCCACCGCCGGGCCCGAACAGCGAGTTCAGGTTGCCGGCCATGTGCAGGAACACGTAGATCAGAAGGATCGAGCCGCTGACGGCGACGATGACCTTCTTGCCGATCGTTGATCTCCAGAAATCAAGCATGAAGATCACTGATCCGCTCGGATTCTCTTGACTGGCCTGTGGACGACACGGGAACGAATCTTATGTCCCCGGGGACCCCGGCGGCGGGAGCCTTTTGGCTTATGCGTGCCTAATGCGGTCCCCTGAAGTGTCAGTTTCGAGCGGTAACCCGGTCCAGCTCTACTTCTCCGCCTTCTTTGGTGTCTTCCATCACCACGTAACAAAGCGGCGGGCCACCGAAGAAGGTCGCGTTTTCACCCTCTCCGACATAGATCCCGGGACGGGTTGAACCGTCGGCGTTGTGGACCCATATTTCCTGTCCCTTTTTGAATCCTTCGAACTCTTGGTCGGCCATGGGACCAATCTAGCTGAAGTAGTGTGAACCAATGTCTGAATTCGAGCATGTGTACGAAGCTGGTCAGGGTCCCTGGACCCTTTTGCTCCTCCACGGGACCGGCGTCAATGAGACCGACCTGATCCCGCTCGGCCGCCAGCTGGCTCCGGGGACGAACCTGCTCAGTCCGCGGGGAAAGGTGCTCGAGAACGGGACGACCTTGAGATTCTTCCGTCGCCTCGCCGCCGGAGGCAAGGATCCTTACGTACCATCCGCAGAGAGCATCACGCTCGGCAAAACCCTCGAAGATCGGAACGCCACAATGACGATGCAGTTGAACCCGGACGCCGGTCACAGCCTGACCGAAGGCGACCTCGTTGAAACGTCCCGCTGGCTCACCGACCTGGTGAACACATGATGCCGTCCAGGCGGATCCTTCTTCCCCTTGCCACCCTCGCCACGGCAATCCTCCTCGCCGGCTGCGAAGCATCGTGCAGCACCGGCGATGACACCGTCTCTTCGGACGAACTGTCGGTTCAGGTCAAGGACGCGCTCGAAACTTCGGTCGGCGCCCCGCTCAAGTCGGTTGACTGCGACGAAGTCAAGGCAGAAGTCGGCGAACCGATCTCGTGTGATGCGGTGGAGCCCAACGGCGACAAACTCAAGATCGAAGGAAAAATCACCTCTGTTGACGAGGAGACCCAGGACGTAAAGTTCAACGTCCAGGTCGTTTCCTAGGCAGCAGCCTGGCGTTTCGCTTCTTCGAAGAACCGCTGGACGTCGTCCATCTTTTCCGGCGTGACCTCGGCGTCGCAGAGGTTCCATACGCCTCCGTCACGGCGGAGTCCCATTCGTAGCTGATGGTTGCCGTTCCGCTTCGGCTTCATCTCGACCGCGATGTGACGCACATGAAAGCGGGTGGTCAGGTCTGAAGCCGGCAGGTGCGCCCGAAGCATCTCGATCACCCGCCCGTTGAGGATCAGCACATGATTTTCGTCGAGGTGGAGCCCGTACATCGGCCCGGGGTCGATGCCTTCCCGCTGGTAGCGGGGTGTCTCAGAAGACAACGCTGGCGTTCGAATACTGGGCGGCGCAAGTCTGGCCGTGTGCCTTGATGTTGCTCCCGCCCGCATTGTCCAGGGTGAGCGTGTTCGGACCTGTGAAATGACCCTGGATCGAGACGTTCGCCCCTCCGGAGGAGCTCACCCCGAAGAAGCTGCCGCTATCGCTGACCAGCATGTTCAGCACCTTGATCGTCACGGACGGGTACGGCGGCTTGCCACCGCAGGACACGTAGCCCGTGGGGAAGGTGATCGTCACCGTGATCTGGCGTACATTCTCCGCGTTCCTGGAACTCGTGACGGTCACGCCATTGGTCCCCTTGTAGGTTCCAGGCGTTCCGGCTACGTCGAGGTCGGGATGCGGTATGAACTTGATCGGCGGCTTCTTCTTCACGCACACGAACCTGCCGTGCTTGCGCTTTTTGACGTAGCCCTTCTGGCAGCGGATCTTTTTCTTGCCGGAGACGTGCGCGGTAGCCCGGGGCCCGGTGTTTCCGGTTGGCTCGCCGCTTGCCCCCGCACCGGTTACCCCAAGGGCAAACAATGCAACCGTGGAAATGAGGATGAGAAGTCGACGCATTACACGGCTGAATCTACCCCAAAGAGCGCGAAAGGACAACCGCTTCCGGATCGTTCCCTGAGACGGCTTCAGCCCGGCGGTGGCGTCAGGCTTGGAGAGTTGTTCGGAGTCAGGTAGGCGGCGATATCGACCAGGATTTCATCAGTGACGTTCACTCCGTCACCAGCCGTCGTGTTTTTACCCGTGGTCGCTTCGAGAGAGACGCCGATCTTTCCTTTGGGAAACCAGGCCACGTTGCCCATGTAGCCATTGAAGAACGGATTCTGACGCCGCCAGCCGTGGGCCATGATCACTCCCTGGGCGAAATAGATCTTCGTGGAATCGGGGGCGATGTCCGGGCCGTACTGCTTGACCATGTCCTTCCTGGAAGCGGGCGAGAGGGTCTTGCCAGAAAGAACGCCTTTGGCCAACTTGGCCACCTCGTCGATCGAAGCCGTGGCCAGCATCCCGTTGCCGAGTCCCCAGGAAGGAGACCAACCAGTCGACTCTTCAAAGATATTCCGATCCACTGTGAAGGCACTGAGCTCCGGTTTCGGAATCGGGGCGAGACGCGAGAAAACAAGGTCCATGTCCAGCGGCCGGAGCACTCGCCGCTTGAGCTCGGGGACGACATATTCCGGTCCGATCTTGCGAAGAATGCTCCCGAGGATCAGGTAATTCGTGTGCGCGTAGTTGAAGCAAGTGCCGGGGTCGCAGGCGAACCCTCGGTCAAGTGCGGTGGTCAGCAATTCGTTTCCGGTCCAGGTCCGGAACGGATCCGCGAGAACTTCGTTCAGGAATGGCGTGTTGCCTTGAATCCAGTCGAGGTAGCCGGAAGTGTTGTTCATCAGCATCCGAAGGTCGATCTCCGACGCCCTCGGAAGCTCGGGCAACCAGGTCGAGATCGGGTAGTTCAGTTTCAGCTTCCCTTCATCCCGCAGCTGGTAGAAGGACATCGAGAGGATCGGAATGGTCATCGAGCCGATCCGGAAGTTCATGTCCGGTCTGGCCGGGACACCGGTCTGTGAATTACCGAAGGCCCGCCGGAGCAGAGGTTTTCCGTCGATGTCGACACGGGCAATGACGGCCTGCAGCTTGCTGGCCTGCTTGTCGCCCTTGACGATCCGGGTCAGCTCCTGGGTGACGACAGAGGGCTGAGTGCAGCCGTCAACCGTCTGGATCAAAGGGCTCTTGCAGCTGGCGGCGGCGCTACCGGCCCATCCGAAAGCAACCACCATCACAACCAGCAGGGCTGGAAGCAATCTGGACAGGCCCCGCTTCAACTCCTGCATTTTCATTCCAATCCCCCCAAGTTGGTCACCCCCACGTTCAACCAACCTACTGTGTGAAATGGAGCCTGCCGGAATCGAACCGGCGACATCCTGCTTGCAAAGCAGGTGCTCTGCCAACTGAGCTAAGGCCCCGCGCGGGGTTCAACCCCTTTCGGGATTGTAAGGACTCAAACAGCAAAGGCACCGTTTGGTGCCGGGGTCAATCTCCGAACTCGAAATCCTTGGGTGGCTTCTGTTCGAACCAGAGGCGATCGTGCTCGGGCGTTTCTTCGAGGAAGTCCGGGGTCGCTTCGAGTGGGTCGTCCTGGTCAAAGAAGTCCGGGTCGCCTTCTACCGGTTCCGAAGCCACATCCACTGTGGTCGCTTCAGGCTCGGGTTCGGCGTCTTCCGTCTCGAACTCGGCTTCCGCTTCTTCAGCTTCGGGCTCTTCGGCGTCGAGGTCATCGAGTCCGGTCCCGAACTCTTCGCTGTTCGGCTCGGGCGGCAGCGATGACGCCGCGGCACCTACCTTCTCGACCGGAGCATCGTCCGGTCCGTCCAGGGCACGATCGAGTTCGTCCGACAGCGAACTTTCGCTGAGGATGTCGATTTCTTCCTCTTCGGCTATCGCCGCATCGACGTCGTAGTGCTCGGTGGGATGGCTCGAAAGTGTCTGCCGCTCGCGCTGCAGCGCGTCTCCGGCGTCACCGCCTTCAACGTCATCGAAGTTCTGGTCGGCCGCAGGGGCCGGGGGCTCGGCCGGTTCCGGAGGTCCGGACTCAGCGGTGTCGGCCTCGTGGATCGCGTCTTCCGGGGGAAGTTCGACTCCGGCCTCGGAAGCCTCCGGCGTCTCCGTCTCTTCACCGGTCGGAAGTTCGGTTTCCGCGGTTTCGTCGGCAACTCGAGCCGCTTCAAAGACTTTGTCAAGCTGATCGCCTTCGCCGGCCGGCGTGGTCAGGCTGGATCCGGGACTGATCACTTCGGTCTCGGCTTCGACCGCATCGGGCCGGTCAGCCGGGCCGAAGGCCTCCGCCTGGAGACCGTCCAGTTCGGATTCGTCTGCTCCGTGCGAGCGTTTCAGCTCTAGATGTTCTCGTATGGCTTCGTCGAGGATTCCCATTTTGCCTCAGTGACTGACGCTTGCCATAAAGCTTATGCGGTTTTGGCGGATGTTTGGCATGACTCACTCTCTTTGCACATCGAATCTCCGTATCCTTTGCCGCCGCGGGGCTATAGCTCAGTTGGCAGAGCGCTTGGATCGCACCCAAGAGGTCGCCGGTTCGACTCCGGCTAGCTCCATGTTGGAAATGAACGAGTCCGGTCGGTCCCCAGAGCCAGTCGGGCCGATTTTCCCCGCTACCGTGGTCTTGCTCGGGCGGCTCGCGAGATCCCTTCGCGTTCGAAGACGGGTCGTTGATTGCCGGCAGCTATTCATCTCGACTCGGCACGACGACCGTTCCCGGACCAAGGTCCAGATCGCGGTCGATCGTCTGCTCAGCGAGAATTGGGCCTGATGCGAAACCGACCAGTACTCCTCTACGACGGCGATTGCGCTTTTTGCCAAAGCTGCGTCGATCTCCTGAAGCGGATCGGACCGGACGCCGACATCGTCGCCTGGCAGCTGACCGGCCTGACCGAACTCGGGATCACCGAAGAGCAGGCTGCCGGTGCGGTCCAGTGGGTCGGGACGGATGGCGGGATCCGTTCGGGTCACGAAGCGGCCGCTGAGGCCCTGATCTCCGCCGGAGGGATCTGGAAGGGTGCCGGAAAGTTCCTTCTCCTGCCGGGCATCAGCTGGATCGCCGTGAAGGTCTACCGCCTGGTCGCCGCCAACCGCTATCGCCTTCCCGGAGGCACACCCGCCTGCGCTGCTCCTCAACCCGGCGTCGATGACCCGGAGTAGGGCCCAGTGGCCCGGCCCCCGTCTGGGATGATGATCCGAAGGGGCGTCCGCCTTGAAACCTGAAGCAGGAAGAGACCAATGACCGAAAAGATCTCCCGCCGCAGCCTGATCGGAGCCGGCGCTGTTGCCGCCGCCGGTGCCGTGATCCCCGGTGCCGCTACCGCAGCAAAGAAGAAGGGACCTTCGACGAAGTACGACGCGGTCGTGGTCGGAGCCGGCCTGGCCGGACTGATGGCAGCGCGCAAGCTCGCGTCGCAAGGCAAGACGGTCAAGGTCCTCGAAGCCCGCGGGCGGGTTGGCGGACGGACGCTGAACCACGACATCGGTGACGGGGACGTGATCGAAGTCGGCGGGCAGTGGCTCGGACCGACCCAGGACCGGATCGCGAAGCTGGCATCCGACCTCAAGATCAAGACCTTCAAGACCCACTGGACGGGCGAAGGCGTCTACTTCCGGAACGGTGAACGGAAGCTCTACGACGTGGAGTCTCCGGTCCCGCCGGACCCGGACGCCGGCGACGCGATCGGCATGGTCCTCAAGCTGGACGAACTCGGCGCACCGATTTCCCGAGATGCCCCCTGGACCTCCGAGAACGCGCTCGAATACGACGGGCAGACCCTCGAGACCTTCAAGCTCGCGAACACCACGACCAGCGGCGGGCGCTTCCTCACCGACCTCGCCGTCAACGCGGTCTGGGCCTGCGAACCGCGGGATATCTCACTCCTGAACGTGCTCTTCTACATCTCCTCGGCCGGCAATGAAACAACGCCGGGCAGCTTCTTCCGCCTGACTTCCACCACCGACGGCGCGCAGGAATCGCGTTTCGTCGGAGGCTCCCAGGAGATCTCTCTCCGGATGGCCAAACGACTGGGCAAGCGGGTGGTGCTGAACGCGCCGGTGCGCCGAATCGAGACACAGGGCAAGACCTGCCACGTGATCAGCGACAAGGGGACCTTCAAGGCCAAGCAGGTGATCGTCGCCGTGCCCCCGGCGGTCAGCGCCGCGATCACTTATGACCCGATCCTGCCGTTCGACCGGGCCCAGCTGATCCAGCGTTTCCCCCAGGGCAACGCGATCAAGGTCCAGGCCGTCTACTCCAAGCCCTTCTGGCGCGACGAAGGACTCTCCGGCTACGTCAACTCCGACGTCGGCCCGGTCAAGCTGCTGTACGACAACTCCCCGCCCGACGGTTCCAAGGGCGTCCTGCTCGGATTCATCGAAGGCCAGGAGGCCCGCCGTGCCGGCAGGATGTCACCGGCCAAGCGGAAGGCCGCCGTTCTCGAGTGCTTCAAACGCACGATCGGTGCGCAGGCCGGCAAGCCGAAGCAGTACGTCGAGAAGAACTGGGCGAGCGAGGAATGGACCCGCGGCTGTTACGGCGGCTTCCTGCCACCCGGAGTACTCACCGACTACGGACCCGCGATCCGCAAGCCCTGCGGCCGCATCCACTGGGCCGGCGCTGAACACGCGACGATCTGGAACGGCTACATGGACGGCGCTCTCCGCTCCGGAGAAGACGCGGCAAAAGCCGTGCTGAAGCGGCTCTAGGGACTCCGCTGGCGGCTAGGGCCGCTGCAGGTGTCGGGCGAAGAGCCTGTCTTTCACCCGGCGCGCCGGGCTTGCCAGGTACCCGCGTCATCACCGCACCCCGGTGCCGTGAACGAGCCGGCCATCGAATTCCGCTCGACCGTGCCGGTGTAACCGATACGGCGCTGGGCGTTGACTACGCCAAAGCGGATTTGACTGCCGTTGACGCTGCCACTGAGGGAACCGTTGGCCACGCAGTCGGAACCGGCGATGCGAATGATGCCAGTGAAATTCGAGGGAACTTTCTTACGTACGGTCAGGGTCATCCGGAAGGTGCCCCGGACCCGCGGGTACACCGTGCTGCGGTAGGACCCGGTCCAGGTTCCGCCGACACCTTTCGGCGTACTGCGGCAGAAGGTGTCCAGGTCGAAGTAGGAAACGTTGCCGCGGGTGATTCCTCCGGCGGCCGCCAGGCCGAGCAGTGCGTTGGGGCCGACCGGCTCGTGGGTGGGGATCGTGCTGAGATCTCCTACCGGGCAGCTG
>JBPPMT010000078.1:0-6347 GCA_051306195.1 Solirubrobacterales bacterium
GCTGATCCCAGCCCCGGATGACACCTCGACCTTGCTCACGGTCGCCGGCAAGCAGCCGATGAAGCCGTACTTCCTCGGCCGAGAGACGCCGCCAGCGAAGCGGTTGACGACCAGCCAGACCTGCTTCCGGACCCCGGACATCGAAGAGGTGGGGAAGACCTTGCGCCACCTCACCTTCTTCGAGATGCTCGGCAACTTCAGCTTCGGTGACTACTTCAAAGAGAATGCGATCCCCTTCGGCTGGAAACTCTCGGTCGACGGATTCGGCTTCGACCCGGAGAAGATCTGGATCACCGTCTTCGGGGGCGACGCCGAACTCGGCCTCGGCGCGGATGAAGAAGCGATCGAGATCTGGAAGGGCCTCGGTGTAGCGGAAGAGCGCATCGTGAAGCTGCCGCGCTCCGAGAATTTCTGGCAGGCCGGACCGACCGGTCCCTGCGGCCCCTGTTCCGAGATGTACCTCGATCGCGGCGTTGAATTCGGCTCCGAGGATGACCTTCCCGGTGATGACAGCGACCGTTTCCTCGAGTACTGGAACCACGTCTTCATGACCTACAACCAGGACGAGAACGGCACCCTCACGCCGCTGCCGAACCGGAACATCGACACCGGTATGGGCCTCGAACGCCTCGCGGCGATCCTCCAGGACGTGCCTTCCGTCTACGAGACCGACCTCTTTCAGCCGCTGATCCAGCGCGCCGAGGAGCGCAGCGGCATCAAGTACGGCGAAGAAGAAGCCACGACCCGGGCGATGCGCATCGTCGCCGACCATTCGCGTGGCATGAGCTTTTTGATGGCTGCTGGAGTGGTGCCCTCGAACGAAGACCGTGGCTACGTGCTCCGGCGGGTGATGCGACGGGCAATCCAGCAGGGCCGGATTCTGGGATTCGAAGGCGACTGGCTGAACGACTTCACCGACCTCACGGTCGAGATCATGGGCGACGCCCACCCGCAACTTCGGGCAGAGAAGGACCGGATCGAGCGCTGGGTTCGGGCCGAGGAAGAAAGCTTCGGGAGGACCCTCGACCGCGGAACCGCGCTGCTCGACCAGCTGGTCAACAAGGCGATCGCCGAGAAGCAGTCCTGGATCTCCGCCGACGACGCCTTCCAGCTGCACGACACCTTCGGGTTTCCATATGACCTCACCAAGGAGATGATTGCCGAGCGCGGCCTCGAGGTCGACGATCAGGGATTCGAAGAGCTGATGGATGCGCAGCGCCGACGAGCCCGAAGCGGAGCATCCGGTGGCAGCCGCGGCGAGCGGCACGAGCGCATCCTTGAGTTCGCGAGTGAAGCGCCTTCGTCAGAGTTCGTCGGGTTCGAATACCTGCGCTCCGAGACCGGCGTCGGAGCCCTGGACCGCGACAACGGCGTCGCCCTGGCCCGGATCGAAGCAAGCCCCTTTTACGCCGAAGGTGGGGGACAGGTAGCCGATACCGGCAAGCTGGTCTGGCAAGGCGGAGAAGCCGCGGTAACCGATGTGGTTCGAGTCGGTGACGATCAGGTTCTGGAGATCGAGCCGGTGGGGGATGGTGACCTGCCCGAGGTAGGAACGACCGTTGAAGCCCTCGTCGATCGTGCCGCGCGTTTTCGAACAATGCGGAACCACACCGCGACCCACCTGCTTCACGCCGCCTTGCGGGAGAGGCTCGGGACCCACGTGCATCAGGCCGGCTCGGCAGTTCGCCCGGACAAGCTTCGGTTTGACTTCAGCCACGGTGAGTCGCTGACCGACGAAGATGTCGAGTGGGTTGAAGACCGGGTCAACGGCTGGATCAAGGATGCCGACGCGGTCCGCTGGATGAACATGGAGAAGGATGAAGCCGTGAAGCTCGGGGCGATGGCCCTCTTCGGCGAGAAGTACGGCGACTGGGTTCGTATGGTCGAAGTTGAGAACGTCTCCCGCGAACTCTGCGGTGGCACCCACGTCAGCAACACTTCGGAGATCGGCATCTTCAAGATCACCTCGGAGAGTTCCAGCGCCGCAAACGTCCGGCGGATCGAAGCAATCACCGGCCCTGACGCAATCGACTGGTATCGGGACCGTTCCAGCGAGCTCATCGAAGTTGGCGCGCTGCTGGGCGAGAAGCGCGATCCGGTCGGCGCGGCCCGTCGGGCCAGCGAAAAGCTGGTCGAAGCCAGCCGCGGTGCCAAGGCGGCCCAGGACAAGGAACTCGGCTCAGCCGCCGCTGACCTCAGCGACCAGGTCGAGAAGGTCGGTCCGGTTGATGTCGTGATCGCTTCCGTACCGGTCGCCAACCCGAAGCAGATCCTTTCGATGGCCAAAGCCGTCCAGACCGCGAAGCCCGGTGCCGGTGCAGTCCTGATCGGTGCTGATCCCGATTCCGGCAAGGTCGGGGTGGTCGCGTTGTTCTCGCCCGAAGACGCATCAACGGTTTCCGCAGCGGCGCTCGTTCGCAAAATCGCGCCGCTGGTCGGGGGTGGCGGTGGTGGCAGTGACGAGATGGCCCAGGCGGGCGGCAAGAACCCGGACGGACTCGAAGATGCCCTCAGGGCCGCACGCGACTTCCTCGAGGCTCTTGATTCATGAGGGTCCTCGCGCTGGACTACGGACTTGCCCGGATCGGTTGCGCCGTTTCTGACGCGACCGGCACCCTGGCCACGCCGATCGCCGCGATCGAGCCGCCCGAGGTATCAGAGGTCATATCGGTTGCCGAGGAGCGCGAAGTCGAATGCATCGTTGTTGGCCTGCCTGTCTCGCTCTCCGGACAGGAGGGTGGCCAGGCTGACATCACCCGGGCCTTCTGCGAGGACCTGGAGAACGCAACTGAACTTCCCGTTGAGACATACGACGAGCGCTTCACCACCCGCATGGCCGCTCAGACCCGGAGGAACTCGGGCGCCGGTGCCGCGGAGGATTCGATCGCGGCGGCCCATCTGCTTGAGAGCTTCCTGGCCGCAAATTCCCGGAGGACTGGCGACTGATGTCCGATCGCTGGTTCGAAGACGCACCGATGCACGACCCCGATGATCCGGATGCGGTCGAAAGGGCGCTGCGCAGGCAGAAGCGCGCTGCGAAGCGCCACGGTGGCAAGAAGCCCAAGCCGGCAAAACCAGCGAGGACTCCGTCCGGCGGTGGCAGACCGCCCCTGCCGGCGGGAGGGCGTCGCAGCGCCGGTGGCGGGTCCAGCCGCGGTCGAATGATCATTCTCGGCGCGGCGGGTCTGATCGCTCTGCTCTTCATCTGGTTCCTCTTCGCTTTCTTCCAGCCGTTCACCGGCGACGGTGAGGGTGAGCCCTTCAATGTCAAGGTTCCGGCCGGGGCCAGCGTTGGTGAGATCGGCGACCTGCTCTCGGAGAAGGGTGTGATCTCGAACGCAACCATGTTCCAGATCAAGGCAACGGTTACCGGCAAGCGTTCGTCGCTTTTCTTCGGCAACCACTTCTTCAAGGAGAACATGAGCTATTCGTCGGCGCTCGACGAGCTCGGCAAGAAGCCACAGAAGGTGACGATCTCGGTGACCATCCCCGAAGGATTGAGCCGGTCGGAGACGGCGGACGTGGTTGCTGCTGCCGAGCTTCCGGGCGACTACATGGCGGATTCGATCAAGTCGCCCGACCTCGACCCGGACGACTACGGCGCTGACGGCAAGGCGGAGAACCTCGAAGGATTCCTCTTCCCGGCGACCTACGAACTGAAGCCCGGATCAGACACCAAGGACCTGGTCGACCAGCAGCTCCAGGCTTTCAAGGACAACATCGCCGGGGTCAACATGAAGTACGCCAAGAAGAAGAACCTCACGGTCTATGACGTCGTCACGATTGCTTCCATGGTTGAACGAGAGGTTCAGATTCCGAAGGAGCGGAAGATTGTTGCTGCAGTCATCTACAACCGCCTGAAATTGGGTGAGCCTCTCTTCATCGACGCGACCATCCGGTTCGCGGTCGACAACTGGACCGATCCCCTGACCGAGTCGGACCTTGCGGTCGACTCGCCCTACAACACCCGCACCAATCAGGGCCTGCCTCCGGGTCCGATCGGCAACCCCGGTATCGATTCGATCGACGCTGCCGCGAACCCGGAAGAGACCGACGTCTGGCTTTATGTGGTGAAGCCCGGAACCTGCGGTGAGCACGCCTTCTCGTCCTCGCTTGACGAGCACAACGCAAACGTCGAGAAGTACCAGCAGGCCCAGGAAGCGGCCGGCGGCTCGCCGGACTCGTGCTGATCGGTCAGTGATGAACGACCGGCCGACCAAAAGACTCGCGGTTCTCGGTCATCCGGTCTCGCATTCACGGTCCCCGGCGATGCAGAGTGCCGCGCTGGAACACCTCGGCCTGGCGGCCGAGTGGAACTACGAAGCGATCGACGTTTCACCTGAAGATTTCCCCGGGCAGATCGCCCGGATGCGCGAGGAAGGGTTCATCGGCGCCAACGTCACCGTGCCGCACAAGCAGGCAGCTCTGATCGAGGCTGATGAAGCGTCGATAGCGGCCCGGGAGATCGGTGCCGCCAACACTCTCAGCTTCGGCCGGGAAGGGATCACCGCGGAGAACACCGATGCACCGGGACTGCTCGATGCGATCGACGAGCCGGTCAACGGAAAAACCGCGCTGCTGCTGGGGGCGGGCGGGGCCGCAAGGGCTGTGCTCTGGGCCCTGAACGGAGCCGGGGCGCGGGTGTCGATCTGGAACCGCACCGAGACCCGCGCGGCCGACCTGGTCATGACCCTCGGCGGCATCCTGTGGAACGGAGACGCTTCCGACCTCGACCTGATCGTCAACGCCAGCGCGGCGGGGCTTAACGGTGAAGGTGGTATCGAGGACCTTCCGATTGACCCCGCGACGTTCGGTCCGGGGCAGACCGTGATCGACATGGTTTACGGCGAGGAACCGAGCACGCTTCTGACTGCAGCAGCCGCATCGGGTGCGAGGACCGTGGATGGCCTCGAGATCCTGGTTCGCCAGGGAGCCCATTCGCTGCGCATCTGGACCGGCATGGACCCGCCGCTGGAAGTCATGCGTGCAGCGGCGCGGGGTTGACTACTCCAGCTTCGCTGGCTTCGGCTCCGGTCCCGACTTCTCTGCCGTATCGATGGCCGCCAGTTTGTCGCCGCCGATCTCCAGAACGTCGTAGCTGCCGGGATCGGCGGGCAGCCTCACGTCAAAGACGACCGGGGCATACTCGGTAGCGGTTCCAATCAGTCCGAGGTCCGGAATTTCCACGTCTGCGTTCCGTCCGGGGTTTACCGTCAGAACCAGGCGATCGCCAGGCCGGGCTTCGACGGTCTGCTCCGTTTCATCCGGAGTGATTTCCGCCTCGACCAGTTCGAAACTATGAGGTTCGGCTTCCTGATCCGCGGTTTCACCCGTAGATCCGGTCGTTCCGGTAGTCCCGGTCGCCACCACTTTTTCCTCCTGCGAGGTCTCCTGTTCTGGCTCAGGGACGATCACGGCGATCACCGAAGAGATCCCCAGAAGGACGATCATCACAATTATCAGTCGACGGGCTGCCATTCAGTTCACGCAGACGGCGTGGCGTGTGCGGTAGTCAATACCCTAGACATCATGAGTTTCCGTTTCACAACCGCGGGCGAGTCCCATGGACCCGGTCTCGTAACGATCGTCGAAGGCCTGCCGGCCGGGCTCGAACTCGACCGTGAAACGCTCGACAGCGACATGGCCCGTCGCCAACTCGGACACGGCCGTGGTGGTCGGATGAAGATCGAGACCGACGCGGTCGAGATCCGGTCCGGAGTGCGCCACGGATTCACCATGGGTGGACCGGTCGCCGCCCTGGTTGCGAACCGTGATTACAAGAACTGGGACGAGCGCATGAACCCCTGGCCGATCGATGGCGAGATCCCGCCGGTGACGCTGCCGCGACCGGGGCACGCCGACATGGTCGGCATGTGGAAGTACAAGCAGGACGACCTCCGCCCGATCCTAGAGCGGGCCAGCGCCCGCGAAACCGCGGCCCGTGTCGCTGCTGGTGCGATAGCACGGGCCTTCCTCACCGCGGTCGGAGTCACCGTACGCAGCCACGTGACCCAGATCGCTTCGGTGACGGCGCCGGAGCGGGACGACTTGCGAATTGAAGACTTTGAAGGAGTGGACGACGATCCGGTCCGCTGCCTCGACCCGGACACCTCGGCCCGGATGGTCGAAGAGATCAACACGCTCCGCAAGAAGAACGAGAGCCTCGGAGGGACCTTCGAGGTTCGTGTTTTCGGCCTGGTTCCGGGACTCGGCAGTCACATCTCCTGGGAGGACCGGCTCGACGGCCGCCTCGCCCAGGCGATCTGCTCGATTCAGTCGATCAAGGGTGCCTCGATCGGCCAGGCCTGGGATGTAGCCGGCCGGCCGGGATCCGAAGCCCACGACGA
>JBPPMT010000069.1:0-8638 GCA_051306195.1 Solirubrobacterales bacterium
CCGGTGAGCGGCTGGCCGTTGGTGACGGCTGTGAGGGCTCCTCCGCTCGTGCAGACCTGCGCCGTTCCCGATGGGAGGATCCGACTCGACCAGCCCTCGTCGGACCAGACCATCAGGGTCGGGCCGGCATCGGCGCTCACGATGACCGCTCGGCCGTCGTCGACCTCACCGACACTGTCGGTCACGAAGCCAGCAACGGGGGGCTGTGGCAGCTCGCGCGCGTCGCCGGAGACGAGGTCCACGACGTACGCCGCCATGACCGGCTCAACGGGTGCGCAAGTGGCGTCGGGGTCCAACCCATCCGGCTCGGAACACGGCGTACCGACCACGAGGAGGTCTTGATCACCGACAACCACCCCGATGTTGGCCAGGAGCGGCTTGAACTCGAGGCGAGAGAACGATTGGCCCTCGTTGGTCGAGACCGCGAGATCCGTGTCGTCGTTGCCCAGGCCGAAGTCTGTCCCCGCGAAGGCCACCATCCCCCCAGGTCCAACGGCGACGTCGGGCAACCGGCCGGTGACGACCTCGCTCAGCACGGCGAGAGGCTCAAGGCCGACGGCGCTCGCCCCGATCATTCCGGCGCCCTCTGCGCCCGTCGTTGTGGGTCCCTCGGCGCCGCCGTCGCTCGCTCCGCATGCGCACAGCACTGCGACCAGGGCGATTGCGGCGACCGCCGCCGATGGTCCGGCCGCTGGTCTCACGTGGCCAGCCGACATCGCGGACATCCCCTCGCGATACGCCGCTGGAGTTGCGTCAGCACCGAGATTCGAGCTGCCGTCGTCGACGGAACCACTCGGCCCACGCGACTCGAACCCGATGGGGGTCGTCGCAAGCTGGTCGACCAGGCGCCGAGAGAGGTTCTGGTCGAACAAGAGGTTCACGCAGGTGCGGCCAGCCGGCGCTCGCGAGCGGCAGCGAACTCCAGGGTGGCACGGATGTGGGCCTCGGTGAGCTCAGGGAAGTCAGCCACGATCTCCTCGTGGGTCATCCCGCTGGCGAGGTAGTCCAGGACGTCGTAGACCGCGATCCGAGTTCCGACGAAACATGGCTTGCCGCTCCGCACGCCCGGCCTCACCTTGATCAACTCCGACGGCTCCATCGCCGTAGCCTACCGGTCGTCCCCTGCAGCAGGGTTGGTTCCCGCCCCTCTGCTTGTCGATCACCTGAGGTCGGTGGTCGCCCCATCGGGCGGGCGGCGCCTGCCGTCGAGGCTTGGTGGCACTCGGCCCGTCTGACCGTCGCGACCGAGGCCGGCAGCAGCCAGCCCGCCGTTGGTCCGCTGCCAGCCCTTTGAGCTTCGAGTTCAGTCCCTCTCCGACCCCACGGCGTCGGCCGCGGCACCCCATACAGGTCGAGTCGGGGCCCGACGACATCCTCCCGTCGGCGGTGCACCTCGCCGGTCCGGGTATCAGAGTGATACCGTGCCAGGGGTGGCCATGACCCTGCGACTGACCGACGAGGAACAGCGGGCATTGCGCACCCGGGCCGAGGCCGAAGGGGCGTCGATGCAGGAGGTGGCTCGGCGCGCCATCCGGGACTACGTCGCTCGCACCGCCCACCGTGACCGGGTGGCGGGGGCGGCGACGAGGATCCTCGACGTCCATGCCGAGGCCATCGACCGCCTTGGGCGGTGACCGGCCCGGTCGAGTTCCTCGACCTCGATGACGTGCTGGACCTGGCCCGACGGCTGCTCGGTGATCCTCCGCCGGTCCGTGACATGGGTCTGCTCGGCTCGGCGGTCGCGCGGCCGCAGACCACCGTCGGTGGTGAGGACGCGTACCCGACGGTGTGGACGAAGGCCGCTGCGCTCCTGCAGTCGTTGGTCGTCAACCATGGCTTGATCGACGGCAACAAGCGGCTGGGCTGGCTGAGCACCGCCGTCTTCCTCGAGATCAACGGCGCCAGCGTCTCATCGGCTAGCAACGACGACGTCTACGAGCTCGTCATGCGGGTCGCCTCGTCGACCCCGACGGTCGATGAGCTCGCCGCCGAGCTCGAAGCGATGGCGTCGTCGGCCTCGACCTGACCGCATGCCGGAGCAATCGCACGAGTGATGATCGCCGGCGCGGACCCCGACCGCGACAGGCACGCGGAAGGCACGGCCTCCGCCTTCGGGTGCCGTTGACGCCCGTCCTTCCTGCTCACAGCGTTGCCTCGGACCACCGGGCGCTTCGGTCGCATCGAAGAGGCCGTGGGTTCGAATCCCATCACCTCCACAACTCAGGTTCACCAGGGGTCAGGAGCGACCAGGACCGTCGCCTTGACCAGGGACGATGACTCCGAAGTCGTCAAGAGCGGTCCTGAGAAGCCTGGAGTGCAACTCCCCACGCAACTCCCATGACGAGGTTGGCACCGGAAGGAGAGGCCGGTACCTTCCGCCCATCTCGCACGCCCGGTGTCGGACTTGTCCACACCTGTGGACCGCTGCGGGTGGACAACTTGGGGGTTCTGGGATGGGACGAAGGGCAATCGGCAAGAGGGTCGCGGAAGCGGACGGCTCGTTCAGCGTCAGGGGTCGGAACCCCAACGGCACGGGATCTGTCTACCGGGACGGCAAGCGGTACAAGGCGACGTACCTGGACCCGCACACCGGGAAGAAGCGCACAACGTCGGGCCGCACGAAGGACGAGGCCTCTCGCCGTCGTGATGCCAGGGTGGCCGAGTTGGAGGCGACGCGACCAGCCGGCCGTCTTGGTCCGACCCCCACCATCAGCGCCCTCGTGGCCTGGTGGCTCGAAGATGTAGCTGCGGTGCAGGTTCGTCCCTCCTCGCTGCATACCTACCGCAAGCAAGGTGCTCGGATCACGGAACACCTCGGCTCGATCCAGGTGAAGGACCTCGACACCGAAGCCGTCCGATCGTTCCTCGCTGCACTCCGACGAGACGACTTGGCCGTCTCGACCGTCCGCAACACCCGGGCGATGCTCAGTCAGATCGCCGCTGCTGGCGTCGAGCTGGGCTACCTCGCCGGCAACCCGGTCTCGGCCGTGCCCACACCCAAGGCGACTGCGGAGGAGCGCACCAGGAAGCGCTACCTCACGCCTGACGAGACCAAGCGACTGATCACTGCGCTCAATGGCAAGGGACCACTAGACCCTGCCGTGGGCCTGCTGTTCACCTCGGGTCTTCGTGTATCTGAGGCGCTGGGCTTGGCCTGGTCGGATCTCGACCTCGACGCTGCGACAGCGACCGTTCGGCGGGCGTGCACTTACACGGGCGGGGGCATCGGTGCTCGTCTCGACCGACCCAAGACCGACGGCACCGCAGGTGTCCACCACCTCGCCCCCAGTGTCGTAGCCCTGCTGAAGGCCCGGAAGGCGGAACAGGCGGCCCAACGCCTCGCTGCCGGGCCTGCATGGGTGGAGACGGTCTACGAGGGGGAGGCGCTGGCCATGGTGTTCACGGGCACTGACGGTCGGCTCGTAGTTCGTCAGCACGTCGCCAAGGCCATCACGGCAGCGTGCGAACGTGCAGGGATCGACCCGACCGGAGTTGCCACGCACACTGGTCGGCGCTCCACCATCACGAACCTGTTCGGCGCCAACGTGCCGATCGACGATGTGGCTCGCCACGTCGGGCACGCCTCCACGGCGACGACCGCTGGCTACGTCGTTGACCTGGGGGAGCGTCCCCAGGCGACCGCTCGCCAGGCTGCCGAGCTTCTCGATCCGGCGGCGGGCAGCGCCTGACTTGCCCCGTTGGCACGGCACCGAGTTATCCAGAGGCGTCTAAGTCGCCAGGTCGACCTTTCAACTTTGATTGACCGTAGTGGCGTGGTTCAAACCTTGATTGACAGATTGGGTTTCCCAGAAGTCCACCTTGTTGTGTTGGAAGACTTTGGATCGCTCGATACCGTCACCAATCCAGTTGCTCCAATTCCGTCGGAGCATGTATCGGCTGACAGCCGAGGAGTGCAGAAAGGTCAATGTCTAGTGAACTAGCAGCAGATTCGTTCTATATCGAGTACCTCAAGGCCCGACCGGTTGTCACAGTTGCAGAGGCGTCAGAACTGACGACGCTGTCACAATCAGGGATTCGCCGGGCAATCAGAAATGGCGGCGTTCCGGCCCGGAAGATCGGCCGACGAGTCCTGATCGACACATGTGGCCTACTCGCCTGGGTAGGTGTTGAGGCCGAGGCTCCGAGGTCATGAACGCCTCGGGCACTGCTCAGTCGATCGTGGGGATGGACACGATTGGCCTGAGTTATCGGGTCGCCGATCACGTCCATCTGCGGCGGACGAGCATGGATCCCGTTGGCAGTGTCGCTGTCAAGTGCGGCTGGGCCTACGTTGAAGCGTCCCTTCCAAGGCTCACACGACAAGACAACGTGAGGTCACTCCCGCTGGAGGAGGTCGAGAGCGGTATCGCAGAACTCCTTGAGATGGCCGATCGGCTTGTCGGTCGTATGCAGCCTGGTCATCGGGTCGAGAACGTTCGGGTGAAGCGGGTCGACCTCGTGCGGGACTTCCACGGTGTGCCGGCTATCCCGTCCCTACTGAGCGATCTGAGCCGGATCGCCCAACCCGGGACTGTGCT
Source organism: Solirubrobacterales bacterium (assembly GCA_051306195.1). Taxonomy (GTDB): domain Bacteria; phylum Actinomycetota; class Thermoleophilia; order Solirubrobacterales; family 70-9; genus 67-14. The sequence goes on from JBPPMT010000069.1 coordinate 4,539, forward strand.
TGCGATGCCCTACATCCGAAGCGGATACATGCAGACGTTGAGCGTCGGCGCCAAGACGTCGTGGATGGCCACATTGTACGACAAGCACAAGCAAAGCCACGGCGTAGCGGACCCTGGTCATCTTAGGTTCGAAGCGCGGTTCCGGTCGCGTCTTACGTCGGCCTGGGCTTTGAACCATGGCGGGAAGGTCAACGTCGTTCCGGATCTCCATCCGAAAAAGCTCGATCGTCTCGCACGGTCGACCTGGGACGAGGTGCAGTTTGGAAGACCTGTCGCCTACGACTCTGCGGTCGCCATCTTGGCGGACAGCAACCTTTCAGGGAGCCAGAAAATCTCGGCGATGGGATGGCTGGCGTTCCAATCGTCCGGGCATGAAGTACCCATCTCGGACGCCACGGAGCGGAAGTACAGGCGACAGTTGGCGGAGGTGGTCGTGGCATCAGACGGCAACTACTCGGCGCTCGACTGGGAGACGGGCTCGCTTCTCCATAAGACGGCAAACTTTGGCGCTGATCAAGACCTGTTAGAGGAAGTCGTATGACCTCCGCAGCCTGATGCTGGATATCGGCATTGCCCGGACCGGAGGCCCCTACGGCGTCAGAAGGCGGCGTCGATCGCAGTGACCAGGTCCTCGATGAACGTGAGCGACGTTCCGACATCGGGAGCGGTGATCGGCCACCGGCTGTGCGGAGGCGTCGGGTCGCAATCCGCTTCGTGAACGATCTGGTTACGTCGAGCGACGATCAGCTTCAGCCGTGTCTTCACGTCTGCGGCCGGCAGACCCATGACAGCGCCGACCGTGTCCCAGAGGGGAGCGGCGGAGACAAGCCTGATGGCATCTGCGATCTTCTCGGGATCTTGGAAAGACAGGTGAGAGTGCCTATCCAAGACAACCTGAGTGAGCCATGTCGAAGGCGGCGTAGTCGGTGCGAGCAAGGCGGAGCGAAGTGGCACGTTGAACTTTTCAAAGGCATCAGTCGCCGGACGGAGGCCGGTCGCAACTTCGACGATGAGGGTTCGGACGACAGTGTGGACATAGTCGTCTAGCGCACTGACCCCTCCAACCAAGGCTCCTCGCAAGAGGTCTGACGTCGGAACGGTACCTGTCGTGATGCCTTGAAGGGTCAGGGCCAAGGCGTGGAGGTCCTTGGCGTAGGTCAGGTTCTGGTTGAACTTGGGCAGTGCGCTAGTCATTTGCGCTTGCCGGCCCTAGGCCGTCAGGGTCAGGACTCGCTGAGCGATGGTGTCGAACAACCGGCCGAACTCGTCTCGATTGCGAAGGATGCCCTCTAGAACGACACCTCGCTCGGGCGAATCTTCGTCCGTTATCGCATAGACGGGCTTCTGAACCTCTTGGCTCAACGCCACAAGACTGTTGAAGTCGGGAATCAGCTCCAGATTTAGCGTCTCCGACATCCCGGTCTGGGCGTAGATCTCGGGGGGCAGGAGCATGCCGGCCGCCCCTAGTGCGGGGATGAGACGTTCCTGCACGGCCGTCCCCATCTCAGTGATCCACTTCTGAAACGAACTGGCGGGCTTGCCGGCACGGGGCCGGAAGTTCTGGATCACGGTTCCAAGGAAGCGGGTTTCGACGTCCGGGAACGGATAGGCGGCGTCCCTCAGAATTTCCATTCCGGCCGCAGTCCTGGCCCACGACCGCCACCGCGGTAGAACACGGGTGAGAGAGTCGATCGCCATCACCGAGAAGAAGTCCGGGGCAGTGGGGACAATGAAGTAGTCGGCGGTGGCGAGCGTGTTCTGATTGATGGGTCCGAGCCCGGGGCTCATATCGATGATCACGAATTCGGCCCCCAGCGCTGCGGCCGTCTCATCGAGCAGGTGCGGGATAGCACCGGGCAGGTTCTGGAGTGCTTGGATCGACCCTGATAGCTCCTGGGCGATGCCAAGTGTGGTCTCATACTCGGACAGACGAATGTTGCCAGGGAGCAGGTGGAGACCGGGGGGGCCGTCCACCTCAACGCACGGCAGGGGAAGGATGGGAGCCGGACGCGACTCGAAGGCCGGGGACAGTCCGGCGTGAATGTTGTTCTCCGGCTCCGCCAAGTAGAAGTTCTCTAGTTGGTCAGGACCTCGGAAGCCGAGAACGAGACCCGTCAGGTTGCACTGTGGGTCGGTGTCGACCAAGAGGCTCGTGTGTCCCAGTTCGGCGAGTTTCCATCCAAGGTTGAACGAGGTGGTCGTCTTGCTGACGCCGCCCTTGTGATTGAACAGTGCAATTCTCTTGGCCATGCGCCTTCCCGGCTTGTGTCAGGTGGCACCGTAGCGGCTCACTGCGACTCGCGATCCCGGCGATGATGGCATGGCATGACACAAGAGAGACGCTCTGAGGCGACGTAACCGATCTGCGTTCGAGCCGCCCGAGTGAAGGAGCCGGCGTCCCATCCCGGAGACTCGTGGACCGAGAACGTCCGTCGCCCTTCGGGGCACCGAGGATCAACTAGCGAATGCAAGTTGATCCCTCGGAACCGAGGGTCCTTACTGCGGATCTCTGCCGTGAGCAGGCAGCTTGCCCACTTGGGTGCGTCACCGCACTCGCATGAGTCAACATGTGCGATTGCTCGAACGTAAGTTGTGCGTCCGAGGTGCAGGCGTTGGGAGCTAGGCGCCCGTGAGCGCCCTCGAAACCCCCCCGGGGGCAAGGCACGCTTGACGGCAGGGAAGTGCCCACGCCGGGACTCGCAACTCCCATCGCAACTCCCACCTCTAGAGGTGCAACGGTCTGACCTGCAAGTTCCTGGCCGGTGCTGGAATCCCATCACCTCCACTCCGGGAAGCTCGACATCGGCCCAGGTCAGCCGGCAGTCGAGGTCCCACTCCGTACCGCGCCCGTACCCGGCAGTGACCGCCAGTACCGCCTGGTACAGGCACGATTGAGGCTCGCCGGCGCCGCTCGTCCCAGGCGATGGCGAGCCTCTGTAGAGCACTCGCTGGACCCCACCGGACTCCCAGGGTCCGACGCACCACGCCCGGTACTGGAGCGGCACCCGGGAAGGGGCCGAGTTCCAGGCGACTGTGTGGTCGTCTCGACCCACCCTGCAAGGGGGCCAACCCAGTGAGCGGTGGCACCGGCGAGGGTGGTCAGCCGATGCCCGACCCATCGGTGACGGCGGCGGCCCGCTCCCGGCAGCCCGGCGCTCGGCGGCATGGCAGTGGGCCGCATCATGGCGGCCGACATCCGACGGGCCGTGAGGGCTATGCAGGGCAGCGGGCTGTCGGCCAAGAGCGTCCGGACCTACGTGGGCACCCTCCAGGCGATCTTCGCTGCCGCCGTCGACTCGGACGTGATCGTGAAGTCGCCGGTGCGCACCCGGACGTTGGGTCTTCGGCCGGTCGAGAGGCCGGTCCGGCCGACGTTGGCCGTCGGTGAGCTCCTCGGCCTGGCGGACGCGGCACCCGACCGGCACCGTGCGCTCGTGCTGGTGGCCGGTCTGCTCGGGCTGCGTTGGGGCGAAGCCGTCGCCCTCCGAGGGAGGGACATCGATCTCGATCGGCTCGGGCTCTCCGTGGAGCAGAGCGTCGAGGAGGTCTCGGGTCACGTCCGGGTCGTGCCGCAGCTCAAGACCGACGTCAGCCCCGAGCTCGACCGGCGAGCGGCTCAGCGACTCGACGAGGCCCTCGCCCAGTGCGACGACGGGCCCAAGGAGCGCTGACGGGGTTGGGTCAGCCGTTGCGCAGCTGGGTCGCCAGATCAGGAACGGAGGTGGCGGCGATCTGCCAGACCTGCTCCGGGTCGATCCGGTGGTAGTGGTGGGCGAGCAGGACCCTCAGGGCGGTGATGTCTCGCCAGGCGACATCCGGGCGGTCGGCCTTGAAGCCGTCCGACAGGGCGTTGCTCGCTTCCCCGACGATCTCGAGGAGGCGCTCGGCGGCGCGGATGTGGAGCGTGCTCCCGACGAACGTCTCCCGAGTCACGCTGATGACCTCGGACAGCTCTGCGGCTGCGTCGAGGATGTCGGCGACCCGCTCCTCGTCGGACCGGCTCAAAGCGTGATCGCCTCGCGGCGGATGTGGTCGTCGCGGTCCTTGAGACCGCCCGCCGACACGACGTCGACGGGCACTCCGAGGAGGGCCTCGAGCTC
>JBPPMT010000081.1:0-6304 GCA_051306195.1 Solirubrobacterales bacterium
AAAGTAGGCAAAGAACCAATGCTCCAGGAGCCGACAACCTCGGGTGCCTGCGATAACGGCGCAGTCCGCACCAAAAACGCAGGCACCTCCCGATGTGGCTCCCGAGTCTTGGCCTGGTACGACCCCAAAGTTGGAACCGATCGCGATTGTGCCGACTATTTCGGCACTATCGCGATCGGTTCCCTACGGAGGGCTGCCGAGACTCGGCCGTTCCACCGATTAGGGTGGTGCACGGGGACGCTCCTGGGTTCGGCTGGCGAGCAGTGAGCGAGCCGGAGAATTGGGATCTCGGCGTTTCCACGGCCAGGCGCCGCGACCCGCCTCACACTCCCATGCAAAAGAAAGGGCGACCACCAGGGCCGCCCTTTCGGAGGTATCTGCTTCAGCTGCCTGGCAGCCTCTAAATGGCGCGGAAGCAGCCGATTACTTTTCCGATCACTTGGGCGTCGGTGGTGATTATCGGGTCCATAGTTTCGTTCTCGGGCTGGAGTCTGATGTGGTCCGACTCCTTGAAGAGCCGCTTGACTGTGGCTTCTTCTTCGTCCAGCATGGCGACGACGATCTGGCCGTTGTCGGCGTCAGGGGCCGGGTGGACGATCACGTAGTCGCCGTCCATGATCCCGGCGTTCTTCATCGACTCGCCGCGCACCTCGAGTACGTAGTCGCCGTCCTGGCCACCGATTACCGATGGAACCTCGACGTAGTCCTCGATGTTCTCTTCGGCGAGCATGCCGGTGCCGGCGGAAATCTGACCGAGGAGGGGCAGGCCCGGGCCGGACGCGGCGGCGGCGACTGCACCTACGGCAGCGTCCTTGGCGTCACGGGCCTTGCCGACCAGCATCTCGATTGCCCGGGGCTTGGTCGGGTCCCGTCGGAGGACGCCGGCCTTTTCGAGGTTGGCCAGGTGCACGTGCACGGTCGATGAAGAGTGAAGTCCAACTGCTTTGCCGATCTCCCTGACGGTGGGCGGATAGCCCGTCTTGTCGGCGTACTTGCCGATGAAGTCAAAGATCTCGCGCTGCCGCTTGGTCAGATCAACCACGTTTCTCCTTAGTCGGCCCATCGGCCTGTCCGTTACCCGAAGACGATTCGCCCGCAGCGAACCTATGTTCGTACCCTAGCCGCCCCTGCGGACACATGTTCGTATCGGGCGGAAAACGAAAGGATCTGCCCAGTACGGCAGCGCACCGCCCCTCCCCCTTTCCCTAGAATCCCGACTCCTTCATGCGGCTGTGGCGGAATTGGTAGACGCGCAAGCTTGAGGGGCTTGTGTCCGAAAGGACGTGGAGGTTCGACTCCTCTCAGCCGCATCTTCGACCCGCACCGGGAGCTTTGAACCATCGGTGTGTACCCTGCCCTCGATGGCAGACGGGTTGAGGAGAACTATCCTGGGGGCGGCAGGGGCCGTCCTCGGCGCTGCCCTGCTGTTTTTTCTGGTTGCGCCCTCACCGGGCAACGCGCTGCCTCGCCTCAGGGCCGAGCCAGACGTCGAACGTGGCGGGCGCGTCATCGATTCGACGGGACGGGAAGTCCTGCTGCGCGGGGTCAACGTGAACTCGCTCGGCCAGTACTGGAAGGGCACCGACAAGGATTCGGTCCTGCCCTTCGACCGGCGGGATCCCGTCCGGATCTCCCGGATGGGCTGGAACGTCGTGCGGCTGATCGTTTCCTGGTCACGGGTGGAACCGGAGCCGGGTGAATACAACGAGGCCTACCTCGACCGGGTCAGCCGCTGGGTCGACCGACTCGAGAAGAACGGCGTCTACACGATCATCGACTTCCACCAGGATGCCTGGGGGCCGACGCTCGCCGCCCGCCCGGGTGAATCCTGCACGCCGCCCGAGCAGCCCGGCTTCGGCTGGGACGGCGCCCCCGGCTGGGCGACCATTGACGAAGGCAAGCCGCGCTGCTTCAACGGGGCCCGCGAGGTCAATCCGGCCGTGATCGCCGCCTGGAAGAACTTCTTCGCCGACACACCGGCCGCCGATGGCGTCGGGATCCAGACCCACTACGTCCGGATGCTGAAGCACATTGCCAAGCGATTCGCGAAGTCAAAGGCGGTCGCCGGGATCGACATCATGAATGAGCCCGGGGCGCTCGGCGCCAGCGCCAACGACGCGCTCGGACCGTTCTACACCCGTGCCGTCGAGGCGATCCGCGCCGGCGAGAAGTCAGGCCGGGGATTCCGCCACATGGTGCTGTTCGAGCCGAGTGTCCTCTGGTCCCTGCTCGGATCCGGCGCTCCCCCACCCTTCGAAGCCGACGACCAGATCGTCTATTCGCCCCACCTCTATGGCGGCAGCATCGGCGGCGAAGGCTCGCCCAGCCGGGCCTCCTTTGAAACCGCACGGGCGGAAGCGAAGACCTTCGGTGGAGCTCCGGTTCTGACCGGGGAGTGGGGAGGCTCCCCCGGCCGGGCCACCGGCGCTGACGAGGACTACTTCAACACCCACCAGGCTCTTCAAGACGAGTTCCGGATCGGCGCGACCGTCTGGACCTGGAAGCAGTCCTGCGGCGACCCGCATGCAGCAACTCATGATCCGGACACGGCACCCCCTCTGCCTCCGTGGAGCCTCTTCAAGATGGACTGCACGGGCGACAGGAACCGGATTGTCGGACCGTACGGGTACCTCAAGAAGGACCTTCGCCGGGCTTATGTCAGGCGGGCGCCGGGCCGGCTCACCTCCACCTCGTACAGGCAGGCAGGACGGGTTCTGGAAGTCAGCGGAACCCGCAGCAAGAGTGGCTCCCCGTACGTCGAGGTCTTTTATCCCCAGGGGGAGTCGATCGCGATGAAGATCAGCAATCCAATGCCCGGCCAGCCGGTCAGGAGAAAGGCGCTCGGGCCCAGCAGTAACCACGGCACCATCGTGGCGATCCCGGTCAGGCCCGGTGACTGGACGATCCGGCTTCGCCCCTCCTTCATCAAGTAGCGGCCGCCCCGGCAGGCGCGCCCGGCGTTCTCTTCCGGCAATAGGATCCGGCCATGGGATTCCGCATACTCAGATCCGAAGACTCGTTCTGGCGCCGATCGAACCAGATGGGTGTTCTGAACACGGACGTCAGCAAGCAGCTCGGAGCCGACACCCTGGGGGCACGCTTCTGGCGGATCGAGCCGGGGCAGGCTTCGACCCGCCACCGACACCACCAGACGGTCGAGCTCTACCTGCTGCTCGAAGGCACCGGCAAGCTGCGGGTCGATGAGGAGCTCCTGGTGCTCGAGCCGATGGACACGGTCCTGGTCGAGCCCGGCTCGATGAGGCAGCCCTTCAACGACACCGACGCCGACCAGCTCTGGTTCATCACCGGTGCTCCGCCGGAAGCAGCGAACACGGTTGAAATGTCCGAAGAAGACCTCGCCTGGCATTACCCGGATGGCTCGAAGGCCATGCCGCCCGAACTCGAATCCTGACCGTCCGCCCAGCCGGGGATCGGCCCTGAAGGCGAGCATTCACGGGAAGGAAAGGATGTCGCAGCCCCAAAAGGGATGGGCATGACTTCCAACAAAAAAGTGAGCCTCGTCCTGGCCACCCTGGCGCTGGCCCTCTTTGCGGCCGGCTGCGGTGGCGAATCCGATGAAGAAAAGCAAGCCGACGCCAATGCTGCCGCGGCGCAGCAGGAAGCCAAGCAGGCGCGTAAGGAAGCGAAGAAGCAGGCGGAGCTGAGCAAGGAGCAGATCAACAAGCTGAGCAAGCAGGAGAAGAAGCAGGCCAAGGCCGCTGCGGCTGCCAAGGCAAGCGAAGAGTCTGCCGAGAGCCAGGCCAGCGCCAGCGAGACGGCCGCGGCGAACGCCCAGGCCCAGGCAGCAGCCTCCGCGGCAGCAGCCAAGAAGAAGAGCAGCGGTGGTGGAGGCGGCGGCAGTGGTGGTGCCCCGAGCGGCAACACCACTTCCTGTGGCGGCAGCATCATGGTCGACTCCTCGACCTCCTGCGCTTTCGCAGCGAACGTCGTTCGGGCTTACCGCAAGGACCCGGGCAGTTCGGTCGTGGCTTACAGCCCCGCGACCGACAAGGCGTACACGATGAACTGCAGCGGCAGCCAGATGCTCACCACCTGCACCGGTGGCGTCGGCGCGTCAGTGACCTTCGAGCCCTGAGGGGCTGAAGCAAAACAAATCAAAGGCCGGATCCCGAGGGATCCGGCCTTTTTTGTGCCTTCGATCGAACCTGCCGGTTCAGGTGCATCAACTCAGTTGGAGAGCCGCCCTTCGAGCGAATCGATCCGGGCGTTCAGCTTCGCTGTGTTGCTCTTCTGCTTGCCTTCAACGTCACTGATCTCCTGGTTCAGCTGGTCGATCTTGCTTTGAAGTGCAGCGACAGCAGCCGCGTCCTTCTGGGCCGTAGTCGCATCCTGCTTCGCAGCGTTTGCGTCCTTCTTCTCGGCCTCACTCAGCTGCTCCGAGTCCTTCTCTTCGGCCTGGGCATTCTTCTTCTTGACCTGGCCGCCGACGGCTTTCAGGGCGGCAGCGGCCTTGGCGGCTTTGGCCGCGACCGATGAATCTGCGGCCTGCGCCTGCTTCGCTATCTGATCCTGGGTTTCCTGATTGCTGTTCTTGGCGTCATTGGCCATGACGATGCCGATCACGCCGACAACCAGACCAACAATCGCCACAGCCAGAACGGCTAGAAATTTACGATCCACGAACTCCTCCTTGTTACCCCGGTACGGCCCCCGTAGCGGGCCGCATGTTTGGACGATGCTTCAAGATGGATTCTATGGCTCGAACCGACGGTCCCCGTGAAGATTCCGCACTCATGTGGTTTCGCCGCGACCTTCGGATCAACGACCTGCCTGCCCTGGCCGAGGCGGCGGCCGCAGCTTCGATCCTGCCCTGCTTCGTCTTCGACGACCGCGTGATCAGCGGCGGCAGGTTCGTCTCTCCCGCCCGCACCGCCTTCATGCTCGGCTGCCTGGACGAGCTCCGCTCGAACCTGCGGGACCTCGGTGCCGATCTGATCCTCCGCCGCGGCCGGCCGGAAGAGGTGATCCCGGAACTGGCGAAAGAGGCGGCTGCCAAATCGGTGCATTGGACGGAAGACATTTCGCCTTTCGCGAAACGACGCGACGCGGCGGTGACTGAAGCACTCGAAGCAGCCGGAATCCAGGCACGCCCACACCCCGGGGCCTACATCGTCGATCGGCCAGGCGGGATCAGGTCCGGCCAGGACCGGCCCTACACCGTCTTCTCCCCTTTCGCCAAAGCCTGGCGGGAGATCGATCGCCGACCGCCGGAAGAGCCCCCAGGGAAGCTGACCCTGGCGGGAGACCCCGACCCGGGCGAGATGCTGGCGCTCGGGGATCTAGGACTCGCAGAAGCCCCGGCAACAACAACTTTCCAGCCAGGCGAAGCCGCGGCCCGCGAAGCGGCCAGACAGTTCCGGAACGACGGCGTCACCGATTACGGCAAGCGGCGAAATGACCCCGCAGGCGGCTCATCGCGACTTTCCCCCTACATCCGCTGGGGCTGTGTCTCGGCACTCGAACTCGAAGGCAAGCTCGGTCGAAAGGACGGAGAAGGCCCTCGAGTCTTTCGCTCGGAACTGGCCTGGCGCGACTTCTACGCGTCGGTCCTCGACAACTTCCCGGAGGTCACCTTTCGCGAGTTCCAGGAGCGGTACCGGGGAACCCTCAACTGGCAGGAAGACGACGAATTGCTCGAGGCCTGGAAGCTCGGGCGAACCGGCTACCCGCTCGTAGACGCGGGCATGCGACAGATGCTGGCTGATGGCTGGATGCACAACCGGGTCCGGATGGTTGTCGCTTCTTTCCTCACCAAGGACATCCACCTCGACTGGCGGGCCGGGGAGAAGTGGTTCATGGAGTGCCTGCTGGATGGAGACATCGCTTCGAACAACGGCGGCTGGCAGTGGGTGACTTCGGTTGGCACAGACCCCAAGCCTTACTTCCAGCGTTTGTTCAACCCGATGACCCAGCAGGAGAAGTTCGACCCCGAAGGCATCTATGTGAGGAGGTGGATCCCGGAACTGGCCAAGGTGCCCGACCAGCACCTGGTCCGACCATGGAAGATGTCCCCGGACGAGCAGGAAGAGTTCAATTGCCGGATCGGCAGCGATTACCCCGAACCGGTGGTCGATCATGCCGAAGAACGGCGGTTCGCAGTCGAGCGTTACCGGGCGGCAGCCGAATGACAAACAGGAACCCGAGCGGAGAAGACAAATGAGCACCACGCCTTTCAGACCGACCACCTTCGATCAGGAGATCATCCGCTGCGACGAGCCGGAGATCATCTCCGAGCTTTCCGATCCCGATCGCCTCGAACGGATTCATCGCGAATTCGATGAAG
>JBPPMT010000091.1:0-10492 GCA_051306195.1 Solirubrobacterales bacterium
GCGCCGAGATCCCGATTCTCCGGCAATATGCCGGAGAATCGGGATCTCGGCGGCTGTTTGTCATGCGGGGGGTCCTTCGGGGCCCCCGTTTTGCCGTTCCCGTACCCTTGATTCATGAAGGTAAAGGTCTGTGGAATAACCAATCTTGAAGACGCCGAAGAAGCTGTGGACCTCGGCGCATGGGCGATCGGCCTGATTCACGACAAGTCCAGCCCGAGGGCGGTCAAGTTCAGTGATGCTGCCGAGATCGGTCAGGCCTTTCACCGCAAATGTGAAATCGCCGGCGTTTTCGTGAATCCGACCCTGGACCGGGTGGCCGAGGCCGTGGAGAACGCAAACCTGAGCATCGTCCAGCTGAGCGGCGACGAAGGCATGTCTTTCTGCTCCGAAGTTGCCCGACGGACCGGCGCCAAAGTGATCAAGGCGATCCACGTCGAGCGCAAGGCAGACGTTGTCCGGGCAGAGTCCTATCGCGTCGATTTCCACCTCTTCGACACCGGCGGAACCGGCGTGGCCGGTGGCAGCGGCCGGCACTTCGACTGGGAAGTGCTGGAGAGCCACCATTCCGACGTGCCTTTCATCGTCGCCGGTGGCTTGACCCCCGAGAACGTCACCGAGGCGATCCGGATCACCCGGCCCGACGCGGTCGACGTTGCCAGCGGGGTCGAATCCGAGCCCGGGTTCAAGGACCACTTCAAGATGGCCAAATTCTTCGAAGCCGCCCATTACACCCGGGTGGCCGGCGCATGAGCATCGAGCATCAGCGCGTCAGCCAGTCGATGCAGGAAGTCCCGGGAAGGTTCGGCCCCTACGGCGGCCGTTACGTTCCCGAGACCCTGATCCCGGCGCTCGATGAGCTCGAAGCAGCCTGGGCTGAAGCGAGGGACGACTCCAGCTTCACTACCGAGCTGGCGAACCTCCAGCGTGATTACGTCGGCCGGCCGACGCCGCTCTATCTGGCCTCGCGCCTGAGCGAAAGGGTCGGGCGGAGCGTCTACCTGAAGCGTGAGGACCTGGCCCACACCGGTGCCCACAAGATCAACAACGCCCTCGGACAGGCCCTGCTCGCAAAGCGCATGGGCAAGCCGCGGATCATCGCCGAGACCGGCGCCGGCCAGCACGGCGTTGCCACCGCAACGGCCTGCGCCCTGCTCGACCTCGATTGCGTGGTTTACATGGGCAGCGAGGACATCCGGCGCCAGAAGCCGAACGTCGAGCGCATGGGCCTCCTCGGTGCCGAAGTCGTGCCGGTGGAAGCCGGGGCGAAGACCCTCAAGGAAGCGGTCAGCGCCGCGATCCGCGACTGGGTTACCAACGTCGAGACGACCCATTACATAATCGGTTCCGTGGTCGGACCCGCTCCTTTCCCGCTGCTGGTCCGTGACCTCCAGCGGGTGATCGGCGACGAAGCCCGCGCCCAGGCCCTGGAAGCCGAAGGTGTTCTGCCGGAACGGGTAATCGCCTGCGTCGGTGGTGGTTCCAATGCAATCGGTACCTTCACCGCTTTTGTCAATGACGCCGACGTCCAGCTGATCGGAGTGGAGGCAGCGGGCGAAGGAATGGACACCGACCGTCACGGCGCGTCGCTCAGTGCCGGACGGGTCTCTGTCCTCCACGGCTCACTTTCGGCGGTAATCGCCGACGAAGAGGGCCAGATCCTCGAGGCCCACTCAATCTCCGCCGGACTCGATTACCCGGGTGTTGGCCCTGAACATGCCTACCTGCGCGACACCGGCCGGGCCCAGTACGTATCGGTGACCGACCAGGAAGCCGTGACCGCCTTCAAGGAACTGAGCCACATGGAAGGCATCATTCCGGCGCTTGAGTCGTCGCATGCGATCGCCTACCTGCTTGGCGAAGGCAAGAGCTCCGAGGCCGGATACGACCTCGTCTGTCTTTCCGGCAGGGGAGACAAGGACCTGGCTGAAGTCCTGGGGCTGGAAATTGTCTGAGGCCGGAGTCGTGGCCGGCGCCGCGCGTATCGAAGCCGCTTTCGCCAAAGCGAAAGAGGAAGGCCGCGCGGCCCTCATGCCTTACATGATGGGCGGCTTCCCGAATGCCGCCGACTCGATCCGCGTCGCGAACGCTTACGCCGACTCCGGGGCCGACCTGATCGAGCTTGGAGTTCCTTACTCCGACCCGCTGGCCGATGGCCCGGTAATCCACGAGGCCGCAACAGCGGCACTCGAGGCCGGGGTCAAGTTCGAAGACGTGCTCGAGACCTGCCGCGCGGTGAGCGACCAGGTCCCGGTGGTGCTCATGGCCTATACGAACATGGTTCTCGGGGCCGACGGTCCCGGTGGGTTTGCCGAACGGGCCGTGGCCGCGGGCGCATCCGGCGTGATCGTCCCCGACCTGCCTCTGGGTGAAGACGAAGAGACCCGCGATGTCCTGAATGCCGCCGGCCTGGCAGTGGTCCCGCTGATCGCCCCGACCACTCTGGGAGAGCGGCGCGCTGAGATCTGCCGGATCGCCGCCGGCTTTGTCTACGTTGTCTCCACCGTCGGAACGACTGGCGAGCGCCAGGAGGTGCCGATCCACCTTCAGGACCTGGTCGAGGATGTGAGCCGTCTGGCAACCGTCCCGGTGGCTGTCGGTTTCGGCATCGGTACGCCGGATCAGGCGGCCGAGGTCGGAAAGCTCAGCGACGGAGTGATCATCGGATCGAAGCTCGTGAGGCTGGTTGCCGACGCCGACGACATCGATGCGGCCGTGGCAGCTGTCGAGCAGTTTCTGGGTGATACACGCGAGGCGATGGGTCAGTAACCCGTCCCGCCGGTTTCAGTAGGATTCACCCCGATGCTGATCCCCGTCACATTTTTCATTGCGCTTGCCGTTGCGGTCTTTTCCTACTCGCAGGGACAGGGCGGCCCGATTGCCGGCCTGCTCTTCTTCGGCATCCTCTTCATCGGCGCCTTCATCCAGTACAGCCAGCCGCTGATCGACATGGTCAAGCCGCATTTGCCGATGCCCGGCAAAAACAAGGAGTAGCCAATGCGGATCGGAGTGCTGACCGGCGGGGGCGACTGTCCCGGCCTGAACGCCGTGATCCGTGGAATCGTCCGCCGGGGGGTGACCGAGTTCGGCAACGAGTTCGTCGGCTACCGCGACGGCTGGAGGGGTCCGCTCGAAAACGAGTTCCGGCCTCTCGGGGTTGACCAGGTCCGGGGCATCCTGCCGCGGGGTGGCACGATCCTCGGTTCTTCAAGGACCAACCCGGTAGGAATCGACGGAGGGATCGAGCAGATCCGGACCAACCTCGAAGCGGAGGGGGTCGATGGTCTGATCGCGATCGGGGGAGAGGACACCCTCGGAGTGGCGAAGGAGCTGAACGAAAACGGGATCAAGGTCGTCGGTGTTCCGAAGACGATCGACAATGACCTCGGCGCCACCGACTACACCTTCGGCTTCGACACCGCCGTGAACATCGCGATGGAGGCGATCGACCGGCTCCATACGACTGCGGAGAGCCACCACCGGGTCCTGATCGTTGAAGTCATGGGCCGCCACGCCGGCTGGATCGCTTTCCACTCCGGGCTGGCCGGAGGGGCCAACGTCATCCTGATTCCGGAACAGGACTTCGACCTCGATCGTGTCTGTGCCTACATCGAGACCCGCTTCGAGAGTCAATACGCGCCGATCATCGTGGTCTCCGAAGGTGCTCAGCCGATCGGAGGTTTCCCGGACAAAGACGAGGCCCAGACCGATGCCTTCGGACATGCCCGCCTCGGCGGAGTGGCCCACTGGCTGGAAAGCGAGATCGAGTCGAAGACCGGCAAGGAAGCCCGGGCGACCGTGCTCGGCCACGTCCAGCGCGGTGGCACACCGACCGCCTTCGACCGGGTGCTCGCCACCAGGTTCGGGCTCCACGCGGTCGGAGCGGCCAACGACGGTCAGTGGGGCAAGATGACCGCGCTCCGGTCCACCAACATCGAGATGGTCGACCTGGCTGACGCCGTGGCCGAGCTGAAGACCGTGCCGCCCGAGCTCTACGGCGAGGCCGAGGTCTTCTTCGGCTGAGCCGCTAGTCGGTTGCGAGCAGGCTGCGGGCCAGGGGCGAACCCGGGACCTGATAGAGCCGGCCCTGGGAGAGGTCTCCCAGGTCCACCATGCGGAAGCCGGCTTCGGTGAAGAAAGCGGAGACGGTGACTTTTGCGTCCTGGTCGTCACCGGAGATGAAAAGCACCCGGCGGCCGTCGGTGAGGACGGGATCCTCGCCCAGGCGCGCGGCCAGCAGGATGTTGGCGGTCTTTACCACCCGGGCGCCAGGAACCATCTCGGCGAAAACTTCGGATGAGCTCCGGCCACCGAGGTCGGCGGCCTTGAAGTCCGGCTGAACGACGGCGTTGTTCGCGTCGATCACGATCCGGCCGTTCCAGTCGGGTAGGCCCTCGAGCGCGTCGGGAATGAATCCCCAGGGAATCGCCACTGCCACCATGTCCTGTGCCGCAGCCTCTTCCATCGTCCCGGCCGAAGCTCCCGGGCCTAGTTCCTCGACGGTTCCGGCAAGTGATTCAGGTCCGTGATTGTTGGCGAGCATCACTTCCTGGCCGGCGCGCAGCATCTGCTTCGCGATCGCCTGCCCGATGTTGCCTGCTCCGAGGATGCCGACGGTCATTCAGGCACCTACTTGCCTAGCAGGTTGGCCAGGGCGCCGGCCAGTTCGGGCTGCTTGAACTCGTAACCGAGCTCGGTCGCCTTCCTTGGGTAGACCCGCTGGCCTTCGGTCAGGACCTGGCCGAACTCCGGGCCGCGGATCGCCTTCATTGCGAAGCCGGGGAGGGGCATTATCGCCGGGCGGTTTACCGTCTTGCCCAGCAGCTTCGAGAACTCCTTGTTGGTGACCGGGTTCGGTGAAGTGGCGTTGATCGGGCCCTTTGCGGCCTCGTTGTCGAGCGCCCAGAGGAGGATGCCGATCTCGTCCCAGCGGTGGATCCACGACATGTACTGCTTGCCGTTGCCGATCGGTCCGCCTACCCCCAGTTTGAAGGGGGTGAGTAGTTCCGCCAGCAGGCCGCCGCGAGGGTCGAGCACGTGGCCGGTGCGGATCGTCGCCACTCGCACACCGCAATCAACCATCGAATTGGCGGCTTCTTCCCACCTGACGACAACACCGGCGAGAAAATCGTCACCGGGTTCAGCGTCTTCGTAGAGCAGTTCGTCGCCCCGGTTGCCGTAAAAGCCGATCGCCGAGCCGGAGATGAAGATCTTCGGAGGGGAGTCGACGGTTGCGATCGCATCGGCGAGGTTCTTGGTCGCCTTGATCCTCGTGCGGGCGATCCGGTCCTTGACTTCGTCGTTCCAGCGCTGGTTGATCGGCTCGCCGGCCAGGTTGATCACGGCATCGACACCGTCGAGTGCCTTCTCGGGCGGGCGCTCCATGGTCGGTTCCCACGAATGCCACTCGGCACGGGGCTGGGATTTGGCGGCGGATTCGGGATTCCGGCTGAGTGCGACGACGCTGTCACCGCGATCGATCAGGGCGTTTACCAGGACTGAACCGATCATTCCGGAAGCCCCCGTGACCAGAATCCTGCGGTCTGTGGCTTCCGAATTGGACTTTTTAGGCATGTCGCGTATTCTAGTGTGAAGTATTTTTGTCTCGGCACACGCACCTGTGGTGTGGGTAATTCGGGTCGGGGTCGAGACATTTGGAAATCTTTCGGGTTTCAAGGGCAGCGACCAAGGGCGGCGAAGCAGCAGCTATGGCCGATAGAACTAACGGCATTCCAGTCAGGAGTCTTTTCCTCGCGACCGCATTCGCGGCGGTCGCTGCTCTGACGCTCGTTTTCACGGGCGCTGACGCGCGGGCTGCTCCAAAGTGTTTTGGTCAGAAGGTCGACCGGGTTGTCAATGGAGATGGCGGGACCGTCCGGCTCGAGTTCAAGGAGGTCGCTTTTGTCTCCGGCAACAACGTCACGGTGATCGGCAAGCCCTACAGCGTGATCTGTGGGGGCGATGGGCGCCAGATCATCAAGGCCGGCAAGGGACACACGCTCTCGGACGGCGGTGCTGGCAATGACAAGATCCTGCTCCACGACAAGAGCGTCAAGAGCGAGGGCCACGGCGGACTGGGCGACGACGAGATTCGCGGCTCGCGAAACCACGACCTGCTCACCGGAGGGCCGAAGAAGGTTCCGGAAGGCGCGTCGGATGACGACACGATTGACGGGGTCGGCGGCAATGACAAGATCTTCGACTACGGAGGAGACGGTAACAAGCTGTTGGGCAACACCGGCTCCGACACCATCTCCAGCCTTGGCGGCGCCGTCTCTGACATCTACGGCGGCAACGGCACCGACTTCCTCAACTGCAATGGTGGCACCACCAATTCCGGCCAGCTTGAACGGGTATTCGGCGAGCAGGGCAACGACCGTATGCGGTGCGACCAGCCGAACAACAATGGCGGGGCGTTCATCGACGGCGGTGAAGGCGACGACCAGATGTACGGTACGCCCGCCGACGACGTGATCATCACCCATTCCGGGAAAAAGACAATTGACGCTGGAGGAGGAGACGACCTGGTCGTAACCACTTCGAAGGGTCTGCAGAAGATTTCTGGCGGAGCTGGCGACGACACGATCTCCTACGAGGCCCATACACCGGCCGACAACGTCACCTTCACCGGCGTGAGGGTGAACCTTCAGCAGGGCACTTCGCTCGGCCAGACGACCTACAGGCTGAGCGGATTCGAGAACGTGATTGGCTCCGCCTTTGACGACGACATCACAGGACTCCCCGGCCGGAAAAGCGTGATCGACGGCAGCCTCGGAGAAAACACCTGCTCGAGTTTCGGCAAGGCCACCCAGTGCAACGAGGATTCACCGAACATGAATTCCCGGAATCCGCTCGTGTACATCAACGAAGGTGGCATTCTGACCGTGATCGGTACTCCTCAGGGAGACAAGGTCACGGTTGGCTACGACGGCAAGGGCTACCGCGTCTCGGTGCCCGGCGGAGCTGATTTCGGACTCTGTGAAGGATCCGGTGGCGAGTTCAGCTGCCCGGCCGACGTCAACCACCTCAACGGCATGCTGGTCTACGGCAACGACGGTGCCGACAACATCTCGCTCGAGAATTCGATGCCCACCGTTCTGACCACCACCATCAACGGTGGCGCCGGAGCCAATCGCATCATCGGCGGGCCGAGCAAGGACTTCATATCGACTTTGATCGGAAAGAGTGCCGGCAGCGTCCTCGAAGGCCGCGATAACCTTGACGTGCTCTACATCAACGACGACACGATCGCGCGGGGCGGCGACGGCACGGACGGCATTCATGTGGAAAGTCCTTGCCTGGGCGGCGAATCCTGGGGCGGCGACGGTACCGACAGCACGATCTTCGCCGGAGCTGACCGGGCGGTCGAGGCGAACTTGGCCGGTGGCTCGGCAAGGTGGGTGAGCGGTAGCTGCGCCAAGCCGCTGACGATCGGAAATGACACCGAGAAGCTCGAAGGATCCGAGTGGGACGACGTATTGATCCTCGGCCAGCGTATGAAAACGCAGCAGGGCAAGTCCTCGCTGCTCGGCCGCGAGGGGCGAAACATCCTGAACAGCAAGAACGGTGTTCGGGACACAGTCACCACGGGTCCGGCTGCTCGAGCCAACAAGGTGACCGCCGACAAACAGGACGAGGTCATCTATGGCTGGGGCCTCGCCAGTTACTGATGGCAGGGGATCCGGTCACCAGACCAGTTCATAGAACGATCCTCGCGGCAGCGTTGCTGGCGTTCTCCCTGGCGCTCTTCGTCGTACCGGCGGGATCCGCCGAAGCCGCCCAGTGCTTCGGCAAGAAGGTCAACCGGGTGATCAGTGGTGACGACGGCAAGCATCGCCTCGAATTCAAGGACGTCACTTACATCTCCGGCGAAAACGTGACGGTCATCGCCAAGCCCTACAGCCGCATCTGTGCCGGCGACGGCCGCCAGATCATCCGCGCCGGAAAAGGCTGGTCGCGTACCGATGCCGGACCGGGCAACGACCGGATCATCCTCCACAGGAGCAGCACCACGAGCCGGGCTTACGGCGGCCTCGGTGATGACCGCATCGAAGGTGCCAGGGGGCACGACTTCCTCTACGGAGGGCCGAAGAAGAATCCCGGCGAGGCTTCTGATACGGACACGATCCTCGGGCTCGGCGGCAACGATCGAATCTTCGACTACACGGGAGAGGTCAACAGGCTGATCGGGGGAACCGGATCCGATCGCATCTACAGTCTGGGCAATGCGGTATCCGACGTCCACGGAAGCGGAGGAACCGACTTCATCTGGTTCACCGGAGGAAGGACCGATGACGGCAGGCTGGAGCGCATCTTCGGCGAGCAGGGCAACGACCGTATGCGCGGCAACACATATCCGACCAATGGACCCGCGTACATCGACGGCGGCGAAGGTGACGACAGGTCTCTTGGCACCGATGCCGATGATGTCCTGCTGACCAACTCGGGAATCAAGACGATTCGTGGCTTCGGTGGTGATGACCTGATCGTCACGGCCTCCAAGGGCCTGGCAGATATCGACGGCGGATCCGGCTCCGACACGATCTCTTACGCCACACACACTCCGGCAGGCAATCGTGGCGTCGGCGGGCTTACCGGCGTAACTGTAAATCTGTCGGACAGGCCCGCATTCGGACTTCCGAACGGGAACCACAAGCAGCCGCCGCACTCTTCGCTCGGCCAGACGACCTATCAGCTGAAAGGTCTGGAAAACGTGATCGGCTCGTCCTTCGAAGATCAGGTCATGGGCGCGGTCGGCCAGCGCAACGTGATCGAAGGTGGGCTCGGCAATGACGAACTGGTGGGCCAGGGGCGTGACGGTGACACCGGCGATGGCGGCCTGGGCACCAATGACTGTCAGGGTTTCGACAAGGCGACCAACTGCAACGGCGACTCGCCGGGTGACACCGGTTCGAAGTTGTCCCTGCTTGATATCAACGAAGGTGGCGTCCTCACCCTGATCGGAAGCCGGTCAGCTGACGGGGTCTCGGTTGGTTACAGCGACGGCGCCTACCGGATCTCCGTCCAGGGTGGTGCGATTCCCGCCGGGCTTTGTGAGCCCGCGGGTCAGTCGCAGACGAGCTTCATCTGCCCGGCCGGGATCAACACGCTGAACGGCATGCTGCTCTACGGCAACGACGGCGGCGACGACATCTCACTCGAGAACTCAATCCCGAGAAACGTGACCACCACGATCAACGGCGGCGACGGAGAGAACCACATCGTGGGCGGACCGAGCAAGGACTTCATCTCCACTTCGATCGGCAGGAGTGCCGGCAGCGTGATCGAGGGCCGGAACAACTTCGACGTGCTCTACATCAACGACAACGTCCGCGCCCTCGGAGGCAAAGGCGGCGACGGTATCCACATCCACAATCCTTGCGCTGGCGGTGAGTCAATCGGTGGAACTGATACCGACAGCACGATCTTCGCCGGTGCTGACCGTGGGGTCGAGGCGAATATCGCCGGCGGATACGCCCGGTGGTCGAACGGCGGCTGCGCGAACCGGCTGAGGATCGACAACACCATCGAGAAGCTCGAAGGAACTGCGCACAACGACCACCTGATTCTCGGCAAGCGCATGAGGGCCCAGCAGGGCAAGTCTTCGCTGCTCGGGCGCGAAGGACGCAACGTCCTGAACAGCCGGAACGGTGTTCGCGACACGGTCACCACCGGGCCGGCCGCCCGGGCCAACAAGGTGATCGCCGACCGCAAGGACAAGGTCATCTACGGCTGGGGCCTCGCCAGCTTCTGACGTCGCCTCTTGCCCGCCGGTACCCTGAACCGACCTTGAGGCAGGAAATCCCATACGACGAAGAGGACGGTCGGCGGTTCTACGGAATCCTGAATTCGGTCGTTGTTCCACGGCCGATCGCCTGGGTCTCCACGATCTCCGCCGATGGAGTCGAGAACCTCGCGCCGCATTCCTTCTACACGGTTGCCAGCGCGGTGCCGGCGATCCTCCAGTTCACTTCGGTCGGGCACAAGGACTCACTTCGTAACGCGGTGGAGACCGGCGAGTTCGTGATCAACCTGGCGAACCGCGAGAACTTCGAGCAGGTCAACGCCACTGCCACCAACTTTCCGGCCGATGTCGATGAGTTCGAGGCAGTTGGCCTGGAACGTGAGCCGTCTGTGTCGGTCAAGCCGTCGCGGGTTGCCAGCTCCCCGGTGGCGCTGGAATGCAAAACCGAAGGGACGAAGGACTTTGGCGGTGGGTCGGTCGTGGTATTCGGTCGCCTTCAGCACGTCGCGATCGACGAGGCCGTCCTTACTGACGGTCGCCCAGACATAAACAAGCTCGCCCCGCTGGCTCGCCTCGGCGGCCCCACCGCCTGGTCAGAAGTCGGCGAAATCCTGGAGATCACCCGGATCCCCTACGAAGACTGGCCCGGTCACTACGACCCGACCTGAGTTCCTGGCGGAGCGGGCCTAATTGCCGCCGAGTGCCGCGAACGAGCCGGTCTCGACGTCGAAGCGGGCCGCGCCGGAGCGC
>JBPPMT010000093.1:0-10554 GCA_051306195.1 Solirubrobacterales bacterium
ACACCGTGGTGGATCGACGCCCTGGGGTGGCTCACGCGGCGGCGAACCGATGCCTTCTTCGCGCCCCAGTACGCGGTGGTCGCTCGCCGGCAGGCACCGGATCATGGCTAGGTCGCGAGCGTGTGCCCTGCCACTTCCAGGAGCGAACGCCATCCCGCGCCGGCCAGATGTGTGACGTCTTGGTCGTCGAGTCGGGCCACAGCGGGCACAGGCTGGCCTACGTCGCCGCCATCGGGCGCGTGGCCGAGGAGGCGGGGTTGACCTGGTGCCTCGTGACGACCACCGAGGCGAGATCGTCCGCCGAGTTCCAGACCCACCTCTCGCGCCGGGAGCTCAACGTGCACGAGCGGCCACCCGCCGAGGGGTGGCGCGAGAGGCTGCGGCTGATCAGGTCGGCCCGGGCTCGCCTGATCGTGATCCCTGAGGCGGACAAGTACCTCGCGCCGCTCGTCGTCGCCGTCGCGCTGCGCATGCTGGCCTGCCCCTGCAGCATCGTCGTGATGCGTCCGCCGGCCCGCGGAGGCCTGACTGCCTCGTGGTTCAAGGGACTGGTCAAGCGGCTGCTCGTGACGTACCTGTCGCGCGTGTCGAAGGTCCAGGTGCACCTCTTAGACGATCCGTTAGCGGGCCTCGACGACACGGTCTGGACCGGCCCACCCTTCCGGCGGAGCATGATCATCCACGATCCGTTCGACCTGGCCGGCGACCCACTTGCCGGCGCAGGAGAGAGCGTCGGGTCGACGGCCGAGCCGTACCTGACGGTCGTCGGCGTCATCGATGAACGGAAGGAGATCCCCGAGATCTTCGAGGCATGGCAGCTCAGCGGGTCAGCGGAGCATGGCCGCCTGTTGATCGCGGGCAAGTCGACCGGAGAGGTCGAGCCGTTGCTGCGCGACACCCCGACAGGGGTCGAAGTCGTCGATCGCTACTTGTCGAACCCGGAGCTGGTTGGCACCGTCCGAGCGGCCCGGGGCCTCATCGTCCTCTACGACGGGAACATGTCGAGCGGCGTGCTGACCATGGCTGCGGCCGCGGGCACGCCAGTGATCGTGCGGGCCGGCACCAGGACGGCCAGGGTCGCGGTTCGGCACGGGTTCGGCTTCGCGGCCGACGCCGGCCCGTCGGCTCTGGGGCGGGTCATGAGAGAGGTCCTGATGTCCGCTGGGCGCGAAGCGCCCGTGCGATTGCCGCCAGCACGCGACTTCGGCCGCCGGATACTGAGCCCGCTGCTGGACCTCCACGAGCTCGCGTGATGCACGATCCCGCGTTCGCTCGGAGACTCGACACGCCACACCGTGGCTCACGATGCTCGCCCTAGTGTGCCGTCAGCTTGAAGAGCCGATGTATTGGGGCCGGTGCATGTCGAGTCGGCCCCGGCGGTGACCATGGACGAGACCCTTAGCTGGCGCATCGAGGGCCTGAGCGCCTGGTTGTGGGCCGCGGCCACCGACGACGCCACCGTCTACGACCTGGCGTGGGCCGCGGCTACGACCAGGCCTGCGGGCTAGTCGTAGCCGACTATGACGCGACCATCGTCCGCGACGGCTGAGCCCCGGACAGGTCCTATGTCCATGCCACCCACCAGAGCTGCATCGCCCACCTGCTCCGACGCTGCGGGCACATGATCGACGACCTCCCCGGCCAAAGGCACCCCCCGCGACGTCAAAGAACTGTTGCTCGAAGCCCTCGCGGCCCGTGACCTCGACGAGATCGCCCGCGCTGAGGCGGTGGTCGACTTGGTGAACGGATCGACCTGCTCATCGACGGCCCGCACCCTCACGACGCCAACCGGACTATTCCTCCCCATCATCGGCGAGGGCTACGGATCTGCCGTGGGGAGGTGTTCGTGGGCGAGCGTCGTCGACACCCGCCCACCGATGCCCGGCCTTGTGACGAACGTGAGGCCCGCCCCAGGCGGTCGGTCGTTCCCGTGGGGGCCAGCCGCAGTGGTGATGACCAAGTGATCGAGGGCCGGCCCGGCGAAGCAGACTGAGGTCGTGAATGGGGCCGGCACGCGGATGCGGGCGCTGAGACGGCGGCCAACGTAGCGACGCACCTCTCCACCTCCCCATAGGGCGAGCCAGATACCTCCCTCGGCGTCAACGCAGAGTCCATCAGGATCGCCGGCCGACTCCGGCACTTCGATGAAGGGGCGGCTGCTGTGAAGCTCGCCGGTGGCTGGGTCGTAGTCGAACGCATCAACGCGATGGGTCGGCGTGTCGACGTAGAACATCGTGGTCCCGTCCGGTGACCAGTCGATCCCATTCGAGATCGTCACCCCATCGGCCACCACCCGCCAACCGTCGCGCCCGAGCCTCCACAATGACGCCGTGCGCGGCGGGGCGCCGGCGCGGCACATCGACCCAACCAGAAGCCTGCCGGAGGGGTCGACCGCGCCGTCGTTCATGCGGTGCAGTGAGTCCCATACGGGAACCGTGCTCAACCACTCGTCGGAAGTACCCCGGAGCCGTCGGAGCCCACGCTGGGAAACCAAGACTTGCGAACCACCGGGACCCTCGACGATGGTGCTCGACGGGCCGACAAAGGTGGTTGAAATCGAGCCACCGGCGAGTCTGGCCCGGTGAACGTCTCCGCCCTCGATGTCGATCCAGACGATCTCACCGGACCGACCTGCCCAGAGCGGACTCTCGCCGAGAGCGCTCCGGACGGGACTCAGCGCATCCATCACGCGGAGCTCAGCTGGACGTTGACGCAGCCGTTGATCATCAGGACCTGCCCGGTCGTGTAGGCGGACACGGCAGGTTCGAGCAGATGGACGACGGTCAGCGCGATATCCACGGGCCAGGCGCGCGGTTGACCGAAGCCGAACTCGTCGGACATGAGGTAAGGGCTCACGCCGGGTTTGGTTGAGCGTTGATGGTGTAGTTCCATTCGCCGTGCCAGTCGTGGGGTTGGATGGGGGTGGCGGCGAGTTCGGTGTTGGTGGTGCGGGTGCCGGTTGGGTACCAGTTGGGGTCGTGGGCGGCTTGGATGGTAAGCCCTGCTTGGGTGGTCGTGGCTGAGATGAGTTCGATGATGGTGCGTAGGTCGGTGAGGGGTCGGCCTCGCCAGTTGGCGGTGATGAAGCTGAACATGCGGTGTTCGATCTGGTTCCACTGTACTTGGATAGCGGGTCCGCGTAGGCGCGCGGGTGTTTGGGTAGCGTCGTTGGGGTGAGCCGGTGGCGTGCCCCGAGGAATCCGGATAGCGGATCTTGTTAGGTTTCGTTGAGAGGAAGAGGAGATCATGGGATCGAAGCGGACGAGGTTTACGTCGTCGTTCAAGGTTGAGGCGGTGAAGTTGGTGGTGGAAGGTTGTCGGCCGATTGCTCAGGTGGGAGTGATCATCGACGCGAACAGGTAGGCCTTGTGGCCATCGACGACCGGGCCGTGCAGGGCATCACCGGTCCAACGATCGTTCGGTGCTGCGGCTTCGAACCGGCCGAACGCCTCCGGTGGGGAGCCGTCCGGACGGGTGTTCAACCCGAGACGAGCGAAGTGCCGCTGGATCGTGCGCTCCGACGGCGCCCACCCCTGCGAGACCGCCATCACCTCGGCGACCTGAGCGGCGGTGCGCCGGCGCCTCACGCTTCAGCTTCACAGCCAAGTCCAACACCGCCGGCGATGTGACCGGCACCGCCGCCCGCGATGTCGGCAACAAGGCTTCGAAGCCGCCGTTGCGCCACGCCACGATCCAACGGTCCAAGGTGCTGCGCCCCACCCGCACCCTCTGCCCATCGGGGCCGGCATGCTCTCGGGCCGCCAGGGAACGGACCACGGCGCCACGCTCAGCCTTGGACAAGGCGGGGTCGGCCGCTTCTCGGATGAGCGAGTAGCGGAACAGAGCCACATCACGGTGGCGGTCAAGCATCGGCCCTCCAAGGGACCTCGACGGGTAGGTCCCGCAGACGATGAACGCTCAGCCCGTCGTGGGTAGTTCGTGTTGCTCAACAACCGCCCCGCGGTCGCTGCTGACGCGAACGACCACGGCAGCCGCGACTCCAGCCGCCACGCCCCCGCCCGGGCCGCCACAGCGATCGCTTCAACCGCGTCACCGAACACGCTGCCCGCCGGTGCCAACGGCTCGAGCAACGGGTCCAGGTCATGTCCCCGACGTGGAAGCCCCACCCCACAAGGCCCCAGCGCCGACCGCTCCAGATAGCGACCAACAACAAGGTCCGCCTCATCGTCCGACGCGCCTACGGCTTCGACTCCGCAGACGCCGCCGTCGCCCTCGTCATGCTCGGCGCCGGCCCCATCAACCTCGAACTCCCACACCAACGAACAGCCGTTGCCGCAACCCCAACCCACGGTGCGCGTCAGGAGAGCCCAAGATCCCGGTACGTCGGGGGCGGCTGCTACCTTCTTGTGATCAGCTCGGCTGCAGGCGAACCAAGGAGGAAGAACGCAGGTGGTGTGGGATGGTCCCCGTCGACCCGATGCGGTGAGCGTTGCGCTCCTGCGTGGCTCAAGCGTCGGCGCTCGTATTACGTCCACGAAACGATGGGTGCCGACGCTGTGAAGGTCCTACTGCATGATTTCGCTGGCCACCCATTTCCAGCGCAACTAGCCAGGGCGCTCGCCTCTAGAGGCGACGATGTCGACCACGCCTATTGCTCCGGGGTGGAGACGGGACGGGGCGACCTCACACACCACCAGGGCGACCCCGCCAGCTTGCGGTTCAGTGAGATCAGCGCTGACCGCTTCGAACGGTACTCACCGGTTCGTCGGATGGTTGATGAGGTTCGCTACGGGCGACGCCTCGCAGCACATGTGCATAGGACAACCCCGGATGTCATCCTTTCTGGCAACACGCCGCTGATCGCACAGATGCTCCTGTGGCGAGCGGCCGGGCGGGCAAGCTCCGCTCGGGTCTACTGGGTGCAAGATTTCCTCGGCACTGGGACACATGGTGTCCTTCGAGATCGATCCGCCATCCTCGGCGCGACGGTAGGACGAGCGTTTGAAAAGCTCGAGACACGGCTGCTGCAATCCGCTGATGGCGCAATCGTCATCGCCGAAGACTTCGCCACTGAACTGCAGCGGCGCGGTGTACGAGTCCCGTGGACCATCGTTCGCAACTGGGCACCGCTGAACGAGATACCAATCGTGCCAAAGGACAATCCATGGAGCCGTGCGCATGGTTTGGAGAACGCCCGCGTGGCTCTGTACGCCGGAACGCTCGGGCTGAAGCACGATCCCGATCACCTCGTCGTCCTCGCCAGAGCCCTGCGCGACTCAGGGCATCGCTTGGTCGTCGCAACGGAAGGTAGGGGGCGAGAGTATATAGAAGCAGCGCGTTCACGAGAGAACTTGGAGGGCGCTCTCGTCCTCGTCGACTATGTCGACTACGCCGAGCTCCCAGCCCTGCTGGGCAGCGCGGACGTATGTCTGGTGCTACTCGAGGCCGAGGCCGGCCGCTTCAGCGTGCCATCGAAGATTCTCGCCTATCTCGCCGCAGGCAAGGCCATCGTCGCTGCAGTCCCCGCCGAGAACCTCTCAGCGAGGACATTGGACGAATCGAGAGCCGGAGTACGAGTCGAACCAGGCAACCATGAGGGCTTTGCCCGCGCCGTGGTCCATCTATTGGAGCAGCCTAACGAGACGCGGCGTCGAGGTGCAGCAGCGCGGGCCTACGCCGAGCAGACGTTCGATATCGAGTTCATCGCTACGACCATCCGACGGGCTCTCGAGGCGGCAACCGGGCCCTGAGTTCCGCGGGCAGCCGGCTATCGGGCGGAGGGAATCGTCCGTCAGGCCGCAGTCACCCCGCGAACTGAAGAGGGATCGGCAGCGAGGAACCACTCATAGGTGGACTTCACCCCGGCACCGAACTCGATGCTGGCCCGCCAACCGATATCGGTGAGCTTGGACACATCCAGGACCTTACGAGGCATGCCGTCCGGCTTGGTGGCATCGAACACGAGCTCGGCCTCGGGATACACGACATCGCGAACAGTCTCAGCCAGCTCTCGAATTGAGATGTCGACACCCGTTCCCACGTTGATGTGCTCGGCGTCGTTGTAGTTGTCCATCAGGAAGAGGCATGCGTCGGCAAGGTCGTCGACGTGCAGGAACTCGCGCATAGGGCTCCCGGTTCCCCAGATCTCGACAGTGTCCCGCCTGGCAACCTTCGCATCATGGAACTTACGGATGAGCGCCGGCAGGACGTGGCTGCTCTGGAGGTCGAAGTTGTCGTTGGGACCATAGAGGTTCGTCGGCATGGCCGAGATGAAGGACGACCCGTACTGCGTCCGGTAACTCTGGCAGAGCTTGATGCCACTGATCTTGGCCAGGGCATATGCTTCATTCGTCGGCTCCAGCGGACCGGTCAGGAGCTGATCCTCCGTGATCGGCATCTGGGACTGGCGCGGGTAGATGCAAGAGCTTCCGAGGTAGAGCAGCTTCTTGACGCCGTGCACGTGTGAGGCGTGCACGACGGTCCCGTGGATCATCATGTTGTCGTAGAGGAACTCAGCTGGCCGGGTCGAGTTGGCCATTATTCCGCCGACCGTTCCCGCCACGAGGAAAACGTAGTCAGGACGGTTGGCCTTGAACCAGTAGTTGACCGCCGCCTGGTCGCGGAGGTCCAGCTGTTCGCGAGTGGCAGTCAAGACGCTCTCCACCCCTTCGGCTTCGAGCCGACGGAGGACCGCCGAGCCGACCAACCCCCCGTGGCCCGCCACAAAGACCCGTGCGTTGCGATCCATCATCATCGGAACTCTCCTGTCGCCTAGCTCTGGCTCGCCTATCGCCTAGCTCGAAACTACCAGCAGGATTGTTTGCAGTCTGCGAACAGACGATGAACGCTACTGCTGACCCAGACGCGCGTGCGTCCACGATGAGGTTAGGAGGTGGGGACGGAGCCGCCGACGAGGGCGCGCACCCGTCGATGCTGGTCCGGTTCTTGGCTTCGCGATACGTGGCGGGGCCGACGTCGCTGGTGCGGTCCGCCCAGTCCGGCAGGGTGGTGCGCGGGGCCATGTGCTCCATCCGGAACACGCCGTAGCCGCAGGAGGTGGCAACCCGGCCCGGTGAGGTAGGCCGCTGGTTGCTGGTCCGGGCGGATCGTGGAGACGCTGGGCCGTAGCTTTCTCGTCCTTCCCACGCCTGCGTCTGGGTCCTTTGGCCAGCGGCCCCCGATCAAACCGTGCGTGCGGTTCTCCCGCACACGGCTTTCCGACACCGTTCTTCGTCAGGCATGCGCAGTCCGGTAGCGCACCGTGCCGGTGAGCCGGTAGGTCCCGAGAGCGTTGAACCACTCGTAGTTGTAGCGAGTGACCCAGTTGATCCCGGAACGCCCGTGCTTGATGCTGGTCAGTCGGGCGAGCCGCTGGTGGACGTAGCTGTCGATGGTGACGAACTGCCGTGACGAGTTCCCGTGACGGAAGTACGCCCCCCACCCCCGAAGCACGGGGTTGAGGCGATCAGCGATGACCCATTCCAGCGGCGCGCTCGCGTAGCGCCGTTCCGTCCGTTCCCGGATCTTGGCCCTGATGGAGGCCATGGCCCGAGAGGACGGCCACTTGTTCAGCCAGTAGCGGCCCGGCCGCTTCTTGGACCGGCGCATCTGGTGATGGAAGCCCAAGAAGACAAACCCTTCGGCGCCTCTCTGGAGGCACGCGGTCCTGGTCTTGTCGGGGTGCAATCGCAGCCCGAGCGGTCCCAGGGTCGCCTCGACCAACGCACGAGCCGCGAGGGCCCGCTGCCGAGTCGAGCACAGGACGACCAGATCATCAGCGTAACGAACCAGCACACCCAGCCGGCCACCATTGCGAGCCCATTCCTCATCGAGGACGTGCAGCACGATGTTGGCCAGCAGGGGCGAGATGGGCGAGCCCTGCGGGGTCCCCGACTCGGTGTCGGTGACGATCCCGCCTTCGAAGATCCCCACCCGAAGCCAGGACCGCAGCAGCTTCAACATCCTCCGGTCCGACACCCGCCGCTCTACCTGAGCGACGAGGGCATCGTGGTCGATGTTGTCGAAGCACGCCTTGATGTCGGCGTCGAGCACCCACTGGCGGCCCCTGTTGGCCTCGACCCGGATCACCTCGAGGGCGTCGTGGGCCGAACGCTTGGGTCGGAACCCGAAGCTGACCGGGGAGAAGTTCGCCTCGAAGATGGGCTCCAAGACGAGCTTCGCTGCCGCCATGATCACGCGATCGCGGATCGTGGGGATGCCGAGTGGCCGGGTCTGACCCGACCGGCCCGGCTTGGGGATGTGCACCCGCCGTAGCGGTTGGGGCCGGTAGGTGCCGGCCCGCAACTCGGCGGCGAGCGCGTCGAGGAAACCTCGCACCTCCTCGACGCCCCCTTCGGTGATCGACGTGACCGTCACGCCGTCCACACCGGGGGCGCCACCGTTGGTGGCAACGTTGACCCAGGCCCGCCACATCACATCGCTGCGGGCGACGTGGTCGTAGAGGGCATGGAAGCGACGTTTCGGATTCTGCTTGGCACTGCGAAACAGCACGCGTTGGAGGGCTCGAACGGGGTCCAGGCCATCGGCCTGCCTGACGGATCTAGCCGACAGTGCGGCACTCATCAGCGTTCCTCCACTCCTTCGTCGATGCATCGGTGAAGCAGGGGCCCTTCGCTCGGACCGGGTTGTGTTGTCCCGGCCGTCATCACTACTACGACCCCCTCCGACTCCCTCTCGGCTGCCTGCCCCTTCCCGGGGTCACCGGTTATAGGCAGGCACGCTCCCACCGCCCACAGCGGTGGGGCCGAGGAGGGCCTCTCCAGTTCCCACGACAACCTTCTGACCATTCCACGTCCTCTACGCCGGAGGGTTCTTCGACGCCCGCTCCAGGACCAAGAACGTCTTCCGTGGCCTTCACCGCCAAATAACCGGCTCGGCACCCTCTGGTTCCCGCCTCACGGCAGGCGCTATGACGACGCTACAGACTTCACTTCATGTTGCGGACTGGCCAGTCGCTCCCGCCCCGCTTCGCACCCAGCCTCTCAGCCACGCACGGGGGTCTCACTACCACCGACCCTGGCGTCTCGGTGGACCGGACTCACACCGGCTGGTCATCGTGAGCTTGTCGCTCGGTTACGTCATTGGATGCTCCTTTGCAATCAGGCGCCCGAGCTGCTGGACGCACTACTTGGATAGCGGGGGCGCGTAGGCGCGTGGGTGTTCGGGTACCGTTGTTGGGGTGAGCCGGGACGCCGAGCGGGTGGCCGAGTTGGAGGCGATCGTTGCTGGTTTGGAGGCGATGGTGGCCCGGTTGGAGGCGGTGGTGGCGGACCTGGTCTCCCAGGTCGAGATGGGTGATGCTCGGATCGTTGAGCTGGAGGGCCTGCTGGAGGAGTCCCGGCGGTCTGGGAAGCGCCAGGCGGCCCCGTTGGCGAAGGGCAAGCCATCGGTGGACCCGGCCCGCCCGGGCCGCAAGCCCGGCGACGCCCATGGCTGTCACGGTCACCGGATGGCCCCCGAACAGGTGGACCGGAGCGTGGATGCGCCGTTGCCGAGCTGTTGCCCGCACTGCGGCGACAGCGTCGTGTTCGAGCGGTGGGCTGAGCAGTACCAGACCGACCTGGCGCCGGTGGCCCCGGTGGTGACCCGGTGCCGGGTCGGGGTCGGGCGCTGCCGGGGGTGTCGTCGCCGGGTGCAGGGGCGCCACGGTGAGCAGAGCTCCGATGCCCTCGGGGCCGCAGCAGCCCAGGTGGGCCCGAGGGCCAAGGCGCTGGCGGTCTGGTTGCACTACAGCCTCGGGCTCAACTTCGCCCGGTGCGCCACGGTCTTGGCCCGCTTCGGTGTTGCGGTCACCCCGGGGGCGATCAGCACCGCGGCCGCGACCACGGGGGCGGCGCTGGTGCCCACCACCAAGGCCATCAAAGCCCACGTCGCCACATCGCCGACGGTGACCATGGACGAGACCGGCTGGCGCATCGAAGGCCTCAGCACCTGGCTGTTCAGGGCTGTGCCATCGGAGACGATCTCTTCGACCGTCTCCACAAGCCCTACACACGACAGGGCCAACGAACCGGAGCCTTGCGCTTCGGGGACCCACGCGCCGTGGCCCTGGCCGGCGCGCTCTGCTGTGTCATCCACGCCGTCACCGGCTTCACCAACCAGAGCCTTCGCGGGCTTGTCGCCGGACTCCTCGACGCTGACTACAGCGCCAACCAGATGGGCCACGACCTCCGCAAGCTACGACTCCACGGGCTGATCGAGAAGATCCCCGGCACCAACACCTACCGCACGACACCCGAGGGCATCCGGGCCGCGGTGTTCTACACCAAGCTCCGCGGACGCCTACTCGGCCCCCTGCTCAACGCCGCCCACCAGCCGCCCGCACCCGTGGAGCTTCGCCGCGCCCTCACCACCATCGACCACACCCTCACCGACTACATCGCCGGCGCCAGGCTCAAGACAGCCGCATGAGAACTCGTCACAAAATTCGGGAGCTCCGCCCCCAAGAGATCTAGACGAGTAGTTCCAACGGGTTCGCGCGCTCCGCGCGACCATCCACCAAAGCGAGGGCGAGGGTGTCCAGGATCAGGGGACTTGAACAGACCCTGATCCCGAAGGACGCAGCGCATGAAC
>JBPPMT010000085.1:0-18330 GCA_051306195.1 Solirubrobacterales bacterium
CGGAATGCTGATCATCGGCCCGCCGGGTGCGGGCAAGTCGCTGGCCGCGCGCCGCCTGCCATCGATCCTCCCACCCCTCGGCGGAAGCGAGATCCTCGAAGTGGCCCGGATCGCCAGTGCCTGCGGAGCGGGTAGCGGAGCGATCTCCAGCGTCAGACCGTTCCGGGCTCCACATCACACGGTTTCACCGGCGGGTCTGGTGGGTGGGGGCTCTCCACCGAGGCCGGGGGAGATCACCCTGGCGCATCGCGGCGTCCTCTTTCTCGACGAACTCTGCGAGTTCCGGCGGTCCGCCCTCGAGGCCCTGCGGGAGCCGATGGAAATGGGGGAGGTGTCGATCGTCCGGGCGAACGGCCGGCAGACCCTGCCCTGCAGCTTCACGCTTGTCGCGGCAGCGAACCCCTGTCCCTGCGGGCGCGGTGAAGAGGATTCGGCCTGCAAGTGCGGAGATGCGGCAATCCGGCGATATCGGGCAGTGCTCAGCGGGGCGCTCGCTGACCGGATCGACATCAACCTCGGAGTGAGGCAGCCGGCGGCCGAAGCGATGGCCGGCCCACCGGGTGAGTCTTCGGCTGCAGTCCGCCGGAGAGTAATCTCAGCCCGCACGATCATGTCCGACCGGTTCGGCGGCAACCGCACGAATTCCACGGCCACGAGTTCGGAAATCACCTGCTTTGAGATCGAACCCGGGGCTCGCAAGCTCCTTTCCGATGCCCACCGGACCCAGCGGTTCAGCGGCCGCGCCCATGACCGGATCCTGAGGCTGGCTCGCACGATCGCCGACCTCGCGGAGTCGGAGCCAATTGAAGAGGCCCACATTGCGACCGCCCTGCAGTTCCGACGAAGGGAAGAGAAATGAATGGTGCCGGAGTGACTGCCGAGTCAGCCTGCGGAGAATGCCTGCGGCGGTCCTGGCTGATCAATGAACTGGCTCCCTACATCCAGGTGGCCTGTGATGACCGGCCGGGCAAGAGAACCCCGGAGCTGCTCCGTCTCAATGACGAGGGCCTCGCCGCGGCCGTCGCCAGGAGACACATGGACAGGCTGCTCAGCAAGGTCGCGGCGATCCGCGAAGAGCAGATGCTGGGGGTTCTGATCGATTCCGGATGCTGGGCCTGTTGTGTCCACGACAGCCGTTTCCCCGAGGGCCTCTGTGACGGGGCTGACGGACCGCGGATTCTGATCGGCAAGGGCAACGGCATTCGGCTCGCAGATCTGACGACTTCCGGGTCAGTGACCGTCGTCGGGGCTCGCCGGGCCACTGGCTATGGACTCGAGGTGGCACGGAACCTTGGCCGTGAACTCACTGCCGCCGGACTGAACGTGGTCAGCGGCATGGCACTCGGGATCGACGGTGCCGCCCATCGTGGGGCGCTGGAGACCGGCCATACCGTCGCCGTCCTAGGCAGCGGGGCCGGCCGCGCTTATCCCGTGTCTCATACGAGGCTCTATCGGCAGATCGTCGAGACAGGGTTGGTGATCTCGGAGCTCCCGCCCGGGGCTACGCCTCAGCGCTGGACGTTTCCTGCCCGGAACCGGATCATGGCTGCGCTCTCCGGGATGACAGTTGTCGTGGAAGCAGCCTTTCGTTCCGGTTCTTTGATCACCGCCGAGATGGCGAGTGATGCCGGTCGGGAAGTAGGAGCCGTACCGGGACAGGTGACTGTCGCCGCTGCGGCCGGCACGAACGAATTGATTGCCAGCGGGGCCGCGCTGATCCGCGATGCCCGTGACGTGCTCGACCGGGTCGTCGGGATCGGAGTGATGCCCGTGCCATCAGGCGGGCCGGCAATCGATGTAAGGCAAGCGAAAGTAATCGAAGCCGTAGAAGCCGGGTGCTCAACGGTTGATGCCGCCGCGGATTTCCTGGCGACCGACTCCGACGCCGTGGCGATTGCGCTCGCGAGGCTCGAAGTGATGGGTTACCTGGTCTGCTCGCTTACCGGGACCTACGCCCGGACCACGCAGCCGCTTCCTCAGGACACGTACTCTTCAGGGGATGAATGAGGCCCGCGTCCCAACAGTTCTTGCTATTGCCGGTTCCGATTCCGGGGGTGGCGCGGGGATTCAGGCGGACCTGAAGGCGATCGCCAGGTGTGGGGCACACGGCATGACGGCCATCACGGCGATCACTGCCCAGAACACGGTCGAGGTCACTGCCATTGAGCCGGTAAACCCGGAGATGATCGTCAAGCAGATCAGGGCGGTGACCGAAGACATCGGCGTCGACGCGGTCAAGATCGGCATGCTCGGCACGACCGAAACCATCCGGGCAGTGGCACAGGGCCTCGACCTGGTCGGTGATGTTCCGGTCGTGGTCGATCCGGTGATGGTCTCCGAGACGGGGGCGGACCTGCTTCAACCCGATGCACGCCTGGCGTTGATCGAACTGATCCTGCCGCGGGCGACAGTGGTCACCCCGAACATCCCGGAGGCGCGTCTACTCGGGGGGATGGGGGTCGAAACTTCCCAGGCGGATCTGGCCGGAGCTCTGGTTGCTCTCGGGCCGGAAGTGGCCGTAGTTACTGGCGGCCACAGCGAAGATCTGGTCGACCTCTTCTACGACGGCTCGCGAATCGTTGAAATCGAAGGCGAGTGCCACGAAGGCAGCTCCGCGCACGGATCGGGATGCACCCACTCTTCCGCGCTGGCCACCTTCCTTGCCCGCGGACAGGACCCGCTCACCGCGACCCGTTCCGCCCGGTCGATTGCGTCGGAGGCGGTTGGCAACGGCCTCGACTCGATCGGGTCAGGTCCCGGGCCGGTGGACGTTTTCGGCCTGTCCTAAACTAGGCCCATGTCCACGAACGGATCATCCACTACTTCTGCCCTGCCGCGACCACGCTCGGCAGCAGTATTCGATGGCCCGGACCGCTCCGCCGCCAGGGCATACATGAAGGGCATTGGCTTCACCGAGGACGACCTCAAGAAGCCGACCGTCGGCATCGCCAACACCTGGACCGAAGCCATGCCCTGCAACTACGGCCTGCGTGACCTCGCGGAGTTCGTAAAGGAAGGAGTTCGTGCTGCCGGTGGCACCCCGATGGAGTTCAACACCGTCGCCGTCTCCGACGGGATCACGATGGGCACCCAGGGAATGAAGTCGTCTCTGGTCAGCCGTGAAGTCGTCGCCGACTCGATCGAGCTGATGGCCCGCGGATACCAGTTCGACGCGATCATCGCGCTCGCTGCCTGCGACAAGACGATCCCCGGCGCAGTCATGGGGGTCGCCCGCCTCGACGTTCCTTCGGTCGTCCTCTACGGCGGTTCGATCAAGCCCGGTCAGCTGAACGGCAAGGACGTCACGATCGTCGACATGTTCGAAGCGATCGGCGCCCACGCCGCCGGCAAGATCTCCGACGAAGAACTTCTGGAGATGGAGAACGTCTCGAGTCCCGGCTACGGAGCCTGTGGTGGCCAGTTCACCGCCAACACGATGGCCTGTGCTTTCGAAGCACTTGGAATCTCGCCGGCCTTTTCGGCGATGGTCCCGGCCGAGGACGAAGACAAGAACGTCGTCGCCAGGAGCATCGGCGAACTCGTGCTCAAGGTCCTCGAGGAAGATCTCCGCCCGAGCAGGATAATCACCCGCAAGTCGCTCGAGAATGCGATCGCAATGGTCTGCGCCTCCGGTGGCTCGACCAACGGGGTGCTTCACCTCCTCGCTGTTGCCCGCGAAGCCGGTGTCGATTTGGAGATCGACGATTTCGAGACCGTCTCCCGCCGCACTCCGCTGCTGGCTGACCTGAAGCCCGGTGGCAATTACGTCGCCACCGATCTCTACGCGGCCGGCGGAGTCCCGTTGATCCTCAAGCACCTGAAGGACGGCGGCCTGCTCCATGAAGACGAGATCACCGTCACCGGCAAGACGATCGGCGAGGAAGCCGACCTCGCTATCGAGACCCCGGGCCAGAAGGTGGTTCTGCCGGTCGCCGACCCGCTCAAGGCCCAGGGCGGTCTGGCGATCCTCCGCGGAAACATCTGCCCCGACGGAGCGGTCGTCAAGGTCGCTGGTACCGAGCGTCGCAGCCATACGGGTCCGGCCCGGGTCTTCGAGCGCGAGGAAGACTGCTTCGCCGCGGTCAAGAAGAACAAGATCCAGAAGGGCGACGTCATCGTCATCCGCAACGAAGGACCAGCCGGAGGACCCGGCATGCGGGAGATGCTGCAGGTCACCGCCGCCCTGGTCGGCGAAGGCATGGGGGAGCACGTCGCCCTGCTGACCGACGGCCGGTTTTCCGGCGCGACCCGCGGACTGATGATCGGCCACGTCGCTCCGGAAGCGGTCAAGGGCGGCCCGATCGGTGCGATTCGCGAAGGCGACGTCATCACTGTGGACATAGACAAACGTGAGCTATCGGTTGACCTAACCGTCGAGGAGATCGACGAGCGGTTGAAGGGATATTCGTCACCGCCGCCGCTGTTCGAGCGGGGCGTCATGGCGAAATACGCCAAAAACGTCAGCTCCGCGTCGCTCGGCGCGATCACTTGAATCAGAACAGGTCCCGGGCAAGACCGAAGCAATCGGCTGCGGGCAGGGTTTCAGACCATGCGACCCGGGAATTGAACTCGGTAGTCTGATGTGAGGGGTTGGTAAATCGCGGCCATCAGGCCGCCAGGTGAGGAGAGTGGATGACCGAAGTGAAGACCTATCGACGACTCGCGATGCTGATCGTCGTGATCGCCGGATTCAGCGCGATGGCTTTTGCCGGACCTGCCAATGCAGCTGACGACACGACGTGGATCTGCAAGCCCGGACAGTCGGATGACCTCTGCGCCGGCACGATCGCTGGCTCGACCCTGCCGCCTCCCGGTGAGTCCTCCCAGGTCCTCACTTACAACCGGCCAGAGAGCGCGCCGGTTGACTGCTTCTATCTCTACCCGACCCAGAGCGAGCAGCCGACCCCGAATTCGAACCTCGACAAGGACCCGCCGATCAAACGGGTGGTAGTTCAGCAGGCACGCATGTTCTCTTCGGTCTGCAATGTTTACGCGCCGATGTACAGGCAGGTCACCTACGACGGCAACCAGCTCTTCAACTCGCCCGACGTGGAAGTCGCCTACGCGAGCGCGAGGGCAGCCTTTGAGGATTACCTCGAGAACTACAACGAAGGTCGCCCCTTCATCATGCTCGGACATTCCCAGGGAGCAGCGCACACCGGCCGCCTGATCGACGAGATGGTTGACACCGACCCGGTGCTGCGCAAGCGGTTCGTCGGAGCGATCGCGCCAGGGGCCAACATTTACGTGCCGATCGGCGAGAACGTCGGTGGCATGTACGAGAACGTGCCGGCCTGTTCCGAAGTTGGCGAGTACGGCTGCCTGACTGCTTTTTCAACGTTCAACGACGTCCCGGGCGAGCTTGCAGCCTTCTCCCGCATTGACTTCGGTTATTACATCTACCCCGGCGCCCGGCCCGATCCCGCGAAGTTCGAAGCGGTCTGCACCAACCCGGCCGAGCTTGACGGCAGCGGTGGAGCCCTCGAGCCCCTGGCCAATTTCGATTACCTCACCGGCGTGCCGGCCAATGAGTCTGCGGCGCCGTGGAGGGCCTTGCCGAACTACTACAAGACCGAATGCATGAGCCAGGGCGGAGCCCACTGGCTGAACCTGAGCAAGGTCGGCCTCGAAGGAGACTCGCGGCCCGACCTCGGAGCAGCCCTCGCTTCGGGATCGAACTATCACGTGCCGGAGGTCAACCTGGCTGAAGGCAACCTGATTCGCATGTCTCAGCTACAGGTGGACAGCTTCAGCGGTGACCAGGCGAGGTTGGCTGCGAAGCTCAAAACGCTGAAGGGCAATCTCAACAAGGTCCGGAAGCGCCTGGCAGCGAAGCAGAAGTCCGTGAAGGCGATCACCGGGAAGCTGAAGAAGCCGAAAGTCAAGGGCAAGCAGCGGAAAGCTCTGAAGCGCAAGTTGAAAGCAAAGCGCAAGGGCGTGGCGGCTGAGCGGAAACGCATCAAGTCGATCCAGAAGGAGATCAACAACGTGAAGAAGCAGATCGTTTGATTCGCTTCAGTTCTTGCGGTTGACGAAGTCTTCGAGTGTCTTGTTGAACCGCTCGGCCCGCTCCATCTGGACCATGTGTCCGGTGTCGTCGATCAGGTGAAGTTCGGAGTGGGGGATGCGCCGCTCGTAGGCGTAGGCGGCTGACACCGGCACCAGCCGGTCCTGATTTCCCCAGATGACCATCGTCGGCAGGGTGATCTCAGCCAGGCGCTCCCGGGTGTCATAGCCGGCCAGAGCGTAGGCGGCCTGAAGGAGTCCCGGGGAGTTGACTCCGTAGGCACTGAGTTCCCAGAGGATCTCGCGACCGATCATCGACGGGTGAGCGATCACGCCCGCGAAGGAGGCAGAACGAAGTCGCTTTCGACCGAGGGTCCGGGCAGACTGGCTTGTGGCGATCGGCAGCATCATGCGAACCGCGATCCTCGTGATCTGCTTCCTGGTCTGGGGGAAGTTGGCGAAGGTGATGCCGGCGGCCGCGACCAGGGTGAGACTGGAGAATCTCTCGGGCGCCTCGATCACGGCTTCGGTTGAGATGAAGCCGCCCATCGAGTGGCCGACCAGGGCAGTTTCCGGTCCAAGGTCGATCGCATCAGCGAAAGAAACGATCAGATCCCCGCAAGCATTGATCGTGATCGGCTCGGGCGGCAGGGGGCTGGTGCCGAAGCCGGGCAGGTCGAGCGCGACCACCCGGTGGTTCTTCGCCGCGAAGGGGATGTTCTCCAGCCAGTTCCTCCAGCTGCCGCCGAGTCCGTGGACGAAGAAGATCGGCGGGCCCTGGCCCATCTCCACGTAGCTCACCGGGGTCTTGCCGAGGGTGGAGTCGACCATTACCGACTTCAGGTGCTTCGACCAGTCGATCCGCAGCCACTCGCCATCCGAGACCCCGTAGTCGCCATGAGTCGGTGCGGGCGGTTCAGTCAGAGCCAGTTTCGTTTCGGTCACTGCTGTGGAACTTTACCGGCCCGGGCCCGAACCCCGGTGGGGACTGACAGAATGGGCGGATGGCAACCGAGCAAGGCGCCGCCCGCCGGGTGCTGGTCACCGGGCTATCGACCTATTGGGGTGGACGCCTCGCGGCCGCACTCGAGACCAATCCGGAGATTGATGTGATCATCGGGGTCGATTCGAGCGAGCCGACCCGTGAACTCGAGCGCACCGAGTACGTCAAGGTCGGTGCGCAGCACGGCCTGATCGAGAAGATCGTGCGAGCCGCGAGGATCGACACCGTGGTCGACACCCGGCTGGTCGTCGATTCGGTCCGTGGACCCGCCGGCACCAGGCCGAAGTCGGTTCACGAGAACAACGTGATCGGCACGCTCAACATCCTCGCCGCCTGCTCCGCCACCGATTCCCCTGTCCGCCGGCTGGTCTTCAAGAGTTCGGCCCACTGGTACGGCTGTGCCCAGGACGACCCGGCCTACTTCACTGAATCGATGAATCGCAAGCATCGTCCGAAAACCGCGATCGAACATGACCTGGTCGAGGCCGAGGCTGCGGTCGATGACTTCCGGCAGCGCCGTCCCGACGTGACGGTCAGCGTGCTCAGGTTCACCAACGTGCTCGGCGCCGAAGTCGATACCTCACACGTCCACCTCCTTTCACTGCCGCTCGTTCCGATGGTTCTCGGCTTCGATCCGAGGTATCAGTTCGTCGATGAAGTCGACGTCGTTCACGCACTCGAGCACGTGACGATCAGGGACCTGCCCGGTGTATTCAACGTCGCCGGCGACGGAGTCCTCACCCTCTCAGAGACGATCTCCCTGCTCGGCAAGCACCCGATCCCGGCGATTCCGCCATGGGGGACCGGTCTCGCAGCCTCGGCGCTCAGGCGCTTCGGAATGACCCTCCCGGAAGAGATGGTCGACCAGCTGCGCTTTGGCCGCGGCCTCGATAACCGCCTGTTCAAGTCGACCGGCTTCCACTACCGCAACACTTCCCGAGAAACGGTGCTTCATCTGAGAGACCGGCTGCGGCTCAATCCGGTGGCTTCCGGAGTCGCCAATCCCTATCGCTATGAGCCCGAAGTCGAGGAGTTCCTGAAACACAGCCCGCATGTGATCCGGGAGCCGTCAAAGGACGTAGGACCTGAAGATGCTGCGATGTTCGATCCCTCACCGCCAGTCGACAAATAGTCCTCGAATTCTGCACGAGCGCTTGCGTGTGGCAAAAAGGTTTTGCCCGTCGCTCGTGGTATCTACAATTGCGGAGCAGGTGCGTGCATGTATTCCCGAGCACGGATGAAGGATTGAGATGGGACGAAAGACTCAGATAGCGATGGTCGCGGTGGTTTTCCTCCTGATCGGTGGAGCCGTTGGTGCTTATGCGTACGACAACTCGACCAAGGACGAGATCGCCAAGGGTGTGACCATCAACGGCATCGATGTCAGCGGCATGAGCCGCGCCGAGGCCACCCAGGCCGTGACCAACCAGGTGCTGGCCCCGCAGCGCAAGCCGGTCGAGGTCACTTTCGCCAAGAAGACCTACGAACTTCCGGTAAAGGATCTGAACATCCGCGCTGATGTTGACACCAGTGTGGATCAGGCATTCGAAGAGAGTCGAGAGGGCTCGCTGCCGACCCGGGTCGTACGTGAGGTGACCGGCAGCAGCGTTGACGCCTCGATCCCGGTTGAAGTCACCTACTCGAAGCGGTCCGTCAACAAGTTCGTCCGCGAAGTCGCCGAAGGCGTGAACGTTGACCCGGTTGACGCATCCGTCTCGGCGGGACCTGACTCGCTGAGCGTGGTCAAGGCGGAGAACGGCCACAAGCTTCGTGATGTCCTGCTGACCGAACAGCTGACCTCATTGCTCGACAAGGGCAGGGGTAACCGCACCCTGGTCGCCAAGGTGAACGTCACCAAGCCGGCAGTGACCACTGCCGAAGTGGCCACCAAGTACCCGACTTACCTCACTCTTGATCGAAGCACCTACCAGCTGAAGCTCTGGAATGACCTCGAACTGGCGAAGACCTACACGGTCGCCGTCGGCCAGGCCGGGCTCGAGACACCGGCTGGCACCTACAACATCCAGAGCAAGCAGGTCGATCCTGTCTGGACCGTGCCCAACTCTGACTGGGCCGGGGATATGGCCGGACAGGTCGTACCCGGCGGGGTTCCCGAGAATCCGCTGAAGGCCCGCTGGATGGGCATCTTCGACGGAGCCGGAATCCACGGGACCGACGACATCAGTTCACTCGGGTCGGCTGCTTCGCATGGTTGCGTCCGGATGGCAATCGACGATGTGGTCGATCTCTACGACCGGGTCGATGTCGGCACTCCCATCTACATCGGCTGAGCCACCGGTTCAGGAAGAGCCCGCGCCCGACCCTTCGTGGGTAGGGCCGCTTGCGCTCTATGAAGCTGACCTGGTCGCGACCGCTTCTGCCCCGAAGACGGTCAAGGCTTACCGCCGGGACCTCCTTGAAGTGGCCCTCTGGGCCGGCCGGGCAGGACTAGCACCTGACGAGGTCGGCCACCGCGACCTGAGGCGTTACGCCGCGTCGCTATCAAGCCATGGTCTGGCCGCTTCAACGGTCGCCCGAAAGCTGGCGGCGATCCGTGGTTTCTACGCGTTCCTGCTTCGGACCGGCAGGGTCAAGCAGAACCCGGCCGACCTCGTCTCCGCGCCGAAGGCAGAGTCCAAGTTGCCAACGGTCTTGACGGTCGAACAGATGGAGAACCTGCTCGATCGTGTTCCGGCCAGGACCCCGCTCGAGATCCGGGACCGGGCGATGCTGGAGCTGGCCTACTCCTGCGGACTGCGTTCCGAGGAAGTGATTTCGATCGAACTCACCTCACTCGACTTCGACTCCGAGCAGATCGATGTTGTCGGCAAGGGCTCGCGCCATCGCCGGCTGCCGATGGGGGAGCCGGCCCAGAGGGCGGTCGAGGATTACCTCCAGCGTGCCCGGCCGAGTCTGGTCTCGGACCGCTCCGAGCAGGCACTCTTCCTTTCCCGAAACGGTCGTCGCCTCTCACCATCCGATGTCTCGCGCAGGCTGTCGATCTGGGTGCGGGAGGCGGCCAGCGCCGGCGGTATCTCGCCGCACGCACTGAGGCATTCGTTCGCGACTCACCTGCTCGAAGGCGGAGCGGACCTGCGCACGATCCAGGAGCTGCTCGGTCATTCATCGATCTCGACCACTCAGGTATACACCCACCTCGATGCGGCCCGGCTGCGTGACGCTTACGCCGGCAGCCATCCGCGCGCGTGACCTAATCTTCACCGGATGCGACTGACCGTAAACGTGGATGGCGGAGCCAGGGGAAACCCGGGGCCGTCGGCAATCGGCGTAGTTGTCCGCGACGACTCCGGCCATGTGGTCCTCGAACGCGCTGAGCTGATCGGAGACGCGACCAATAACGTCGCCGAGTACAAGGCTCTCATTGCCGGAATCAGGCTCGCAAAGGAGCTGGGAGCCGATGAGGTCGACCTGATCGGCGATTCGGAGCTCGTCGTCAAGCAGGTCCAGGGCAAGTACAAGGTCAAGAACGCCGGGATCAAGCCACTCCATGCCGAAGCAAAGGCGGCCCTGGCGGATATGAACGACTGGACGATCAGCCACGTGCGCCGCGAGATGAACGCGGAAGCCGACCGGCTGGTCAACGAAGCCCTCGACGCTTGATCACGGCCGCCAGTGGCACTAGAGTGTCGGGTTCGCACTTCACCAACTCCAGGGAGACTCATGCAGAAGCTTCGTAGGACGTTCCGTGCCGTCACCGGCATCGCGATCGCCTGTGCCTCGATCCTCGCCTTCACGGCCGCCGCGAGCCCGGCAGCCACCTTCAAGAACGTCTATTGGATCGACATGTACTACTCAGCCGAGAAGCATCCTGATTTCGTTTACTTCACGGCCAATTCAGGTGGCCAGGTCCGTCACATCAAGTGGAACAACTGGGGCGACCGGAAAGCGGTCGGCAGGGGCCGTTTCGTCGATACCTCGGCCCATTACCCCGGAAAGCCCAACCAGAACGGTCCGGCGAAGCTGATCGCCAGCAAGCCGATGAAGTGCACTCCTGCCGATGGCAACA
Source organism: Solirubrobacterales bacterium (assembly GCA_051306195.1). GTDB lineage: Bacteria > Actinomycetota > Thermoleophilia > Solirubrobacterales > 70-9 > 67-14. Next base: position 11,037 of record JBPPMT010000085.1, read on the forward strand.
AGAAGGGCAAGACGATCCGCGTCTACCGCAAGGTCATCCTGCGCCACCCGGACGGCAAGGGAGGCCGTCACGTCGACAATGTCTCGGGTACGGGCGGTAGCGCGGCCTGCGCCTGAACGAATCAGTCGACCGCCTGGTGGGCCAAGCCTCGAACGCTGTGTGGTGCTTTGTGGAAGTCCCCGCTCGCCGCGCTGAGAGGCATACGGCGCGCGATTCAGCCGGGTATACTCGCCCGACTTCGCGGCTGTAGCTCAGCTGGCTAGAGCGTCTGCTTGCCATGCAGAAGGTCGTGGGTTCGAATCCCATCAGCCGCTTGCGAGGTGCCGGTCAACCGGCTGGCACCTCCATATGGCGCCTTGGCGGAGTGGTTACGCAGAGGCCTGCAAAGCCTTGTACGCCGGTTCGACTCCGGCAGGCGCCTTTTTGACCCGGTTGGCGAGTGGTGCCCGGGACGCACCTATGCACGCCTGGACTTCGTCGACGGCAGGAATGGTCAGCTCAGGTACCTGAGTACGATCGCGGACTCATTCCTGCCTTTACTCCTCGCCAGCCGCACCTAGGAGCGCCCCGTGCACCACTCTGACCAAAGTCTCGCCGACGCAACGCCCGCCTGATGCGCGGGTAGGATCGCTTCGTCAGTCAACGATGACGGGATGAGGAGACATGGCTTCGCGCAAGGATCTTTTGAAGGATGAGGCTGTCAGGGGTGTTGGCAAGAGCCTGGGGCTTGCTCCTCTAGTTGGGCTTGCCGGGATCCTGTTTGGTCTCAGCCTGACCACCCATCGGATGCCCGTGATCGTGGCGTCTGCTGTCGCTCTGGTGCTCTCCTTGATCATTGCCCTGGTTCTGGGGCGTGACCCGAAGCCGGCCGCGAATGGAAAGCCGGTTCAGCCTCAGGCTCCGCTTAAGGCTCCCGAGAAGAAGCCGGAGAATGTTCCTGCCGTTGCGGCAGCTGCGCCGGTGAAGCCAGCTGAACCCTCCAAGTCGGTCGCGCCTGCCAAGCCGGCTGAGCCGGTGAAGGAAGGCAAAGCGGCGGTCAAGGAGACCACGATCAAGCCTGCGGTAAACAAGCCCAAGAAGTCGAAGAAAGAGAAGAAGGGCAAGAAGTCAAAGAAGAAGAAGTAACTCCTACTTCTTGTTCTTCTTCGGCTGCTTCACCTTGACGACCTTGACCGGGGCATAGGCCTTGTAGAAGCCGTTGATCTTGTCGACCCGGGCCCGCAGCCTGGTCTCCTTCTTGATCTTCTTGATCTGAGTCGAGGCCTGACACTTCGAGCCGGTGTTGATCTTCGATCCGGCTCCACTCCAGACCATCTTGCCGTTCTTCTTGATTTTGCGCTCGAAGTAGATTCGCTGCCAGGAGACTTCGGGGCAGGGGTAGAGCGTCGCGGTCAGCTTGACCGAGCCGCCCTTCTTCGACTTGTTGACCTTGCTCTTGCTGGTCTTCACGTAGATCTTCCGCTTGACGAAGGTGGTGTACTGCTGGGGACCGAAAGAGATGTCGGTGCCCTCCACGGCCTGTTCTTCGACGCCGGACTTCGAGTAATCACAGACCCCGCTCGGGAAGATGCTGTTCAGCTGGTTCAGCTGGGTCGGGTTGGGAGTCCCGTAATCAGATGCATTGACCGGCTTGAGCTGGCACTTCGAGACGATTGAGTTGACCGGCAGGCCAGCCACGTTGCGAGGCAGGCTGTGCGGCGGGTAAGCCGTCTCGCACTGGTTTGTGGCGCCGATCTTGGCCTCGCCGTTGATGCGGTCGCCGCCGATCCAGCAGGCGTCGACCGCGCCGGCGGGCTTGTGGTTCAGGACCTTCTCCGGACCGCTGGCCCCGGAGGTGTCACTCTTGATTCCGTCGAGCCAGGTGCCGAGCAGGTTCATAGCTTCTACACCCATCGCGCTCGTATTGTTGCCGCCCTTGGCGCGGAACATGACGTGGTTGTTGTGGTTGCCGTTGAAGCGATCGAGGCGCTCACGCATCCGGTAGGTGTTGAGGTACTGGTGGACGTTCGCCTGTTCGTCGACGTAAGCGCGTTCGTCGATGATCGGCACGGAAGCGAGGCCACCGGCCCCTTGCTGGATACGACCCGTCTTGTAGGTGGTCGCAAGGGCGGTTGTATCGGCGACCGAGCGGGAAGCGGAAAAGTCGCCGTTGTTGTCGTAACCGCCTACGTCTTCGTTCAGGTCAATGAACTGCTGGAGGGTGATCGCACCAGAACCGAGTGCTCCCAGTCCGTACTGGACGCCGACGCTGTCGAAAGCACGGCGTGCGTAGCCCGTGTTCGGATCCTTGCCGTAGATGTTGACCATGTTGTCCCAGAGGGTGCAGCGCACGCCCCCCGGATTGGTGACCGCGTTGAAGATGACCGAGACCGGCACCACTGACTCGATGCAGCCCTCCGAAGCGTTGATGACGTCGGCGCCGTTGGCGAGGGCAGCGCAGCCGTTGTTGTTGTCGAGCCCGGTGATCGCCTTGCGCTGGGCGCCGGTGAGTGCGGAGCCTCCGGGGGAGTCGAAGTACCGGTTGAGCAGGCGGCAGTCCGGGTAGTCCGGTGCCGAGTTGTCGGGGAAGCTGGCACCGGGGTTGATTCCGTCAAGGAGCCCGGGGTAATTCTGGGCGATCATCTGGATCTGGACCGAGCCGCCCGATCCGCCCTGGCCGGCGGTCCAGACCGGCTTCTCGCCGAGGGTCTCGATTGCCTTTTCTTTGACCATCGATGTGGTTTCGGCGGAGAGCACGTCATTGCAGGAGTTGTTGAAGACGTTGAGGCTGGAACTCAGGACCGCGTACCCGCGGGAGAGCTCCGGGTTGTTGAGCGGACTGGGGACGCTGGTTCCCTGCTGGTGTCCGGTCGAGCAGCCACCGCCATAGTTGTAGAAGAAGCGCTTGTTCCAGCCGTTGCCGGTGACTCCGCCAGAGGCGAGCACTGCCCACTGGTAAACGGCCCGGTTGACCGTTCCCTGCTGGATTCGCACGACGTAGTCGACGGTCTGGCCGGTACGGGTGGTGGTCTGCGCGAGGTCGGCCGGGCGGGTGTTGGGGTCGGCCAGTGGCTTGAAGGTGCCATCCGTGCTGCGGTAGGCGTAGGAGACCGTAGTCGGGGCCGAGCAGTTCGAATCGAGGGGTGGCCCGGCGCCAAGGGCTTCCGTCGTGCAGTAGTAAGGCGTCTGGTGCGGGCCCGAGAAGAGCGGTCCGGCGCCGGGACTGTTGAAGACGTCGTGCCGGGTCGGGTTGACGTTCGAGTAGCCGTTCCAGGCGGAGATGACGTTGCTGCCGGAGCGAAGACCGGTGACCAGTCCCACGATGCGCTGTGAGTTGTTCGGATCCTTCTTGAAGGAACCCGTGACGACTGTGCCGTTCCTTCTGACGATGAGCTTGGATCGGTCAGTTCCGTTCGGAGCGGTCACTGCGATCAGCGCGTCGTTCCCGGATACCCAGTTCGGCTTGCTGGAAAGGGTCTCGATCTTGATCGGATCCGCGGCTGAGGCCGGGGAAGCAGAGATGAAAGCCAGCGCGAGAATCGCACCGATGGCCGCAAAGAATACCGCCATTGATTTCATCGCTACATCTCCTGGATCGTGACTGGGACAGGGTCTTGGGGGAAAATTGGCGCTTCGCCAATCAAAACACAGATTCCGGTGGCAAGTTGCGCCCCCGATGACCGGACCTTCTCCAAGCCCCGAGACCTGCCGCGTTGGTAGGCTGCCCGACTCCGGGCGCATAGCTCAGTTGGTAGAGCGCCACCTCGACACGGTGGAGGTCACTGGTTCGAGCCCAGTTGTGCCCATCGGAGACGCAAAGCCCCGCAGATGCGGGGCTTTCGCAGTTTCGGGGCCGCCCGGTGCTATTTGTTGCGCTTGACTTTCTTCAGCGGCTTGACCGTCAGCTTGGCGGACGCCTTGACAGTGAGTTGGCCGTAAAAGGCTGTGAAGCGGACGGTTCCCGAACCCTTCCTGAACAGCTTCTTGGTCAGCACCGAAATGGTGGCGGTCCGGGAAGAATTGATCGGGATGCTCTTGATGGCGGAGCAGCGTGGTTTACGCGCGAGTCTTGTTGGCACCTTTGCGCAGACCTTTACGTTCTTCCCCGCCGCGCGGCCAGAGTTGAAGAGCTTGATCCGGAAGGTGGCCTTGCGCTTCGAGGTCACCGTCGCCGATTTCGGCTTGTAGGCGGTGAGGACCGGATAGTCCTTGATGCCGTTCAGTTCTTTCACTGCTCCGATCAGGTCGCCCTGGCCGAAGAAATCAACAGCAACGATGCTTGGCAACTTGCCCCGCCTGGCCTCGCAGGCCCTGGCCCTGGCGACCACAGCTTGTCTGGTATTCACGATTGCCGCTCTGGCCGCTTGCGGGGTGACGCCGGTCGTGATCCAGTGGTTCATGAGGAAGAGCGGGGACCCCTCAGCTCCACGATTCGGGGCGCAGCTTTCGTTGAGCATCGCCGGATCGGTGAGCTTCCCGGTCGAATTGCCTTCTTGCGGCTCGGTGAATTCATATGGCGTCTCCATGACCGGTCCGTCGTAGGCGAGGTGGTACCAGGGGACCCCGGCAGCTTCCTGCTCGGCGAGCATCACGACCCGCTGACCTGAGTCGATCATTTCTTCAAGGGTGGGAAATGACGTCGCTGAGCCCTGGTAAACGTAGGGCAGAAGGCCACTGTTTTCCACGGCCGTGGCGTAGTCCTCGGGTGAGATGCCGTCCTGATTGATGAACGTGAGAACTTCGCGCGGGTTTGCCACCAGGAAGTCCTTGATCCGACCGAGCTCCTCAGTCAGGTCCACGGATCCCAATTGGCAGTACTCGTGACACATGAAAGTCTGGGCGTGAGTGATGCGGCCTTCGCTCTTCGAGATGTTCGTGACAGTGCCGTTGATATCGGCTTGCCCGTACTTGGTGTCGAAGAGCAGGGCCCGTACACCCTGATTCAGCTGGTTTGAAATCGAATAGGTCTGATTCGGGAGTGTCCATTCAAGCTCTGCCGCGGACATTGAGTTATGAGTCCCCGGCAGGACCACCTGATCGAGGGGGCGGTCGCAAAGCTCGACGTAGCCGTTGCACGGTTCGTCGGCGGCCGAAGCAGCTGACGGAGTCAGCAGCAGCAAACCCAGCGCAGCGATGATCCAGACAACTCTTCCCCGGTAAGTGGACATTCCTGATGATCCCATGCCCGAAGAAACCCCGCAGCTGAGGCTCAGTTGCGCTCGAGCATGGCGACGACCCGCGCTGGCGAACCACTGGCTCCGACGATCGGAAGCGGGAGGCAGGACACCGTGAATCCGGTCGGTGGGAGCTGGTCGAGGTTGACCAGGCGCTCGATCTGTGAATAAGCGAGATCAACCTGATGGGCCTGCCAGAAGATGCCAGCTTCGTTCTTCTCGACCGCTTCCTGCGCCTGCATCCAGAGGGGCCTGTCCCAGCCCCAGGCATCGATGCCCATGACTCGCACACCTCGTTCGTAGAGCCACTCGGTGGCCGCGCCGCTTACCCCGGGGCCGTGAGCCTTGTATTCGGGTGTCTCAATCCACTGGTCGCAGCCGGTCCGCATCAGCACGATGTCGAGGGGCTTCAGCTCATGTCCGGCGACCGCAAGGGCGCTCTCAACATCACTGACATCGATCACTTCGCCATCGGCACGACCATCGAAGTTCAGGACAACTCCGGGATTTACGAACCACTCGAGCGGGAGCTGATCGATCGTTTGGGCCGGCTTGCCAGCGACCACCGAGTTGTAATGCCAGGGCGCGTCGACGTGGGTAGAGGTGTGGGTACCGAACCTGGTGAAGTATTCATTGGCCCACCCTTCGCCGTTTCGAAGAAGTCCGGGCTCCACACCGAAGAGCTCCTTGATCACCTTCGCGCCTTCGGCGTGGTCGCTGAACTCGATGTCGGTCCGGAGGACGTCGAGCGTGCCTTCGGGGCTGGGCAGGATCGGGGTCGAGAGGTCGACGATTTCCATTGCCCGACTATAACGGCCTCTCGTGCCACGGGCCACTAGCATCACCCGCGTGAACGGGGATGTGATGATCAAGGCGGTGGCGGGGCCGGCTGTGCGAGCTTTGCTTGCCCTGCCCGACGGGCTGTTCCGGAAAGTCTTCGGAGATCCGCCTCTGGAAGCAGCGGAACTGAGGCCGGACGCGTGGGCAATGGCGAGGGTCACAGCACCCGCCGAAAACAACCGGGACGCTTACAAACCGGAAGCTGCCCGCCGGGAGACCGAACTCCTTGCCTCGCTGGTCTGCCTGCCGGTGCCCGAGGTCACATCTTCAAATTTCGAACTCGAAGCAGACGGTCGCAGCCTGCCGGCCCGACTTTTCACTCCGCACGGGGCGGTGGAGCCAGGTCCGATGCTGGTCCACTTCCACGGCGGCGGCTGGGTCCAGGGTTCGATCGATTCGCATTCCGGGGCCTGCGCCTGGCTCGCCCGTGAAGCGGGTGTCCGGGTGCTCTCCATCGAATACCGGCTGGCGCCGGAGGATCAGTTTCCGGCCCAGGCTGATGACGCCCTGCTCGCTTGGCGGGCTGTGATGGCCGACCCGCATCGATTCGGTGCCGATCCGGCACGGATCGGTGTGTCGGGTGACAGCGCCGGGGCACAGATGGCAACGGTGCTCTGCCTTGATCTGAAACAGGCAAAAGAGGAGCAGCCCGCCTGTCAGCTCCTCATCTATCCGGTGACCGACTGCACCGGTTCCTTCGCCTCTCGCGAAGAGTTCGCGAAGGGTTTCTACCTGTCGAAGGCCCGCATGGACTGGTTCGAGGAATGCTTCGTGCCGGAGGGTCTCGCCGACGATCCGCGGGTGTCACCGCTGTTTGCCGACGACCTGAGTGGACTGGCACCAGCCAATGTCTCGATTTCGATCGCCGATCCTCTCCGGGACGAAGGCATCGCCTATGCCGACCGACTGGCGGAAGCAGGGGTGGGGGTGACGGTCGACTACATGCCGATGCTTCACGCGTGGTTCAACATGACCGCCGCCCGCTCGACCAGGCGAGGTCATGAAGTGCTCGCGGCTCGCGTGAACGAACTGCTCGCCTGATCCGAATACGATTGGACGATGCCCACCGGTACCGACAAACTGACCGTCAGCCTGCCTGACGGCACCCCGCTCGAACTCGAGTCCGGAGCGACCGGTGCCGACGCCGCGCTGGCGATCGGTGAGGGCCTCGCCCGGGCCGCTCTCGCGATCAAGGTCGGCGAAGAGATCCGTGATCTTTCGGCTCCGGTGAATGACGGCGAAGAGATCTCGATCATCACCTCTCGCGATCCGGAAGGGCTGGAGCTGATCCGCCACGACGC
>JBPPMT010000089.1:0-34609 GCA_051306195.1 Solirubrobacterales bacterium
AGTGACCGGAATCGAGGCGGCCACGGCGCCTCGATTCCGGTCACTTCGCCACTAAGAGCTCGCGAGGGTCGCCCGCCTCCTCAGCCCACGTTGTGATCCGAATCTTCTCCTTCTCCGTAGCACTACTCAACAGGCGGCCAAAACCTTTCCTGGTCGCATAGACCAGGAAATGAGGGCAGTGGACGGCACCCAACCTCCGTCATCCATTGCGATCAAACGATCAGGGACACGCCGGTTCCCACGGCCGGCGTGTCTTTCTTCACTTCTCACTACTGATTGACTGAAAGAACACCATCAATGCCGATCACACCGAAAACAGCTGAGAAGCTCGATGACGAAGAACTCCTGACCCTCGTCGGTCAGCGGGATCAGGTCGCATTCGAGTCCTTCTACGACCGCTTCGAACGACAGGCATTCTCGCTCGCTTACCGGATCATCGGTGAACGGTCAGCGGCCGAGGACACGGTCCAGGAAGCATTCTTCTCGATCTGGAAAAGCGGCGAGCGATTCGACAAGACCCGCGGCAGCGCCGGGGCCTGGGCCCTCGGCATCGTTCGAAACAGGGCGATCGACACGCTCCGCAGTCGGGCCAGCAAGACCCCCACACTTGATTCAGACGACGACGGCATCCTCGAGAGCCGTCCGGGAGAAGACCGCACGGATGACATCGCCTTCCGTCGCGAGACCCAGCGAGAGGTCCAGGACGTCATCGCTGACCTTCCGGACAAGCAGTCCAAGGTGATCAAGCTCGCCTTCTTCGGTGGCTTCAGCCAGACCGAGATTTCAGAGATGTTGGAACTACCCCTCGGCACCGTAAAAGGCCGGATGCGACTGGGGCTCGAGAAACTACGAGGCGGCCTCGACGAAAGAGAGCGGGTGATGACATGAATTCCAAGAGCCACGAAAGCTGGAAGGAACAGTTGCCCGCGTATCTGCTCGGCGCGCTGAGCCCCGGCGAAAAGACCGACATCGAACATCACCTCGGCGGTTGTGCCGAATGCCAGGCCGAGCTGCGCTGGCTCGAACCGGCCACCGACCGCCTGGTCAACGAGGTCGATCAGATCGAGCCCTCGCCCCAGCTCAAGTCCAGGCTGATGGCTGCGGTCGAAGCCGACCTGGAAGAGAACGGATCTCCCGAGACGCTGGCAGCCCCTGCCGTCGCGGAGCCGGATAAAAAGCGGAAGAAGCGCAGCTGGTTCGACTTCAGTCAGCTGATGCGACCCGCCGTGCTCGGCGCGATGACGGCGATCCTGTTCGCCGGAGTGGTTGTCGGATACGCCGTCAACGGCGGCGACAACGGGGTCGACGGTGACTCCCCGGTCGTCGCCCAGACCATTCCCGGTCACTCCACCGTCGGCGATGCCGATGCCGTGATGGTGATGTCGGGCAGTTCAGCGACGCTCAAGGTGACCAACCTGCCGAAGCTCGACGACGGCGAGGTCTACCAGGCATGGGTCCAGAAAGGGCAGTCAGTCGAACCGACCGACTCACTCTTCACCCCCAGCCGTCATGGCACAGCGACAACAAGCATCCCGGACATGAACGACGTCAACACGGTGATGGTGAGCGCTGAGCCCAAGGGTGGCAGTGAGCAGCCGACAACGGCGCCGATCATCACGATCGACATCCCCGCCTGAAGCTCGCGATCCGGTCGCTCCGGCCTCTGGCCCGCAAGGGTCTAAGGTGAATGCATGAGCAATATCGAGGAAAGCGGCGAATCAATCACCGCCAAAGGCATTCAGGAGCTCGACGCGGAGATCGAAAGGCTTGAAGGACCAGGCCGTGAGGAGATCGCGCAGCGACTTCGCGTCGCCCGGGATCTGGGGGATCTGAAAGAGAACGCCGAGTACCACATCGCCAAGGAAGACCAGGCACACCTGGAGACTTCGATCAGCCGGCTCCGCCAGCGAAAGATCAACGCAGTCGTGGTCGACGTCGACCAGGGCAACGGCGACACCTTCAGCTTCGGCAAGACCGCCGAGATCACCGACAGCCACGGCAAGAGCCATGCCTGGACTCTGGTCGGATCGACCGAGGCCAACCTCTCCGAAGGCCGGCTGTCAGCCGAGTCCCCGGTCGGCCAGGCCCTCCGCAACAAGCCGGTCGGATCCGAGATCGCGGTGACCACGCCCAAGGGCGATCGCATGTTCAAGATCGAAAAACTGATCTGACGACGAGCCGTCTGGCGTATTCTCTGCATCGATGGCCAAGAAAAAGAAGAACACCTCAACCGCCGGCAAAGCGGGAGCCGCCGTGGGAATTGCAGCCCGTGGCTTCAACTACGCCAAGAAGGTCGACTGGCCGGCAGTCTGGCTACGCGCCCAGTGGCTTCAGCACCATACGAAGCGCCTGTACAGCAACCTCTCCGAGTCCGAGCGCAAGGAATTCCTGAACCTGGTCGTCCCGACCAAGGACCAGCCCTTCATCGCCAGCAAGGACCGCGGTCGCGTTCAGGAACTCGTAACCAAGGCTTTCACCGGCAACTCCCGTAAATAGGAGTCGGGCTACTCGACTTCGGGACGTTCCTCGCCCGGCCAGACGCCGGTGTACCTCGCGAAGCTTCTGCGGGCAAGCTGGTCGATCAGGCCACGTACAACAGTGAAGATCGCGCCTTCGAGCAAAAGGGCAACAACCAGCATCCGCAAGTCCACGTCTCGGTGCCCGGAGTCGGGGGGTTCGACGTCATTGACCAGCCCCCAGCTCTTTTCGAACAGCTTCTTGGCGATCAATCCCGCGGCCAGGCCGGCGAGAATACTCAGGGGCTTGAAGAGAATGGTCATTCGGACAGGTTAGTCCGAACTTGTACTCTGGGGCCATCGACTTCCGTCCAAAGGAAACACTGCGAGACTCGACCCCGGGTAGATTGACGAAACTTGCTTCCGCTGGCGCTGTGTGGTCGACAACGGTGGCTCTGCTAGCAGTCCAGGTCTCATCGGCAGGACTCGTTTCCGCCACCCCCGGGACGATCGGCAGGCCGGGGCCGGGAACCACCCTCGCCGGCTGCCCCGTGCTGCCGAAGGACAACGACTTCAATCGCGACATCTCAAGCGCTCCCGTCCACCCGCGGTCCCGGCAGTACATCGAGTCGATCGGCTCGGCGACCACGCTGCACGCGGATTTCGGGTCTGGCCAGTACGGCAACTATGGCATCCCGTTCCGCGTCGTTCCCGAGAACACCAGGAAGATCCCGGTGAAGTTCACCGCCTACGGAGACGAATCCGACAAAGGCCCTTACCCGATCCCCCTGGACACCCGGATCGAAGGCGGCTCCGACAACCACGTGATCGGTCTTCAGCGGGGAAGCTGCGAGCTTTATGAGCTTTACCGGGCCCGGCGGGGCAAGGGCCGCTGGCTGGCCGACTCGGGCGCCAAGTTTGATCTGCGGTCGAACAAGCTGCGCCCTGCCGGCTGGACCAGCGCCGACGCCGCCGGGCTACCCATCCTTCCCGGACTGGCCCGGGCCGGTGAAGCGAGCAAGGGGCGCATCACCCACGCCCTCCGGGTGACCGTCTCCGAATCCCAGCGGGGATACATCCACCCCGCCCGGCACTTCGCCTCGTCCTCGAGTGATGCCTCGCTACCGCCGATGGGGCTCCGGCTCCGGCTGAAGGCGGGTTACGGGCTCGGCCGGTTCACTGGCCAGACACTCGCGATCATGAAAGCGCTGAAGAAGTACGGGCTGATCGTCGCCGACAACGGTTCCGACTGGTACATCAGCGGAACACCCGACCGGACCTGGAACGACGACGTGCTCGACCAGCTGAAGTCAGTCCCCGGTCGGGCGTTCGAAGCTGTCCAGACCGGCCGTATCCACCGCTGAAGGACAACCCGGGTCCTTCAGGCCGGGAGGTTGATCTTTAGCATGGCCGGACGCATGCCTTCCAACGAGACTCCACGACCAGCCCGGGTACCGATCCTGACCGAGGTGGTCGAAACCACCCCGATCACCCCTCACCTGATCCGGGTCGTCTTGACCGGCGATGACCTCGAAGGTTTCCCGGCCGGCGAGTTCACCGACCACTACGTGAAGCTCCAGCTGCCGGCTCCGGGCGCCGACTACGAAGTTCCCTTCGATCCGGCGGACATCAAGGCAACCCGGCCGAAAGAGATGTGGTTTCGCCAGCGGACCTACACCGTGAGGGACTGGAACCCTGAGGGCAACCGGTTGACCATCGACTTCGTCCACCACGGTGACATCGGCCTGGCCGGACCCTGGGCGGCAAACGCAGAGCCTGGCGACCAGCTCCAGCTGGTCGGACCTGGTGGCGACTATTCGCCCTCCCCCACCGCGGCGTGGCACCTCCTGGTCGGGGACGAAGCGGTGATCCCGGCGGTCAGTGTGGCGCTCGAGCGCGTAGCCGAAGGTGTCCCGGTTCACGTTTTCCTCGAGGTGGAGGACGAAGCGGAAGAGGTCCCGCTCGAGACGCCTGGTGATCTCCGCCTGACCTGGCTCCACCGGGGCGGCGACAACGGCGGCCGCAGCCTCCTGCCCGAGGCGATCAGCGGTCTCGATTTCCCCGAAGGCGAAGTACACGCATTCGTTCACGGCGAGGCGGGGATGGTGCGAGAGGTCCGCAAGCACCTGATCCTCGATCGCAATGTGCCGAAGGAGAACCTCTCAGCGACTGGATACTGGAAATACTCGAAAACCGAAGAAGGCTGGCGCGAGGACAAACCAGAATGGAAGAGGCTCGCCGAGCTGGACGTCTCCAAATAAGGCATCCAAGTCGCTTCGCTCATGAAGGAAAGAGGATGGTTTCGCTGTGCGACTTGGATGGTGAGTTCTGCTGCCGATCAATCCTTTGAGAGCCTCTGCCGCTGACGTTCAGGGGTGATGCGAACCACGTTATAGGCAAGACCGGTCTTTTCCATCACCGTGATCACCCAGGCTGATGGATCGAGTTCCCAGCGATTCAGTCCGTTGTCGGCCGAGCGCGGGAAGGCGTGATGATTGTGATGCCAGGCCTCGCCGAATGAAGGCAGCGCCAGCCAGAAGACATTGGTCGATTCGTCGTCGGTGTCGAACCGGCGGGTTCCCATGAAGTGGCAGACCGAATTGATGCTCCAGGTGATGTGGTGGACGAAGAAGATGCGGACGAGTCCACCCCAGAGGAGTCCGGTAACCGCGCCAGCCAGGGTTCCTCCGCTGACCAGGTAACCGGCTGCGGTCGGAATGGCGAGGCTGATCAGGAGGAAGATGAAGAAGTAGGTGCTGATGAACCGCATTCCCGGATCCTCGACGAGGTCGCGGCAGTACTTCTCTTCGTCGGCTCGGCCGTGCTCCCTCATCGACCAGCCGATGTGGGCGTGCCAGAGTCCGGCCATCACTCCTTTGACGCCGTCGCCGTGGCCAACGTGCGGGCTGTGCGGGTCGCCCACCTTGTCGGTATGGGCGTGGTGCTTGCGGTGGTCGGCGACCCAGGTGATTACCGGACCCTGAACCGACATCGAGCCAAGGGCGGCAAAGAGGTAGCGAAGCGGCTTTGAAGTCTGGAAGGCACGGTGGGTCAGCAGGCGGTGGAAGCCGACCGTCACACCAAGCCCGGTGATCACGTACATCACGAGCAGGATCACCAGGTCTGCCGGGGTAACGATCTGATTCCAGAAGAGGGCGACTGCTGCGATCGTCGCCACGAACGGGAGAATCACCGCAACCGTGTTGGCCACCTTGTCGACGGTTGCCATCTCTGGCATCTGGTTGACCGGCAGTTCGGCTGCGGGTAGACCGTGGGCTTCCATCGACCCAGAGTATTAGTAGATGGGCTGATATTTCTGCGCATTTTCGATAAGTATCTGACCCATTTGTTATAAGTAAAGTTATAACTTCTTCCGTCCTAGAGCCCTGGCGCAATCTTTCCCCCGACGTCGGAGACGTGATCGAACCGGCGCTGCCCGCCGTCGCCGAGGAGATCCTGGAGACGATCCGCCACGAGATTCCCGAATACGCACGACCCCTTGAAGGAGCATTCGGCCGGGGTGTGCACCGCGGGGTGACCGAAGCTCTTGCCCAGTTCGTCGGCCTCATCCGAGATCCCGATGCGGACCGCGGGCCGGGCCGGGAGGTCTACATAGCGCTCGGCCGTGGTGAGTTCAAGAACGGACGGGCCCTGGATGCCCTGCAGACGGCCTACCGGATCGGGGCCCGGATCGCCTGGCGCCGGATCGCCTCCGCCTCGCTCGACGCCGAACTCGACGGGACCACCCTGAGCCTCCTCGCGGAATCGATCTTCGTCTACATAAACGAGCTCTCGGCCGACTCGACCGAGGGCTACGCCGAAGCCCAGTCCGAGCTGCTCGGTGAGCGCCTTCGCCGTGAGCGGCAGCTGGTCGTCTCGATGCTCAGCAGCCCGCCAATAGCGGTCGAGGACCTGAGCCCCCAGGCAGCTACCGCCGGCTGGACAGTTCCAAAACAACTTGCAGCATTGGTTTGCCACGAAAGCGACCTGGCCGAGATCACGCGAATCCTCCCCATCGGCGTGATCTCGGCTCCGGTTGATGGACTTGGCTGCGTCGCGGTGCCGGATGCCTCCGGACCCGGGCGCTATAAACAGCTGCGTGAGGTGATCGGAAACCGTCGGGCCAGCCTTGGCCCCGACACCGTTCCGACCCGCCTGCGCGATTCATGGCAGCTCGCCCGGACGGCGTTTGCCGCGGCCGGCTCGGGCACGCTCGGGTCGAGCGGCCTGATCCGGGCGGAAGAGCACCTGGTCGAGCTGACCATCTTCGAGAGCCGCGACCTGATCGAACGACTGAGCGATCGATGCCTCGCCCCGCTAACCGGCCTGACACCGAAGTCCCGAAGCCGGATGACCGAGACCGCCTCGGCTTTCATCCAGCACCAGGGAAACGCCGCAGAGATGGCTCGGTCGCTCCACATCCACCCGCAGACCGCGCGTTACCGCCTGGCCAGGCTTCGGGAGTTGTTCGGCGACGAGCTCGACAACCCGGACTCCCGGTTCGAGATCGAGCTCTCCCTGCGCGCAGCCAGTTGACTTCGGCTCAGCCGGCAACCCGTACCGCGATGATCTTCGAGCTGGCCTGTCTCTGTCTGAACGTCGTTCGGCAGATTCACGGTGGTCCCAGTCGCCGTAAGGGGAGACACGATTCCGTTTGCGCCGGCGTTACCCTTCAGCGCCTTTGCCGTCATCTGCCGGACCACCCCATATGCGATCTGCTGCACCGGAACGCCGCCCCGCCCGTAGACCACGGTCATGCCGCGCTCCTTGCCCATCTCCATCGCTTGCCGGAGAAGCATCGTCTTGCCGATACCAGCCGGACCCTCCACCACGAGGAGCGACCCGTTACCTGCGCAAGCTCCGTCGAGCAGGCGGCTGATCGTCTTGATCTCGGCGTCTCTTTCGAGCAAACCCTGCTGGATACCGCTCATGATTCAATAACCTTTACAGAGAGGTTTAGGGATTTACCGACCATGGTATGGATACCCAGGAGATGATCAATTGACTCGATTGGCAGAAGGCAGAAGTACCCACCTGGATCCATCAGAAATCGCGACGGAAACGTTGCGCTTGTTCGACGAGGGTAGTGACCCCAGCATCAGGCAGCTTGCCAAGGAGTTGAACGTAACTCCATCCGCGATCTACCACCACTTCGAGTCCCGCGCCAAAATAGTCCAGGCGGCCGTCGAACTCGTCTGGAAGGAGATTCTTGAGGCTCTCTTCGAAAGAGTCGGGGATCCGTTCGCCGCCGATCCGGTCGACGTCCTGATCGCGGCAGGCGAAGCCACCCGTGGCGCCTTCGGGCGCCACTACGCGATCGCGCCTTACATGGCCGCCACTCCGGCATCCGACGAACTCTCGGCCGGAACCCTGGCCATCGTGGCCAACGTCTTCGAGCGATTCGGCCTCAAGGGGCAGGACGCGGCCGAGGCTTTTCACGCCTACTCATCGTTCACCTTTGGCACCGCCCTCTTCAGCGCGAACCGCATCGCTGCGAACTCCGCGCTCGACATTTCGCTGGTCGAAGTCGACCGGTTGGAACGGTTCCGATCCGAGGCCAACCCCGAGGTGGCCCAGCTGTCATCGGCGGAGACCCGTTCCGCGATCGACGGTGTGATGGACATCTCGATCGTCGATCCCGAGCGCGACGAAGAACTCTTCTCCGCCGGCCTGCGGAAGCTGATCGAAAGCATGCGTCCCTGAAAAGCCAGCCTGACGGAAGGTAGCGTCGCCGACATGGATCTCATTCGAATCACCGACGACGGCCCTCTCCGGGTAATCACGATCGACAGCCCGCCGCTCAACCTCTTCGATGAAAAGCTGATCAGCCAGCTCAGGCAGGCGGTCGAGCAGGTTCAGGCCGACCCACCGAGGGCTCTCCTGATCCGGGCCGAAGGCAAAGTCGTGTCCGGTGGCGTCAACGTCGAAGAGTTCAGGGGGTTGACCCCGGCCGAGGGCTCAGTGCTCTGGACCGACCTGCTGGGATTGATCGACCGGATCGAGGCCCTGCCCCTGCCGGTCATCTTCAGCGCCCACGGACTGACTCTCACCGCAGCCTTCGAGCTCTCACTCGCCTGCGACATCATCATCGCCGGCGAGTCAGCGAAGTTCGGGCTGGTCGAGATCGTGGTCGGGCTCACTCCTTCGATGGGTGGCCCCCAGCGGATCGCCGAAAGGGCCGGTTCCGGCCGGGCGAAGCAGCTCGTGATGACTGGCGGGCTGTTCGACGCAGCAACGCTCGAACAATGGAACGTGGTCAACATCGTCGTCGCCGACGATCTACTCGAGGCTGAGGCCACCGAGCTTGCGACCCGGCTCGCCAATGGCCCGACCAGGGCTCACGCGATGACCAAGCGGATCCTCAGGGGCTACGTCGAGGGCGGAGTTCCGGCGGCTGACCGGATCACCCGGCGCGATGCCGCCGATCTGTTCGGCACCGAAGATCTCCAGGCCGCGGTCGAAACCTTCCTCACCGAAGGCCCGGGCAATGCCACGTTCGAAGGCCGCTAGACTCGCGCAAGTCCAGTCCAGTGGCGTTCCCTGACGGGCCGTCCGAACCCGAAAGTGAACACCTTGAAAAAAGCTTCAATGCTCATGCTGCTCCTGATTGCCTCGATGGCGGTTGTGGCCGGTTGTGGTGGCAGCAGCGATGACGATGGCCCCACCAAGGACGAGTACATTGCCTCAGCCGACAAGATCTGCACCGAAAACGACGCAGAAATCGAAGCGATGGGCAAGCAGCTTTCGGCCGGTGCCGGCCAGGAAGAGGCTCTCGCTCTCGTCAAGTCGGACCTGATTCCTTCGGTCGAGAAGCGGACCCAGGATCTCGAGGCATTGCCACGACCGTCGGGTGACGAAGACGAGCTCGAGGCCTACTATCAGGCGCTCGATGACGGAGTCTCAACGCTGGTCGAAGAACCCAAGACCATCTTCGGTGACGACAATCCGTTCGAAGCATCGAACAAGCTCGCCAAGGAGTACGGGTTCAAGGAATGTGGCGATACCGGCGGCAACTGACCAACCGGTAACCCGTCGCTTCACCAAGGCCCCGCCTGCCGGCGGGGCCTTTCCTTTGCACCGGCAATTATGATTCGGCGCCTTGAATCCGGACGAAGCCCGACTCAAGCGCAACCGGTGGCTGACTTTGATCGCCATGACACTTTCGAGCGGCATGATTCTGGTGGACCAGACTTCCGTCCCTCTGGCAATCCCCGAGGCGATGACCGACCTCAACGGGCCGGTCTCCGATGGCCAGTGGATCCTCACCGCAAACATGCTGCCTCTGGCGGCTTTCATGGTGCTGGGAGGCCGCCTCGGCGACCTCTTCGGCCTCCGCCGGGTGTTCCTTACCGGTGCCCTGATTTTCAGCATCTCTTCCGCCCTGGCCGGACTGAGCCAGGACCTGCCATGGATGATTACTGCGAGGGCCGTTCAGGGTGCCGGCGCGGCCCTCATGATGCCGACCGCGGTGGCGATCGTCAGTTCTGTCTTCCCCGATGCCGAACGGGGGAAGGCCCTCGGTCTGCTGGCCGGCTTCGCCGCTTTTGCCGCGGCCCTCGGTCCGGTGATCGGCGGCGGCCTCTCGACTATCGACTGGCGGCTTGTATTCCTCGTGAACGTGCCGCTGGCTGCGGTGTGCGTATTGCTCACGCTCAGGGCCTGCCCGCCACTTTCGCCAAAGGAGGGTGCCAGCCATAATCTGGACCCGGCCGGTGTGATCACCTTCGGCATCGGCATCGCTGGGTTGGTCTATGGGCTCGGCCAGGGTCAGACCCTCGGCTGGACCGATCCCCAGGTAATCGGGTCCTTCATCACTGCGGTCGTGGCTCTGGTTGCCTTCGTGATCGTCGAATTCAAGGTCGAGAACCCGATGATCGAGTTCCGCCTGTTCCGGCACCTCAATTTCCTCGCCGCAAACATCTCCCAGTTCCTGGCCGGGATGATCGAACTTGGGACCGCCTACCTGCTGCCTTACTTCCTCCTCATGATGATCGGGTTCTCACCTTTAGTGGCCGGCCTGGCCCTGATTCCGGCGACCGTCCCGATAATTTTTGCCGGCCCGCTTGCCGGCAAGTGGTTTGACCTGAAGGGTGGCCGGCAGCCACTCGTCTTCGGCTTCCTGACTCTGGCCGCTTCCGGCATAGCTTTCGCCCTGGCGGTCCATCATCAGGAGTACATCTGGCTGATCCCGGGGCTGGTGCTCCAGGGGGTCGGACTTGGCGTAGTGCTCACCGCGAACGATCCGACCGGCCTAGGGTCCGTGCCCGACAAAGACCAGGGCCAGGCCGCCGGTGTGATCAACACCACCGAGCAGCTTGGCGGTGCCTTCGGCATCGCCATTCTCTCCGTCGTCCTGATCGGCACTGCCGAGCGCCACACCCAGGAAGCGCTGGCGACCAAAGGAATCGACGTGACGACGAAGCAGGCCAACGAGTGGAAAGGCTTCATCCTCGAGATCGAGCAACGGGGTCTCAACCAGATCGACGTGGCCCATCAGGACAAAGTCATCCGGGTTGCCTTCGACGACGTGATGGCCGGGCATGTACTGGGCTACGAATGGGTCTTCTACACCACCGCCGGGATCGCCTTGCTTGGTGCCCTGGCCTGTTTCCTGCTCGTGCGCAAGACGGACCGGGTCGAGAATTTGCGGGTCTTCGGCCGTGGTTCCCGCTGGCAGTACGCAAACACGGGCCGGACGCCAGGCCTGACCAAGCACCCGGCGCCGCCGGAGGCCGACGAAGCCCCCGAATAACCAGGACTGGTCGCGATGACCTCGGTCAATCCTTCTCAGGCCTCTGCCGGGCCATGTTCAGGGCATTCAACTCGCTCTCGATCCCCTCGAGTCCCCGCTTCATGTCGCCCACCTTCTCGATCAGCGATTCCACCGGATCTTCCGCCGTTCCATCGAGCATCCGCTGGTCCAGGCGAGCCAGGATCTCCCGCGATTTCTCGTCTTCCCTGGCTTCTTCAACCGAGTTGAGGATCACGGCGATCAGGATGTTGATCACGAGGAATGAAGCGATCAGGACGAAGCTGACCAGGAATATCCAGGCGAACCGGGTCACGTCCTGGGCACTGAAGAGGATCTCGTTCCAGCCTTCAAGGGTCAGGACCGTGAACAGGGTCAGCATCGCCGAGCCGATGTTGCCCCAGCGCTCGGGCAGTTCATCGCCGAAAAGCTGGACGCCGACCATTCCGTAGACGAAGAGCAACAGGATGGTCATCGCCGCCATCGACCCGATCGGCCGCATGGCCCGGCCCATGCCGCTGATCAGAACCCGCAGGTCGGGAAGCACGCTGACCACCCGGACGATCCTGAGGAGCCGGACCAGTCGCAGCAGCAGAGCGTTTTCCCGGACCCCGGGGATGAAGACAGCAAATACGACGATGAAGTCGAAGACGTTCCAGCCGTCCTTGAAGTAATCCTGGGGCCGGCCGCCGTAAGCGGTGATGCGAATCAGGATCTCCACGATGAAGATGCCGAGACAGATCTCGTTGAGCAGGAAGAGCGTATCTCCCCAGTCCTGGTCGAGCGAGTCGTAGGTCTCCAGCCCGAGAACGATCGCGTTGAACACGATCACGCCGAAAATGATCAGCTGGAAGCGCTTTGAAGATGCAACCCTCTTGCAGGTGGAACTGAAGCGGGACAAGCTTTGTTCAGACCCCCGCATCGCAGGGGAGCCGCCCGGACTTGACCGCTTCTTCGAGCGCTTCGAAATCAAGTTCGGCCTGGTCGGCGTACGAGGAACTCCAGTCCGCTATCGCCCGGTCGAACGAGTCCGAGCTGCCGAGATAGCCCTGAATCGCGCCCCACCCGGGGCTCTGGCTGTGGGCACGAGCCAAGAGCGCTCCACACATCAATCCATAGTTCTGGTACTGGCTCACGGTCAGAGCTTCGAGATCGGCAGATCCCTTCATGTCGCGAAACTGCCGGGCGTAGTAGTCGACTCCACGCACATCCTCGACCCAGCCGAGGAACGGATCCGATGCCGCCTGAAGCACCTGCTGGGTCGAGACCACCCGATAGCCATTGCTCGTCGCGGACCGGTCGCCGAGGCCCGGCAAGGGTGAAGGTGCCATGCCGCCCCAGGTCTCGAGAACCGAGGGGTCGGCCTCCTTGAGCTGGATGAAGATCGGCTCATTCTGGGGTCCGACCAGCAGCAGGATCACGCAACGGGTCCCGACGCTTCCCACGCCGACTATCCGGTGGGCATAGTCGACCAGCTCGAAGCCCGAAAGCAGGAGCGCGACGTCCGGCCGCAGGGTCTCCTTGTAGCGGTCGTAAACGTGCTGGATCTGGGCCCGGGACACGACCGCCTCGAAGTGCTCGAGGATTGGTGGCTGGTCCTGGATCCTCTGCTTACCGTCATGGGTGGTGGTGACGATTTTTCCGAGGACTTTCTCGGAGGTCCTGCCTTGGGCCTTCTTGACGGTCTTTTCGATCAGCTTGCGACCGGTCTCGTCCACGGCCATGTTCTTGATGTCTTCCATTTCGGCCCGCCTGAAGTAGCGCTCGGTGGTCGAGTGTTCAGCCAGTTCGCCCAGCCTCTCCCGATAGGAGCGGACCGCTGCCAGACACCCCGCCCGCGCCTGCTCTGGAGTGAATCCCCGGTGTCGATAACCAACCTCGACGCTCGCTGCCAGCCGCTTGACATCCCACTCCCAGGGTGCGAGACCCGCCTCGTCGAAGTCGTTGAGATCAAAGAGCACTCGCCGGTCGGGCGCAGCAAAGAGGCCGAAGTTTGCGATGTGGGCATCCCCGCAGGCCACGACGTGAACGTCGGTCCGCGGCTCGTCCGACAGGTCGAAAGCCATGTTGGCGGCTGTTCCGCGGTAGTACGCGAACTTCGACTGGAGCATCCGGCCGATCCGCACCGGGACGAACTGCTGGAGCCGCGTCTCGTTCTGCTTCTCGATGATCGCAACGGGATCACGCTCAGTCGGGGTGAATTTCCCATGCTCCGACCGCCGGATCTTTCCGCGCAGGGACTTGCCGAAGGCCCGGTCCTCAGCGAACGACGTGTGAGTTCCGGGCCCGGGCATGTCTGGATCCTATATCCGCTGAATCAATGTTCCCGTCCCCGTTCCGCCAGCGGTGCACATCGTCACCAGACCCAGTTCACCATCACTCCGCTCCAGCTCGTGCAGAACGGAGGTGATCAGGCGGGCACTGGAAGATCCGAGGGGATGGCCGGGTGCGAGGGCACCGCCATTGACGTTGACCATTTCCATGTCCGGATCGATCGATCAAAGCCGGGTAGGTGGCGCCGAGGAGTTCGTTCGGATGGATGTCTCGGTACCAGCCCTTGGCTCGATGGCCACGACCGATCGGAGTCCTCGCGGCCTCGATGATCACGACTTCACGGCCCTTCAGGTGCGATCCGGACAAAGCGGAAACGGTCTACCTCCATAGTCAGTTTTATGATGAAACTAAAAATAGGATATGGAGAATCGCCAACGTGACAAAGGTCCGTTGGGCATGAAGCATCCGTTGGGTTCGGGTTGCGCTACCTGGCGAGCTTGGCGGACCTGAATGCGGTGGCGCTCTTGCCACCGCTGGCCGGTACGAAGGTAATTCTGAACCTCGCTTTGACCCGTGACTTCTTAGCGAGCAGCTTGCGTCCGGCTTTGGTGGGCCGGGCGATCACGGTTGTTTCACCGTTCAGCCGTGCCTTGACACTGGCCTTGGCCACGACCTTCTCTCGATTGCCCGACTTCGCGGTGGCCGAGACCTTGACCCTCCCCGCCCCTGATACCCGGACCCGGACCTTGCTGCCGCCCATTGAAAAGGGCTTGACCGAGAGGACCTTCAGCTTGCCTGGCGGTGCGTAGCGGAAGTTCCTGGTCTCGCTTTGGGCGACGTTGCCGGGGGCATCAGCCGCGGTCACCATCCAGTTATGCCCGCCCACCTCGAGGCTGCCCGCGTACTTGAACTGATTCAGCCCGATCCCGGAGGCGACCAGCTCGCCGTCGAGGAAAAGTCTGAAGAGGGCGGACGGGTCTGGATGGTCCCACTTGAAGGTCGGAGGGCTGCCGACCCTGCCAGCGGCAATCGGGTTGACCAGACTCGGTGCCGGAGGCGGAGTCAGATCGAGACTGCTCAGGGTCCTGTCGAGGTTGGCCCGGCCGCCGGTAACCAGCGGGGATGGACCGACCGGAGCGAAAACCGGCAGGGGATCCACACCGCCGAGCACCTTCGCCTTGACAGCCGGAGCACTGAGCCCGGGATTCAGCTGGCGCACGATCGAAGCGATCCCGGACACTTGCGGAGCCGCCATCGAAGTTCCGCCCGAGTAGATGAATCTCGGTGAACCCGTCGACGAACGGTCACAGCTGATGTTCACGTCGTCGACCGTGGCCCCCTGTCCGACATTTGCATCTCCGTCGGCCTGTAGTCCGAAGCGCAGGTAGACCGACGACTCGCCGTCGAAGTCGTGGAGGCTGCCGCCGAGGCCGATTTCTTGAGCCTGCGGGTAGTCCCCTCCGCTCGGACTGCCTGCCGCAGTCACAAGCCGGGTCCAGGGACCGCTCTGGTCGGCGGCGGCTTCAAGGTAGAAGAGGTCCGCCCCGGTGAAGGAGCCAGGCGTTGGCTGCTCCGTGTCCAGCTTCAGGAAGTAGTCGACCCGGCAGCCCGACCTGCCGGTCAGGTTCATACCGGCGCCGGTCATGGTCATGATCGCGTTCGTGCCCGGTGAATAATTGACTCCGAAGCTGTCAGTTACAGCTCTGCTCGGCACGTCTTCGTGACCGATCCCCGTGTTGCGTTCCCATCGGTTTGGTATCACGACTCCGCCCGCATCGAGCGCGACGAAGTCCCAGGTCGATCCGCCCGCGTCGAAGGAGTTCTGGAAGAAGTACTGAAAGGTCGGGAAAGTACTGATGATGTTCGTCCCCGGGGCAGCCAGGTCGACGGAGGAGGCTCCGAAGTTCGAAGACGGCGCCTTGAGGTCGAACTGGTTGGAAGAAGCCACGCAGATCAAATTGGCGAGCGCCGGCTGGCTGGCAACCTGATCAGCCTGACAGGGGTATTTGGGAATGGTCTCGTTGTTGCCGAAGTTCGGGGCGTCGTTTCCTTCGTTGCCGGCCGACGCGACAAAAAGAGTCTCTGGCGCATTGGCGATCGCATCACGCTGGGCCTGGCTGAAGGTCGATCCTCCGAAGCTCATGTTCACCACCCGGGCGCCCATCGCGCCGGCGTAGCCAATGGCATCGATGATGGCGCTGACTGAACAGCCTCCACCCGCTCCACAAGCTCGCAGAGGCATCAGCTTCGCATCCTGGCTTACGCCAGAAACGCCGATTCCGTTGTCGCCAGTCGCGCCGATGATGCCGGAGACGTGGGTGCCATGCCCGTCGCCGTCGGTCGGGTCTTCATCACCCGCGATGAAGTCCCAGCCGTTCAAGTCGTCAGCCAGACCGTTCTCGTCATCGTCGATGTTGTTCGGGATCTCGCCCGGGTTATGCCAGATCTGCGCGGACAGGTCCGGCTGATCGAGTGCGACGCCGGTGTCGATCACAGCCGTGACCACGTCCGGACTGCTCTTGCCGAGGTCCCAGCCGTTCAGGGCGTCGATGTCGGCGCCACTTGTACCGCTGGTCGCGTTTACCGACTGTCCGGTGTTGTCCAGACCCCATTGCAACCCGAAGGATGGATCACTCGGCGGAGCGGCATCAAGGGTCTGGATGTAGTTGGGCTCTGCGTAGAGCACCTCGGGGCTTGACTCGAGCCCGTCGATCGCCTCGAGAACGCTCTGCCCCGGGTCGGTCTCGACAACCTGGGTCCGCGGCAGCAGGACCGAGTCCGAGAACTCAACCCCCGCCCGCTCGCGAACGCTCGACTTCTCACCCGCCGAGGTGTCGGGGGCAAAACGGACGATCACCTCCCCGGGAACGAAGTCAGTCGACGCAGCAGCCGAACCGGTTCCGAAGCAAGCAGAAAACGCAGCGATGAACGTAATCCCGATCTTCAGCCCGTCCGAAGTCATCCACCCCATCAAACCACGCGGGGGCTCAGGGTTGCGAAACGGTCAAGCTTCGAGAACCTGAGGTGCCTGCGAAAACGGCGCAGTCCGCACCAAAATCGCAGGCACCTCCCATAGGGGGTACCCGAAACCCGTTCGTTCACTTCTATGAGGGTGGTCCCCGGGTGCCGCCCGCCAGCCGAGTTAACCGAGGACCATGCAGTGTTCCGGGTGCCAGCCTACTTTTACCTTTTGGCCGATCTTCCACTGGTCCGTTGACTGGACCCGGTAGGTGGCCTGTTCCAGGGCGACCAGCCGGCCGCCGTTGTCCAGCTTCAGCGTCAACTGATTGCCGACGCCGAGGTAGACGATGCTCTCGATCTCACCTTCCACCGTGAACATGTCCGCTTCGATCTTGTAGCTCGGTTTGTCGATCTCGTCGACCGCGACCTTCTCCGGCCGGACCGCAATCTGAACGTCGTCGCCATCCTTGGCGGTATCGGCAAGGTCGGGAACCGGCAGACAGGTCGAGCCGACCCTGACCTTGCCCTGACCTTCCACCTTGCCCTGGAGCAGGTTCGAGATTCCGATGAAGCCGGCGACGAACTCCTCGCTCGGGTGCTCGTAGACCTCTTCTGGCGGCGCGCATTGGACGACCCGTCCGGCACTCATCACGGCGATCCGGTCGGACATCGAAAGCGCTTCTTCCTGGTCGTGGGTGACGTAGACAAAAGTGATGCCGACCTCGCGCTGGATCGATTTCAGCTCGACCTGCATCTGCCGGCGGAGCTTGAGGTCGAGAGCGCCGAGTGGCTCGTCGAGGAGCAGCACGCTCGGCCGGTTGATCAGTGCCCGGGCAAGCGCCACCCGCTGACGCTGGCCGCCGGACATCTCGTTCGGCCTCGCTTTTGCCTTGGGTGTGAGGTCGACCAGCTCGAGTGCATCGGCTACGCGCGTCTTGATCTCGTCCGACGGAACCTTTCGGCGCTTCAAGCCGAAAGCGACGTTGTCTTCCACATTGAGGTGCTCGAACAGCGCGTAGCTCTGGAAGACCATGTTCACGTTGCGCCTGTGCGGCGGAACCTTCTCGACCGCCTCCCCGTCCAGGAGTATGCTCCCCGACGTCGGAATCTCGAAGCCGGCGAGCATGCGGAGCATCGTCGTCTTGCCGCAGCCGGAAGGACCGAGCAGGGAGAAGAACTCGCCCTGATGGATCTCGAGTTCGACGTTGTCCACGGCGGTGAAGTCACCGAACTTCTTGGTGACTCCATCAACCTTGATCGCCTGGGTCTGCTGCACCGTCATCTTCTATTCCTCCGCACCGGTAAGTACTTTCACGCCGCTCTCGCGACTTCCGAATATCCGTGGGATCAGGACGGCCAGAGCGACAGCCGAAATCGAGACCACCATCATCAAAGTTCCGATCGCGTTGATCGTGGGTGAGACGCCGAACCGGATCATCGACCAGATCCGGACCGGCAGGGGCTGGGTCTCTTCGCCCGTGGTGAAGAAGGACAGCACGAAGTCGTCGAAGGAGAGGGCGAATACAAGGAGGCCCGCAGCGACCACCGCCGGCCAGAGCGCCGGGAAGAGCACCAGCCGGACCGATCCCCAGCGGCTCGCGCCGAGGTCCTGGGCGGCTTCCTCCACCTCCACCCCGATCGAGGCAAGCCGACCCCGGACGACGATCGTCACGTAGGAGATCGAGAAGGTGATGTGGGCCAGCACGACCGTCCAGAAGGAAAGACCGATCCCGAGCTGCGAGAAGATCAGGAGCGCCGAGATACCAGCGACGATCTCCGGGGTGATCAGCGGAATCAGCATCAGCACGTTGGCCCCGCGTGAAGCACCGGAATGGGCCCGGACCAGACCGATCGCCAGCGCCGTGCCGACGATCGTCGCCACGACCATGGTGATCAGCGCAATCTCGATCGATGTGAAGAGCGAGTCGCGGAGGGTCGGGTCGTTCCAGAATTCCTCGTACCAGCGGAAGGACACGCCCTCCATCACCTGGAGCGACTTCTGGCTGTTGAAGGAGAAGACGATCACCACGAGGATCGGCACGAAAAGGAAGACGTAGACAAGAGCGGTGAAGAGCCGGAGGATCCGGGGCTTGTCAAAGGCGGAGGCGGTATTCACAGGACGTCCGCTTCACCGCGGGTGGCACGCCGCAGATAGAAGACCATCCAGATTGCAAGGAAGGCCATCATCACCACCGTCAGCGCAGAGCCGAATGGCCAGTTCGATGCCGCGAAGAACTGGTCCTGGATCAGGTTGCCGACCATGTAGGTGTCCGGTCCTCCAAGCAGCTGGGCCGAGACGAAGTCACCGACGGCCGGCAGGAAGACGAGCACACAGCCGGCCAGGATGCCGGGCTGGGTCGCCGGGAGCGTCACGTGGATGAAAGTCTTGAACGGCGATCCGTAGAGGTCCTTGCCAGCCTCGATGACCGAAGGGTCCATCCTCTCGATCGATCCATAAAGCGGCAGGATCATGAAGATGATGTAGCCGTAGACCAGACCGCCGATCACCGCGAACGGAGTGTTGATCATCTGGATCGGGGCATCCGTCAAGCCGAGGTCGATCATCCAGTTGTTGACCAACCCTTCGTCGGCCAGCAGGGCGACCCAGGCGTAGGTCCGGACCAGGTAGTTGACGAAGAACGGGATGACCAGGGCGGCGATCAGTACGTAGCGGTACTTGCCGCCGAACCGGGCGATGAAATAGGCGACCGGGTAGCCGATCAGCAGGCAGAGGATCACAGTGATCAACGCGTATGTGACCGACCGGACCAGCACGGGCACGTAGGTCGAGTCGAATACGTCCTGATAGTTCGAGAGCTCGAATCCGTACACACCGCGGCCGAAGTCGTCCACATGGCCGAAGGAGAGAGCAAGCACCAGGAACAGCGGGATCGCGAAAAGCAGAGCGATCCAGAGCGCTCCAGGAGCGACGAACCAGCTCCAGAACCGGGAGGCGTTCAAGCCTTGACCTCGGTCCAGATCCGCGTCCACTCCTTGCGGGCATCGGGATCCTCGAGCCTGAACTCCATGCTGGAGTCAGCGATCTCTTCGAGGTTCACATCGATCGTCGGGTCGTCTTTCACCAGCTTGGCGAAGGCTTCCCGCCCACCAGCGACCGGCTGGGGATAGCCGTTCCACATCACGTTGCGGTAAGCGTTGCTCGGCTTCAGCAGGTAGTCCATGAACATGAGCGCGGTGCCGGGGCTCTTGGCGGTGATCGGAATGCTCATCGCGTCCGTCCCGACGGGGACCCCCTCCTTCGCAGTTTCGTAAGCGAAGATTGAAGGGTCGTCGACCTGGTTGCGTGCATTCACGACGTCGCCATTCCATGCCTGGGTGATCGCGGCGGCTCCGGAAACGAGGGTCTGGACCGAGTTGGTGTTGAACCCGCGGAGACCTTCCTTCTGGTCGAGCAGGGTTTCCTTCGAGATTTCAAGCTCATCCGACTTCGCCGTGTTCAGATAGAAGCCGTTGAGCAGGTTGGCCTGGCCGATTCCCTCCTGGAAATCGTCGAGCATGAAGATCTGGCCCTCGGCACCCGGGTTGCTCAGGTCGTTCCATGATTCGGTCATGGTCAGGTCCCGGTCCGTGCGATAGGCGATGCCGGTTGTGTAATAGGCGTAAGGCAGGGAGAACTCTGAGTTCGGGTCGTACCAGGGGCTGTCGTAGAAGGGCGAGAGCGTGGAAGCGTTCCGAATCTTGGCCCGGTCGAACTGCCGGATCAGCTGCTCGTTCTTCAGCCGCTTGACGTATTCCGAGCTGGGAAAGATCAGGTCGTAGGCCCCGCCCGCCCGCAGCTTGGTGACCATCGCTTCGAGGTTGTCGTAGTTGACCTCGGTTACCCGGATGCCGTGCAGCTCGGCGAAGTCCTTCTGGATCTGCGGGTCCATGTACTGGGCCCAGTTGTAAATCAGGAGGTCGCCATCGATCTTCGGCTCGACGATGTCGCCGGCGGCGGAGCGGTCGAGCGGCCTCTCGACAGTGCAGCCACTGAGTCCGTAGCCCGTGAGCGCGAGGCCAGCCCCCGCCATCAGCAGTTGTCGCCGGTTCAGCTCGAGATCAGACAAGACTCACCCTGAAAACCTCTCCGTTGGAAACCTCTTCGTTGGAAACCAGATCGTCCGGCATCCTGCTCCTGAATTTAGCCGGTCAGTGACGAAGGCTCCAATCCAAGCTCGGTTGCGATTCTCGAAGCGGCGAGAATCCTGACCCGATCCACGTCCATGTCGGGGTCGTCGATCAGTGCCCGGACACCGAGCCCGTCGAGCAGTCCGATCGCGACGTCCGCGCTCGCTTCGGCGTCGTCGGTCTTGAACTCCCCGGACTTCACCCCGAAGCGGATCACCTCCAGCATCCACTCCCGGTAGTTCTCGTAGAGGCGCGTTGCCATCGGCTTGAGCGCGTCGTCCCTCGTCGCCCGAAGCCAGAGCTCCACCCAGAGCGTCCATTCGTTCCGCTGCATGCCCTCTAGCGGCAGGCATTCGTCGATCATCACCTTCAGCCGGTCGGTGGCCGTGGCGTCGGGGTCGATCGGCTGGCCGAAGCGGTCCTCCGCAGCCAGCTCGTAGGAATGCATCAATGCCTCCTCGAGCAGTTCCTCGCGGGTCGAGAAGTAATGATGGACCAGGGCCGTCGAAGCGCCGGCCCTCATCGCCACGCGGGCGATCCGCACGTCGTCGATCCCTTCCGCGGCGATCACTTCGCAGGCTGCTTCGAGAATGCGATCGCGTGCGTTGCCGGCCATTGCCCGAGCCTATTGACCGGCCCGGCGCCGGCTGTTGTCGTGAAGGGGAGTCAGGGTCAACTGGCACCGGCACCGATTTCCACGCCGGCATCGGCCAGCACCGCCTGGGCGGCGTTGCGGCCGTTGAGGGCGATCACGCTGCCGGCGGGATGGGTCGCGGCTCCGGACATGTAGAGACCGGGCACGGGGGTGCGGGCGCTGAGCCGGCCTTCCCACATCTGATCGGGGGTGACTTCGCCCTGGAAGATGTTGCCGCCGGTGAGCCCGATTCGTTCCTCGATGTCGGGCGGACCGAGGACCTCGTGGTCGGCCACGCAGTCACGGAAGTCAGGTGCGAAACGGCTGATCAGGTCGATGAACTGGTTGGCGACATCGCCGCGTCGGGAATCCCAGTCACCGTCCGAAATGTCGTAAGGCGCGTACTGGCCGAACACGCTCATCAGGTGCTTGCCTTCCGGCGCGACGGTCGGGTCGTAGCCGGTCTGGATGTAGATCTCGGCGAAAGCGACAGCCGGCTCTCCGGCTGCGCACCTCTCGAAGGCGGCCTGGGCTTCGTCCATCGAACCGCAGGCATCGATCGTCGCCTGGGCCGGCCAGGTCTCTCCGGGGGCGGCGGTCCAACCGGGCAGGCGATCAAGAGCCGCGTTGAACTTGACCACGGGGCTGCGAATCTTCCAGGCGTCGAGACGGTTCTCGAAGGCTGAGTCGGCACCTTCCGTGAGCATGGTCCGCAACCGCTTGGGGTCGGTGTTGCAGATGACATTGCGGGCGTTGATGGTCGTGCCGTCCTCGCAGACGACTCCTTCGCCCGGAAGAATCTCACTGACTTCGATACCGCAGGCGATCGAAGCGCCGGCCTCGAGCGCTGCATCGGCGATCGCGAAGCTGACCATGCCCATGCCACCTTCGACGTAGCCCCAGACCGGACCCTGGCCTTCGAGGTCGCCCTGGTAGTGCATCAGCTTGATCGAAGCCGTGCCCGGTTCGAAAGGACCGCCCCAGGTGCCGATCACACCCTGCCCGTAGAGCGCTGTCCTGAGCTTTTCGTTCGAGATGTAGCGATCAAGCACTTCGGCGATCGAGTCCTTGAAGCAGAGGTCGATCATCTCCTGGTCGTGGTCGAGGATCGCCTCGATCTCGTCACGGTTCGGTGTATCCCCGACCCAGGTGTCACGGTCGCCCTTCCGCAGCTTGATCCGGACCTGGTCGAAGAGGTGCTCGTACGCCCAGTAACCCTTCTGATCCGCCTCGGAGACGCCGAGGGAATCGAGGTTGGCCCGGGTTCTGTCGTCGTCGAGGAACTGGCCGAACGAAGTGCCGTCTTCGAAAGGCACCCAGAGGTTGGGGTCGGCCGTGAAGAATCGAAGACCTCGCTTCCGGAGCTGGAGTTCGTCGATCACGAGGTTGTCAAGCAGGCCAACCACATACGCGCACGGACTGACCACATATCCGGCATCACCGAAAGGCTGCTCGAGCGTGCAGGCGCCGCCGATCCGCTCACGCCTCTCGAGGATCAGCACCTTCTGGCCGGCCTGGGCGAGGTAGGCCCCGGCGGTCAGCCCGTTGTGGCCGGCGCCGATCACGATCGCATCCCAGTCCTTCGCGGCCAGAGCGCTGAGCGGCTCCGGCATCTCGAGAACGCCCAGCACTTCGGCAACCGGATTCATACTGCAGCCTCCTCGAGAGAGTTCTCTTCCAAAGCGGACATGTAATGACCGGAGACGATGTTGTCGAACTCGTGCACCGTGCCTTCTTCGCCCGAGTACCGTCCGGCCGAGTACCCGCGGGAACCGATGCCCTTCTGCGTGAGCTCGCAGACATACCAGTCCTGCCGGTTGGTCTCGTCCCAGAAACCGATCGCGTCGCTCGGGTCAAAGTCTTCCGACTCGGCTACCCGCGACTCGAAGAACCATTCGCAGACGACCTCGGTCAGACCCGGGCCCCGCGGGTAGAGCGTGTGCAGCATCACGTAGTCGGGATGCATCGAGATCAGCGCGTTCGGAAAGAGCACGAAGTAGAGGATCGTGCGGTCATCAGCCTCGGTCAAGCCTTCTATCCTGGGCCGGTGGGAGTTCTGGCCACCGTCCTCGGCCATGGTTGCCGCGTCCTCGGCAGTCAGGAACATCGACCCACCGCACCACGCGCCAGGACCCTGGATCTCCTCGCCGCTCATGTAGTTGCTGAGCGCGTTCAGCTGCGGGTGAATGCCGGGGCAATGCAGGCACTCGTTGTAGTTCTCGGCGATGCCTTTCCAGTTCGCGTTGACCGTGTAGTCGACCCGCCCACCACTTACGAGGTCACCGTTCCGGTACTTGTCGAGGTGTTCGGCGAGATCACCGACGTGTTCAGCCGGATCCGTTGCCTCACCGGAAAGGTCGATCAGGATCAGTCCGTTTTCCACAGCCATCCGCACGGGAATCAGACCGAAGCAGGAGAAGTCGAAGTCCTCGACCTCATCCATGTGAGGGGCGGCGACCAGCCTGCCGTCGAGGCCGTAGGACCAGGCGTGATACGGACAGCGGAGGCGTTTCTTGACCTGACCTTCGCTCTCTTCGACGAGCCGCGCACCGCGATGCCGGCAGACGTTCAGGAAGGCCCGGCGTGCCCCGTCTTCGCCGCCGACGACGAAGACACTGTCGGCCCCGATTTCCCGCATCAGGTACTTGCCTTTTTCATCGACCTGGGAGACATGACCGAGGCAGATCCAGCCCCCGGCGAAGAGATTCTCGACCTCCCATTCGAACACTCCGGGAGAGGTGAACGCGGCGGGCGGCAACATCGAAGCCCGTGCGAGTGGCTGGAGATTCCTGTTGATATCGCTGCGTTCAAGCGGAAGATTCATGCCGTTCGATCCTTGTTCGGGCCCGGATTTCGGGCCGGTGCGCGGCATCGTAGCCAAAGTTGACCTTGTAGTCAATCGCATGTATTCTCGACCGCCATGACCTTGAACGTTTCGGAGCACACAAGCCCGCAGGACCTCAGCACCCGTGCCCTGGACATCCAGAGCCGGGCCCGGACCTTCGTTGACGAGGTGCTGATCCCACTCGAAGAAGAGGCCGAAAAGCTGAATGGCCTACTCCCGGACGAGGCCGTGGCCAGAGTCAAGGCCGAGGCGACAGCAGCCGGTTTGACCGGTGGCCTCCACTCAACTGAACACGGCGGCCAGGGCTGGTCTGCGATTGAGTGGTTCCTGGTCGAGGAGCAGCTCGGCCGCTCGACCAACGCAATCAGCTGGCACATACCGAACGCCTACAACGTGTGGGACCACGCCAGCCCGGAACTGGCCGAGCGCTGGCTGAAGCCCGCCCTTCGTGGAGAGATCCGGGACGCCTACGCAGTGACTGAGAAGGACGCCGGATCAGACCCGTCCGGAATCCAGACCCGGGCCGTACGCTCGGACGACGGTTTCGTGATCAACGGCGAAAAGTGGTTTGTCACTTCGGGAGACGTCGCCTCGGTGCTGATCGTCATGGCCCACCTGATCGAAGACGGCGTAACCAAACCGACCCTCTTCGTGGTCGACAAGTCCCTGCCGGGAATCGAGACGATTGACGACCCCGCCTTCACCCACTCCTACCCCGACGGCCATCCGACGATCAAGTTCACCAACGTCGAAGTCGGACCCGACGACATCATCGGCGGGATCGGCGGCGGCGACGAACTCCAGAAAGGCTGGTTCGCGGAAGAGCGCCTCGGCATCGCGGCCCGTGGCATCGGTTCGATGTGGCGCCTCCTGGACGAGACCGTCGCCTGGGCGATGGAACGCGAGCAGGGCGGCTCACCGATCATCGACTACCAGGGTGTCTCCTTCCCGCTGGCCGACTCGGCCGCCGACGCGGCCGCAGGAAGGCTGCTCACTATCGACGTCGCCGAGATGATCGACCACGGAGCCGACCCCAAAATCTGCCACCACAAGGCATCGATGGCCAAGCTGTTCGTCTCCGAAGCAGCCTGCAGGTGCTCGGACCGCTGCGTCCAGATCTTCGGCGGGCGCGGGTACATGCGCTCCAATGTGGCGGAGCGGTTCAACCGGGAATTGCGGGTCGACCGGATCTGGGAAGGCACCAGCGAGATCCAGCGCCTGATCATCAGCCGAGGACTCCAGAGGCGCGGCGTCGAGAAGATGCTTCACTAGGGGCCACTTGCCTCGCCCCGACCCCTCCCCCCTGCTCGCGGCCCGCTCGATCGCCGTGGTCGGAGCGACCGAACGACCGGGTTCGTACTCGGACACGATCATGCGGAATCTCGCCGAGTCCGGATTCGATGGGGAGATCCTGGGGGTAAACCCCGGCCGGACCGAAGTCCACGGCAAGCCCTGCTTTCGGTCAGTCCTTGATCTGCCCGAGCCGGTTGACGTGGTCGCGGTCGCAGTTCCCGCCGCCGGAGTTCCGGATGTCATCGGCCAGTCGATCGAGCGGGGCTGCGGCGGCGCGGTCGTGGTTTCCGCAGGCTTCGGTGAAGTCGAAACCGGTCGTGGATATGAACAAGATCTGCAGCGGATCGCACTTGACGCCGGCTTCCCCGTCTGCGGTCCGAACGGCAACGGCGTGATCTCGGTTGCGAGCGGAGCGTCGGTATGGGGCGACTCGCTTCCGAAGCTACGTCCGGGCAACGTCTCAATGATTTCCCAATCCGGGAACGTCGCGGTGAACGCGATCGGCTCCAAGCGGGGAATCGACTTCCACACGGTCATCTCGACCGGCAACCAGGCGGTTATCGACACCGGCACCTGGCTTTCTGCGGTGGCCGCGCTCGAAGGGGTCGATTCGGTGGCGCTCTTCATGGAAGAAGACGGCGAAGGTGAGGCACTGGCCAAAGCGTTGGCAACCTGCATCGACAACGACGTCCGGGTCGCCGTGCTGAAGGTTGGTACCTCGGAAGCCGGCAGCAAGGCCGCTGCGGCCCACACCGGCGCGTTCGCCGGCGATCAGCGGGTGTTCCGCGCGCTGGTCGAGGAGGCGGGCGCAGCCTGGGCCACCGACCCGCACGAACTGCTGGAACTAGCCCGGGTGCTGGCGGTGAAGAGGTCCCGTCCGCGACTCGACCGTGGTGCCGGCTCCGGGCCGGCCATCCTCACCTGCTCAGGAGGTGACTCGGGCATCGCCGCTGACATCGCCGAGACCATCGGCCTCGACCTGCCGGAGCTTGCCCCGGAAACGATCAAGCGGCTGGAAGCGCTTCTGCCCGAGGCCGCGACTCCGGGCAACCCCCTCGATTACACCTCGCTGCTCTGGACTGAAACCGACCTCCTGACCGAAATCGTCAGCACGGTCGGTTCCGATCCCGGGGTCGACCAGCTGCTGCTCTTCCACGACCACCCGCGCGACCTGCGGCCGGAACACGAATCCGAATGGGGAGACCTCCGGAGGGCGCTGGCCGCCGGGGCCGTCGACTCTGATTCGCCGGCCATCTTCGCTTCGACCCTGCCAGACCTGATCGACGAAGCGGCAACGGTCGAACTCGCGGAAGTCGGCATTCCCCTGGTCGGGGGCATTCCGGCAGCGATGTCGGCGATCAACGTCGGCCGCGGCCGCACACCGTCAGCCGGGCGGATGAAGGCGGTTGCGAATGCGGCCTCGAAGGCAAGCGCTGGATCAGGTGAATGGCTCGGAGAAGCCGCGTCTAAAACCCTGCTCGCGCACCACGGAGTTGCGGTGCCGGCCGGTGGGACCGCGTCTGATACCGCCGGCTGCCTCGCAATCGCAGCCGAGGTCGGCTACCCGGTCGCGCTCAAGCTTTCCGGTCCGGAGATCCAGCACAAGTCGGAATTCGGGGCCGTCGCACTCGGCATCGACGGTGCGGCAGAGCTGACCCTCGCCTGCGAGCGGCTGCTCGCCCTGCCTGCCGCGCAGGGGGCCGAACTACTGGTCGAAAGGATGGTCGAGCCCGGACTCGAGCTGATCGTCTCAGCCAGCTCAGACTCAATCGTTCCCAACCTGGTTATCGGCCTCGGAGGTATCTGGACCGAAGTGATGAATGACGCCGTGGTGATCCCGCTGCCGGCCGAAGCGGAGCGCATGCCCGAAGCCCTCCTCAGTCTGAAGTCAGCCGCGATCTTCACCGGCGGCAGAGGCACGGATGCGGTCGATCTCAGCGCGATCGCCGACCTGGCCGAGCGCTGTGGCCAGGCCCTGATCGAAGAAGGCCTGACGCTGATCGAGCTGAACCCGGTGATCGTCAACCCGGCCGGGGCAGTTGCCGCAGACGCGATCAGTTCTAGATAGGACTAATCGAAGCAACCTGTGACCCGGTGGCCTCGTTCTGGTTGATTCGGTCGTGCATGATCTCGAGGCCTTCGCGGAGAATTCCAGCGATTTCGGGGAACAGCCCGGCGTCGCTGATCAATGGCGGGGCAATCTGGATGATCGGGTCGGCACGGTCGTCGAGCCGGCAGATCAGGCCACGCTCGAAGAGGGCCTCGGTGAGCACGTCCTTGAACAGGTGCTCGGCGTCAGGTCCGTCGAACGGCTGCTTCGTTTCCTGATCACGAACAATTTCCAAAGCCCAGAAGTGGCCCTTGCCACGGACGTCGCCGACGATCGGGATGTCACGCAGGCCGTCGAGGGCTTGCCTAGCGACCGAGTGGTTGGCCCGGACGTTCTCGAGGACATCCTCGCGCTCCATGATCTCCAGCGTCTTCAGCGCGACCACTGAACCGACCGGATGGCCACCGAAGGTGTAGCCGTTGTTGTAGCTGGCGCGACCGTCAAAGAACGGCTCGGCAACCTTGTCGCTCATCAGGACCCCGCCCATCGAGAAGTGGGCTCCGGTCAGGCCCTTGGCGAAGGTGACCAGGTCCGGCACGTAATCGAAGGCCTGGCCACCGAACCATTCGCCGATCCGGCCGAAGGCGCAGATCACTTCGTCCGAGCAGAGGAGGATGCCGTGGCGGTCGCAGATCTCGCGCAGTCCCTGCCAGTAGCCCGCGGGAGGCGTGAAGCAGCCACCGGCGTTCTGGACCGGTTCGGCGATCAGCATGGCGATGGTCGAGGCGTCCTCGAACTCGATCGTCGCTTCGATCTCGGCCAGCAGCGCTGCCGTGTGGGCCGCTTCGTTGCCACCGTCCGCGTGGCGATACGCGCCGGTGTTGCTGACGTGGACCGTCGGTACCCCGAGCGGTTCGAAAGGCGTGCGGCAGTACGGGATGCCGGTGAAAGAAAGGGCCCCCATGGTCACCCCGTGGTACGAGTTGTTGCGCGCGATGACCTTGCGGCGGTGCGGCTCGCCCCGGGCCTGCTGCCACTGGACGGCCATCTTCCAGGCCGCCTCGACCGACTCGGATCCGCCTGAGGTGAAGAAGACCCGGTTCATCCCTTCGGGAGCGAGGTCGGCGATGCGCGCGGCCAGTTCGATCGAAGGCGGATGGGCGACGGTCCAGTTGGACGAGTACGGCAGGCGCTTCATCTGTTCGTGGGCCGCAGCGCCGATCTCGTCGCCGTGCGAGTGGCCGAGGGCGGCGCAATAAAGGCCCGAAAGCCCGTCGATGAACTTGTCACCGTTCTGATCGAAGACATGGACGCCCTCGCCCCTCTCGATGATCGTCATTTCGGCTTCGTCATATGCCGTCATATCCGAGAAATGCAGCATCAGGTGCTGTTTTGCGAGCTTCTGCAGATCCTGATTGCCGACCGAACCGTTGATACTTCTCTCTCCCGTCATGGCACCAGTCTATTGCCTGCCGGAATTCCTTGACCTTGTAGTCAATCGCACTTTGAGATATCTTTCCCCCATGGAGGCTTCATCTACTTCTCAGTCAGGCGCGACTCACGCGTCCGGTCGCAACGGCTCGATGTCTTCGAGCTATGACGCGATCGTCGTCGGCGGCGGACACAACGGCCTGACCACGGCCGCATACCTGGCCAAATCGGGCATGAAGACGCTCGTCTTGGAAAGACGTGGCATCCTCGGAGGCGCCTGCGTCACCGAAGAAGTCTGGTCCGGGGCGCGAGTTTCCCGCTGTTCGTACGTCGTCTCGATGCTCCAGGCCAAGGTGATCAGCGACCTGCGCCTCAAGGACTTCGGCTACAAGGCCTACCCCCTCGACCCGGCCTATGCCGCGATGACGGAAGACGGCCCGATCTTCTTCTTCAACGAAGTCGAGAGGACGGTCGAGTCGATCGCGAAGCACTCCAAGAAGGACGCCGAGGCCTACCCCAAGTTCGAAGAACTGCTGGAGAGCGCCGCTTCGTTCGTCCGTCCGATGCTTCTTCGTGAGCCTCCCGCACTCGGCTCAAAGTCACCCGGCGACATCGCCGGCATCCTCCGTGAAGGCGCCCGGATCGGCGGCATGAGCAAGCGCGACGTAAATGACCTGATCCGGATCTTCACCATGTCGGTCGGCGACCTGCTCGACGACTGGTTCGAGCACGACGGCCTCAAGGGCTCGATTGCCTCGACCGGAGTGGTCGGTGTCTGGGCCGGACCGCGCACGCCCGGCACCGCTTACAACCTGCTCCACCACGCGCTCGGCGAGATGGACGGCATGGGCGGAGTCTGGGGACAGGTTGTCGGCGGCATGGGCATGATCTCCACCGCAATCGCCCGCTCGGCCGAGGCCAACGGCGCGACAATCCTCACCGACTCAGAGGTCGTTTCGATCAACGTCAGCGGTGGCGAAGTGACCGGCGTGACCCTCAGCACCGGCGAAGAGATCAACGCACCGATCGTCGCTTCCGGTGCGCATCCCAAGTCGACGATCCTCGACATGGTTGGCGAGCAGCATTTCCCGGACGAGGTCGCACTCGACATGAAGCGCTATCGCACCCGCGGCGGCTCGGTCAAGGTCAACCTCGTCCTGAACGAAGCACCGCAATACGCCAATGTGACTCCCGAGGAACAGAAGCTGTTGCTGAGTGCCGGCGTCAACATCTGCCCCTCGATCGACTACCTCGAGGCTTCCTGGCAGGACGCCCTCCAGGGCCGCCCGGCCGCGCATCCTTACGTCGAGGCAGAGCTTCCGTCGACCATCGACGACAGCCTGACCGACGACGACCGCCTGATCATGACCATGTTCACCCAGTTCGGCCCGTCCGAAGAGAGCGAATGGAAGGATGGCGACCGCGAGCGTTACGGCGAGACCTGCATCGACCAGCTCAACCGGTTCGCGCCCAACTTCAAGGCGTCCGTGGACCAGCACGAAGTCCTCGCCCCGCCGGACCTCGAGCGGATCTTCGGGCTCCAGGGCGGATCGATCTTCCAGGGCGAGCAGGGCCTCAACCAGATGGCCTTCATGCGGCCGACCCCGGACATGGCCCAGTACGGCACCCCGGTCGGCGGCCTCTACCTCTGCGGAGCGGGAACCCACCCGGGAGGCGGAGTAACCGCCGCATCAGGCCACAACGCCGCCCAGAGGATCCTCAAGGACAAGAGGAAAATGAAGATGCCCTGGAATCGCCGCAAGGCAGTTGCCTAGCCGAAGACCTTCCTCCAAGTCTTCGTAGTGCTCCAGATATTTCTGAAATAGCTGAAAAATACGGAGCACTGCGCCCCGACCCCAGCCAAGGAGGTCAAGCCAGGTCGCGGGCCAGGAGTTCGTTCCCCTGCTCGAGTTGGTGCCTCGTGGCTTTGCCTACTGAGGTCACTCCGGTCATTCGGTTGATTCGGGCGTGAACCTCGCGGTGGCTCTCTCCCGTCCTGCGGGAGACGTCGGCGACCATTGTTCGCCGCTCGCCTCGAAGCCTCTCCCGGGCGGCGAAGGCTGACTCCCTTTTTGGTTCGCTGGTCTTGATCTCGACCGGCTTGACCGGCTTTGCCACCGGCTTCGGTCGTTTGGTGATCGCGCCGGTGATCGCGGAGACTGATTCGTGTCCGTCGTCGATGTCGTCGGTTGCGAAGAGCTGCATCGTGGTCTGGGCCAGGATCGCTTCGTCGAGTTCGGCCGCGGTGGAGCTGAGCATGTGAAAGCCGTCGCCTTCGCCGCGTTCCGGTGGCTCGATGTCGAGCTCCTCGAGTTCCCCTTCGAGGGAGGGAGCCATATCGATCGCGTGTCGGCGCTCCTTCTCGATCTCGAAGGCGAGGCCTTTCAGTCGGCTGTCGGCCGGCAGGAGGAGGTAGCTCATCTGGCGGTGCGGGCTGGGGGTGGTCCGGATAAAGCGGCCCACCACCTGCCGGAAGAAGAGCTCCGTCCTGGCGGCGGTGGCGTAGACCCCGACCCGCAGCCGGGGAATGTCAACCCCTTCCGAGACCATCAGCACCGAGACCAGCCAGCGCAGTTCCCCGGCCGAGAAAGCGGCGATGCGACGTGACCCGTCGGGTTCGTCGCTCATCACGATCTCCGGCTTCTCGCCACAGATCAGACTCAGGCGCCTGGCGATCGCCCGGGCGTGGTTCTGATCGGAGGCGATGACCAGGCCACCGGCGTCGGGATGGCCGCCGGCCCGAACCTCTTCCAGCTTGGCATCGGCATCGCGAAGAACCTCGCCCATCCAGTCGCCGTTGGCGTCGAGCGCGGTTCGAAGCCGGCGGGCCGATTCGGTCGCCGGAAGGACCAGGTCAAAGTCTGCAGTCCGGATCTTGCCTTCGCTCTCCCACTCCATCTCGCCGTCGTAAGGCAGGAAGGTGACCGGGCGACAGACCCGGTCGACCAGAGCCTCGGGGTAGCCGTAGACGTAGTCGGCGGTGCTCAGTCCGTCGTTGTCGTAAGCGATCCAGGGAATCGCCTCGTTGTCCGAGCGGAAAGGAGTTCCGGACAGGAGCAGGCGGAAGGTGGCCGGGCCAAAGGCCTGCCGGGAGCTGACCCCCCAGCTCGCCTGGTCCCCCATGTGGTGGGGCTCATCGGCGATGACGAGGGTTGGCCGACGGGCAGCCGCTGCATGGGCTTCAGGACCCGCGGCAACCGCCTGGTAGGTGACCGCGACGCCATGGAAGTCCTCGGTTTCCGGGCCATCAGCGTTCGGGCGGTTGGGCTCGAGGTCGATTCCGTACCGGGCCGCGTCGATCGCCCACTGGCGGCAGATGTGGGTTGTCGGACCAATCACGACGACCCGGGACACCTGGCCCGAAGAAAGCATCCGGTGGGCGACCCTCAGGCCGAAGGTTGTCTTGCCGGCAGCGGGTGTCGCGGAGGCAAGAAAGCTGGAGCCGGAATGGCTCTCCAGAACGGAAAGCGCTTCGATCTGCCACGCTCGCAGCGGCCGGTCCTCCGGCCAGGCGGGCAAAGTGATTCCGGGCCCGGGACCGGGGTTCGAGTAGGCGGAGGTGGTGCTCAAGAGTCGGACGAGAGTACGGGTTAGAGCGGTCGGAATGACGGCCGCCGAGGCGGTCCGATCCGGGCGCCCAACGCCGCTACAATGCCACGATTAAATAGCTGCCCAGTCACCCCAGGAGGTCGTCGAAATGCCCGAAATCATCACGCCAAGTGACTCCTCTTACGATTCAGCCCGGCTCGCCTGGAACCTGAGTGCCGACCAGCGCCCCGACGCGATCGCCATCGCAAAATCGGTCGAGGACGTCAAGTCAGCGCTGGAGTGGGCGCGCCAGAACGGCCTTCGGGTCACCTGCCAGTCGACTGGCCATGCGGCCGAGATCCTGCCCGGTCTTGAAGGCACCCTGCTACTCAAGACCCACCTCCACAACGGCGAAGTCGAGATCGATGCCGAAGCCCGGACCGCAAGGGTCAAAGCCGGTGCCAGGTGGGACGACGTCATCAATGCGGCCGCGCCACACGGCATGACGGCCCTCCACGGATCGTCCCCATCGGTCGGCGTGATCGGCTACCTGCTCGGCGGCGGACTCAGCTCCTACGGCCGGTCGTACGGCCTCGCCTGCAACCACGTCGACGCCTTCGAAGTCGTGACCGAAGACGGGATCGAACTTCGGGTCGATGCCACCTGCGAGCCAGACCTCTTCTGGGCACTTCGTGGAGGCGGCGGCGGCCTCGCGGTGGTTGCCGCGGTCGAGATCGAACTGCTGCCGATCGCCGAGGTTTTCGCAGGAGCCACCTTCCTCCCGCTCAGCGATGCAGCAGGAACGCTCGACGCGTGGATCAAGTGGACTGAGGCCGCAAACGACTCAACCACTTCGAACTATCGCATCCTTCGTATGCCGCCTTTTGAAGAGATCCCCCAACCGATTCGCGGCAAAGCCGTGGTTTGCGTGGACGGGGTCGCGGTTGATCAGGCCTCCGGCCAGGAGCTGGCCGACCTTCTCGCAAACTGTGGAGAACCGCTGATGGGCGGCTGGGGAGTCCAGCCGGTCGCGGCCGTC
The DNA here is from genome assembly GCA_051306195.1 of Solirubrobacterales bacterium. Lineage (GTDB taxonomy): Bacteria > Actinomycetota > Thermoleophilia > Solirubrobacterales > 70-9 > 67-14. Next base: position 33,389 of record JBPPMT010000089.1, read on the forward strand.
ACCAGGCTCCACGGAGATCCGGAAGACCCGATGCCAGGTGCCGGAAACTCGGCTCTGCTGGTCCGGCTGGATGAAAGCGCCGCCCGGTCCTTCCTGGCCGCGGTCGGCGAAGACTCGACTTCGTCCTTGGTGGTGTCGGAGATCCGGCATCTGGGCGGACAGCTCGGCAGGCCGGCCAAGGACGGCGGAGCACTCGACCAGCTCAACGGTGAATACCTGCTTTTCGGCTCCGGCATGGCCGCGGGTCCCGAGATGACCGCAGCGACGGTCGCAGACCTGGCCAACCTGTTCGAAGCGATGGATCCCTGGTCGGGCGAATCCAGATTCGCCAACTTTGCCAGCCCCGGATGCGGCTACGACAACACCCTTCCCGCGGATGCCGTTGAGCGCCTCCGCGGAGTCTTCGACGAGTACGCACCGAAGAGGCTGCTGCTCGATTCCCGTTCGATCGACACCTAGGGCACGCTCAGAGGTATCGGCCGGCTGCGCGGGCGGCTTCTGCTCCGTATGAGCCTCCGAACAGGATGGCGTGGATCAACAAGGGCTGGATCTGCCAGAGTTCGGTTCTTTCCTGGTAGCCCGGCGCCAGCGGGAACTCTTCACGGTAGGCCCCGAAGAAGCGATCCGAGGGGGCGCCGAAAAGCGAGAGCATTGCCAGGTCGAGTTCCCGGTGGGCGCCATGGGCCGCCGGGTCGATCAGCCAGGGGCTGCCATCGGAAGCGACGAGCACGTTGCCTGACCAGAGGTCTCCGTGGGTCCGGGAGGCCGGTTCGGGCGGACCCGCGACCTCTTCGATCCGACTGCAGAGGGTTTCGATCTTCTCGACCTGATCAGGCTCGATCGTTCTGCGCTCGAGGGCTTGCGCGGCCAGCCCCTCGAGCCTCCGGCCATAAGTGCGGGCGAAACCCTGGCCCGTGTCGGGATCGAGGTCGTTGCCGAGGCTGACCGGGCCGACCCGCAGGTTCGTATCAGGTGCGCCGTCCGGGAGGCGTCCGAAGGCATCGGCTTCGAGTCGGTGGATCCGGGCAAGACCGGCGCCGAATGCCGCTTCTCCGGTGGCGTCCAGGCGTCCGCCGGGCTCGACCCATTCGAGCAGCAACCCGGACTGTTCTCCACCCACCACGCCGATCACCTCAGGAACTGGAAGCGCGTCGGCCGATGACAGCCAGTTGAGCCCCGCCGCTTCCAGCTCGAACTCCTCGACGGGGGCGGCGGGCCGGC
>JBPPMT010000083.1:0-3650 GCA_051306195.1 Solirubrobacterales bacterium
GCTGGCATTGACGAACGCGGCGCTGGACGCATCCATTTTCTCTTCTTCCGCCACGACCGTGGCATTGCCGGGCAGTCGCGTCTCTTCGGCATAGGCGCGGATCTGTCTGGCCCAGGGAAGTCGAGACACGCCGATCTGCACCGACAGCTGGTCCTTCAGAAGGAGTCGCAGCGCCCGCCTGGTTTCATCGCGCAGGTGCGCCTCGCCGAAACTCACGACGAATGTCGCGACCGCCTTCTCCAGTGCGTCATTGTCCATGCCATTTTACCCCCTTTTGTATGAGTCTGTTGCTTGCGGCAGAGCCGTGACGCCGGCCTCGAGGGAGGCCTGAATTTGCTCCTGATCGAAACCCAGCTCTTGCAGAATCTCCCGGCTGTTCTCTCCGAGTCGCGGCGCTTCTCGCGCAGGTCCATTTGTGTCCCGACCCCACCGCACGGGTGGCGACATGCGCCAGATCCGGCCTTCGGTCGGATGTTCGATCTCCTGGAAGAAGCCGACCGCCGCCAGATGCGGATCATCCCTCAGCATCTCCAGCGTATTGGTCTGCATCGCCGGGACATCGACTGCCTGGAACGTCTTGAGCCAATCCTCCGTTGACCGCATCACCAGAAAATCGCTGACCATCGCGTAAAGGTCAGCGATATGCGCGGTGCGTGCATGGACCGACCCGAAGCGGTCATCCTGGCAGAGTTCAGGAGCTCCGATTGCCTTGAACAGTGCGCTCCATTGCCTGTCGGTATAGGGCATGACCCCGATATAGCCGTCGCTGGTGCGGAACGGCTTGCGGTGCGGTGCAAGATGGCGCGGAAACCCCATCTCCCCTTCGGGGGGAGAAAACACCTCTCCATAGAGATGGTCGCCGAGCACGAATCCTGCCAGCGCCTCGAACATCGACACCTCGACCTCCTGACCGACGTGCGTGTTCCACGCGATGATGGGCAGCTAATCCAGATGATCGTGGGCGGCGATTCCACGCGATGATGGGCAGCCGTTCTACGCGATCGTGGGCGGGTTTGGCCGACAGTCTGAAGCTACGGTGACCTTCGTTTTTTGAGCGAGGGAGCCGAGATGCCAACGGGACGACTGTCGATGCGCCGGATACGCGATGTGCTACGGTTGAAGTATGCGCAGGGGCTGAGCGAGAGGGCGATTGCCGCCTCGCTGGGGCTGGGGAAGGGAACTGTCGGAGCGTATCTCGGGCGGGCGCGGACGGCCGGTCTGGCCTGGCCACTTCCCGACGCGCTGTCCGACGACGACCTCGAGTTGCTGTTATTCCCGGCAGCGCCGTCGGTGGCGGACGGGGAACGCCCCGTGCCCGACTGGTCCGTCGTGGATCGGGAGTTGCGGCGTCCGGGCGTCACGCGTGCCTTGCTCTGGGAAGAGTATCGCGCGGGCCATCCCCCTGGCTTCGGCTACGCCTGGTTCTGCGAGCATTACGAGGCCTGGAAAGGCCGGGTCCGGCCGACGATGCGGCAGACGCATATTGGCGGCGAGAAGGTCTTTGTCGACTTCGCGGGCGACATGATCGACGTGATCGATCCTGCGACCGGAGAAGCCCGGGCCATGAAGCTGTTCGTCGCGGCGATGGGGGCCTCGAACCATACCTATGCCGAGGCCGTGGCGTCCGAGGGGCTCGAGGACTGGATTGAGGCGCATGTCCGGATGTTCACGTTCCTCGGCGGCGTGCCGAAGGTCGTGGTGCCGGACAACCTGAAGTCAGCGGTGTTCAAGGCCGACCGCTTTGATCCGGGCCTGAACCGGACCTATGCGGAGATGGCCGGCCATTACGGCACGGCGATCCTGCCGGCGCGTCCTTACAAGCCCCGCGACAAGGCGAAGGTGGAAGTCGCCGTGCAGGTCGCGCAGCGCTGGATTCTGGCACGGCTGCGCAACCTGCGCTTCTTCTCCCTGGCCGACCTGAACGCCGCGATCCGGCGGCTGGTGGACGAGTTGAACATGCGCGTGATGCGCGGCTACGGCGCCAGCCGCGCCGATCTCTTCGCCACGATCGACCGGCCGAACCTGCAGCCGTTGCCGCCGGAGCCTTACAAGTTCGCGCGCTGGAAGCGGGCCCGCGTCGCGCCCGACTATCACGTCGAGGTGGACAGCTCCTGGTATTCCGTGCCGTTCGGGCTGATCCGGCAGCAGGTCGATGTCCGCGTCTGCGGCAGCATCGTCGAGATCTTCCATCGGGGGCAACGGGTGGCCAGCCACCCACGCTGCCCGGGCCGACGCAGCCATGTGACGGTGCCCGAGCACATGCCCTCGGCCCACCGTCGCCATGCCGAGTGGACGCCGGCCCGCGTGCTGGTGCAGGCCGCGAAGCTGGGCCCTTCGGTGACGGCATTCTGCGAGGCCGTGATGGCCGACCGACCTCATCCCGAGCAGGGCTTTCGGAGCTGCCTTGGCGTTCTCGCCTTGGCCAGGAGCTATGAGCCCATCCGCCTCGATGCCGCCTGCCGACGCGGATTATCCATCCGGGCCCGCTCCGTCGCCTCCATCAGATCGATCCTGAAGAACGGGCTCGACAGCGCCTTCCTCGAAGAAGACCCCGAGCAGCTTCCGCTTCAGCACCAGAACATCCGGGGACAGGGCTACTACCATTGAAAGGAGAGACCACCTTGCTGATTCATCCCACCTCCGAACGGCTCATCGCCCTCGGCCTGACCGGTATGGTCAAGGCCCTGGACGAGCAGCGCCAGGCCGCGGCCACGTTCGACAGCCTCGGCTTCGAAGAACGCCTGGGCCTTCTCGTCGATCGCGAAGCCGCCGAGCGGGACACCAGGCGACTGACTACCCGCCTCAAGTTCGCCGCTCTCCGCCAAGCCGCCTGTGTGGAAGATCTCGACCTGCGCGCCCCGCGCGGCATCGACCGCGCCGCAATGGCCCGCCTCATCGATGGTGCCTGGATCGGCCGACACGAGAACCTGCTCATCACCGGGCCGACCGGCCTCGGAAAGAGCTGGATCGCCTGCGCCCTCGGCCACAAAGCCTGCCGTGATGGCCGGCGCGTCGGTTACCACCGGGTGCCGAAGCTGTTCGAGGCGCTCGCCATCGCCCGCGGCGACGGTCGGCACGCCAGGATGTTGAAAGCCATCGAGCGGACCGAGCTGCTGATCCTCGACGATTGGGGGCTTTCCGTCCCGGCTTCATCCGAACGGCGCGACCTGCTGGAGATCCTCGAAGATCGGCACGGCCGCGGCTCCACGATCGTCACCAGCCAACTCCCGGTCGAGCACTGGCACGACGCCATTGGCGATCCGACCTTGGCTGACGCCATTCTCGACCGGCTCGTCCATAACGCTCACCGACTGCCCCTCGCCGGCGAGAGCATGCGCAAGCGCGCGGCGATGATGAAACCGCTTGACCAAACATCTCGAGCCTGACTCCATGCACCAGTCGGCCAGACTGCCCGAGGCGTGGAATCGCTGCCCACGATGCCGTGGAACCGCTGCCCATCTTCCGTGGAATGCGCAGAGGTGCGACCGGCACCCGCTCTGCCGCCGCCTCGATGGCCTGATGCACCTCGGCCAAGGCGCATACCCGGCCGGTATAATGCGAGATGGCGGTCAGGTGCGGCGCCAGACGAGCATCCCAACCCAAGGCGATCACGTCGAGATCCGCTGGTTTCAGACCTGCTTGCGCGAGGC
>JBPPMT010000123.1:0-13624 GCA_051306195.1 Solirubrobacterales bacterium
ATCGTCACCTTCGGCGCTTTCGGCGTCGGCGGATCGGGCGGGTCCGGGGGATCTGGCGGGTCGGACTTCAATGTGAAGTTCGCGGTGGCGGTCAGGTCGCTGTTCATCGTGACCTGGCAAGAACCGGTGCCGGAGCAGGCGCCGGACCAGCCGGTGAAGGTCGAGGTCGCAGCCGGGTTCGCAGTGAGGGTCATGGCAGCACCGACCTCGAGGTTGAACTTGCAGATGCCGGGGCAGTTGATGCCGACCGGATTCGAGGTGACCGTCCCGGTGCCAGTGCCGGCTCGTCCGGCGGTCAGGGAGTAATTCAGGATGAACCGCTCGACGAGGTGGTCGTTCGGAAAAGTGATGTAGACGTCGTCGTTCGAATCCACCACTACCCCGTAGGGCTCAAGGTTGACGTCGAAGAACCCCACCGGCCGCCTGAACTGGGTGATCATGGTGCCGGTCGGCGAGAGCTGCTGGATGCGGCGGTTGCCGAAGTCCGTGACGAAGGTGTTGCCGCTCGAATCGAAGTCGATGGACCGGGGAACCTCGAGCTGGCCTGCACCCTGTCCCTGCACCCCCATGCTGGAAATAAAGGTACCTGCGGAGCTGAACTTCTCGATCCGGTGACCGAGCGAATCCACCACCTGGATGTTGCCGGCGTTGTCGACAGCGATGCCGGTGGCCGAGCTGAACTGGCCATTGCCGGTGCCTGGCGAGCCGAAGGTGGAGATCGGAATCCCGGTGGAACTGAACCGCTGGACGCGATTGCCGGTCGCTTCGGTGACGAGGATGTCGCCGTTCGTATCCGTGGTGATTCCGGAGGGGTAGTTCAGAGCGACCCCGCCGAAACCGATGCCGGTCGCCGAGATGAAGTCACCGTCGTTCTCGAAGCGCTGGATGCGGTTGTTGTTCTTGTCGGTGACCCAGATGTCGAGGTCGTTGCCGAGGGTCACCCCCAGCGGGTCATCAAACTGGCCGGGACCCGACCCCGTTTCGCCGAAGGCGTAGAGGAACTCTCCGGCTTCGTCGAAGACCTGCACCCGGTCGTTGCCGGTGTCGACCACGTAGAAGTTGCCGAGCGGGTCGATCGCCAGTCCGGTGGGGGTGTTCAGCTTCCCCTCTTCGGATCCGTATCCGCCGAAGGCCCAGTCCTCGACGTAGGTGCTCGCCCTGGCTTCGCCACTGAATGGACCGAGTGCGACCAGACCGAGCAGAGCGACCGTGGCCGTGGTCAGGCACGCCAGAATCCACATGCTCCTATGTCGCTCTACTAAGTACATCTCCCTGTGTCGATGCTAACGGGTGATTTCCAACCGGACCGTCCCATAGCCTGAATGGACGGTGAACCATTCGAACCTGATCAAGGGCTGCCTCGTGGTCCTCGCCTTCTCGGCCCTGTCGGTCGGGCTGCCGGCCGCCTTCGCGCCAGGCACCTTCTACGAGGACTATCCGTTCTTGGTCTCCTGGGTGAACCTGCTGCCGCCTTACAACGAGCACCTGGTGACCGACATCGGCGGCCTCTACACCGCCTTCGGCTTCCTCTTCGTCTGGTCCCTGATCAAACCGTCGCGCCAGTTGATCCTGCCGCTCTGCATCGCCTGGCTGATCGCCCAGGTGCTCCACACCGCGTTCCACGTCTCCCACCTCGAAGGTTTCACCACCACCGACGCGGTCGGCCAGACGATCGGTTTCGTAGTCCTTCTGGTCGCCGCAATGATCCCGGTCTCAATCCTCTGGAACCGCCGGAACTGAACCCGTTCGTGCCCGGCGCTACTTTCTCCGACTTATCGGGTTATACGGGTCAGGACGGAGCAGCTCGAACCGTCCGGGTTCCATATGGGAGGGACCAGGGGGAGCGGGAGCTGAATCCGGTCCAACGACCGGATTCAGTCCTGCTCAAACGGACTTGACAGGGGCACGTGGATATCGGTGATCAGGTCCGCCGGTTCGGCGTTCATCGGGGTGTTGAAGTAGAGCTCGAACATCGGGCCTTCGCGCACCACTTCCCCGCTTGACCTCAGCCACTCGCCGAGCAGGAAGTCGTAGTCGTTCGGCATTGTCTCGTAGGGGCCGCGATGGCGAAGCACCGCATACTTGCCGCCGGGTACCCCCTGCCTGAGGACAGGCGGCTCTGGATCGGGCAGGTCCGGCATCGAGACGCAGGCCATCGACTTCAGTTCTTCCGGCGCAACCTGGTCGGGATCGTCGAAGTAAAGCGCGAGCATTGCCAGGCCCGGGGTGAACAGGTCGTTCGCGGTCAGCCATGCGTTCAGGCGAGTGTAGGCCTGGCCGATCTCGAGGTAGGGACCCCTGTGAGGGACGCCGATTACCTCGATTTCGTTCAGAAGCCTGATGTCCACCTGACGTTCCGGCACGTCCTCCAGATGGCTTCCATTTTCAGTTCCCATGAGTTCTTTCGTTCGCCTGAACGAATCCTACGAAACCTCGCCACATCCCCACCAGAAACGCCAAGGCAAACCGGTTGCGGAGTTCAGCGACCGCTGAACGACTGAAGCGAAGTACCGGTGCCGACCGGGTTGTAGCTGGCACCGTCGTTGGCGATCAAGGCGCCAGAATTGTTCGAAACTATTCCGGCGCCGTGGTCACTCATCAGCTTGCTGACCGGGAGGAAGGATGCCCCGTCGTTTGCGAGCAGGGAAGCGCCGTCGTTAGCCAGGAGCGAGGCGCCGTCATTCGCGATCAAAGAAGCTCCGTCGTTGGCGATCAGCGACGCGCCGTCATTGGCGATCAGTTTCTGGGTGCCGGAGATCCAACCCTTCGGCAGGAGGGCCAGACCGGACGGGGTTGTCAGAAGGCTCCGGCCGCAGTCGAGCTTGGCCAGCACCGCACCGCCCGCCTTGACCTCGCCACCCTTGAAGCCGGGCATCAGGTGGGCTTCCATCTTCGGGGTACCGTTCGACTCACAGATCGGACCAGCAGTACCAACACCAAGGGTCGGCTCCAACCGGGCGGCGCCGAGCAGCGCGGCGGCGGCAGCGTTAGTCGGATTGATGCCGAGCATCTTGCCATAGACCCTGGCGAGCTCCACTTCTTGATTCGAACTCAGTCCGAGCGAAGTCGCCTGGAGCTTCGCGAGGCTTAGTGAAGTCACGGCGTTCGAGATGTCGAGGGTGTACTTGAGGATCTCGCCCACGTTGGAAACCGATGCCGCGCCAGACCGGCCGCCGACGTCGGCAGTGCGCCGGTAACCACCGTTCTTCTGCTCCCGGAAGATTCTGCCGCCGAGGGAGTTCCAGACCTTGTCGGCCGTGGTCGAGGTGATCTCGACCGTCGCATCCTGAACTACGGGTTCACCCGAGACGGGATCCTTCTGCTGCTTGAAGGCGTAGAGCTTGAGGTCATCCGGACCGCTCGCCCGGAACTGAAGGTCGACCTGGCCATTCGAGTCGGTCTTGCCGGAAGCGATCTTTGTTGACTTCGCGTCGCCGTCGTGGAGTTCGACCGTCGCCCCGACCGCGGCCCTGCCGGTCGCGGCTTCACGGAGGAAGAGCCGGAAGGAAGAGTTCTCCCGCTTGGCCGCACGGGACTTGTCGCTCAGTGGCAGCTGGGTTCCGGGCGCATCCGGGTTGTCGCTGAAGAGCATGATGTAGTCGTTGCCGCTCTTCGCAACCTTCACCTTGACGATCAGCTTGTACGACTTGACCCGCTTGACCCGGCCGTTCTTCTCGACGCGATCGATAACGGTTTTGAAGTCCGAATCGATCACCCGGCTGCTGGTCTCGAGGCTGCGGCTGAAGACCAGCCGGGTGTCGAACTTGCAGCCGAATCGGCGGAGCAGGTCCTGGGCCTCGCCTTCGTTGCCTTTGACCCCCTCGCGGAACTCGAGGCCGACCAGCGCCTTGTCGAGCGTCAGGCCCTTGCTCTTCTGGGCCTTGGAACGGACCCGGGTGGAAGGAACGCACTCCTTCTTGATCGCTTCGTCAGACGGGTCCCAGTAGGAGAGCTTCACCTTCTGCGGGCTGTCGAGCGCGACCCGGAGACCAACTCCCGGATTCGGCTGCTGGCGGATCACTTCGAACGGGACCGGCTCCCGACCGGCGAGCTTCTTCGCCTCTGTATAAGAGAGCGGGTCTTCGTCGAGTCGGGACGGGAAGAGAAGGGCAAGCACGTCAACGATCTCGTCGGCGGCCATCGGCTTGAAGATGCCTTTGGTCACGTCCGGCATGCGCTGCTCGAAGGTCCGGTTCAGGTTGGCGGCGGAAGTCTCGATGTCTTCACAGCCGACTCCCGCAGGATCGACGTTGTCGCGGGAGAGGTTGTCGTCGTCCGCCCCGCAGTCGATCTCGGTGTCGACGTTGCTGTCGTTGGCGAGAATCTCGTCGTTGCCGCTTCCGCCGCGCAGGATGTCGGCTCCGCGCAATCCGCTGATCCGGTCGTTCTCGACCCCGCCTTCGATCGAGTCGATTCCAAGGGTGCCTTCGATCACGTCATTGCCGGGGCCACCGGTTATGAACGAGTAGTCGATCGATCCTTCACCGGCGTCGAGCAAACCGGAAGCGGGCGGGTTGAAAGCGAGGGTGTCGCTGCCGTCGCCGAGGTCAGCCAGAATGAACCAGGGGCTGTCCTTGTCGATCGGGCAGTTGACCGCGTTCGTGGTCACGGCCACACAGGGCGCCACCGGATCGATGTTCGAGAGTCCGTCGAAGACCTGGACGGTATCCGGTGCCACCCGGCTGAAGTTCACCTGATTCGTTTCCCCCGGTCCGCCGCTGAACGACACCCTGACCGAGTCGTCGATCACGGAGTCACCGACCGCCGCAAAGCCGTTGGCCGAAGCCCCGGCAGCAAAGCAGCCAGCCATGACAATCGCCGTAACACCGGCCGCCATCCTGGCAACAATCTTCTCCCTGGACTTCATTGTCGGGGAATCCTATCGAGCGATAACCGCGAAAAGCAAACGCACGGGTTTAACTCAGGCGTCAGGCTCGGCCCGGGGGCCGGGGACGCGGCGGAACTTGAAGATCTGCGGCTCCATGCCGGCCTGGACGAAGTAGGCCTGGCCGCTGAAGTCGGCTTCGAACAGCTCCATGACACCGTCGACAACCTTCTCCACCTTGATCAGCGGGATGCCGGCCTCGCCCAGTCCCTCCTTGATGTCATCAACGATGCGGGTCTCGGCGAACCCGGGGCAAAGCGCGTTCAGCATGATGCCTTCCGGCTCAAGCAGCGGACCCATCGAGCGGCAGATCGCCTGGACCGCGTGCTTGTTCGCTGCGTAGACCGGGTCGTAAGGGGTCGGTGCGAGTCCGGCCAGGGACGAGGTCGCGATGATCCAGCCGGATCCGTTCTCGCGCATGGCCGGCACCACGGCGTTCAGGCCGAATACGACTCCATCGAGGTTGACCCCCATCGCCCGGCGATAGCCGTCGAGGTCGAAGTGCTCGATCAGCCCGGAGCCGGTGGCAATACCGGCGTTCAGGAAGGCGAGGTCGAGCTTGCCGTGCTTTTCGATGGTGAAATCGACCGCCGCCTGGCTCGCTTCCGGAACGGTCACGTCGGTCTGGATGAATTCGGCACCGAGCTCCGCCGCGGCGGCCTCGCCTGTCTCCTCTTCGATGTCGGCGAGGACAACTTTGGCTCCTTGCCCGATCAGCCGGGCGGCAGATGCCCGCCCCAGCCCGTTGGCTCCACCGGTTACCAGCGCGACCTTCCCTTGAAAACTCATGTCGCCAGTTTCCCAGACTGAATAGGATGGTGGCGCTTGCCGCTTGCGAGTTGAGGTTCGCGAGTTTTGACCCGTTCAAGTTACGAGGAGAGGCAGTTAGTTGAATCCTAATCTGGCAAATCTTTTGAGTACATCCGCCGAGAAGTTCCCGGAGCGGATCGGCGTCCGGCTGGACGACATCGCCCTGAACTATGCGGCGATGGACCAGCTGAGCCAGCGCGTGGCCGGCCTGCTGGAGTCCAAAGGTGTCGGGCAAGGCGACCGGGTCTGCATGATGCTGCCGAACGTCCCTCACTTCCCGATGATCTACTACGCGATCCTCCGCCTCGGGGCGATCGTGGTGCCGATGAACGTGCTGCTGACCTCGCGCGAAATCACCCACTACATGACCGATTCAGGTGCGAAGCTGATCCTCGTCTGGAACGATTTCGCCGGCGAGGCCGTTGCCGCCGGCGAAGAGACCGGCGTCGAGGTGATGAAGGTCGATCCCGGCCCGTTCCTCGAGGAAGTCGGCGCGTCCGATCCCGTCGCCGAAGTAGCCGTAGTTGAGCCTGACGACACCGCAATCGTGCTCTACACCTCCGGCACCACCGGTTCCCCGAAGGGCGCCGAGCTGACCCACGACAACATCGGCAGCAACATCAAAGCCATCCTCGGCCTGTTTGCGCCGACGGAGAACGACGTGATCTTCGGTGGCCTGCCGCTCTTCCACATCTTCGGCCAGACCGTGAGCATGAACGTAGTGGTGAGGGTAGGCGGGGAGCTGACCCTGCTGCCGAGGTTCGACCCGGAGAAGGCCCTCGAGATCATCCAGCGCGACAAGGTGACTGTTTTCATGGGCGTGCCGACCATGTACGCGGCCCTGCTCCACACCGCCGACAAAGACAAGTACGACATCAGTTCGCTGCGGATCTGCGTCTCCGGCGGAGCGGCCCTGCCCGGCGAGATCCTCAAGGCCTTCGAGGCCGACTTCGGATCGCCGATCATCGAGGGTTACGGCCTCTCGGAGACCTCCCCGGTCGCCACCTTCGGTCGCCTGGACATGGAGCAGAAGCCCGGCACCATCGGTGTGCCGATCGAAGGAGTGGAGATCCGACTGATCGACGACGACGGCAACGTCGTTGGCGTCGGCGAGAAGGGCGAGATCCAGATCAAGGGCCCGAACGTGATGAAGGGCTACTGGGACAACCCCGAAGCAACCGCCAACGCAATCGACTCTGACGGCTGGTTCTCCTCCGGCGACATCGGCACGGTCGACGACGACGGTTACTACTCGGTGGTCGACCGCAAGAAGGAGATGATCCTGCGCGGCGGTTACAACGTCTACCCCCGGGAGATCGAGGAAGTGCTCTACGAGCATCCCGCGATCAGGGAGGCAGCCGTGCTCGGCGTCCCCCACGACGACCTCGGCGAAGAAGTTGTCGCAGTGGTTTCCCTGAAGGACGGCGAGTCCGCCACCCCGGACGAGATCAAGGCGTTCGCCAAGGAGCAGGTCGCGGCCTACAAGTACCCGCGCCACGTCGAGATCATCGACGACCTGCCGAAGGGGCCCACCGGAAAGATCTTCAAGCGCGGGATCGACACCTCGGTCTTCGCCTGAGGCTCGCCTGCCTGCTCAGACAAGCGGTACAGGCTGTTGCCTGGCCGAGAGGTCAATCTCTACCAGGCGGTCTGGCGCAGCGAGCGCGGCCTTTGCAGCAACGTCAATCGCCTCGTAATCAAGGCCGAAGTGTTCAGCGGCCTGCTTCAGGACCGCCAGATTCTCTCTCGGGCTGAGCAATTCAATGTTCACCGGTACGCCATCTGCCAAGGCAACTACGCAGCAATCATCGTCAATGATTTCTGACCCACGCCACCGATCAACCACAACGAGGTCAATCGAGAGCGCATCGGCCTGGCTGTCGTAGTCAACTCTCATTTCCGATTCCACTCATGAACAGTAACGACGAGATCCGGCTTGTCAACCGCAAGAACGACTCGTATTCGTACTCCGCCAACTGGTAGCTTTTCCGAATTCTGTTGATGGATCGAAAAGTAATTGGGAGAGCACGGATGCGACTGAGCTTGAAGGAAGGGACAGCGCTACTGGCGGGCCTGATGATGGTGATCGTGCTGCCGAGCACGGCTAGTGCCTCCGAGGGTTGCGGTGTCATCAAGGTGCAGGCCTTGAAGAGCAGCCACCCAACCTGCATCAAGGGCAACCGGTCCGCCGCGCACATCAACTGAGTTCGAACAGCTTCGGGCACGGAGTCGCCTGATTCAGGCGATTCTCAACCCACCGCGTTCGATTGGCGGATGTAGCGGCCGTGTTTGACCCGTGCCCAGGACTTGTACCGAGTGGACTTCGACTTGTAGCAATAGCCGCCCTCGCCGGAGCCGGTGCAGCGCCAGTTGCCCGGATAACGACCGTCATTCAGGTGACGGGAGATCTTCCTCGCCTTGCGGCACGAATAGCCGCGGGTAAGGACCTTGGTCCCGATCCGTACACCTTCCGACCAGACAGAGACTTTTCCGCAGGCCTTCTCCTTCCTGCAGGCAGAGGGCTGGTAGTACTCGCACCCTGCCTGAGCCGGACCGGCGGTTGACAGGAGTCCAGCGGCGGCAATCGCCACCCCGATGGTGAGTAGTGCGATCCGCGATTTCAACATGCGCCCAGCCATAGTCCTCCTCTGTCAGCGGCCTGAACCCAGACCTCGCTCAGATATCCGAATGTCCCATCTGCCAGCCTCACCCCGTAGTAACGGGTCGAGGAATAGAGCTCGGGGTTTGCGTCGTCGACCGCCGAATGATCGTTGCCGTTCGTGATGCGCTCGCCCCAGGTCTGACAAACCGCAGATTCGTAAGTCTGTCCGGTCGAGCGTTCGGTGCCGTTGATATTGCAGCCGTTGGTGGTGCAGAAGGCCCGCGGCTGGGTGAGTAGTCGGGTCGGGGTCGAGTCCTCTCGCATACTCATGCCGTTGGTCACCCGCTTGTTGACTACGACTACGTGCGGTACCGGGGTCGGTGGATCCGGCGGGTCTGGATCGGGGTCGGGGCCCGGTCCGGGGCCACCCGGGTCGAAGTCGCTTGCGCCACCGCCGGGTTCAATCTGGATGACAACCTTGCCCGGTCCGCCAATCTTCACGACCTTGATCCCGAAGATGATCTTGTAGCCGCGTTTCGGCCGCTTGATGTCAAGCACCTGCCAGGTGCGCCCGTTCACGCGGCGCACACGGAGCTTCTGTCGCTTGCCTTTGCCTTTCAGGTCGGCGATAACCTTGCCGTTGCGATTAACGACGCGGCAGGGCGTGATCATGACCTTCGTTCCCGGCCGAACCCAGCTCACAACGATCTCGATCGTCTGGTGGGGTCCGAACCGCTCACGGATCGGCTTGATCCGCTGGCCCTCCCGCTTGACGTTCACCGTGATCTGCTTGGAAACGTTGGAGCAGGCGAGCTTGGCCGAGATCTTGTTGACCACCGGCTGGAGGCGGGAGAGCTGAGCTGCCTTGCTGTCGCGGCGATGCTTCTTGAGGGGGAAGTAGCGACCCTTCGACTTCGCGGCGATTCGCTTGAGCTGCCTGGCAGCCGGACTCGATTTAGCCGGCCCGATGTCGAGGCCGATCACGTAGGTCGGAACGCCGTGGACCAGGCTCATCCTGAACTTGCCGTCGTTCTCCCCGTCGGTGAGGAAGATCCGGGCGTCGGCCCCGGGCTGGATGTAGTTGCTGACGGAAAAGGCCCGGTTGTAATTCGTCCCATCTTCGCCGTCGGACCCATCGTTCTGCAGAGAGTCGAAGGACGCGGCCATCGACCAGAAGTCGTCTTCGGGCTCACCAGGACCGAAGAGCGGGGCCGCGTTGGTCCCGAACTCGACGGCGCCGAACGTGCTCTTCCAGTTGGAAGATTTCGACAGCAGGAGCCCGAGCGCCTGAATCCGGATTCCCTTTGGGTCGTTGTAAGACATGGAGCCGGAGTCGTCGACGATCAACGCCACCTCCGGATTGGCCGAGCAGAGTGCCTCGGCTGAATCGGCCGAGTACGACCACGCGCCCATGATTCCCACGGTCGCCAGGCCAACCGCAACAAGACGGCGAACTCCCCACGAACTTCTCCCCACGTAGTTCAATTGATTCCTTTCAATTTCGGGACGAAACTTCTACTCAACCGCAGATCGACCAGGATCCGGACCACAGGAACCAGTCACCGAACGGACCGCCGGGGTACTTCTGGAAGTTCGCCTCGAGCACCCTGTATGCGATCGGCCCGTGCTTTCGACATCGACCTTTGTTGTAGGCGCGGAACTTGACCACGACACGATGGGCGTAGTAGCCACCCCCGGGCTTGTACTGGGAGCCCTTGCCGCGACCGACCGCAACCGTGCCGCCCCAGTTCTTCCAGCTGATGCTCCGGACGAGGCCGCTGGACACGCCTCCGTTGTAGATCGTCTTCGGGTGGGCCGCTCCCCAGCCCTTGCCGTAAGGACCCATGAACTTGTGGGCGCCGAGTACAACCCTGCGGGCGTCGCTGTCACTGGCGAAGCTCATCTGCGCCGCGAAAAGCAGGGTCAGCGAAGCTGCGAAAACGAGTAAAGCCCTCTGGAACGTCCGTGTTGCCATTGGTGAATCTCCCTTTGAATTGAAATGTAAGTTGATCAATCGATGACCCGGCCGACCGTCACCGATCGCACCTTGCCGTTACGGATCCTGAATGAAGTCACGCGCCTGCCGATCGTCGCAACCCCGCCCCCGGCCACGATGCTGCAGATCGGGCCGTAACAACTCAACCCGGGGAATCGTCGATTCAGCCGCCGCTTGCTCGTCCCCACACCAATGCCGGACTTGGTCCGGATTGAACGCCGGGTGGTCTTCATGCCGAGGACGGTTCCCGCGTAAGAGGAGTACGAAAGCTTGCCGTAGTAGTCGAATCGCATGGACCCGGTGATCTCGTTCCGCTTGAACCTCACCGCATTCGGCTGGCCGAGGATCGAGTGGAGGCGGTTCACGCTCACGCCGATCTTCACCCCGGCGATCGAGCGGTTGAGGACTATCCGGTTGCGTTTGGCGTCGGCGGAGGCCGGTGTTGCCATCGGCGCCGCGAGCAAAGCAAAAGCTAGGAGGCCGAGCAGGCCATATCGAATTCTCATAATTCTCCCTTGAATAGTCCGGTGCGAAGGCGGCAGTTTATTCACGAATCAGGACACCACGTTGGGACGGTGGTCCAAAGCCGTGTCAGATGCAATGGTTCGACGTAGACTCGAGCTAGGACCTCGACAAGGGAGAAACGTGAAAAGAATCGTGATTGTTGTTGCCACCATCCTGGTTGCCGCGGTGGCCGTCCCGGCAAGTTCGAACGCCAGCGTCAAGGCCGTAGCCAAATGCGGCGAAGGCGGTGCCTCTAAGCGCCCTGCAAACTTTTACTTCTATTGCGGTGATAATGGAATGTACGCCACCGGACTTTCTTGGCGCTCGTGGGGAGGCAAGAAGGCGAAAGGGTTCGGCACGATCACCTACAAACTCTGCAAACCAAGCTGCGCGGCTGGTGGCTTCAGGTCGAAGCCGGGCAAGATCACCCTCTACAGAAAAGTTCGGTGTGGAAAGCGCAAATACCAGTACTCGCGGCTCCGGGCAAAAGCGTACGGCGGTCCAACTCGCAAAGTCAGCCTTCTGACCTGCTGAATCGATGGCTGGAGACACCCCAACCCATCAGCAACTCCCTCCGCTCGCTTCTTCGGAGGTTTTCAGGTCCAGCGAGAAGGAGGTTGATTTCACGGTCGGCGATTTCCGGGAATGGTCGCTGCCAGACTTGAGGATGAATACAGCCAGAGGCCTGTTGGTCGAGTACATGGTCGCCAAGGCCGTTGGCGCCAAAGCACCCTCGAGAATCGAGTGGGCTCCGTATGACGTTGAGGCCCCTGACGGCACAAAGATCGAAATCAAGGCGAGTGGCTACTCGCAAAGCTGGGCCGGTCCCGACAGCACTCCCCGATTCACTTTCAAGAGCGTGGAAATGGATCAGTACTGGGATGAATCCTTAGGCAAGTACACCCAGGTTGAACCCGCCGATCGGGTCCATGTCTGGGTGTTTGCGCTCCATGAAACACGCAGGGTCGAGGTCTACGATCCACTCGATCTGGATCGCTGGAGTTTTCGCGTGGTGCCCCACGTCTGGCTGCTGAATGCAGGTCAGAGAAGCGCCGGCCTTCCATTCTTCGAAAAGCATGGAATCGAGCCAGTGAGCTGGGCAGACCTTGCGAAGGCGATTGGTGAAACACGAGTTGCGCACGACAAGATCCGTGCTGAGCAAGCCCTTACCTAGCGGAGACCCTCTAAGTCTTAGCGGTTTGGTGAACCGAACCGGCGCTGCATCCAGAGGGTGATCGTGCCGGCGAGGATCAGGAGGCTCACATACATCGCGAGCGTCCCCAGTGCGTAGGTCGCATCCCTAGCGTGGCCGAGGCCGATCGCCACTCCGAAGTAGGCCGACGCGGGAACGGTCGTGACCGAAATGGCGACGCCCACCGCAGCCGCGGCGCGTGTTTCGAAAGAGAGGATTGCCGCGATGCCCGCTGCCAGAGCGATGATGATCGTCGAGTAGTCGGTCTTGACCAGCCCCCCGAGCGCACCGAGGTAGTCATCCGGATTGCCGTCCAGGATCCCCATCAGCCGCAGCACGAAAATGACGACAGCAGCGGTTCCCATCACGACGAGCATCCCGATCAGCAGGGTGCTGAAAGCCCGGCCCGCAAGCGGCAGACGTCGGCCGACCAAGGCGACGCAGGTGGCGCAGATCGGCAGGAGGTCAGGGCTGACCGCCATCGCACCGACGATCAGGATGCTGTTGTCGGTCACCACTCCCATCGCGGCGATGCAGCCGGCGACCCCCATCAGGACCAGGTACCTGGCGATGGGTCTCGAGTTCTCCCTCGCCTGTCCGAGCACCTCGGCCCAGGCGAATCCCTCGTCTGAGGCGATCGACGTGCCGGGTTCGCGTTTGGGCGCGATCACGTCCTGGCGAACCATCACGTAGCAGTGGTCAGGAACGTTGAGTTCGTTCAGACGATGGAGAACAAGGTCAGCGGCTGAAGGAGAGAGATCGGCGTCGAGCACCCACTCGTCGTTCAACTCGTTGCGGTCGGCGGTGACCCGGCGCACGCCCTCGGTCTCGCGCAGACGGCCAATGACCCTTTCCCGCTCATCTTCGGAGATCGAGATCCGGAGTCTCAGCATCGGCTGAAGGTTACCCCCACCCCATAGGATCCGCGCGCATGCCGAACATGGGAACAATCGAGGCGATCGAGCGGGCCAAGTCCTACCCGTTCCGTCGGCCTCAGTGCTCCTACATCTTCACCCACGATCACGAGCACCTGCTCGAGGGTCATCCGACCACCTGGGAGATCGACCTCGACGGCCTGACCCCGGTCTTCGGATATGCCTCGAACCCCTCCCCAGTCGCGCTCGCCCACAAGGTCGCCGCCATACCCGAGGTCCACATCCCGGTGATCGCGTTCGAGGTAGAGGGCTACGACGCGGTCTATTCGAGCCACGTCTCGGCCGGCTACATCCCGGCCACGATCACGCCGTCTGGCGGAACGAGGATCCAGGGATTCATGATCTACCTGAACGAGCAGGAGCTGAAGACGATGGACGACTCCGAAAGCCGCGGAGTCAACTACGAGCTGCTGGAGCTGGACGCAACCGGCCGGTTCGAAGACGGGGTCGAGCTGGAAAGACCACTCAGCTACGTGAGCCTCCACGGAGTCCTGCAGATCGAAGGCGAGCCAAGAGCAGTACCCGGCACCGAAGCCAAGGGCCGCAAGTTCCAGGAGATGGCCCAGTGGGACGCGCTGGAAAAGGTGATCGAGACCGTAGCCCCGGACGTGGGCGACGATCAATTCATCGGAACATCAATCGCCAACCTGACCCAGCGGAAGGCCTGGACAGCGAAGCTGAAGGAATCAGACCTGCGGGC
>JBPPMT010000130.1:0-2354 GCA_051306195.1 Solirubrobacterales bacterium
GGCCACTGGGGTCAGTACACCGAGGGAGGCGTTGACGGTCAGGTCCCGCGCGACGCAAGCCCGTGAATCAGGTCAGGTCCGGAAGGAAGCAGCCTTAAGCGGAAACTACGGGTGCCGCGGGTCAGCCTTACTTGAGCCAAACTCGATGGATACGCCCGGTGACTTCAGTTTCAAAGACGGATGCACGGTCCATATTTTCTTCCCTCGTATATTCCAGCCATGGAACGCGAATGGAATGTCTACCTGGCTGGCGAGATCCACTCCGACTGGCGGGCCCAAGTGGCCGCCGCCTGTGAAGGGCTGCCGGTCCGCTTCACCTCACCGGTAACCGACCACCCGGCTTCTGACGCTGCCGGCACGGGCACGCTCGGCGAAGAGTCGGAAAAGTTCTGGGCCGACCACAAAGGGGCCGGAGTCAACTCGATCCGCACCCAGACGTTGATCAGCGACGCCGATGTCGTGGTGGTCCGTTTTGGCGATAAATACCGGCAGTGGAATGCCGCCTTCGACGCCGGCTACGCCGCGGCCCTCGGCAAGCCCGTCATCACCCAGCACGAGACCGGGCTCGACCACGCCCTCAAGGAAGTCGATGCCGCTGCCCGGGCCACCGCTCGCACTCCGGAACAGGTCGCGGCGGTGCTCCGGTACGTGATCACCGGAGAACTGTCCGACTGAAGCTCAGCCGGCCAGGCAGCTCGAGTAGAGCTTCCATGAGCGGTTCTCGGCCACGAGTTCGAAGCCGGGCGGAGGCTCTTTCGTCGCTCGCCCGGGTTCACCGGGGTCGAGTATGAAGTTCTCCACCGTGAATTCACGGGCCGGGGCGAGGAAGAAGCCTTCCTTCGGCTGGTCTGCCGTCGAGGCGACACTGACCACATCCGAAGGGCGGATGTCGAGCCAGAATGCGAGGCGCGGAACCGCGCGATGGTTCGGAACCGAGATCGGCAGGCAGTCCTCGACGCTGGTTCCACCGGGGACGAGGTCGCTGGGCGTGTTGAAGGCATCGTCATCGACCAGGGCCTCCAGGTCCCGCTCGACCAGGCTCTGATCGGTCAGGTCGCGGTCGACCTTGCTGACCAGGTCGTATTGATTGGGGAGCCAGGCGACGTAGAGCAGGACGATCAGCACGGCAACTATTTGCCAGGGCCGGCGCCACTTGCTGCCATCAGGGAGGAGCCGCCAGCCGAGCACCGAGGCCGCGGCGAAGATCGCGAGGATCGCGGCGGCGAGCATCGTGTACCGCGGGATGATCGCGAGGCCCGAGGCCCCCATGATTGCGAAGGCGACCAGGGCAAGGACCGCGGCGACCGTCGCCAGGGCCACCCGCTTCGGCATGGTGATCAGGCAGAGGACGACCCCGGCGAAAGCACCGACCATGCCGGGCCACTGGAGCACCTCGCCGAGCCGGCGCGGTCCGTAGATGATCACGTCGAGCGGCCCGGTATCGCGCTCCAGCGTGTCCACCGTCTCCCGGGTCCCGGTGAATGAATAGAGAGCGCTGCCGGTGGTGATCAGGTCAAAGAGCAGCCAGATCACCGGGCCGGACGCGGCCAGGCAGGCCATCAGGATGAGGTTGCGGTCGATGCCGCCATCGCGGATCTTCAGCCCGGGGATCCGCCCGCCTTCTTTCGTCGGGGTCAGCTCAAGGGCGAGATAGAGGAAGTAGAAGCCGGCGAACAGCCAGGCCTCCGGCCGCAGCAGTCCCGCCAGTGCCAGGAGGACGAGCACCGGCCAGCCCGCCTTTGGCTTGCGGGTCTCGATCAGCAGCGCCGCCAGGCAGAGCACCATGTAGGGGATGTCGATGTAAGCGCGCAGCCCGTTACTGAGGATCGGCGCGCTGGTCATGATCAGGAAGGCGGCGACTCCGCCGATCGCACGATCGAACCAGGCTGACCCGAGCTTGTAGACGAGCCATGCCAGCAGGCCGAGGCTGGCGTAGGCGATCAGGATGGCGACGGTGATCGCACCGTCACCCAGCGGTGCGACGATGGCACCGAGGAGGTCGTAGAGCGGGTGGGGGGTCGGTGCCAGCGGTGCGCCGTAGTCCGGGCTCATCCCGTCGAAGATCTCTCGGCCCCAGAGCAGGTAGTAGATCGTGTCGTAGTTGGGGAAGCCGCGCGGGAACATCAGCAGCAGAACCGCAGAGATACCGGCGATGAAGGCCAGGGGTGGTCCCCAGGAGCGGAGTCGGCTCGATTGCTGCATTCCCGGCATTGTTTCGTGAAACTGAGTCGTCAGTCGCGACGGCTAGACTGGACCCCTGCCCTGATGAGTGAAGCGACCTCTTTATATCGGCGTCATCGCCCCGCGTCTTTCGACCAGGTTGTCGGCCAACGGCACGTGGTCCGCACCCTCTC
>JBPPMT010000157.1:0-13606 GCA_051306195.1 Solirubrobacterales bacterium
CATGGACCCTTCGGCCTGGGTGAACGGCACCTGGGTGCGGCCCATCCACGAGGCACGCCAGACGAGCAGGCGGGCGGCGTCGATTTCCATCTTCATGTCGGCGAGGGTGAAGGCGATCGCCTGGTTCTCGACGATCGGTCTGCCGAACTGGACCCGTTCCTTGGCATAGTCGAGCGCGAACTCGTAGGCGGCACGGGCGATACCGAGTGCCTGCGAACCGACGATCGGGCGGCTGGCCTCGAAGGTCGCCATCGCGGCCTGGCCCTTGGCGCGCTTGCCTTCACGGACACGGGCGAGACGCTCGTCGAGCTTCTCCTTGCCGCCGAGGAGGCAGTTGCCGGGGACCTTGACGTCGTCGAGGTGGACGTCGGCGGTGTGGGAGGCGCGGATTCCGTGCTTCTTGACCTTGGCGCCCTGCTCGCAGCCGGGGGTGTTCGGCGGGATGATGAACGCGGCGTGGCCGCGCGAGCCGAGCTCACGGTCGACCGAGGCGATCACGACGTGGACGTTGGCGATACCACCGTTGGTGGCCCATGCCTTCTGGCCGTTGATGGTCCATTCGTCCTTGACCTCGTCGTACTTTGCGGTCGTGCGGACGGCGGAGACGTCGGAGCCGGCGTCGGGCTCGGAAGCGCAGAACGCGGCGACCTTGAGGTCCTCCGGGGTGCCGTAGCACTGGGGGATCCACTCGCCCATCTGCTCCGGCGTGCCCTGCCCGAAGATCGAAGCGACGGCAAGGCCGGTGCCCATGATGGCCATGCCGATACCGGCATCGCCCCAGAACAGCTCCTCGTTGACGATCGGCAGCGTGAGGCCGGACTCGTCGGCGAAGAACTGCGCGGTGCCTTCAAAGCCGTAGAGACCGATCTTGGCGGCTTCTTCGACGACGGGCCACGGGAATTCTTCCTTCTCGTCCCATTCATGGGCGGCGGGCCGAACAACGTTCTCGGCGAAGCCATGTACCCACTCCTGGATGTCTTTCTGGTCCTGGTTCAGCTCGAGACTGAAGGGCGGCTTTTCGTCCGCGGTCCCGACCTGTTCCTCGAGTACTTCTTCTGAAGTCTGAGTAGTCATAAAACAATGTTACATGGATCAATGACTAGGTTGTGTGAAAATTGACCGATTGGTCAGTCAACGGAGAAAACGGCTGCTCAGGCCGCTTGCGCGGTCCCGCCCCGGAGCATCTCGTCCAATTCGCTGCGCAGACTCGATGACTGGCGCACCTTGTAGTCAGGCCCGAGCTTCAGCCGCCTCTCCCGCTCGCCGTCAACAACCACCAGATGAACGTCGTTCTCCCCCTTGTGGTGCTTGAAGATGACTTTCATCTCTTCGAGAGCGTCCAGCGAAAGCTGGCCGGAATCCACCTTGACGGTGAAAGGCTCATTGCGCCGGGCCTGCTGCTGCTTGGCCTTCTCGATCTCGGCCGGTTTCGGGTCGAAGATCTGGGCATCCTGGACGACCAGCTTGGTTCCCTTTTCGGTCAGGTCCACCCTGCCCTTGACCAGGACGACCGAATCGAGCTGGACCGCCTGGGTCTTTTCCGATTCCCCGGCCTTGAAGACGATCAGCTCGACTTCCGCTTCGATGTCGCTCAAGGTGGCAAAAACCATCTGGGATCCGCTCTTGGTTCGATGCTTCTTGAACTCGGTAACGATGCCACCAACCGTGACCCAGGAGCCATCTTCGCGTCCCCCGAGTTCGGCCAGAGTGCAGTCCGACTTGACCGCCAACGCCTCGCGCAGGTCATCCAGCGGATGCGACGACAGGAAGAGGCCGAGCGTTTCCTTCTCAAGCGACAGGATTTCCTTCTGGTCGAACTCGATCTCGGTGATCGGTGGGTGCTGTCCGCTGAGAGCCCCGCCCTGCGGCGCGCCGTCTTCACCGCCCATATCGAAAATCGAACCCTGTCCCAGATGCGCATCGGCCTGCGCCTGGTTGCCGGCCGACTGGGCCTCGGGAAGCATCTCGAGCATCCCTTTCCTCGATCCCGGCAACGAGTCGAAAGCCCCGCACTTGATCAGACATTCGATCGCCCGCTTGTTCACTGCCCTCGAATCCGCCCGTTCGCAGAAGTCCCACAGGGAGTCGAAGGGCCGCTCCGCCTTGGCGTGAAGGATGGCCTCGACCGCCGAGTATCCGACGTTCTTGACCGCGTCGAGCCCGAAACGGATGTTGGTGCCGTCGACCACGAAGCTGTGGTCGGAGACGTTGATGTCCGGCGGCATCACCTTGATGCCCATTTCCGCGCAGCGGGAGATGTAGCCCGGGACCTTGTCCTTTGTGTTCATCACCGAAGAGATCACGGCGGCCATGTACTCGGCCGGGTAGTTGGCCTTGAGATAAGCCGTCCGGTAGGCGATCAGGGCATAACAGGCGGCATGCGACTTGTTGAACGAATAGTCGGCCGCGGCCGTCATCGAACCCCAGAGGCTGCGCGAGACCGAAGCGTCGGTTCCGGAGGCGGCCGTGCCCTCCATGAACATCGTCTCCATCTTGGCCATCATGTCCCGCTTCTTCTTGCCGATCGCCTTGCGCAGGTCGTCCGACTCGGCCGGCGTGAACCCGGCCAGCTTCTTCGAGATCTCCATCAGCTGTTCCTGGTAGACAAGGCAGCCGTAGGTCGATTCGGTGATCTCCTTGAGGCGCGGGTCCGCGTACTCGACCGTCGTCGGGTCGGCCTTGCCACGGGCGTAGGCGGGAATCTCGGCCATGGCGCCCGGACGGTAGAGCGAGACCAGCGCGATGATGTCGTCGAACTCGGTCGGATTCACGCGCTTCATGGCCTCCCGCATGCCCTCTGACTCGAGCTGGAACACTCCGGTGGAGTCGCCCGAAGCAAGCATCTTGTAGGTCAACTCGTCGTCCAGCGGGATTTCGCCGATATCGATCTCGACGTCCCTCGAGCGCTTGATGATGTCGATCGCGTCGTCGATCACATCGAGGTTTCGCAGGCCCAGGAAATCCATCTTGAGGAGGCCCATCTCCTCGACCGGGTTCATCGAGTACTGGGTCACAGTCTTGTAGGCCTTGACCGGTTTGCCGTTCTCGTCGGTCGACGGCGCCGCGGACTTGTCCTCGACCAGCTGCAGCGGAACGATCTCTTTCAGTGGCCGACCGGAGATGACCACGGCGGCGGCATGAATCGAGGTGTTCCGGATCTTGCCCTCGAGGCCCTTGGCCGTATCGATGATCTTCTTCGCGTCAGGATCCGACTCATACGTCTTCTGGAGTTCCTGGCCCGGCTTCAGACATTCTTCGAAAGATGGCGAGCGGCCCATAATCGGTGCCGGGATCTGCTTGGCGAGGGTATCCGCGGTCTTGTAGTCGTAGCCATGGACCCGGGCTGAATCGCGGATCGCGGCCCGCGGGGCCATCGTTCCGAAGGTGATGATCTGGGCGACCGAGTCCGAGCCGTACTTCTCAGTGACGTACTGGATCATGCGGTCCCGGCCACGGACCGAGAAGTCGATGTCGATATCCGGCATCGACTTGCGTCCGGGGTTGAGGAACCGTTCGAAGAAGAGGTCATGCTCGACCGGGTCGATGTCGGTGATGCCGAGCGAGTAGGAGACGATCGAGCCGGCAGCGGAACCACGGCCCGGTCCGACCGAAATGCCGTTCTCCTTGGCGTAGTGAATGAAGTCCCAGACGATCAGGAAGTAGTCCGGGAAGCCCATCTCCTCGATCACTCCGAGCTCGAACTCGAGGCGCTCCATCGCGACGGCCGGTACCGGGTCCCCGTACCGGCCCTTGAGGCCTTCGAGGGCGATCCGGCGGAGCATGACCGTCGAGTCCTCGTTGTTCTCTGTCGGAAACTTCGGCAGCAGGATCTCCCCGAGCGGGATCTCCACATTGCAGCGTTCGGCGACCTCGAGGGTCATCGGAACAGCCTCCGGCCACTCAGCGAATGCGGCGGTCATCTCGTCCGCATCCTTGAGATAGAACTCGTTCGTATCGAAGGTCATCTTCGGAGCGTCGAGGGTCGACTTGGTCTGGACGCAGAGCAGAGCCGTGTGGTTGACGTAGTCCTCGCGGCGGAGGTAGTGGACGTCGGCGGTGGCCACGAGAGGACGACCGACCTCGCGGGAGATGCGGGCGATCTGCGCGTTGGCCCGGTCCTGATCGTCGATCCCGTTCTTCTGGACCTCCAGGTAGACCTGCTCCGGACCGAAGACCTGAATCAGCTCGTCGAGGTGCTCGCGGGCGTCATCCGGACGGTCCTCGACCAGCCGCTTGACGAACCTGGCCTGCAGGCAACCGGTGAGGACGATCACGCCTTCGGAGTGGCGGTCCAGCAGCTCCATGTCGATGTTGG
The DNA here is from genome assembly GCA_051306195.1 of Solirubrobacterales bacterium. GTDB lineage: Bacteria > Actinomycetota > Thermoleophilia > Solirubrobacterales > 70-9 > 67-14. The sequence goes on from JBPPMT010000157.1 coordinate 4,316, forward strand.
CCTTGCCGCGGTGCATGCCTTCGAGGAATCCCTCTGAACTGAGCTCGACGAGGTTTCGAAATCCGACATCGTTCTCGGCCAGCAGGGTGAGGTGGTTGCGCTCGTACTTCGGCATCTCCTTGACCGTGTGCCGGTCATCGACGTAGTAGGCCTCGATGCCGAGAATCGGCTTGACATCGCTGTCCCTGCAGGCCTTGTACATGTCGAGCGCACCGTTCATCACACCGTGATCGGTGAGGCTGAGTGCAGGCATGTCGAGCTCCGCCGCGCGGGCCGCCATTTCCTTGATATTGCAGGCTCCATCCAGCACCGAATGCTCGCTGTGAACGTGCAGATGGGCTACCTGAGGGCTGGATGGACTGTCGATACTCACGGAGGTCCATGATGGCAAAAGCATCAGACACAACCGGGTGACAAATGACACCTTTTTGCGGAGTTTGCGGAGCCCGAATACGATGCCTCGCGATGATCTACCTGCTGAGACATGGCGACGCTGAAAACGAGGGCGAAGGTGGCGACGCCGCCCGCCGGCTCACCCCCAAGGGCGAGCAACAGTCAGTCATGGCCGGACGGGCGATGTCCACCCTTGGGATCCGGGTCGAGACCTGCGTGACCAGCCCCAGGGTCCGCGCCTATGACACGGCCGAGCTGGCCTGCCACGCCCTGGGAATCAAGCCGGAGATCGTCGAGTCGATCGGCAATGGCGGCTACGACACACTCGACCTCGCCGCCGGGCGCGGCGACATGCTCCTGGTCGGACACGAACCGGTCCTCTCAATGGAGGTGGCCCGGATCACCGGAGCCAGCGTCAAGATGAAGAAAGGCGGCCTGGCAGTCCTGGAACCCGGTCTGCTGAAGGCACTCCTCCGCCCGGCAGAACTGGCCGCAATCGCCGGCTGAAGAGAACGTGGGCACCAGGCCAGGTGCCTGCGATAACCGCGCAGTCCGCACCAAAAACGCAGGCACCTCCGAATATGGCTCCCGAGACTCGGCCGTGTAAGGGCTCCAAGAGGCAACCGCGTCCCAACAAGAAAGGGCGGCCAACTGGGCGCCCTTTCGGAAGTATCTGCTTCAGCTGCGAGGCAGCGTCCCTAGCCGCAGACCCAGGGGGACGTTCCTGAGTCGGCGTAGATCAGGGCTGCGATTCGGTCCTGCTCTGCCTTTGATGCTTCGTTGGGCAGGCCCGTTCCTCCGTACGCCTCCCAGGTGGACGGGATGATCTGGTAGGCGCCGCCGGCTCCACTCGAGGGATTGAGCGCAGCGTAGTTGCCACCCGACTCGCACATCACGATGTAGGTGGGAATCGAGTAGGGGCCGCCGAGCTGCTGGTCGACCGCTTCTTCGGGTGATACTGCTGCCGCTTCAGCGGCCGCCGCCTGCTCCTTGGCGATCTGCTTCTCGAAATCGTTGATGTCGTCCTTGAGCGTCGCGATCTCCCCTTCACGGGAGTCGTTCAGGGAGGCCAGCCTGGCCGCGCTCGCCGCGGCAGCAGCCCGGGCGGCTTCGATCCCGGCCTGGGCCGCCGCGAGCTGCGCGTTGTGCTCGTCGACCCTGACCTTCAGCAGCTTGAGCTCTTCGGTCCTGTCTTCAAAGTCGTTACGGACAGAGCGGACCCGGGTAGCGAGCCTGACGTCCGCGTTCTGCAGCGCTTCGATGTATTCATTGCCGGTGGCGAGGTCGCTGAAGTCAGCCGCACCGAGGACCAGGTCGAAAGTGTCCGGCGAGCCCGACATGTAGATCGCAACCAGGCGCTCGGCCAGAAGTCGCTCGGCCCGCTTGAGTCGGAGGCGCGCCCGTTCGAGTTGCGCCTCGGACCCGGCGACTTTCTCGTCCAGCGAGGCGGACTTCTCGGCACCGGTGGCGATCAGGTCGTTCATTCCGGCAGCCTTCGCCGCGGCTTCGGCGGACTGCTCGTTCGCCGAATCGAGCTGCGCCCGGCCTTCACCGAGCGACTCGGAGACCCGCTCGATTCGCTGCTTGGCCGCCGAAGCGTCGGATTCGAGCTCGTCGACGTCAGCTGCAGACGTAGTCGCAAAGACCGCACAAAGAAGAGCGGGCACGATCGTGCCCGCAAGAATTGAACGCCTCATCGTCAAGCCCTTTCGATGAGGTATCGGAATGTGTGAGGGGAAGCCAAAACCAACTCACACCGTAACCAAGGCTCCCGCCCGGCCCCCCGATCCGGGGGCCATGAGCAAGATCTCGTGCAAAAGCAGGTCTAGCCTTCGGGGACGTCCCGCGTGGCCAAATAACCAGCAACTCCAACTACGGTGATCCCGACAGCGGCGGCCGCTCCGGTGAGCAGCGCTGTGCGAAAAACGAACTTCTGTCGGAAAAAGCTCACGAACACCTTGACCGTGACCTTGCCAATCAGTGAGTAGAACATCAGTTTTCCTCTCGATTTCGTACCCGGTGAGCCATTCGGCTCTGAAGTGAGAAAAGTTCGATGAAGCCCGGACTGGCCTGCTGGGAAAACTCCCCCCCGGATTCGCCGAATGAAGCCAGGGCCTCGTCGTAGAGCGCGAACGGCGACGAACGCACCGTCGGCGTGGCCGAACCCTTGTAGAGCTTGACCGAGATCTCACCTGTGGCGTATTCATTTGCCGAGTCCATGAACGCATCAAGGTTGTACCGCAACGGTTCGAACCATAAACCGGCGTATGCCATGTAGGCCCAGTGTCGGTCGAGGGTGTTCTTGAAGTTGTTCTGGTGAATCGTCGAGACGAGCTTCTCGAGTTCCTGATGCGCAGTGAGGATGATCGTTGCTGCCGGGACCTCGTAGATGTCCCGGACCTTGAGTCCGACGATGCGGTCTTCGATGTGGTCGACGATGCCGACTCCGTGCCTGCAGCCGGCTTCGGACGCCGCGTCAATCAGCTCGACCAGGTCCATGCGCTCGCCGTTGAAGCTGACCGGGCGGCCTTCCTCGAAACCGATCGTGACGGTCTCGGGCTCACCCGGAGCAAGTTCGGGCCTCGTGACCAGCTGGAAGACGTCTTCCGGCGGCGGTGAGCCCAGGTCCTCGATCGAAATGCCTTCCGAAGACCTGCCCCAGAGGTTGTCGTCAATTGAATACGGAGCCGCCGAGGTCCCGCCCTTCAGCGGGATGTCGTGCTTGCGGCAGTACTCGAGTTCTTCTTCCCGACCGATCTTCCAGGCCCTAACCGGAGCGATCATCTTCAAGTCGGGGTTGAGCGTGGCGACGGTGCTCTCCAGACGAACCTGGTCGTTGCCTTTGCCGGTGCATCCGTGGGCCAGGGTGTCACAGCCGGTCCGGGCCGCAACCTCAACCCCGAGCTTGCCGATCAACGGTCGACCCAGCGAAGTGAACAGCGGATAGCCACCGCCATAAAGGGCGTTGGCCTTGATTGCCGGCAATACGTAGTCCTCGGCGAATTCCTCGCGCGCGTCGATCACCACGGTCTCGATCGCACCCATCGCCTTGGCCTTGTCGGTGACCTCGGTGTAGTCCTCCCCTGGCTGTCCGAGGTTGACCGTCAGGGTGACGACTTCCGCTTCGTACTGATCCTGGATCCAGTGGAGCATGACGCTCGTATCCAGCCCGCCCGAATAGAGCAGGAGGACCCGGTTCACGTCTTCGGGCCGCGCCTCGTAAGTGGCGATCGGCTCCGGCATCGAATCAAGGGTCAGCTCGGTCATCCGGGGCTGATACCGCCAGTCGAGCTGCCACTGTCAGTGGGCGGGGAAACGCCTCCGCTTGAATCCGGCTCGGTTCCGCTGTCGCTCGGGGTCTCCGGAGTGATTCCACCGGTGTCCGGTTCGACCGGGGTGGTCGGTTCGACCGGGGTTTCGCCGGTGTCGCCATCCGTGTCCTCCGGCGGCACAACAGTGCCCTCTGAAGTCGTTGAATCGGTCAGGCCGGTGACGCCGGTCTGTTCGCTGCCGGAATCGCTGTTGCTGTTGGCGATCACGACCACTGCGATCACAAGTCCGACGATCACGGCGAGCATCGCGATCAACAGCAGGCGAAGCCGTTTGCTCTTGTCCTCGGGGTCGTACGGGTCGTAACCTCGGTCGTCCCTCCGCCTTCTGGGCGGCCGGTCGTCTTCTCTCATGATTCTTGTCGGATCGTCATTCATCTTCGAGGTACCTCCGTGAAGTTGGCGAGTGATGATGCTACCCGTAAGTTCATCCGGAAACCTGCCCGGAAACTGCTTCGGAAATGATCGACAGCGCCCGGTCGGCCTGCTCGTCGGTGAGGACGAATGGCGGCAGGAGCCGGATTGTGTCGGGCCGCGGAGCGTTGGCGACGAGGCCCAGCTCCAGCAGCCTTGCGTTGACTTCCGCTGAATTGATGCCTTCGGAGAGTTCGACTCCGAGCATCAGTCCACGGCCACGAACGGCTTCGACCCCGTCGACCTCCAGCAGGCCTTCGGTCAGCCTCGCCCCCAGAGACCTGATCCGCCGGAGCATTTCCGGCTGATCGATCAGGTCGAGCACGACCAGGGCAACCGATGCAGCAACGGGTCCGGCGGCAAAGGTGGATCCGTGATCACCGGGAGCGAGTATCTCCCCCGCCGCTTCAGTGGTTATGCAGGCACCGATCGCGACACCTCCACCGAGCGCTTTTGCGCTGGTGATGACATCCGGCCTGGCCGGCCCCTGCTCGTATGCCCAGAGTGATCCGGTCCGGCCCATGCCGGTCTGGATCTCGTCGATGATCAGGAGAGCCCCGGTCCGGTCGCAAAGTTCACGGGCCAGCTTGAGCGTCTCGTCAGAAAGTACGAACACGCCGGCCTCGCCCTGGATCGCCTCGATCAGGATGGCCGCGGTGTTTTCGTTGACCGCCGCTTCGAGCGCTGCACCATCGTCGAAGGGCACCGAACGGAACCCCGGCAGCATCGGCCCGAGTTTCTCGTCTTTCGCCAGGCCGGGCGTAGCCGAAAGTGATCCGTAGGTGCGTCCGTGAAAGTCGCTCTCGAAGGAGATGATCTCCGGGTTCTTGACTCCCCGGGCATTGGCCGCCTTGCGAGCGATCTTGATCGCACATTCGTTGGCCTCGGTGCCGGAGTTGCAGAAGAACACCCTTCCGCCGAGTGAAGATGCGGACAGGCATTCAGCCAGGTCGACCATCGGCTGCGTGTAGAAGAGGTTCGAGACATGCATCAGCTCCCCCGCCTGCTCCCGTACCGCCGCAACGACGTCCGGGTGGCAATGGCCGACCGAGGCCACCGAGATTCCGGCCAGCATGTCGATGTACTCCTTGCCTTCGGAATCGAAGAGCAGGGCGCCCTCGCCACGGACAAACTCGACCGGGGCCCGCTTGTATGTCTGCATCACGAAACGTTCTTCGCGCTGCTTCAGGTCTTCGTTCACGGATTCACCATCGTTCCGATGCCGACGTCCGTGAACAGTTCCAGCAGCAGCGAATGCGGGCGCCTGCCGTCAATGATGTGTGCGGCCTGGGCCCCACCCTGGATCGCGTTGATGCAGGCGGTCAGCTTGGGCCGCATTCCGCCGTCGATGCCCTCGAGGGCGTCGCTCACGTCAGCCACGGTGGTCTGCGAGATCCGTGAGGTCTCATCCTCGGGATCCTCCAGCCAGCCCACGACATCAGTCAGGAAGACCGCCTTGTAAGCACCGAGTGCCGCCGCGACCTTGCCGGCCGCTTCGTCGGCGTTGACGTTGTACGAATTGCTCTCGCGGTCCGAGGCCACTGAAGCGATCACCGGGATGTAGTCCTCGGAGATGTGATTGAGCACGTCGACGTCCACCCGCTCGATCTCTCCGACGAACCCGACCTCGGCCGCATTGGCGACAGGGGCAACCTCGAAGAGCGCGCCGTCCTCGCCGGAAAGTCCGACCGAGGGCTGACCAGCCTGATTCAGCCGTCTAACCAGGTCGGCGTTGACCTTTCCGAGCAGGACCATCTTGGCGACTTCAACCGTCTCGGCATCAGAGACCCGCAGCCCGTGGTGAAACTTGACCTCGAGGCCCATCTTCTTCATCACTTCGGAGATCTCGGGACCACCGCCGTGGATGATCACCGGGTTCATGCCGACGTACTTGAGCAGGACCACGTCCTTGGCGAAGGCCTCGCGCAGGGTCTCCTCCCGCATCGCGGCTCCCCCGTACTTGATGACGACGGTCTTGCCGTGGAATTCCCGGATGTAAGGGAGCGCTTCGAGCAGCACGGTGACGTTCTCGTCATCGAGCACTCCGGCGATCTCCTTGGCCTTTTCCTGGTCCATCTCTGGTCCTTACGTTGTGTATTCGGCGTTGATGACGATGTACTCGTGGGTCAGGTCACTGAAGTAGATGTGGGAAACGCCCTCGCCCCGGTCGAGCCGTAGCGCAAGCTCGGCTTCCGGCTGATCTCCGGCCAGCTCGTCGGCCTCGATCACATCGGGACCGAGCTCACCGATGTCGGAGCCCGCGAGGGCCGCGCCGGCAGCCTGCGCGATCCGGCCCCAGTTCGGGTCCTTTCCGAGCAGTGCGGTCTTCACCAGAGGTGAATTGGCGATCCGCCGGGCGACAAGCTCGGCTTCTTCGTCATCGGCCGCGCCAGAAACTTCGATCCGCCCCACCCTCGTCGCTCCTTCGCCGTCCCGCACCACTTCGATCGCAAGCTGGAGGAGGACGGCTTCGAGCAGGCCGTCGGGCATGGGCTTGCCGGACAGGCCACTCGCCTGGAGAAGCACGGTGTCGTTGGTACTCATCTGGCCGTCGACCGTGATCCGCTCGAAGGACTCCGCTACACCCTTCCGCAGCATGGCTTCAGGATCAGCGATAGCAGCGTCGGTCTGGACGAAGCAGAGCATCGTTGCGAAGCCCGGTTCGATCATGCCCGCACCCTTGGCCTGGGCGGAAACCGTCACGCCGTCAACCGTCACCGTGCAGCGCTTGGGCCACTTGTCGGTGGTCATGATCGCGTCGGAAAAAGGGACGGCACCTTCGGTGGAGATACCGGCGGCGAGCCCATCGATGCCGGAGAGCACCGATTCCATGTCCATCGGCACACCGATCACTCCGGTCTCGGCCACAGCGACGCGGGTCGCATCGACCCCGAGCGCGGCGGCGGCTGAGTTCCGCATGGCGAGCGCGTCTTCCATGCCCTGGTCACCGGTGGCGGCGTTGGCGTTTCCGGAGTTCACGATGACCGCCAGGACCGAATCCTGGACGAGGTGGTCACGACAGACCCGGATCGGCGCCGCGGCGGCGGCGTTCCGGGTCAGGAGGATCGAAGAGCTGACTGCGTCTTCGTCACAGACGAGCAGGCCGAGGTCCGTCTTGCCGTCGCCCTTGAGTCCGCAGGGGACCCCGCCAGCCCGGAATCCGGCCGGCAGAACGGCGTCGTCGTGGTACTCGACGTTCGCCGGGGTTTCAACCCAGCGTGACCTGAAGAACGGCTCGCTCACGAGATTCCCATTCCTTCGTCGAGTCCGAGCATCAGATTCAGATTCTGGATGGCCTGCCCCGAGGCACCCTTCCAGAGGTTGTCGATCACCGCGAACACAACGATCCGGTCATCTCCCGCCAACGCCTGGATGTGGCACTGGTTGGTGTCACGCACGTCCCTCATGCCGGGCGGAACGTTCCGCACGGTCACGAACTGCTCATCCGCGTAGCTGGCTTCGTACATCGTGTCGAGTTCGGACTGGCTGACCGCGGACGAAGCTTTGACGTAGCAGCTGACCAGCTCGCCCTGGTCGAGCGGGACCAGATGTGGCACGAACGTCAGGGAATCGATTCCTCCGCCCGGAGCGAGCTTGTTCAGCTTCTCCAGGATCTCCGGCCGGTGCCGGTGGCCCACCGGTTTGTAGGGCGACACGTTCTCGGTCACGGTCACGAAGGAAGTCCCCTCGCCCCCGCCCCGTCCCGCGCCGGACACACCGGACTTGGCGTCGATGACGACGTCGTCGATCAGCCCGGCTTCGGCGAGCGGCGCCAGGGCCAGGATCGTGGCGGTCGGATAACAGCCGGGGTTGGCGATCAGCTCGGCGTCCTTCACCTTGTCCCGGTTCAGCTCCGGCAGGCCGTAGACGGCGCCGTCGAGCAGTTCGGGTTCGCTGTGGGGGCCGTAGTACTTCTCGTAAGTCGGTAGGTCCTCGAGCCGGAAGTCCGCGGACAGGTCGATGACGATCATGCCGAGGCCACGCATCTCGGCGACCACAGGGGCGGCCGCACCGTGCGGGTAGGCAACGATGCCGACGTCGATGTCTTCGAGCCCGGCCAGGTCGAGCTCCTTCAGCTCCAGCGGCACGTCGTACCGCGGATAGAGCCGGTTGAGCGCCGCGCCGGTCTCGGACCGCGAGGTGATCTCGGCCAGTTCCAGTTCCGGGTGGTGCCAGACGAGCTGGGCCGCTAGTGCGCCGGCGTAACCGGTCGCACCGGCGACCAATACCCGCGCTTTGGCCCCTTCGGGACCGATCGGTTGGGTCAAGTCAGTCACGGACCTTGCCTCCCAGCCCTTCGGCGGCGGCGATGACCGCCCGCCAGACCGGATCGACTTCTTCATCGCTGAGTGTCCGGTCGTCCGCCCGGAACCGCATCCTGAGCGCCAGGCTCTTCTCTTCCGGGCCGACCTGGTCACCCCGGTAGACGTCGAACACGGTCACGGAGGCGAGGAGGTCTCCCCCGGCTTCCCGGACGACGCCGAGCACCGAAGCCGCTTCGACCTCGTCGGCGATGACGAGGGCGAGGTCCCGGTCTACCGGAGGGAAGCTGGTGAAGTCGCCATAGGTCTCTTCCCCGAGCGGTGACTGTGCGAGCAGTTCGGAAAGGCTGATCTCGAAAGCGACGGTATCGTCGAGGTCCCAGGAAGCGGCGACCGAGGGATGGAGCTGACCGATCCAGCCGATGTCTTCGCCGTTCGCGACTACGGTGCCGGACCGCCCCGGATGGAGGAACGGCTGCTCGCCGGCGATGACCTCGATCGTCGTACCGAGGCCGACTGCGAGCCGCTCGAGCACGCCCTTGATCTGGAAGAAATCTGCGGTGGCGGGATCGCTGCCCCACGTGGCCGGGTCGATCGAACCTGTCGCGAGCACCGCGAGGTGCTGCGGTTCGTTGACCGGCGGCCGCTGGTCGCCCGGGAAGTCGCCACCGAGCGGACCGGGACCGAAGTCCCCGGCCGGCAGGTAGACTCTTCCGGATTCGAACAGCGCGATCCGGCTGGCTCCCCGCGACCGGTTGCGGCCGGCGGCGCCGAGCAGCGAGCCGAGCAGGGTCGTCCGCATCACTGACTGGTCCTCGGAAAGGGGATTGGACAGTCTGACGGCGCTGGCCCGCGGATCCGGGGCTGAAAGCCGGAGCCGTTCGGTCTCGCCC
>JBPPMT010000032.1:0-2563 GCA_051306195.1 Solirubrobacterales bacterium
GGTCGTCGGCGGCGATGCAGGGACCGGGCGCTCCCTGATCCGGAAATACCTCGCCGACGGTACCCTCGACCCCGCCTTCGGCGACGACGGAAAGGTCAGCACCTCCGGGTCCGGCTGGGACTCGGTCGCCGAACGCGATGGCAAGATCATCGTGGCCGGGAGCCACGGAAACCTGGCCGAGGTCGCCCGCTTCAACTCCGACGGCCTGGTCGACGGGTCCTTTGGAACTTCCGGCTCCTACACCTTCGACGTAGAGCCACTGAAACTGCCATACAACACGGACGAACCGACGGCAATCGACATCTTCGCACTCAAGGTCCTGGACGATGGCCGGATCAGGGCGATCGGCACCAGCTACCTCGCCTGCCAGTCCGATTGCGCCGCTTTGATGGAGATCGGACTACTCGCCGACGGCACTCCGGACCCAGACTTCGGCGACGGCAGTGGGACTATCGGCCTGCCCCAGCTCGGAAAAGTCAACTGGGCGCTGATCGAGCCTGACGGTCGCGCCCACGTCGTCACGGGTTCGCCCTCTGAAAGCACCGACTACAGAATCGACCTGGATCTCACCCAAACCTCGATCGAGCCCTCCGGTCAGGTCGAACCGGGCAGTGAGTCCAGATACTCGCTTCCCGGCGCCGGCTATATCGGCCGAACCACCAGCCGCGCGCTCACCCTGGACGATGACGGCCAGCTGCTGATCGGCGGCGCGAACTGGATCTACAAACTCGACGGGAACGGGTACGAGCAGCTCGCCCCGGGCGTACAACCCAACAACTTGCGATGGGACGTAACCCGGTTCCTCGGAGAGCACGCCCAGATCGAGATCAACGATCTCGAGTTCGACGGTGACGGCAAGCTACTCGCCTCCGGTGGGCTGAATCCCGGCTGCTGCAATGGCTCGGAGAAATCTGGCTTCGTCGCCAGGTTCCTGCCGAATGGCCGGCCCGACGCCACCTTCGGCGGCGACGGCATCTCGTACGCCTGGCTGGGAGAGCCAGGGGTCGGATACGATCGTCCGCCGAACACCACCACTCTGGCGCAGACGGGGGATTCGATCGTGATCGCCGGTCAGGGGCGCCGGGGTGAACTCACTGGCTTCAACCTCGCCCGGTTCGACGCCGGCAGCGCCGAATGGCCGCGCTGCGACGGCAAGCTGGCCGACTACGTCGGAGACGGGGGACCGGACGAGATCTACGGCGAATACGGGACTTTCCTGACTTTCGGCGGCAACGACAGGATCGTCGGCGGGTACCATTCGACCATCTGTGCCGGGAAAGGAAACGACCGGATCAGCAGCCTGAACGACGACCTCTCGATCAAAGCCATCGCTGGCCCCGGCAACGACCGCGTGGCGGGATCGAAGCAGAGGGATGTCCTGCGCGGCGGACCGGGAAGGGACGTCATCCAGGGCGGTGCGCAGGACGACTCGATCTTCGGCGGATCGGAAAGCGACCGATTGTTCGGCGACGGTTGGAACGACCGCATCTTCGGAGGCAGCGGCCGGGATCTGCTCAAGGGTGGAAGCGCGCGGGACCAGCTCTTCGGCGGTCCGGGCCGGGACCGGCTGAAGCCCGGACGGATCGGACCCTTGATCTCGATCTACCGCGGAACCACTCCGGGAATTACCATTGGGTTCCTCCGGATCGGCAAGCGCCCGATTTCCATACACACCGTCGGCAACCTGAACTGCTCCGATGGGAAGTTGCACAGGTTGGTTTCCGGAGCCAATGGAATCAAGGTCAACAAGCGCACCGGGCATTTCAAGCGAGTCCAGCCGAGCTCTGACTTCCTTTCGAATTTCAAGGGTCGCTTTTCGGGCCGCTGGGTGACCGGAATGTTTGCGATCGTCGACAACTTCGAATACAGCAGCTACACCCCATGCTGGACCGGCAGGAGCATCGAAAACCCCTGGGTCCCCTTCCGGGCCAAGCTCAAACCGCGCCCGAACCAATTCGTCAAGCAGTAGCAAGGCAGATACGCCATAAACGATGTGCGTTCGGTTACGAATATCAGTACCAAACGCACAACCAGTGACTTCAGCTCGTCCAGGTGAGCGGTGATGTAACGCGATGTGAGCGGCACGTAGCGGTAAAAATGAGAGCTGTCCCCGTTGTTTTCGGCAACGTCGAACGGGATCTCGTCACCGGTGGCCACCAGCGAGGTGAACCGGGTCGAAGCTTCGGCAGCAAGCCGCTTCAGGGACTCGTCAAGTACGGGATCGTGCATGGAAAGGGAGTTCCCGCCAACCACCCCGCATCCTCCGGCTGCAGGTTTGCTTGCAGGTTCGCAACTATGCTGCCGCCGATGGTCTACATGGACAGCATCGTTATCCAGGAGGCAGGCATGGAATCAACGAGTCAAACGAAGATCATGGGACTGGGCCTGATCACCAGCCTGATGATGATCGCGCTGCTTCTTCCGGTCGGTGCGAACGCGAGACCAGGAGACCTCGAGCCGGAATTCGGCGACAATGGTCTGGTCACCACCCTGGTGACCGGGACCGAGGATCAATCCCCGTCCGAGACCGTCGCCACCAGCGACGGCGCAACCCTGGTCGTCG
>JBPPMT010000041.1:0-30864 GCA_051306195.1 Solirubrobacterales bacterium
GTGGCTGTAGATGAACTCCTCGTGGGCGAGGATGTAGCGGTGGGCGTGGAGGATGCCTTTTGCAAGTCCGGTCGTGCCGGAGGTGTAATAGATCTGGGCCGGGTCATCGGCCGAGGTGTCGAGGGTCTCGAAGCTGTCGTCGAACCCGGCCAGGAGGTCCCCATTGAGCTCGATCACCTCGTCCACCAGCGCGGCCGGCATCCGGTGGGCGTTGCCGGCGTCGGTGACGATCAGCTTCGCCTCCGAGTCCTTGACCCGGTGCTCGATGCCATCGTCGCCGTAGAGCACCGACATCGAGATCAGGATCGCCCCGACCTTCCAGGTGGCGAAGAAGACAGCTGCGGTTTCTGGCGATGCCGGCGCACACACCGCGACCCGGTCGCCTTTGGTGACGCCGTGGGCGGTGAGCATGTTGGCCGCCCGGTTGGCGAGCGACTGCTGTTCGCCCCACAGCACTTCGCGGTGGGTGCCGGTGTGATCCTCGAAGATCATCGCCAGCTTTTCCGGAGGATGGCGGTCGCAGACGTCGGCGGCGATGTTGTATCGCTCCGGGACCCGCCACTCGTGCTCGGCCCTGACCTCGTCGTAACGGCCCAAGAATTCTCCTCGTTGACCTTCCAAGCCAAGGTGACCGTCTAATTCCCCCTGTTGGGGGGTATTCGACGGTCACGGCTGTTGATTGCGCTGCCGCTATTCTAGCCCGGTGAGCGCCAGCGTCGGCATCGGATACGACAGTCATCGCTTCGGCGAGGATCGCCCCCTGATCATCGGCGGGGTGACGATCGACTACGACCGCGGGCTGATCGGCCATTCCGACGCCGACGTCCTGACCCACGCTGTGATCGACGCGATCCTGGGTGCCGGCGGCATGGAGGACATCGGCGCGATATTTCCCGACAGCGACCCGATCTGGCACGGAGCGGATTCGATCGAGATGCTTCGCACCGTCGTCGGCATGCTGCGTGGACGGATCGAGAACATCGACGCCACCGTGATCTGTGAAGAACCGAAGCTCGGTGAGTACCGGGCGAGGATCGTCCGGATGATCGGGGACGTCACTTCAGCGAGGGTGAACGTCAAGGCGACCACCAACGAAGGCATGGGCTGGATCGGCCGCGGCGAAGGCATTGCCTGCATCGCCGTGGCCAGCGTGGAAGTCGCGTAGCCAGGCAAACCGCTCCGCAGATAGGGTTACGGCTCATGGGCGTAGGAGAGGTATTCACCAAGGTTTCCGATCTGGGCTTCCAGATCAAAGTGCTCGCCGAGACCGGCATCATCGGTCCGATGCGCCCGGACAAGACGGCCCGCGTCGTTTCAAGCCTGATCAAGGGCGGAACCACACCCGGTACCGCGATCAAGGTCGCGGCGATCAAGCATCCGGACGAGACTTTCATCGTCGACGAGGCCGGCTCGCTGACTTTCAGCGAGGTCCACGACCGCACCACGGCGCTGGCCCGGGCGCTGGCCCGGCTGGGACTGAACGAAGGCGACGGCATCGGCATCATGTGCCGCAATCACCGCGGGTTCATCGAGACCATGCTGGCCGGCGGCAAGCTGGGGGCGACATCGCTCTTCCTCAATACGATGTTCTCCGGCCCGCAACTGGCGGAGGTCGTGGAGCGCGAGGGCCCGAAGGTCCTGGTCTATGACGAGGAGTTCGCGGACCTGCTGGCTGATGTGCCTGACGATGTCATCCGGGTGGTCGCGTGGGGTGGTGCCGATACCGGCGACGGAAGCCTCGAAGGCCTGATCAGGTCGGCCGACAGCCGGGAACTGCCTTACCCTGAGACCGAGTCGAAGTTCATCATTCTCACTTCCGGCACGACCGGTACCCCGAAGGGCGCTCAGCGGAATTCGCCCAAGGGCCTGTCCGGCATTACCGGCCTCATGGGCAAGATCCCCCATCGCGCTGGGGAGACGATGGTGATCGCGGCCCCGCTCTTTCATTCGTGGGGCTTCATCAACTCGATCTTCGCGCTGACCCTCGGTGCGACGATCGTTCTCGACCGGCGCTTTGATCCGGAACAGGCGATGCGGCGGGTCGACGAGCACTCCGCGGAAGTGCTGGTCGCGGTCCCGGTGATGCTGCAGATGATCATGGAACTGCCAGAGGATGTCCTTGACTCGCTGAGGGCCTCCAATCTGGGCATCGTCACCCTTTCCGGCTCGGTCCTGCCGGGGGGACTGGCGACAGACTGGATGGACCGTTTCGGCGACAACATCTACAACCTCTACGGCTCGACGGAAGTCGCTTTCGCCACAATCGCGACCCCGGAGGATCTGCGGTTCGACCCGGCCACGGCCGGCCACCGGCCGCACGGAACATCGATCAGGCTGGTGGACGAGAATGGGGTCGACGTGCCGGCGGGAGAGACTGGTCGCATCTTCGTCAACAACGGGATGACCTTTGAGGGCTACACCGGGGGTGGCGGCAAGGAGGCACTTGACGACTACATCTCGAGCGGCGATGTCGGGCACTTCGGTGGACGCGGCCTGCTCTATATCGACGGCCGTGACGACGAGATGATCATCTCCGGCGGGGAGAACGTCTTCCCCGGTGAGGTCGAGGAACTGCTGGCCGCTCACGAGCATGTGGTCGAGGCCGCGGTGATCGGGGTGGAGGACGACAAGTACGGCCAGACGCTCAAGGCGTTTGTCGTGATCAGGCAGTCCGGGACGGTCACCGACGGTGATCTGAAGACTTACGTCAAGTCCAATCTCGCTTCTTTCAAGACTCCCAGGGAGTTCGTATTCATGGACGAGCTGCCGAGAAATGCCACCGGCAAAATCCTCAAACGCTCCCTCTAGTAGTAAGTTTGGACTGACGATGAGCGATTCAACTCCAGCTCCGTCAAAGGAAGAGACGAACGGGACGAACGGCCTACCGGCCGAGCTTCGCCAGGTTGGCGAGGCATCTTCGAAGATGAACGCCCGGATCGAGGCCTTTGCAAAGGAGCTAAACGAAAGCGAAGCGAAGGCTCGTGCCGCCGAAATGGCTGCCCGCGATTCGGAACTCAAGGCGCTTGCGATTGCGCGTGACGCGGTCAGCAAGGCCCGCTCGTACGAAGCCGACGCCGAGAGGGCAAGGGCTGAAGCGGCCACTGCCGACGAGCGCGTCGAAGCGGCCAAGACCGCCGCCGCTCGGGAGACAGCCGAAGCCCGCGAAGAAATCAAGGCGAAGGCCCGCGAGACCCTGCGCAAACTGAGTACCGAGGCCCGCGAGAAGATCGAAGCGGCCCAGAAGGGTCGCCAGGAGGCCGAAGAGGCGCTCGAAGGATTCACCAGTCGTGAAGCCGAAGCCCGCGACGCCCAGGCCAAGGTTGAGGCCGAACTGAAGCGCGTGGAAGGCACCCTGAAAGAAGAGCGTGCGACCCGCGAGGAAGCGCTCAGCAAGGTTGCTGCTGAAGGCGAAGAACGACTCGCCACCCGCACCAGGAATCTTGAAGAGACCGCTGAGCGACTGGCGAAGGAAGCCAGGCAGGCGGCCGAGCGTGAAGCCGTGAACCGGATCGAGGCAGCCGATGCGAGGGCCACCAAGGCCCAGGACCGCGCCGCACAGGCCGAGGCCCACGCCAACGAGTTCGAGCAGCTCGCCCGCCAGCGGATCGCCGAGATCGAGGCTGACGTCCAGCGCCAGGTCATGGAAGGCACCGAGCAGGTACGCCGTGAAGCCACCGAGCGGGTTGACGCCCTGGTCGAGAAGTTCGGGCGTGAGCGCGAGGAGGAGGCGAGGGAACTGGCCGAACAGCGGCTGCGTGACGAAGACGAGCGCATCCGGCGTGAAGCCGACCGCCGCGCCGAACTCGCCCAGCAGTCCGCTGACGACGAGGTCCGCGCCGCCGCAGACCGTGCCCGCCAGGAAGCTCTGTCTGCTGCTTCCAGCACCGCACCGGACTGGGAGCGCACGGAATCCACGCGTGAGGGTGACGGCGAGTCCGGATCGACATCGAGGCGTCGCCGCGGTGGTCCCGGAGCCGGCGGATACCGAACCTTCTGAAGCGCTGCCGTAAGGAACGGGCATGCGTGAGGTGACCATCAGGGACACGATGAGCGGCGAGCGCCGCACAATCGACCCGGACACGGAAGTCGGCATCTATGCCTGTGGCCCCACGGTCTACAGCCGTATCCACATCGGCAACGCCCGGCCCTTCGTTGTCTTTTCGCTGCTCGCCCGGTTCCTGAAGAGCGAGGGCTACCGCACCCGGCTGGCGATCAACGTCACCGACATCAACGACAAGATCTATACCTCTGCGAAGGAGCGGGGGATTCCTTCGGCCGAGCTCGCCGAAGCGATGACCGCTGCCTACTTCGAGGACACCGGCCGCCTTGGTCTCGGGCGACCGGACGCCGAGCCGCTTGCGACCGCGACGGTTGGCGGCATCATCGAGCTGATCGAGACCCTGGTTGAAGATGGTCACGCCTACGAGTCCGGTGGGGATGTCTATTTCTCGGTCAGGAACTTCGAGGGTTACGGCAAGCTCTCGCACCGCTCGACCGACGACATGGAGCAGGGCGAGGGTGACGACGCCGGCTCGCTGAAACGCGATCCCCTGGACTTTGCCCTCTGGAAGACCCACAAAGAAGGCGAAGACACCTCCTGGGAGTCGCCCTGGGGCGCCGGTCGGCCAGGCTGGCACATCGAGTGCTCGGCGATGGCCGAAGCCGAACTGGGTGAGCTGCCATTCGCGATCCACGGCGGCGGCTCCGACCTGGTCTTCCCGCATCACGAAAACGAGATCGCCCAGTCCGAAGCCGCGCGCGGCAAGCCGCTGGCCAAGGTCTGGATGCACAACGGGATGATCGAAACCGACGCGGCGAAGATGTCAAAGTCGGACGGCAACATCTTCCAGCTCTCCGAGGCGATCGACGCCTACGGCGCCGAGGCGGTCGTCTCGTACCTGATCTCCGGGCACTACCGCCAGCCCCTCGCTTTCGGTGAGTCGAACCTCGAAGAGGCGGTTGCCCGGGTCGAGCGCCTGCGGAACTTCCTGCGGAGCAATCCGCCGGAAGGGGAGCCGGGTGAAGAAGCTGCCGCGGCGGTGAGTCGTTTCCGCGACGCGCTCGCCGACGACTTCAACACCCCCCGGGCGATGGTCGAAGTCTTTGAGCTCGTCCGCAGCGCCAATCAGGGTGAGGTGGAGGGAGCCGCAGCGGCCCTGGTCGAAATGCTCGACCTGGTCGGCCTTGGATCCCTGGCAGATGCCCCGGCGGGCGAAGGCCCCGGCACGGAGGCCACCGACCTGCTCGAACAGCGCGAGAAAGCAAGGGCCGACAAGGATTTCGCTCTGGCAGACGAAATCCGCGATCAACTCGCGGGTCTGGGCTGGGAAGTGCGGGACAGCCCCGAAGGGGCATCGCTCGTGCCGATCTCGGGTTCATGAGTTCGACCGAGCTGATCTACGGCAAGCAGCCCGTGGCGGAAGCCGAACGCGGGCGCCGGCAGGTTCATCGCATCTGGCAGGCCCCCGACACCTCGACGGCCGAGCTGACCAGGAAGGTTGGTAGTGAAGACCACCAGGGAGTGGTCGCCGAAGTCGATCCTTTTCCTTACGTTGGTGGCCAGGAACTCCTGATCAAGCCGGATGCCCTGATCGTCGTCCTCGACCAGATCCAGGACCCCCGGAACTTCGGCGCCGTCTGCCGTTCGGCGGAGGTCGCCGGCGCGGACGGGGTCGTGATCCCGGATCGCCGGGCAGCCTCGGTCACGGCGGTGACCTGCAAGACCTCGGCCGGTGCAGTTGAGCACCTCAACATCGCGCGGGTCCGGAACATCAGCGACTGGCTGGCCGAAGCAAAAGAAGCGGGCTTCTGGGTGTGGGGGGCAGACGGCAACTCCGACCAGACCCCCTGGCAGACCGACCTGACCGGCAAGACGGTGCTCGTATTGGGCACCGAAGGCAAAGGACTGAGGCCGAGAGTGGCCGACAGCTGTGACGGACTCGTCGCAATCCCCCAGCGCGGAAAAATCGAGTCACTGAACGTCTCAGTGGCCGCCTCCGTGCTCCTTTTCGAAGCAATCCGCCAGCGCAACAGCTGACTTTTTCTGCAAGCTGCGTTGCACCAATTTGCGGGGAGAGGTTGACAGAACTCTGCGAACCCGTAAACTAACGTCAAGATAAAGGGTGAACCTCCACTTGAGTGTGAGGTTCATCCGTAATGTAACGGCGTCCAGGGGAGGTAAGTGGCGCCACAGAACTCTTCTAAAGGAGATTGTTCGGTGGCTACCTCAACCTCAAAAGCAGCAATACCCGCGATTTCACCCCGGCTCCGCGTTTCACCAGTTGGACACTCTAAGCCTCGACTAGAGCCTGATGATCAGACTCTCGTTGCGCTTTCCAAGAGCGGAAAGACCGAGGCGACCGACAAGTTGATCCGTCGGTACCAGGGATTCGTCCGTCTCAAGGCATCCTCTTATTTCCTGGTCGGAGGAGACTCCGATGACCTCATCCAGGAGGGCCTGCTCGGCCTCTACAAGGCGATCCGTGACTACCGGACCGATCGTGAGTCCAGTTTTCGCAATTTCGCCGAGCTCTGCATCACTCGCCAGATCATCACCGCCGTCAAGACGGCTACCCGCAACAAACACGTGCCGCTCAACCAGTACGTGTCGTTCGGTCAGTCGCCCGCGGCAAACAGCGAGTCGGATACGACCATGGAAGAGATCCTTCCGGGCCCGACTGCTTTTGACCCGGTGAACCAGGCGATCAGCTCAGAAGAACTGGGCAGCCTCGTCTCCTGCCTCAGGGCCAGCCTCTCCGAGATGGAGAGCAGCGTTCTCGGCTACTACCTCGAGGACAGGAGCTACGAAGAAGTAGCCCTGATGCTGGGTTGCGATACGAAGACGGTCGACAACGCCCTGCAGCGCGTGAAGCGCAAGGTCAGCCGGCATCTCGAGTCGCGCGACGTCGCTGTCTGAAGCTCAGCCCGGGCGGGCGTAATCAACTGAGGATCAGGGGCCAAGCCACCGGCCCCGGGATCCTCATATCCTGAACCCGGATTGCACGCCCGCCTAGCTCAGTTGGCAGAGCACCTGTCTTGTAAACAGGAGGTCTCCGGTTCGATCCCGGAGGCGGGCTTCCGATGGTCCGTTATACTTAACGAAGTGGTTAAGTATCGAACACTTGATGGCACCTTTGGTGCGCTCGCCGATCCCACCCGCAGGCAGATAGTCATGCGGTTGCGGGAAGGCGAGGCGTCGGTGGGCGAGCTGGCCGCTCCACACAAAATGTCGCTACCGGCGATCTCCCGGCACATCAGTGTGCTGGAGGATGCCGGGTTGGTCTTCAAGCGGAAGGAGGGTCGCCAGCAGTACTGCCGGTTGGCCACCAAGCCGCTGGTGGAGATCGACGCCTGGTTGCGCCGCTTCAGGGACGTGCCCGAGATGGTGACCGAGATCAAGACGGAGGATTCGAAATGACCAAGTTTTTGCTTGTTTACCACGGCGGAGGCGCCCCCGAGAGTGACGAAGAGAAGGACCAGGTAATGGCGGCCTGGGGCGCTTGGATCCAGAGTGCCGGCGAGGCACTCGTCGACATAGGTAACCCGGTCGGCCCGCCAGTCTCGATCGGAGGCGAAGCTACTGATCCCGCTACCGGCTACAGCCTCCTCGAGGCCGAAAACGTCGACGGAGCGAAAGCCTTGCTTGCAAATCATCCGATGGTTGGCGTCGAGGGCGCGCGCATCGACATCCATGAAGCTTTCAACATGTAGGAAGCCTGCGGCGCCCGGCAAGACGGTCGGGCGCCCCTGTCGTCTTCAGGCGGGATTGGCTACCAGCGTCGGTAGCCGCGCTTGGCGATCTTGAAACCGTGCTTCGATTGGTTCCAACACTTGGTGGATCGGCGCTTGATCTTGCAAGTGACCCCCTTTCGGCTCCAGCGAGAACCTGCCTTCAATCGCTTTGGGGGATCGATTGGCCAGGCCAATGTCTGACCCGTTTCGCCCAAGTGGCTACGGCCCCTGCGTTTCAGCCAGAGGTAGCCGGTGATGTGTTTGCTTGGAAGGACAGTGCTTAGGCAACCGATTCCGCCGTAGTCCCGAATCATGCAGATACCGGTCGAAGTAATAGCGGCATCAATGTGGCTGGTTCGAGCTTTGGCAGCGCTCGCTCCAATTGACATAAGCAGTAACCCACTGATCAAGGATGCGGCGATCCTTCGTTTCATCGATCTCCCTTTGGACACTTCGTATGCTGAGGTCCGCAATGTATCGCTCTCGAGACCCGCAAAAGCGGCGTGGCTCAACCGTGTTTTGGGCCGGTGAACCGGATCGGTCTGGTTCCCGGCGGCGGGGCTTTACGTGAGTAGTCGAAGATCAAGTCCGGGTTCTGCATGACTTCGTCGCCGACCTTCGGAGTCTCGCCCGGGCCGTAATGCCGGTCATCGAGTGGCCAGTCGTAGCCTTCGAGTTCGTCCGTGCCCAGGCCGAGGATTTCGCCGGTCTCCTCGCGGTGTTCGAGGATGGCGTCGAGTCCATATCGCTGGACCGGGCAGACCTTCATGCAGATCGCGCAGCCGCTGGCCTGGGCGACAACGGGCAGACAGCGAGCCGTGTTCAGCTTGGCTTTGACTACGCCGCGATACGGCTTTCGAGTCTTCGGAATCGCACCGACGGGGCAGTTCCTTACACAGGCCTGGCATTCGTCGCAGACCTTGTGGAGCCCGTAGTCAACTGGCTTGTCGAGGATCAGCTTGGCGTCGGTGGTCAACAGCAGGATCCGGCACCGGGAGCCGGATTCCGGGGTCAGTAGCTGTCCGTTGAGGCCGAGCTGGCCGAGACCGGACGCCACTCCGTAATGAATGGTCAGGCCGTCGCCGGTGAGTCCCTGGGGGGCCGCCCGGTAACCGAGACGTTTGAGGAATTCCGCGAGCTGGGCACTGCGGGTCATGCCTTCGGCGTAGCCGAACATCGCGGCCGCTTCCGCCTCGTCGCTCGGGATCTTCTGGGTGAGTTCCCAGTCCTGCTCGACCAGGCAGACGATCACCGTCGGAAACTGCTGGGCGTCGGTGTCGGGAAAGGTGTACTTGGGGTCGTTCGCGGCGATACCGATGCGGCTGAGTCCGATCCGGCGGGCCTCAACCCGCAGGGCGGAGGTCAGTTCCTGCGGATCAGCCGTGTTCCTGAGCGCGGTGGGGACCTTTCGGGTCGCACGCCTGAGGCGATGGACGGCCCGGGCGAGCTTCGGAATTGTCGGCTTGAGGAATTCGCGGCCGTGGTCGACGATGAACTCGCTCGCTTCCGGGTGGACCGTGAAGAACTCGTTCAGCGGTTCCTGATTCGCAACCCTTGCCTCTTCTTCCGGATCCCGTTTCTCACCCGGATAAGTGAGGAGGTCGGGGGTGACCTCGTTCTTGAGCGGCTCCCAGGGTGGTGCAACTTCCGGGGCACCACTGCGATCCGGCAGGAAGCGGGCCACCAGCAGCAAAGTGATGCCGTACCGGCGCCTGGCCTTTCGGATCCAGCGTTCCCCTCTCATGCCCGGACCGTACCGCAGATACTCTGAGATGTAACGTCGGACTCCCGTCCGTGTAACGAACCCTGTGACCCAAGAGCAGCTAGAGGCCTACCACGAATTCACCCGCAAACACGGCGTAAACCGTGGGCTTTACCTCGTGGCGCGATGCCTGCTCCAGCCGATTTTCCTGATCTACCTGGCCCTCTCCCGGCAAGGCCGGAAGAACGCCCGGATCAAGGGCGGAATGATCGTCGCCGCAAACCACCGCAGCTTCCTCGACCCCTTCGTGATTGGCACCTGCCTGCCGTGGGGCAAGCCGATGAATTACGTGGCCAAGGTCGAGCTCTTCGAGAAGCGCTGGCAGGGATTCATTCTCTGCCGGGTCGGCGCTTTCCCGATCCGCAGGGGTAAGGCTGACGAACTCGCAATCGATACCGCGGAGATGGTGCTCGCCCGCGGAGGCACGATCTGCATCTTCCCCGAGGGGACGAGGATCCGAAAAGGCTCCCTGGGAAAGCCCAAACGTGGTGTCGGGCGCCTGGCGCTCCGGAGCGGGGTACCCGTCCTGCCGGTCGCGGTCAGCGGCAGTGAGAACGTTCGCCGGGGATTCCGCATTCGCCCGCGCAAAGTTCGGATCCGGGTGGGCCGCCCGATGTCGTTCCCGCAGTCGGAGAATCCTTCACCCGCGCTTGCTGCGTCCGTGACTTCGCGGATCTGGCCGAACGTTGAACTTCAGTGGGAAGACATCGGTGGTTTGCCGCCGATGCGCCGTGCCGCAGTCATCGGAGCCGGAAGTTGGGGTACCGCGGTGGCCGTGCTGCTGGCGCGTGGCGGCCTCGAGGTCCAGCTCGGAACAAGGACCGAGGAGCAGGCCACGGCGATGTCGATGGCCCGCGAGAACGAGCAGTACCTGCCCGGTGTTCGCCTCCCGGACGCGATCGAGATTCGCGCGTCGAGCCAGATCGAGCTTGGCGGCGTTGATCTTCTGTGCATCGCGGTGCCATCCGCCTCATACCCTCAGGCCGTCGGTGCCGTTGCCGACCGGGTCGGCCGCAGGGCCGGCGTCCTTCTGCTCGCCAAGGGTTTGATTTCCCCGAAGGGCCAGCTTCCCTCCGAGTACGTTTCCGAGCGCATTCAGGCGCGTGGCATCTCCTGCCTCGGCGGGCCGGCCCACGCCCGCGAAGCGGTCTCGGGGTCCGCAGCGCTTGTCCTCGGAACAGGTGACGCCGACCTTCGTGCGCAGCTCGGTGATGTCTTTGACAACGCCGGTCTCGTCTGCGAACGCTCGAGGGACGTTGTCGGAGTCGAGATGGCCGGTGCCGCCAAGAATGCCGCAGTTCTCGCAGCCGCGGCGGCCGAGCCCCACGGTCTCAACGCGGCCGGAATCGCCGCCGCTGCCGTCTGGCAGGAATGCGTTCAGTACGCCCTGTCAAAGGGAGCGGAACTCGACACCTTCAATGGTCTGGCCGGGGTCGGCGACCTGCTCGCGACCGTCATGGCAGAGGGCAGCCGCAACCGCCGGGCGGGCGAACTCCTTGGTAGCGGGACACCCCCCGACCAGATCCGGGCGGAGATCGGACAGGCCTCGGAGGCGATGGACTCGGTTCCGCAGATCGCGTCCACTGTCGCCGATTCCGGCTGTCAGGCGGAGGCGCTTCAGGGCCTCGCTGACCTGGTGACCGGTCAGATCAGTTCGGATGAATGGGTCGCAGCCCTGAGAAGGGTCGGCCACTCGAGAAGGGCCGCCTGATGCCCGGCCCTCCTTCTGGATCAAAGGCTTTCGGGGTAGGGTGCGCTGGTGGACGAACCCGGGGGAAAGAGCGACGCACCGGAGGCTCCGGTCGAGACCAAAGCGGTGACCGACCGCGGCTTCGAGCAGCTGTACCGCGACCACCTTCGCGACGTCTATTCCTACGCCTACTACCGGATCGGAAACCATCACGACGCCGAGGACCTGACCGAGCAGACCTTCCTTCAGGCCTACCGGCACTACCCACGCGCCCGTCGGGAATCAGATGGCCGGCCACTCCGGCCCTGGCTGATCCGCATCGCTCACAACCTTGCCGCGAACTACCACCGCGACCGATCACGTCGACCGCAGACGCCGCTGGAGAGCATCGAACCACCGGCCGCGAAGCATTCGACCGAGGACGTGGTCGAGGGACGGGCCGAACTCCGCGCCGTGATGGAACACCTCGAGGAACTGCCCGAGGAACGGCGCGAAGCGCTGGTAATGCGATTCGCCCTCGGCATGGACAACCGGGAGATAGCGAGGGCCATGGGCAAGACGGACGGGGCGACCAAGGTCCTGCTCCATCGCGCCATCAAACAACTTCAGGAACGGATGGAGGAAGCCGGTCATGGATGAACTTCGCCTAGAGAACCTGCTGGCCGACGTGCTCCAGCCGATCGAGCCTCCGGAGCGGATGTCAACCCGGCTGCAGTCCACTTTCGCCGCGATCTCCGAGGCTGCCGCCACGGACCTGAGTGACTGGGCCGATGAGCTGACCGAGAGCGAGATGCAGTCGCTCAGGGAACCGCGTAACTGGGTCCGCCCGGTGGTGGCCGTTGCTGCCGGAGGTATCGCAACCGGTGCCCTGGTCGTCTTCGAGTTTCGCCGCCGGGGCCGTCAGCGCTCTTCGCGGTTCGACACCCTCGTCAAGGACGCCAGGTCAAGAACCGGTCTTTGACTTCTGACTTTGCCTGAGGCGCTCGGCCCGGCGCCTTTTCTCGCGGCGGCTCTGACGAGTGCGTCGGCGTTCGATCCGTTGGCTGGCTGACGCCTTGATCCGATCCCAGTAGCTGGCGACGAGACTGGCCAGCGCACCGAAGCCGAGGATCAGGTTCAGCAAGTTCACCGAACGCTCTGCCGGCAGTTTCGAGAAGAGCAGTTCCGAGTTCGGCGCGAGGATTCCCCAGAGGCCGAGGCCGATGAAGAGGAAAGTCGCGATCAGGGCGAAAAGCCGGGACCAGGTCCGGGCCATGACCAGGCCGAGAAGGCCCACGCCGATGTGCATGAGATTGGCCCAGCCGTTGACCGTGTAGAAGCCGAGCAGCTCCGAGGTGAGTTCGGGTGCATCGAACTCGGAGCTCTCCAGCAGCCCGAACAGTCCGAGCAGGACAAGCACCACTCCCGCGGAAGTGGCATAGAGACGCGTATATCCAATCCTCTCCACGAGGCCATTGTCCCGACTGAAGGGGTTCGCCGTAGTCCCGTTCAATTAGGCTTCGCCTTCTTGCCTACTTGCTATAGACACCCAGGCGTCGAGACCGGCGTTTCATGCTCGAGTTGCGGCCGCCCGATCTGCCCGGATTGCATGATCCAGACCCCGGTCGGTTTCCGCTGTCCGGAGTGCGGTCAGGAAAAGACCCGGGTCGTCAGCGGCCCGGCCGCGATCAGTGGCACCGGCAACTACCCGGCGACCCTGGTCCTGATCGGGCTGAATGTCGCCGCGTTCCTGCTCACGATCGCCACCGGCTCCGGCGGAATCAGCTCGGTCGGCGGGCCGATGATCGGTGACTTCGGTGTGGTCGGCCAGGCTGTGGCCGATGGTGAGTGGTACCGGCTGATCACCGGTGGCTTCCTCCACGCCGGACTGCTCCACATCGCCTTCAACATGTTCGCGCTCTACTTCCTCGGCAAGGTTCTCGAACCGTCGGTCGGGACCCTGCGGTTCGTGATGATCTATTTCTCCTGCCTGCTTGCCGGGTCCTTCGGCGCGATCCTGCTTTCGGGAAGCCACGTCGTGACGGTCGGTGCCTCAGGCGCGGTCTTCGGCATCTTCGGCGCCGTCTTCGTGATTGCCCGCGGCCGTGGACTGAATGACATGGCGCGGGAGGTCGGGATCATCCTCGCCATCAACCTCGCCCTCACCTTCACGATCAGCGGAATCAGCATCGGTGGGCACCTCGGTGGTGTCATCGGTGGAGCGATCTGTGGACTGATCGTCATCGCCGGCGAACGCGGCCGCCTCGGCAACAACGCCAAGGCGGTCGAGTACCTGGCTATCTCCGCGGTCGGGGTTGTGTCCGCTGTCGCGGCGATCCTGATCTCGGAACCACCGACCACGACCAGGGTGTTCCTCGGCCTGGTCTCCTTACTCGGGTTCTGAGTCCGCTCAGCCGAGTGCGATCGTGAGGGACGCGAGTCCCGGCGGTTCGGCAACCGCATCGGGATGAAGCAGGTGACCGAGCGGTTCGATTCCGTCAACGAGCCAGGGACCCGGCGCGAGAATGACGAGGCTGCGTCGACCGCGAAGACCACCCCGGGACTCAGACCTCTGATCCGCTCGATGTAGTCAGCCGCCTGGGCCGCGGCATTCTCTACGTTGAAACCGCAGGTCATGACAATCACGACATCAGGGCTCAATCCATCGAGGTCGGACCAGGTGGTCTCATGCGACTTCTCCCCGGGGCCAGGCCTTCGGGTATCGCCGTATCGCTCAGGTGGGGCAGGGTGGAGGCCTCCGGCGGGAAATCGCACTCGTGGGTGACGGTGACTTGATCGCCGAGACCGAGGGCGAATAGCATCTCGGTAGAGGAAGGGACGAGACTGGCAATGCGCATGGAGGATCAATATGGCACTTCTGGACAACGGACAGATCAAAGAGGCGCTGGCAGGAGTGCCGGGCTGGAGCTGGCAGGGAGACAGGATCGTCAAGTTGTTCGAGTTCGACGATTTTGTCGGCTCGATCGGTTTCGTCGATGCACTGGTTGAACCGGCGGAACGGATGGGTCACCATCCGGACCTGTCGATCTCATGGAACAAGGTCGAGGTGTCGATTCACGACCACCATGAAGGCGGCTTGACCGCGGCCGATTTCAAACTTGCCAGCGAGATCGACCGACTGACCTGAGTCGGTCTCAGCGGTAGTCGTAGAAGCCGCGGCCGGTCTTCCGGCCGAGGTCGCCGACCGCAAGCTTTGCCGTGATCGAGGCCGGGGGAAGGTGATCCTCGTTTCCGGATTCGGCGTACAGGGCGTCGCCGATCGCCTGGGACACGTCAAGGCCGACCAGGTCGAGCAGAGCCAGTGGGCCCATCGGGTGGGCGACGCCGAGGGTCATACAGGCGTCGACGTCGGCTGAAGTCATCGAAGTCCGTTCCTGGAGACGAACTGCATCGAACAGGAAGGGGAAGAGCAGCCGGTTGACGACGAAGCCCGGGGTGTCGGGCACTTCGACGGCGGTCTTGCCGTTCAACTCACACCAGGCCCGCGCCCGGTTGCCGACTGCCTCACCGGCGGTGTCGGGAATACAGAGTTCGATCAGGTCCATCACCGGAACCGGGTTGAAGACATGGAGGCCGTAGAACCGTTCGGGGTGGCCGGAGGCCGTGGCGAGGCCGGTCACCGAAAGCGAAGACGTCGTCGTGGCCAGGTCTGCTCCTCCGGCGATGGTCCCGATTCGCTGTAGCAGTTCGGTCTTGGTGCCGAAGTCCTCGATTATCGCTTCGACCACCAGCGAGCTTGCGGAAAGATTCTCCGGGTCAATGGTTGCCGTCACCCTTCCCGCATCGGCCCCTTCGATTCGCTCGCAGGCCCTGGCGATCGCAGCCATTGCGTTTTCGGCCGAGGAATCGCTGCGGGCCAGGAGCCAGACCTTTTCGCTGGTCGCTGAGGCGATGGCCGCGAGGCCGGTCGCGATCGCTCCGCTGCCGGCCACCGCCAACTCTGGGTATGGGTTCTCGCTCATAGTGTTGATCAGGATAGTGGCCGTTGAAATGGGTTGACTGACGAGTCAATCAGGTATCGTTGGACGTCAGTCTATCCCGCGAAGGTGGGCCATCTCGGACGAAGCAGAGGAAAGGTTTTCGATGAGCAAGTTTGGCGGACGCGAAGTCGTAATCGTGGAAGCGGTTCGTACTCCGGTCGGACGCGGGCACAAGGAAAAGGGTTACTACAAGGACATCCACCCTTCGACCCTCCTGGCCAGCTCCTACACCGAATTGATCAACCGGGCCGGAATCGACCCCGCCCTGGTCGAAGATGTTGTCGCGGGCTGCGTCCAGCAGTTCGGCGAGCAGAGCCTGAACATCGGTCGTAACGCGTGGCTGGAAGCGGGTTACCCGATCGAGACCCCGGCGACCACCATCGACCGCCAGTGCGGATCGGCCCAGCAGGCCGTGAACTACTCGGCCGCGATGATCGCTTCCGGCGTCCATGACGTGATGATCGGCGGCGGTGTTGAGCACATGGGCCACATCTCCTTCGGCGATGCTTACAAGGTGATGGGCGAATACGGCCTCGGCTACTCGCCGGCCCTCATGGAGCAGTACAACCTGGTCAATCAGGGCATCTCGGCCGAGATGATCGCCGAGGAGTGGGGTATTTCCCGCACCGAGATGGACGAGCTCGCGGTTCGCTCCCACGCCAACGCCCAGCAGGCGACGGAAGAGGGACGCTTCGATCGCGAGATGGTTCCGATGACGGTTGATGGCGAGCTGCTCACGGCCGATCAGGGCATCCGCCCGGGCACCACGGTCGAGACCCTCGCCGGACTGAAGCCCGCCTTCAAGGACGACGGCAAGGTCACCGCCGGAAACGCCTCACAGGTTTCCGACGGCTCCGCAGCGATGCTGCTGATGACCCGCGAGAAGGCTGACGAGCTCGGCCTGAAGCCCCGCGCCAAGATCCTCGACCAGACCGCGGTCGGTGTTGACCCGGTGATGATGCTCACCGGCCCGATTCCGGCGACGAAGAAGCTGCTCGAGCGAAACAGCATGACCATGGACGACATCGACCTGGTCGAGATCAACGAAGCTTTCGCTTCGGTGGTTCTCGCCTGGCAGCGTGAACTCGATCCGGACATGGACAGGGTCAACGTCAACGGCGGCGCAATGGCCCTCGGCCACCCGCTCGGTTCGACCGGCGCCCGTCTGATGACCACCCTGCTGCACGAGATGGAGCGGGACGAAAAGGAAATCGGCCTCCTCACCATGTGCTGCGGCGGAGGGATCGGAACAGGAACCCTGTTGCAGAAGCTCTAGAGCGCATCGACTACACAAAAAAGGGCCGGCGGCATGCCGGCCCTTTTTTGTAGGCCAGCAGATAGCCTGCCCGGGATGACTGACAAGGCAATGGATCACGTCTCCATCGGTGCCATGGGGGACTCTCCGAAAGACATGGCCGACCTCGCTTTGAAAGCCGAGGCGGCCGGGATCGAGTCAGTCTGGGCGATCGAACTCTTTCGTAACGCTTTCACCCAGACGACCTGGCTCGCCAGCCAGACCGAATCGGTTGACATCGGTACATCGATCGCCTGGGGATTCGTCCGCAGCCCGATGACCATGGCGATGAGCTCGATGGACATCGACGAGATCTCCGGCGGGCGCTTCAAACTCGGCCTCGGCCCCGGGGTCAAGCGACTCAACGAGACCTGGCACAACGCCCAGTACGGCAAGCCTGCCCCGCACCTCAGGGAAACGATCCAGGCCACCCGGGCGATCATCGCCGCGGCTGCCGCCGGCGAGTCCGTGACCTTCAAGGGTGAGTACTACGACCTCGACATCAAGGGCTGGTACCGGGCGACCCCGCCGGTCAGGGCCGACATCCCGATCTACACCGCGGCGGTCCAGGCGGGCATGTCCCGGATGGCCGGCGACGTCGCTGACGGCTTGATCGGCCACCCGCTCTGCTCGGCCCAGTGGATCGAAGAAGTGATCGTTCCCGCTTTCGAGCTCGGCCTGTCGAGGTCGAACCGCAGCCGCTCGGACTTCACCTACCTGCCGAGCGTCTGTGTTGCGATCGACGACGACTACGAGCGGGGAATGGACGCCGCCCGGCGCACGGTCGCCTTCTATTCGACTGTCAAGACCTACATGCCGCTCTATGAACTTCACGGATTCGGCGAGAACGCGGCCAACGCAGCGGCCGCCTTCCGCAAGGGGGACATCGACGGCGTAGCCGCCGCGATTCCGGACGAGATGGTCGAGCAGTACTGCGCGGTCGGCACGATCGACAAGGTCAGGGCGAAGGTGGAAGAGGTCGCCCGGTTCAGCGACGCGATCTTCCCGGGAGCCCCGACCTACTTCATCCCGAACGAACAGATCGTCGAGTACAACGAGAAGATAATCGAGGCGTTTGGACCCAACGCGACCTGAGGGGTCATCCAGCGAGGTGCCTGCGATTTTGGTGCGGACCGCGCGGTTATCGCAGGCACCCGGAGTTTTGCCGGGGCCTTCTAGTCGGCCGGGAGGTTCTCGACGAACTTTTCGAACTCGGCCATGTCGGTTACTTCGGGGCCGTGGCCGGGGAGCATCATTGAGGGGTTCAGGTCCGCGAGCTTGCGGATCGACCGGCGGTTCTCGACCGGGTCGTAGGTGAACTGGACCGGTGGCTCAGCGATTCCCGCGAGGGTCGTGGCGTAACTCATGTTGCGGATGATGTCGCCGCAGATCGCCAGCCGGTCGCTCTCCCGGAAGTAGATGACTTCTCCCCTGGCGTGACCCGGGGCATGGATCACGCGGAACCCGGCCACTTCGTCGCCTTCGTTCAGGACCCGGCTGACCTTGTGCGGCGGACCTTCCCATGACTGCTGAAGCCTTCTCACGACCGGATTGGTGATCTGCTCGCTGGAGACGGGTACGCGGCCTTCCATCGCGTCGACATCGTCGGCGTGGCAGGCCAGCGGGATGTCGTACCTGAGGCACACGTCGCGGGCGACGCCCTGGTGGTCCGGATGGACGTGGGTCAGGGCGACCATCGAAAGGTCCCGGTCCTTGATCTGGCCAAAGATCCGGCGCCTGTCCCAGGTGGTTCCGGCGTCGATCAGTGCGTCTTCGGCCAGATAGACGTTGACCATCGGGCGGGGAAACTGCCCGAGCCGTTCAACTCCTGGCGCGAGCTGCTTCACCGGTCAGTGTTCCGGGCCGGGCTGACCGCTGTGATGGGCCAGTGACTCGAGGCGCTCGATCTGCCGCTCGCCTTCAATGCGGGCCGGATCGTCCGCGGCGAGGGGCTCGATCAGCCGACGCACCCGGTTCCGCACCTGTAGCGCGAAGTGGGGGGTGACCGCACCGGTCAGCTCACGAATGTCTTCGGGCGTAGTCGTCTCGCCTGAATCAAGGACTCCGATGTGTTCTGTTTCGCTCATGGTCCGCCTGACAGGGTTTCTACTGGGGCCAGCTCGGCAGCTTCGTCGATCAGCGCCTGCTGGTTTACGTCGATCAGTGATTCGTCACCAATTATCCACACATGGTTGTAGAGCGCGCGGGTCGGGTCGGTGTCGTAGCCGGGCTTGACGTCCAGCAGGTAGTCGGCCACCTGCTCAGGAAGCTTGTCGCTGTCGTCGGTGAGCAGCAGCGCCGGCCAGGTACCGCCGGTTGAGAGCGAGGTCGCAGCGATCGCGTCCATGGGCCGGTCAGAGCGGGCGACCATGTAGCCGTGTCCCGGATCGTTGAGGTTCCAGCCGAAGGTTCCACTCGAATACCGCACCAGCTCCAGAGCGGCCGAAACGGGATCTTCGCCACCGACCCGCTCGACTGTTTCGGAGACTTTGCCGAGTGCCTTCAGGGTCTCCGACGAGACGACATCTGAAGGACCGAGGACAAACACCGGCACCTCTTTGTTCCCTTTCTCCTTGAGGTACTTGAGGGTCACTTCGGGAATCTTCTCGTTGTCGGTGAAGAGCACGACATCGCCAGAGCGGGCGACCCACGAAGCGGCCGGGGTGGCGAACTCGGCTTCTTCGGACGAGACGACCACGAAGGCTGCGGGGGGCTCACCGGTGAGTTCCCGTTTCAACTTGGCGATTTCAACTGCCAGCGCCGCCGGTTCCTTCGCGTTGAGCTTCTTGGTGTCGTAACCGGAGGGTGGTGCGACGTTGCCGACGGAGAAGACTTCGTTTTCCCCGGTGGTGGGGGTCCCCTGGGGGTCGAACTCCGAGAGGGCTTCGGCTCCGTCGTCGGAAAGTTTGCCGGACGGCGCCAGCAGGATTGGTGCGCCTACGGGCGCTGCGCTGAGGGTTGCCGCGGCGACCCCGGCCTGCCATTGGTCGGCGTTGACGAGGGTCAAGGCCTCGGGCGGGGTCCCGGGACCCGTGGTCGGGTACGAAGCAAGCGCAGCGGCGATCGAGATGTCAGCCGGGTCATTGCCGCTGATCCGGGTGGTGTTGCGGGTTGCGACCGCGGGGTAGCCGAGTGAACCGACACTGCTGCCTTCGATGTCGCCACTTGCGGGGCCGGTCGGGCCGGTCGTGATCAGCGATTGTCCGCCAGAATCACCCTCGCTGTCGTTGCCGACGTCAAAGAAGAAGTAGGCCACGAAAGCAGCCAGAATCAGGGCGAGCACGACCAGAATGCCGAGTCCTATCCACGGGACTCCGGAGGTATTCGGGCCTCCGGCAGGGGAGTTGATCGGTTGTCTGCCAGAGCCGGGCACGCACCACACCGTACCGGTCGACGGAAGTCGTAAGAATGGCGGCGATGGTCTACCCAGTCGGAACAGTCACCAATGCGCGCGGACACCTGGAAATCGGGGGCTGCGACGTGGTCGAGCTGGCGACCGAATTCGGCACCCCCGCTTACATCTTCTCGGTCGAGGAGATGCGTCGCCGGGCCCGGGCCTATACCTCGGCCTTTGCCGCGCACACCGACGATTTCGAGATCCTCTTCGCCAGCAAGGCCCTGCCGGTGACCGCTGCCTACCGCCTTTTCGCGCAGGAGGGCCTATCGGTTGATGTCGCTTCCGGGGGCGAGCTCACGATGGCACTGGCTGCCGGATATGCCCCCGAGCGCATCTACATGCACGGCAACAACAAGACCGACACCGAGCTCGAGCTGG
Organism: Solirubrobacterales bacterium; assembly: GCA_051306195.1. Taxonomy (GTDB): domain Bacteria; phylum Actinomycetota; class Thermoleophilia; order Solirubrobacterales; family 70-9; genus 67-14. Next base: position 20,233 of record JBPPMT010000041.1, read on the forward strand.
CGAGCTCCGCCGGGGTCGGGCACCTGATCATTGATTCCTTCGACGAGATCGAGCGCTGTGAACGGGTGCTCCAGAAGGACCAGGACGTTCTGGTCAGGGTCACTCCGGGAATCAAGCCGTCGACCCACTCGTACATCCAGACCGGTCAGCTCGATTCGAAGTTCGGCTTCGGGCTCGAAGACGGCACCGCCGCGAGCGCCGTGGAGCGGGTCCTTGCCTCTGACCGCCTGAACCTGGTCGGCCTTCATTTTCACATCGGTTCGCAGATCTTCGAGATCGAACCTTTCCGCCTCGCGGTCGAGTCGCTCTCCACCCTGAAGGGAGACTGGTGTCGGATAGTCGACCTCGGCGGCGGCCTCGGAATCCCATACGCGGATGCCGACCAGCCCCCGGAGATCGAAAGCTACGTCGACCTCAAGATCAGCGCCGCCCGGGAGTTCTTCGGTGACCACGTACGGATCCTGATCGAGCCCGGACGCTCCCTGGTCGGCACCGCCGGCGTGACGATCTACACGGTCGGAACGATCAAGGAAATCCCCGGTGTGCGGACCTACCTTGCGGTGAACGGCGGGATGTCGGACAACCTGCGGCCGATGCTCTACGACGCGAAGTACGAGGCAATAATCGCCAATCGAGCCGATGCCGAACCCGGGCGTGTGGTGACGGTCGCCGGTTCCCATTGTGAGTCCGGGGATATCCTGATTCGTGACGTGGCTCTGGCAGACCCCCAGGTAGGAGACATCTTGCTCACGCCCGCGACCGGTGCCTACGGTCACTCGATGGCCAACAACTACAACGGAATGCCGCGGCCGCCAGTGATTTTCTGCGAAGAGGGTGAAGCCCGGGTGGTAGTCAGGCGCGAGAGTTACCAAGACCTGCTTTCGAGGGACGCATGAGCGAAACCCTTCGTATCGGCCTGCTCGGCCACGGCACCGTCGGCGGTGCCTTTGACGAACTGATCGGTGGCCGCAAGGAGGCGATCGAGTCGGCGATCGGCAGGCCCGCGGAGATCTCCGGTGTCCTGACCACCAGCATTGGAGACTTCGACGAGATCCTCGCCAACTCGGACGTGATCGTCGAACTGATGGGTGGGACTGACACTGCCCGCCACCATGTACTCGCCGCGCTCAAGGCCGGCAAGCCGGTGGTCACGGCGAACAAGCAGTTGCTGGCCCAGCACGGGGCCGAGTTGTTCGAGGCCGCCGAAGAAGCTGGAGTCCAGCTTCGCTTTGAAGCGGCGATCGCCGCTGTCGTGCCGGTCGTGAGGGTGGTTCAGGAGAGCTTCAGCGCGGTCGAGTTCACCAAGATCTCGGGGATCGTCAACGGCACCACGAACTTCATCCTCTCCGAGATGGCCTCGACCGGCGCTTCGTACGAAGACACGCTGGCCAAGGCGCAGGAACTCGGTTACGCCGAGGCTGATCCGACCGACGACGTCAACGGGGCGGACGCTGCCGCGAAGATGGCGATCCTTGCCAGGCTGGCTTTCCACACTCCCGTGACTCTCGACCAGGTCGATTACGAAGGAATCGAATCGGTTCAGCCCGATGATCTGGCTTACGCCAAGGAACTCGGACTTTCGCTGAAGCTGCTCGGAGTCGCCGAGCGTCTGCCAGAAGGGGTCACGGTGCGGGTCTTTCCCTGCTTCCTCTACGGAGGCCACCCGCTGTCACCGGTTGAAGGACCGTTCAACGCGGTCACGGTGGAAGCCCCTGAAATCACCGAGGTCACCATTTCCGGCCCCGGAGCGGGCGGCATGCAGACCGCCTCGGCGGTGCTGGGTGACGTCGTATCGGTCGCCACCGGTGATGCTCCGACGCATTCGGTCCATCACGACCTGCCGGTGCTGACCGATGTCACATCGTCCTTTTATCTCCACCTCGAGGTGGCGGATGAACCGGGAGTGCTCGCCATGGTGGCGAAGGTGCTCTCCGACGGAGGGATCTCGGTCAAGAGCGTTGTCCAGCGGGGAATCAGCGACGATGCCCGCCTCGTCATGGTCGTCCACCAATGTCTCGAATCCCGGTTCAAGGCAGCGATCGACCAGATCGGCCGGCTCGATTCACTGCGTTCGGCACCGCGGTTCATTCGTGTAATCGAAGAAGAATTCGTTTAGGGGTCAGCGAGAAATGCCCCAGCCTCTGATTGAGAGATACCGTGATTCGCTGGCACTCGAACCGGGCGATCCGGTGGTCAGCATCAACGAAGGCTCGACCCCGCTGGTCGAGGCTCCCCGCCTGTCCGAGCGGGTCGGGGCCCGGGTCTGGCTGAAGGTCGAGGGGGCCAACCCGACCGGAAGCTTCAAGGACCGCGGCATGACCGTCGCTGTGTCCCGGGCCAAGGGCCGGGGAGCCGAAGCCGTGATCTGCGCCTCCACCGGTAATACCGCGGCCAGCGCCGCCGCCTACGCAGTACGGGCCGGCATGCGCGGCGCGGTGATCGTGCCGGAAGGAAAGATCGCGATCGGCAAGCTCGCCCAGGCCCTGATCCACGGTGCCCGGGTGATCGCCCTCGAAGGCAACTTCGATGACGCCCTGGTGCTCGTCCGCGAGCTTTCCGAGCGCCACCCGATCGAGCTGGTCAATTCGGTCAACCCTTACCGGATCGAAGGCCAGAAGACTGCTGCTTTCGAACTGATCGACGAGCTCGGCGCCGCACCCGATGCGCTGGCTATTCCGGTCGGCAACGCCGGCAACGTCACCGCCTACTGGAAGGGCTTTCAGGAGCGCGATACTTCGCCGATCCTCTACGGCTTCCAGGCCGCCGGAGCCGCACCGCTGGTTGATGGTGCCCCGGTCGCAAAACCAGAAACGATCGCCTCGGCGATCCGGATCGGCAGCCCGGCCCGCTGGGAAGAAGCGATGAACGCCTTCAACACCTCAAGGGGCCGTGTCGCCGCGGTCACCGACGAGCAGATCCTCGACGCCTACCATTGGCTCGCTTCGAACGAAGGTGTGTTCTGCGAGCCGGCTTCTGCCGCTTCGGTCGCCGGCATCCTCAACCACGGATTGCCCGTGGTCGACGGCATGGACACGCCGGAAACCGTGGTCTGTGTTCTGACCGGACACGGGCTAAAGGATCCGGACACCGCGCTCGGCAAAGCTCCGCCCGTCATCAGCTGTGTCAACGAGATCAGCGTGGTCGAAGAAGCTGTATTCGGTTGAGCGGACCTTTCGGATCCCGAAAAGGGTCTAGTTTGATCAGTTGAGTTCCCGGAACGCACATTGGTGCGCCGGAACAAAACAGGAGGCAGGGCATGCGTGAAACACCGACTTTCGACTCGTTCAGAGCGATGGGGAGGTCTCGCGGCATCTTTCTGCTCTTCGTGGGAATACTGATTCTTCTCTTTGCACCGTTAGCCGAACCGAGTAGCGCCGCCGAGCGCGGCGTCGTGGTCGTTCGTACCGTCCAAGTTGCCTCGACCGGCAATGCGTCGATCGGGGTCGTGCCGTTCACCGACGCGATCTACGATTCCTGCGCGGACGCCCCTTCTTCGAAACAGGGTTGCCAGACGGTCGGCGGGGTCGACTACAGGTACGGGATCGGAAAGCTGGAAACTACGGTCAGCCAGTGGGTCAAGTTCCTGAACACGATTGATCCGAATGGGCGGAACCGCCACAAGCTCTACGCCAATACCCAGAGCTCGGCCAAATGGCCCGAGTACGGACAGGTGAATAAGAAGAGCAAGGCGAAGCCGGGTAAGCGCTACCGCGTCTCCGCCAAGGCCTGGGCTGACAAGCCTTACGGCTTCGCCACATTCCTTTCGGCAGCGCGATTCGCGAACTCGCTCCAGAACGGCAAGGTCCTGACAAAGAAGAAGACGGCACGCAAGGGCTTCAAGTACACGACCTACAAGGTTCGGCTCTCACCGGTAACGGAGCGCGGCATGTACAACCTTCGAAACCGCAGCGCCACGCGCGCCAAGAAGCGTGGTTTCGTCGTGCCCAGCCAGGACGAGTGGATCAAGGCGGCTTACTACGACCCGAGCGACGGCACTTACTGGAAGTACCCGACCAACGCCGGCGTCTATGGCGACGGCAGCGCCACCGCGCCCAACCCGACCGAACTCGATGTCGCGACCGGCAATGTCACCAACGGGTCCGACCAGCCGCTTGCCGGCTTCAAGCTGTCGACGGATCAGGTACCAAGCTGGTGCCCGCCTGCAGCAGAAACCTCCAGCGGCGACTGCTCGACGACCAACCCGTTCGGTCTGAGTCCCACGAATTACGCCAAGGCGTTCGTCGGTGGTCTGGGAACCGTCGGCCAGGCCCGTACGACTTCACCCTGGGGCACGCTGGACCAGGGCGGTAACGCGGTTGAATGGACTGACACCATCACCCCGCCTCCTTCAGGGCGGGGAGGGGGCCGGGTCTGGCGGCGACTTCACGGGGGTATCGCCAACTCCACTGCGTACCAGATGTGGCCCTCCGCAGTTGGACTTCAGCCCCAGGACAACTTCTTCTACGCGCGGACCTATCCCTGGCTGGGGATCCGGGTCGGCGTGATCGGCGGGCTCTAGCCTGACCTGGCTACAAGCTGCCCTATGAGCGCAGCTTGTAGCCGGTTTTGAAGATCCGGTAGTTGATCAGGAACAGGGCCGAAGTTGCCAAGGCGAGTGCCAGAAGCGATCCGGCGACGTTGACATCTGCCTGTCCGAGGAACCCGTACCTGACCAGTGAGGTCATGTAGTAGACCGGGTTGAAGTGGGTCAGCGTCTGGTAAGGCTCGGGCAGCAGCGATGCCGAATAGAAGACTCCACCGAGGAAGATCAGCGGCGTCAGGACGAAGGTCTGGGCGAATGAGACGTCGTCGAACTGCTCCGCACGAACACCGATCAGCACCCCGAGCTGGGCGAAGAAGAACCCGACAAGAAGCAACGACACAACTGCCGCCCAGGCGTGTTCCACGGGCAGGTCGACCAGCAGGCTCGCCGCAAGGAAAGTGAGGACCGAGATCGTCATGCCTCGCAGAAAACCACCGAGGGTCAGGGCCATCAACAGCTGCATCGGCCCGGCGGGTGACGACAGCTGGTCGTCGAGGGAGCGTTGGAACTTCTGCTGGAGGATCGAGGAGGCGTTGTTGGTGAAGGCGTTGATTGCCCAGGCCATGAGGATCAGGCCCGGGATCACGTAGACCACGTAGTCGACGCCATCGAGGTCGCCTACCCTCGATCCGAGCGCGGCACCGAAGACGGAGATGTAGAGGAAGGTCTCGAGCAGCGGCGCCCCGATCGTCTGCCCTTTGATTTTCACGAAGCGGCTGACTTCGCGCTTGGTCAGAGCGAAGAACCGCACCCACTTGGGGCTCAAGGTGCGTCCTCACCCACGTGGGCACGGGAGAGCTCTTTGCGGCCCACCAGCTCCAGGTAGGCGTCTTCCAGGCTGGATACACCGAACTTCGTGGCGAGCTCGCCGCTGGTTCCTTCGGCGACGATCTCGCCTCCGTTGATGAAGGCGATGCGGCTGCAGAGCTGCTCCGCCTCTTCGAGGTAGTGGGTGGTGAGCAGGATCGTGGTGCCCTCCTCGTTCACCTGCTTGACGTACTGCCAGAGCTCCAGTCGGAGTTCGACGTCAACGCCGGCGGTCGGTTCGTCGAGGATCAGCAGGCGTGGCCGGTGCATGAGGGCCCGGGCCAGGATCACCCGGCGCTTCATGCCGCCGGAAAGGGTCCGGGTCCGCTCGTGTTTCTTGTCGACGAGCGAAAAGGCTTCGAGCAGCTCGTTGACCCTCTCCTTGCGTTCCTTCTTCTTCATGCCGAAGTAGCCGCCGTGAAAGTCGAGAGTCTCTTCGACGGTCAGGAACCAGTCGAGGTTGATGTCCTGCGGCGCCAGCCCGACGGCTTCGCGGGCAGCTTCGTAGTTGTCGACCGCGTTGTGGCCGAACACTTCGATCTCGCCGCCGGTCGGTCTGGCCAGGCCGGTCGAGCAGTGGATCAGGGTTGACTTGCCGGCTCCGTTCGGGCCGAGCAGCCCGAAAAACTCACCTTCGGGAATCTCAAGCGAAACGTGCTTGAGGGCTTCAACACCGGTCGGGTACCGCTTGGAAACGTTGATCGCCTTGAGGGCGATGCCTTTGCCGGTTCCGGGTTCGGGGGGAGGGGAGAGTGAACTGCTTGAGGAAAGCTGCATGAACCAATCATGAAGGTTCGGGTGTGCTCGAAGTCAAGCGACCTTCTGCCGCCCGAGGCTTTACGGTTGCGGAGTGATCGAAAGGCACCGTCTTGTCCGCGTTCCCGCCTCGTCGGCCAACCTCGGTCCTGGTTATGACGTCATGGCTGCCGCCCTTGATGTCTGCCTCGAACTTGATGTCGTCGAAACCGGGAAGTTCGAAGTCGTCTGCGAGGGGCTTGATGTCCCCCTCGACCGGACGAACCTGCTGATTCGCGCTTTTGAATCACTACATTCGGCAGACGGTTTCTGCTTTCGGATCGGCGCAGACATTCCGCTGGCCCGGGGGATGGGCTCCAGCGCCGCGGCGATTGTGGCCGGGCTGGTCGCGGCGGATCACATCTTTGAACTCGGGCTGAACCGCCAGCAGTTCCTCGAACGGGCTGCGGAACTGGAAGGCCATCCCGACAACGTCGCAGCCGCTCTCTGCGGTGGCTTCGTCATCTGTAGCGGCAAGGGCAAGGACCTGATCGCCACCAGGGTCGATGCCCCCGAAGGCCTCGAAGGAGTCCTGGTGATCCCGTACGAGGAGGTCTCCACTTCCAAGGCACGCGAGTCGATCCCGGCCGAGGTGCCGATCGCCGATGCTGTGAGCAACGTCTCGGCGGCCGCCCACCTGGCGCTCGGCCTCAGCTCCGGCGACTTTGATCTGATCAGCCGCGGACTCGCCGACAGCCTCCATCAGGAGCGCCGCCGTGCGCTCTATCCGAAGTCGATGGAGATCGTCGAATCAGCGCGGGAGCTCGGCGCGATCGGCGCGACCATCTCCGGAGCCGGGCCGACCGTGCTCGTCTGGTGTGGCTGGCAGGAGACAGGCATGGTTGTATCCGCGCTCAACGAGCGGTGCGAGGGCTGGGCGGACGTCAAACGAGTCGGGTTCAGCCCGCTCGGAGCCGACGTCCCGGAGCTCTAGGCGTGGACCTGCTGGTTCAGGCCGGGGGCTTGATTCCGGCGAGGTTGGTTTTGGCTTCGGCCAGGGGCTCTTCGAGGCCTAGCCGCTCGAGTACCTCGACCGTCAGGCAGGCGTAGTCGTAACCCTTGCGTTTCCGGTATTCGAAGATCGACTTGCCGGCGCGGGCTGATTCCGGATAGACGATCGAGCGCTTGATCACGGTTTCGAAGACCTTGTCGCCGAAGGTCTCCCGGAGCATCTCCAGGGTCGACCGGGCGTGATTGGTCCGCATGTCGGCGATGTTCAGCAGGATCCCGAGCAGGTCCAGATCGGGATTCAGGTTCTCCTTGGCGAGGCCGATGACTTCCATCGCCTGCTCGGCACCCTGTTCCGAGAAGTGTTCCGCCTCGGAAGAGAGGATCGCCCAGTCCGAGGCGACCAGCGCGTTCACCGTCAGGAGGCCAAGCGTCGGCGGGCAATCGATCAGGACGACGTCGTAGCGGCGCTTCGGCTCGCGCAGGGCGTTCCTGAGGGTCAGCTCGCGGCCGATCTTGCCGGCCAGCATCAGCTCCGCCTCGGCCAGGCCGAGGTTCGCGGGGATCACCCCGTCGTGGATCGCATCAACCGCCTTCTCCTGACCTGCCAGGACCTCACCAAGGGTGGGGTAGGCGTCGGCCGGGACCCCGAAGTACTCCGAGAGGTTTCCCTGGGGATCACCGTCGATCGCCAGGACGTTCAGTCCCGAGCGGCTCAGGCCTTCGGCCAGAGACCGGGTAACCGTGGTCTTGCCGGTGCCGCCCTTCTGGGAGAGGATCGCGATCGTGATAGCCACTGGCCAAGCTTAGTTCCCTGAGGGGGCGGGCGGCGCCCGGGAACGACCTGAGCTCGACTGAGCTTCGTCGGCGCTCGCTCGGTTTGCTCATTGACGGAAGTCAAATCGCTTCACCGACTCGCTTACTCCTCGCCAGTCGCGGCTCAGGACGTCCCCGTCCACTACCCGCTTGCGTAGAATCAGCGCCATGGGACCCGTATACGCCGAGATCGATATCGATGCTCCCCGGGAGATGATCTTCGACTACCTGATGGACATGGCCACGCGGCCTGCCCTCTACGGAGACTCGGTATCGAGCTTTCGCCTGCTTAGGCTCGAATCGCGCGGGATCGGAGCCGGAGCCCGGTTCCAGTTCAAGCGCCGGAAGAAGTGGGCAGATTCAGCGATCGTCTCAGCCGAGTCGCCGCGAAAGATCTCCGAACGCGGAGCCACCGGCAACCTGAACCGGACCAAGACCGGCACCGAGTGGGAAATCGCGGAATCGACAGGTGGCATCAGCACGGTCAGGCTCAGCTACTGGACCGAGCCGACAGGCTTCGCCAAGATGTTCGACCGGATGAACGGCGGGGCCGGCTGGTACGGCAGGCTGGTCAAACGGGCGGCCCGGGAGCTGCGCAGCCGGATCGAAGCCGAGCGCACAGCGACTACCGAGGTCGGCGTTGCCGGCGGCAATCGCTACGCGACCGGCATCCGATAGCGCGTTCCGTCCGGCGGACTACTAAACTCAGGCGCCGATGGACACACCTTTGAAGAGCACATGGGATAACAAATGGCTTCGGGCCCTGGTCCTCGGACTGGCGGTCATGGTTTCCGGCTTCGCGCTCGCCGCCTGCGGCGTGAATCACGATGAAAAAGAAGGCATTGTCGAGGGTGAGGCGGTCGAACTCGGCCATCTCCAGTACAACGTTCTCTTCACCCGTCCGCTGAACATCGACGACGTCGAGGACAGCGAGTACCTGGTCGGGCAGCCCGACCCGGAACCGGATCAGACTTACATCGGTGTCTTCGTGAAGATCAAGAACACCAGCACCGACGAGTCAGCCAGACTGCCGGCGACGTTCAAGCTGGTCGACACCACGGGCGAAGAGTTCGAGAACATTCCGAGCAAGAGCGCCTACGCACTCCAGCCCGGCAACGTGGTCGGCCCGGAAGACGACGTGCCGACGATCGACTCGACCCCGCAGGTTGGTCCGATCCAGGCCTCGATGCTGCTGTTCAAGCTTCCCGACGAGGCTCTTGAGCTGAGGCCGGTCGAGCTTCACATCGAAGGCGAAGACGGCCCGGCCACCGTTGAGCTCGACCTTTAGCCCCAACCTCAAGGAACCCGGCTTCGTCGGTCAGCTGATCGCCGGTGCCGGAGCGGTGCTTTGCCTTCTTGGAGCTTTCGGAATTGCCTTTGCCGCAGTCGGTGTCACCCTGGTGATCGTCGGCGTCGTGGTCTCGGCGCCTTTTGCCAGCTTCGCCGGACCTTTCATCGTCGAATGGTGGACTGCGCTGGCGATCTGTGCCCTGGTCTGTCTCACGGGGTTCGCCCTCGGTTTTCTCGCGACAGCTCTCGGGGGAGTGGTCCTGGCGGTCGGTGCCATCGCAGCACTTGTCGTGGTGGCTCTTGGCTCACCGGCGCTCGATCCAGGCGTTGACCGGGCTCAGGCCTAGAGTCCGGCGGAGAGGACCGCGCCGGCGATCGGTGCGGCCACCGTTCCGCCGTCGGCTGTGGCGTCGATCAGCATCACGCCGACTGCCAGTTGCGGCTTGTCCGATGGGGCGAAGCCGGCGAACCAGGCGTCTTCGATCAGGTCGACTTCACCCGATTCGTCAACCCCGCCACGTGGTCCGACTTCGGCGGTGCCCGTTTTGCCCGCTACCTGAGCTTCGGGGATCGCGGCCGCTGAGCCGGTTCCCTGGGTCACGACTGCGACCATCATTTCGGCCACTAGCGCAACAGTCTTCTTCGAAGCCACCTGGACCGGTTCCGCTTCCGGGAGCAGGTCCTTCTCGAATACGATCGGGGTTGAGAGTGACTCGCCTTCGTTGGCGATCGCCTGGGCCGTGCTGGCCATCAGCAGGGGTGTCGCCTGGACCGTGCCCTGGCCGATTCCGCTGACCCCAAGTTCGTTGTTGTAGTCGCCGGGCTGGGGGATGGTCGGGATCGGCGCGCCGACGGCCGCGGTGCCTTCGGCGTCGAAGAGCGCGGGCGGCCGGTTGAACCCGAAGGCTTCGGCGGTCTTGGTGAGGTCCTCTTCGCCGATTTCCATCGCCAGCGGGGCGAAGACCGAGTTGCAGGAGTTGGCAAAGGTTTCGAGGAAGGTGCCGCCGCAGACTTCGTTGTGGGCGTTCGATATCTCCCGGCCGTCAGCCACGCCGGAAGTCACGTAGTCGAAGCTGTCGTCCATCGTGACCTTCCCGTATTCGAGTCCGGCGGTCGCGGTGACGATCTTCATGGTCGAGCCAGGGGGCTGGAGGATCGAATAGGCAGAACCGGCGAGCGCCTTGACCCGACCGGTACGGGTGTCGATTGCGGCTACTCCTCCGAGCTGGCCGGCGAGGTTTGTTACGGCCGACTCCTGGATGTCAACGTCGATAGTTGTTTTCAGGGGTCCGGCTTTCTCCGGCTCGCCGGTTCCGAGCTCCACTGCTGCCCCGTCGCCTCCACCATCGATCGGCGTGGCACTGAGGGTTCCGCCCGGTTTGCCGGCCAGACGGCCGTTGTAGGCCAGTTCAAGTCCGCTGACCCCGGTGGGC
>JBPPMT010000053.1:0-5310 GCA_051306195.1 Solirubrobacterales bacterium
GGCCCGTCACCAACCCGGATCGGGGCGACGCTCAAGCTCGCCAACCACGCATCTCGCACTCGCTACAGGTAGCACCAGGCCATCGGCCAGCGCCAATCAGCAACCAACGCCCCAGGTCACAGCCCCGTAGGGGCCGACTATGAAAAGGCCGTGGTACGTGGGAGTCCTTACTGACGGCGCAAGATGGCATCTCTACAACCTCGAGGGCGACGCGCTCCAGCTCGTCTCCTCCTTCGAGATCGCCGACACCACCAACCCGGACGTGCCCGGTCTGCTCCTTTGGCTCGAGGGCGTGCTCGCCACCACGTCGCGTATCCACCCGACACCTCGTGAGATCGAGCGCCGGCTCGGCGCCACCTCGTCGGGTCATGGGCTCGATGCTGCTGACCTCGCATCCCTCTACGAGGTCCACCGCAACGAGCCAACCGTGAAGCTCAAGCGAGAGCTGTGGGGCCGGCTGCTGACAACTGCCCTAGGCACGGCATTCGAGGATTCAGACGAGCTCTTCGTCAACCACACCCTCTTGGTCCTCACCGCCGAGGTCATCGCACACGCAGTCATCGGCTACGACCTCACCGATCCCCAGCTGTCACCCGAAACCATCTGCTCCGGGGCGTTGTTCGCTCAGGCTCAGATCGGCAACGTCGTTGAGGCGGACTTCTTCGACTGGCCCGTCGAGGTCGACGGTGGCGACCGCTTTGTTCGCACCCTCGCCCGTCGGCTCTCGCGTTTCGCATGGGACGAGGTCGAGCACGACGTGATGAAGGTGCTCTACGAGTCAGTCATCTCGACCGAGCAGCGCCACCGCCTCGGCGAGTACTACACGCCAGACTGGCTCGCTGATCGCATCGTAGAGGAGGTCATCACTGACCCCCTGGCCACCAAGGCGCTCGACCCAAGCTGCGGCTCGGGCACGTTCTTGTTCCATGCGATCGCCAAGTACCTCACGGCCGCAGACAACGCCGGCCTCACCAATAGGGAAGCCCTTGCAGGTGTGTGCGATCACGTCGCCGGCATCGACGTACACCCCGTCGCCGTGGCTTTCGCCCGCGTCACGTACCTCCTCGCCATCGGCATGGACCGGCTCGCCGATCGACCGCCCATGTCCGTACCCGTCTACCTCGGCGACAGCGTCCAGTGGACGCAGGAAGAGAACCTCCTCTCGGCCGATGCCCTCTCGATCGACACTTCCTCCTCACCGGCCACCCTCTTCGCCGAGCCCCTCCGGTTCCCTCGGCGACTTCTCGATGACCCTGGGAACTTCGACCGGCTCGTCACCGCCATGGCCGACAAGGCGGCGAGCCGTACACCCGGATCGAAGCCTCCACCCCTTACCGCTGTGTTCAATCGCCACCGGGTCGAGGAAGACGACCGCCCGATCCTGATCGAGACCTTCCGGTCCATGTGCGACCTTCACGACTCGGGCCGCGATCACATCTGGGGCTACTTCACCCGCAACCTGGCTCGTCCGGTCTGGTTCTCCCGCACTGAGAACCGCGTGGACGCTCTGATCGGCAACCCGCCCTGGCTGTCCTACCGGTTCATGACGGCGAGCATGCAGGCCACGTTTCGGCGGATGACCACTGAGCGAGGCATGTGGGCTGGCTCCGCCGTCGCGACGAACCAGGACCTCTCTGCGCTGTTCGTCGCACGTAGCAGCGAGCTCTACCTCCGACACGGTGGCAAGTTCGGCTTCGTCATGCCGCTCGCGGCGCTCTCGCGCAAGCAGTTCGCCGGCTTCAGGACAGGGGACTACCGAGCGCCATCCGCCCACACCATCTTGAGCTTCGGCTCCCCATGGGATCTCCACGCCGTGAAGCCTTCGTTCTTCCCCGTTCCGGCCTCCGTCGCCTTCGGTACGCGATCGACCAACCCGGTTCCCCTCACTGATGCCAGCGTTCCGTGGTCCGGCCGCGTCACGAAGCACAACGCCTCGTGGCAAGAGGCCGAGCCAGGCCTCACCGTCGGCGAGGAGCAGATCGGCGCGGCAAGTGCTCAGGCACCCACCTCGCCGTACGCCCCCGCGTTCACCCAAGGAGCATCTGTCGTACCCCGGATGCTCTTCACCGTTGTTCCCGCACCGTCTACGCCGCTGGGCGCCGGACCGGGCCGGCGATCGGTGAGGTCACGCCGGTCAGCCAACGAGAAGGCCCCCTGGAAGTCACTTGCACCATTGACCGGGTCCGTCGAGGACGAGTTCGTCTTCCCCATGCACCTGGGGGAGACAATCCTTCCGTTCAGGCTCCAGGAGCCCCTCGAGGCCGTGATCCCGTGGGACGGCCAGAAGCTCCTCGAGCCAACCGACGATGACCTCGACGCCCACCCCGGTCTTGCTCGGTGGTGGCGTGAGGCGAATGCTGTCTGGCTGGCGAACAGATCGAGCGACCGCCTCACCCTGCTCGGGCAGCTCGACTACATGCACAAGTTCACCCAGCAGTTCCCCGCACCCAAGCACCGCGTGGCGTACACGAAGGGCGGCATGTACCTCGCTGCGGTCCAGATCGACGACCCGCTCGTCGTGATCGACCACATGCTGTATTGGGCCGAGGTTGCTACGCCCGAGGAAGGCCAGTACCTCACCGCCGTGCTCAACAGTGACGCGATCACGCTCGCCGTCCGCCAGTTCCAGGCCCGCGGAGAACACAATCCCCGCCACTTCGATAAGTACATCTTCCGCCTTCCGATTCCGCTCTACGACGAATCGGAAGGTCTCCATTCCGATCTCGTGCAGGCGGCCGCCCACGCAACCGCAGTTGCTGACGAGGTGTCCCTCCCAGACATGTCGTTTCAGGCACAGAGGCGCATGGTTCGCGCGGCGCTGGCCGACGACGGGGTAGCTATGACGTTGGATGGTCTAGTGGACCGCCTTCTCCATCCCGGCATGTGATGATCATCTCGTCCACGAGCGGAAGGATCTTGGATTCGCCTGAAGATCCCTCGACTCGGATCTAGCTCGCAGGACCTAGTTCGACGCTCCGGTCCGTTGTCACCCCCCTTGCGTACTGTCGTAGGAAGTGGAAGAGGAGCAGCTCGACTTCGTTGGTAAGCGCCATCGGCGATCGGGTTCGGCGCGCCGGCTCGGTGCCATGGCTGCGCCGGTGGCCTCGCACGGCGGGGCCGTCATCGACGATCCTTCGCTGCTGCGTTTCGCTGAGGCAGTCATCGGCGCCTTCGGGCAGGGTGATATCGAAGCGGGGCTGACGCGCGCTCAGATCATCGAGCGTGTCTTGCGCCTCGACCACCTCGATCGGGATGAGCTCGATCGGCGCATCGACACGTTCGTCGAGCTGGCGATGCTTCTTCCATACCGTGACAAGGCTCACCAACAGCGCTATGTCGTCAGCACGGATGCTGTCGCTGGCAGCCTGTTCTTCCGCAAGGGACTGACTGACGGGGGCATCGAGGAGCTGCTGCAGCTTCTCGGGTCGACCGCTGATGCGATCGAGGATGGCCGCCACGACGAGATCCGGGTTCGGGAAGCCTTGGTGGAACAGCGCGGCTACGTCGAGATGTGGACCGCTGCCGTGAACCGGCTCATCGACACCGCCACCCTGTCGGAGCTGCTCGATGAGCGCGCGCAACACGACGGCGATCGGATGCTGGCCCAGGTGGAACGCCTGGTGGACGTGGTCACCCGGCATCACGCGGCATTGCGAATCGCAGCCACCGCTCTGCTCACTGCAGCGCAGTCGTACTTGGTGGCCACCCAGCGGCTGCTTGAGCGGATCATCGACGAGGGCGCTGCCACGCGCGACTTCTCGCTGCTCGACCCCGCGCTCTATTCGCGCCTTGCCACGACCGGCACGGTTGAGATGCTCGCCGCAGTCTTCGACGGTGTGGTCTGGGATCCGCCGCGGCCAGCTGTGTCCCCTGCGGATGCCGTCGCCGCACTGCGCGCCTACCGGCCGGGCAGTCGCCAGGTCCGACGGCCCCCGATTGACACCCACCCGGCCGGGCCGTCGGCGGATCCCCTCGACGGGCTCGATGAGCGCCTCGAGGTAATGCGACGACAGCGCGAACACGCAGCCGAGTTGCTTCTCCAGGGACAGAACTCCACCGAGTTGTCAGCTCACCTCCGAGCGTCGCCTTGGCCTGGGGCGCTCCAGCTCATCGTGGAACTCGCCAGTCTCGATGCGGACGATGCTTCGGACTATCAACTTGAGCCAGCCGACACCCTCGTGGTGGACGTCGATGCTCACACGACGTGGACTTCCGATGCTCGACTCGGAGTCCAACGTCGGGTCATCGACCGGGCCGAATCGGCCAGCGAGGGACACCGTGACCGCGCTTGACCTGGCGCGGCTCCGCACGTTGGCAGCGGGTCCGGTGGCTGACCCGGCATCTCTGGAGGGACCTGCCGCGGACGTGGGACGTCACTTGGTCCGGGCGGGAAGCGAGTTCGTTCTTGCTCGACGCCCAGACGTTCCTTCGGCGGCGGACCTCGAGGTCGCTACCAGCACGCTCTCTGACTCGGCGCTCGTCGCCCTTG
Organism: Solirubrobacterales bacterium; assembly: GCA_051306195.1. Lineage (GTDB taxonomy): Bacteria > Actinomycetota > Thermoleophilia > Solirubrobacterales > 70-9 > 67-14. The sequence goes on from JBPPMT010000053.1 coordinate 4,490, forward strand.
GCTTGAGCATCGGCCTGGCGTGGCCGGACCGAGACCAGAACCCCTATCCCGGCCATCCGTTCACACTCGTGGACCTCACCGAAGCGGCGCGTGCCATGCACATCAGCGAGGCCGCGAGTCGACACATCGTCGGGGCGGTGCGAAACATCCTCGCTCAGGCGGGGCTCATCCGGATCGAAGGAGAGATGGTGCGGTTGGGTCCGATCATCGCCGGCTGGTCGGACGCTGACCTCGAAGCCCTGCGCCGCAATCTCGACGTGCTTCCAGCCGCCGCTGAGGCCCTTCAGTGACCGTCGCTCTGGCCGCCCTCTCGACGCGAGACCGAGACGCTGTCTTGAACGCCGCGATAGCGGTAGAGGACGCGGCGGACCCCGTGCCACAGGCCAAATTTCCTGCCCTTGCAGACCCCGCACTTCGGGAGCTGGTCACAGGATCGTTGGCTGGCACCGGGCGAGTATTGATCCGCATCGGAGACGATCGCTGGCTATCCGGATACGACGACTCGATCGCCGATCAGCTCGCCAGAGAGGGCAGTGGCGTCCTCGCACCGGTCGACGCCGCGGTCCTCACGTTGGTGCTGCTTCACGCGGTCGCGATCCCTGCAGCGCGTGGACACAGCGACACGTCTGACTGGTCGAGCGACGAGCTGTCGGCTCCGGATGTCGGGGACCTCACCGCCAACCGAGACCGTCGCCTCAACGAGCGGGCCGTCAGAGCGTCGCTTCGGCGCCTGCGAGACGCCGGCGTCCTGAGAGCGGGACTCCGATCGAAGCTCTTGCCCGGCCCGCAGTTCCGGCGGCTGACAGATGACCGGACCCGAC
>JBPPMT010000066.1:0-10264 GCA_051306195.1 Solirubrobacterales bacterium
GATTTATCGCCGGAGTTGGCAGACACGAAATGAGGTCCGCACCGAGGTCTTCGAATACATCGAAGGCTTCTACAACCGCCGCAGGAGGCACAGCTACCTCGGCTGGCTATCGCCCGCCGAGTTCGAGGACCAGGCTAGCCTGGTCCTCGCCGAACGACCCCCAGATACCATCAACCAACCGTTAGGAAAAGTGTTGCTCAAAACGGACTAGGACCAGGTGCGAAATTAGCCCGACACAAGTGGGGCCAGTCTCAAAAATCCCCGGCTCTCAATCACCTCTGTGGTATTGTGGGAGTATCCCACTGGAGGAATGATATGGCGCAGACACAGACCATCAAAACAATAGATAGCAAGGGGCGTGTAAACGTTGGAGCAGAGTTTGCTGGGAAGCAGGTGATTCTTGAGCTGGCTGACAGCGGAATCCAGCTCCAGTACGTAAAGGCGATTCCCGTCCGTGAAGCTTGGCTATGGGAAAATGAGGCAGCTCTCAATGCGGTGCGTGAAGGTATTGAGCAGGCAGCATCTGGCGAACTTTCGAGCGGTCCCAAGGACTTCGAAGCTAGTCTCGCCTTTGCTGAATCTCTAGACGATCCTGAGTAGGACTTTTGTCCTTTGATCTGAGGTGGACGCCTAGGGCCACTAGTGCTTTCGCTGATCTAGAGACGCAGGCCAAATCCGCTCTGGCGTCGCGGAAGGAATCCGGCAAGACCAAATCCAGCAAGCAGGAGGGCTTGTTCAAGCAAGTCGCGAAGGCGCTGGACCGGCTTCGTCAGGATCCAAAGCACCCCGGCCTGAATACACACGTGTTCAGCTCAATGGTGAATCCCATCGACAAAGATAAGCCGGTGTTTACGTCATACGCCCAGAACAACACGCCGGGCGCCTACCGGATCTTTTGGTGCTACGGACCCCTCCGGAATGAGATTACGCTCATCGCTATCACTCCCCACCCCTAGGCATCTGCCGCGCGACGGCTCTGATGCTCGTCCCGTACACGGGGTTCCATTCATGGTTCCGATCTGAGCAAAACTCGGACATACCTTGGACGACTCATCTCGCGTCATGGAGCCGATGAGGGGACCCCGTTTCTCAGTCCACCTGGTCTGCACCCCAGGCGGTGGACCAAGCATGTGAGAGTGTCAGGGTGCACCCCACCGAGCGTTGATCATTTGACACGGTTTGTTCGGTCTACGAAACCGAAGGTCACTGGTTCGAATCCAGTCGGGCGCACTTTGAATCTGGCTCGACTGCTGCGAAAACTCCGAGCGGGATCCGGTCGGCCTGGCGCAAAGGTGCAGTCAAGCGGACAGGCAAGCACTATTTCTGGCTTCAGGCGTCATACACACATATTTCGCTGGTGGGTTCTGTGTTCTGAAACGTAGTGACTTCAAATAGGTCCTTTTGAATCCAGTCAGGCCCCATGATAATTTGATCAGATCAGCAGCAGGGCTTCGCATTGATCCATTTGAACTGAACTCGCGACTGAAAGTGAACAGCAACCGATGAAAAAGTGGGCAGGCGTTCTCGCCGTGATGATCGCAGCCTGCCTGACCTTCGTCGGCCCGATTGCGGCGAAAACCACCGCACTCCAGGTGGCCGCGACCGCTGCACCGCAGCGAGTCCACGGCAGTGATGGGCGCGAACACCTCGTCTATAACCTTGTGGTCACCAACGCCTTCACCGCCGAAGCAAATCTGTCCAGACTGGTTATCAGGGGCGGAGGGAGCAAACTCCTCGACGTGAGTGGGGCAAAGCTTGCCGCCCACACCCGTCCGCTGGGCTCAGAGGCTCCGACCACGAGCGTCCCGAAGGCATCGGCCGTCGTCATCTACGTCGATGTCGCAATGCCACGATCTGCGGGACGCAAGGTGCCGGGAGTGTTGAGTCACGAGATCTCCTACAAGCTCCCGGAGGATGCGCCGGTCAAGGAGATCATCAGCAGCACGAAGATCACCCGGCCCATTTTGCGAGTCGACCGCCGACGGCCGGTCAGGATCGCGCCGCCCCTGCGAGGTGCCGGCTGGCTCAACGCCAACGGTTGCTGCGATCCCGCGTTGAATCATCGCTCGACGATGCTCACCTCCAACGGGGCCTGGGTCATGCCCGAGACCTTTGCGATCGACTACATCCAGCTCGCCGACGGTCGTTTCTACCGCGGCGACGGGACGAAGAACAGTGACTGGTACGGCTACGGAGCCGGAGTCCATTCGGTTGCCAGAGGCACGGTCGTGTGGGCAGAGTCCACCCGACCGGACGTCCCTCCCTTCACCAACCTGCCGGACAACCCGTCGGTCAACAATCCGACGCAGTTCGGCGGAAATGGCGTGATAGTCAGGATCAAGCGGGGCGTCTATGCGCACTACTACCACTTTCAACCGGGGTCGGTCCGGGTCAAGGTCGGTCAGCGGGTGCGGACCGGACAGAAGCTCGGCCTGCTCGGCAACAGCGGCAACACGCAGGGGGCGCATCTGCATTTCGGGTTGACCGACGGTCCGGGATCACTCGACTCGAACAGCCTCCCGTTCGAGATCGATCGTTTTCGGCTTCAAGGCATCGCGGCCGCGGGAGAAAGCCCGGGAGAGCTGATCGTGACCGGTAAGCCGCGAGGCGTCACCAATTCGCACCCGCTGCTCAAGACGGTCAGCAAGTTCCGGACCGTCCCCCCCCGGTGACGCTCTTCGTTTGCCACTGAGCCGCCGGGTCTCTGACCGGAACTCTACGAAACCGAAGGTCACTGGTTCGAATCCAGTCGGGCGCACTTTGGATCTGGCTGTACTGCTGGCGAAGCTCCGAGTGGCCTCCTGGAGACCTCGTGAAAAAGTGCAGTCAAGCGGAGAGTCAAGCAGCGGGATCTAGGTCCGTCCTTGAGAAGTCATCGCCTTTGAAGAGGAGGGGGCGACCGGTTCCCTTTGCGAGCGAATAGCTGAAGCAGTCGCCAAGATTGAGTCGAGCCGGGCTGTTGCCCCGGCCGAATTCTTTCCATGCGCGATGTGCCGTCAGGGACTGGGTCGAATCGAAAGCAACGACACGAATTCCACTGGCCCCGAGGAGCTCGTTCAGGCGATCCGCTCCGTCGGGTCCGAGTCTTGCTTCAACCACAATCCGGGCTTCGACGAGAGTTGCAGCGGAGATGATCGGATCCGGATGGTTGGCGATTGCCTGGATGAACGCATCGCTTTCAGCTTCCTCACGCAAGATGGCCAGGAGGGCGGAAGTGTCGATCACCATGCTCTAGACGGGGAGTCCGTCGTCGCCGTAACCAAGGATCTCGTCTTCTGTGCGGGAATCCACCACCGGCAAGGAGGAGGCTTCGCGGGCAATTCGGCTCATCTCCTCGATCCGCCTTTGGCTGGGGACGCTTCCGCTGATCCGCTCGAGGCGGTCCTTGAGAGCCGTGCCCACAGCGACCGTGATGCTTTCGCCGGTGAGATCGGCCAGTTCCCGCGCGAGGCGATCGGTTGTCGGGTCTTTGATGTTCAAAGCCATCGGTAAAGAATATCGTCCTTTTTCTTCCTAGTCAAGCTTGCGAGACCACCCTTCTGTACAAACCAGCTGCTGAGTTGTACAATCAGACCATGGCTACCTTCAACATCAGCAAGGCCAGGGAGAAGCTCTCTGATGCAGTCGACCTGTCTCAGACAGAGGCAGTGATCTTCGAGCGTCGTGGTAAGCCCGCGGCGGTTCTGGTGAGTCCCGAGCGCTACGAAGAAATGATGGATGCCCTGGAAGACGCCGAAGATGTTGCTGCCTTTGATTCCGCGATGGAAGAAGAGGGTCCGAACATCCCCTGGGAAGAAGTCAAAACCGACCTCGGCTGGGATTGACCAAGTACCGGATAGAAGTACGCCCGGCGGCTGTTCGCTCTCTACGAAAGCTCGATCCGCAAGTCCGCCCGCGTATTCAAGGAGCTATCGCCCTCCTCGCTCAGGATCCTCGACCGCCTTCTGCCCGCTCGTTGAAAGGGAGACCTGGAATGCGGGTCAGGGTGGGCGACTACCGCATCATCTATACGGTCGAAGATGATGTACTGCTGGTTGTCGTAGTCGCGCTCGGGCATCGGCGGCAGATTTACGAGCGCTAACTTGGGCTCAGTTGACCTGACCGACTAAGAAACCGAAGGTCGCTGGTCCGACTCGACTTCTTGATCTCGACTTGATTATTTATAGGTCGTCCGTTTATTATTACCTGACAGGCAGGAAAACGAGACAGGAGCGAACTTATGAGCAGCAATGGTGATCTGGTGATCGAAAGCGAAGACGAAGCACTGCAGGTCCTGATGGACGGCGACATCGACAAGGTGATGGCCGGCCTCGACCGCATCGTCGAGGCAGCCCCCTCCTACGAGAAGCTGTTCATGCGCTGGCAGCGGCAGCACTGGTCGACCGAAGACTTTGACTTCACCGAAGACGCGAGGCAGTGGAAAGACCCGGACCTGATCTCCGACGACGAGCGCAAGTTCATGCTTTTCGGTTTCTCCCAGTTCTTCCTCGGTGAAGAACGCGTCACGGTTGAACTGCTGCCGTTTGCGATGGGCGCCCCGTCGCATGAAGCCCAGGCATTCCTCACCACCCAAATCTCGGACGAAGCGAAACACATGGTCTTCTTCGACCGTTTCTACCGTGAGGTGCTCGGCATGAAAGCTGACGACATCGGTTCGATGCTCGATTCGCAGCGGGTCAACGTGAACGACCATTGGAAGGAGCTGTTCGACGGCATCCTCCATGAATGTGCCGAGCGCCTGCGACTCGATCCGACCGACTTCCCCGCTCTGGTGCGAGGCATCACCGTGTACATGATCGTGATCGAAGGAACGCTCGCCCTGACAGGCGCCCGTTTCATTACCAAGGCCCTGAAGGAGAGGGACTGGCTGCCCGGCTTCACCTCCGGTTTCACCGCAGTCAACCGGGACGAGTCCAGGCACGTCGGTTTTGGAGTCAAGTTCCTTGCCGACTCGATCAGGGATGATCCCGCCAATGCCAGGATCGTCGAAGACACCCTCAAGGAATGCCTGCCCGTCGCGTCCCTCGTGTTCGTCCCGCCCTGGGTCGAAGATCCGTACAACTTCGAAACGCCTTTCTACCACTCATCCGAGATTTTCGCCTACGCAATGAAGGCACTCTCGAAGAAGCTGGCCGCGATGGGACTCGACCCGGCGATGCTGACCGGCGAGGCCGTTTGACCGCAACCGTTCCCACTCAGCGGGGTCCGGGCCGTCCTTCGACGGGCGCCAGAGAGCGTGTGCTCGAAGCCGGCCTCGAGACCCTGCTGGAAGAGGGATACGCGGGTCTCACCTATACGAAGGTTGCCGAACGGGCCGGTGAGAACAAGTCACTGATCTCGTATTACTTCAATTCCAAGCAGGGGCTGGTTGGTGCGGTAGCGGAGCTGGTCGGGGAGAGGATCACGGGCCAGATCCTCGAGGAGATCCGAAGAACGACCGGAGTCGAGGACCTCACCGAGGGCCTGGTCAGTGGCCTCTGGAACGTGATGGACGAAGACACCCGGGTCGCGAGGCTCTATTTCGACTTGAGTGCAGTCAGCGTGATCGACGATCAGGTGCACCTTGCCCTGCGCGAAGTGAAGGGCCGCTGGAGGACGGTGATCGCCCAATACCTCAGCAAAGCCCGGGTTCCCGCAGATCAGATAGATGCCGCTTCGATTTACCTGCTCGCAGGGATCGAAGGTCTGGCGATTGAAAGGCTCGACGAAGAAGAGCCTGAACGCCTCGAGGGTGCGCGCCGCTTGTTTGTCCGGGCGGCCAGCATGGTGATCATCCCGGCCAGCCAGGGCTGAACTGGACGGGTTGATCGCTTTGACGCGACAGAGACGAGCCACTTGACTCGTGCTCTACGAAACCGAAGGTCACTGGTTCGAATCCAGTCGGGCGCACTCAGTTCGGGATCAGCACTTGACTTGGCGTTCAGATCGCGAATACAATCGTGCGGTCTGAGCACCACTGATAAACGAATATGGGGAGGTTCCGGTGAAATCTGGGGAGGTTCCGGCGAAAGACGCGGTGGGTGTTTTCGCCGCAGACAGGTCAACTGCGCGGAGCGTACGTGTACGCGTGCTCATTGCGGTGGTCGGCGGTTTGCTGCTGGCAATGGCCCTGCCGGCTCCTGCTCTTGCCAACATCTTCGTCGAGGAAGATGGGTCCAGCCTGCGTGTCACCGGCGACGTCGACGACAGCTTCCTGAGCATCCAGACCGACGGGAGCATGGTGCGGCTCAACGGCAACGGGGCGCCGATCGACGTCTCGCCGGGTTCGGGTTGCGCGATGCCCGGCGGCATCAACACGGTCTGGGACTGTCCCGGGCCGCCGACCTTCACGCTTCTGGTAGTAAAGATGGGAGACGGCAACGACGTCATCTGCCCCAGCGGGTGCACGCCCCCGGCGGGGATGGCACTCGATCTCGACGGAGGGCCAAACGCCGACACGAGTCCGCCGCGGCACGAAGAGATCACCGGCAGCGCTACGGCCGACGTGATCTATGGCGGCGACTCCTACGACACGCTTGACGGCGCCGCCGGCAACGACGACATCGACGGTGGGCCGGAGAACGACAAGATCCTGGGCGGCGTCGGCGACGACACGATCCGGGCTCGCGACGGGCAGCAAGACGACTCGATCAACTGCGGCGGTGGCACCAACGACGTGGCCATCGTCGACAAGGCCGACACGAACATATCCAACTGCGAAACCGTCCAGCTCCCGGGGGGAGGCGGCGGTGGCTCGACCGGCTGCGTTCCCGGCTACGGCTGCTTTCCTGCCACCGGCACGACTCGAACAAAGGCGTTTCCGAACCTCGTCGGCCTCCACCAGCGCGCCGCCCAGAACAAGCTCAACTCGCTGGGGATGGACTGGACGCCTGCTTCGCCGAAGCACCCCGTCAAGGTGAAGTTCATGACGGCAAACAGGCTGCCGAAGCATCCGCAGGGTAAGAAGTTCCACGAAGGGGACGTGATCAAGCAGCGACCTGCGCCGGGTACACCTACCACCTACAGCGTCGCCGATCAGGTCGATGTTGCGGTCACGATCTGGGGCGGACCGGAGCGCGAGAGCTGCACCCAGGCGGCCAAGGACTTCTCCGGTATCGACCTGGTGACGTGGACGCGGACGATGAAGGACCTGCGCTGCAATCTCGATGATCTCTCGATCGCCCTGAGGCCGAAGGGGACTACGAAGCCCTCCGAGGTCGACCTCAGCAGCGGCGATCGCTGCGAGGTGGCACGAACGAGCCGGCAGTCCAGGAAGGCGATCGACGCGACGCTTCAGGTTCCCGCGGATCCTGCCCTGCAGGACATCAGGCTCGGTTTTCGCGAGGTGTACCTCGGACCGTCGTTCATCGCCAGCGATAACGACCGCGAGGCCTGGAGCCTGCCTATTACGGGTGGCCAGGGGGTGCAGATGGTGATCAGCGCGCAGGATCGACAGGGCGCGCTGCTCGACGGGGTGCGGCTCTATCTGGACGCCAGCGGCGTCGGCGGCGGCCTGGTCGACGCCGGGAAGACCGACACGGTTGCCGGCAAGAAAGCGATGGGCGGCAGCCGGTCGGTCAGCGTGGACACGACGAGGACGGGTGTGATTCGCGTCGTCGGCGTCGCCAGCGACCGGAACGGCAACTCGATCTGCGGAGTCGGGCAAGTACGGGTGACAGATCCCGGCAAGGAGTACGTCACCGTCAGTGGCAACGGCTGGAAGCAGAAGGACGGCAAGTGGGTGAGGTCCGGCGATGCGCGCGCCGAGCCCGTCGCGGGCGGGCCTCAGGCAGCCGTTTCTCGCGGCGGGTTGGGAGGGTTCTTCGAGGCCGCTCGCGACTTCCTCGTCGGCTTGTTCGCGCCGTTTCACCCGAAACAGTCCGGCGATGTGAGCTCTACCCTTTCGATTGGGTCGCCGCGCAAGGCGGTCAACGAGACGTTCCGTACCTACGACGCGGCTGTGGTCCAGATCTGGGCCGGCGAGCCGCTGAACGGCGCAGCGCGCCCGGGTCTGATCGGCCCGGACGGAGGGTCGCTGATCGGCATGGACGGAGCGTCGCTGATCGGCCCGGACGGAGGGTCGCTCGGCGCATACGGAACGATCGACGGCAGGCGCGGGAACGTGCTACTCGGCGTGGACCGCCAAGGCAATCTGATCGGTGCCGATGGCTCTTCCCTGGTCGGTCCCGACGGCTCTTCCTTGATCGGTGCCGATGGCTCTTCCTTGGTCGGTCCCGACGGCTCGTCGATCGCACCGGCGCTCAAGGACATGCAGTCCTCGAAGATCGTCTCCTTCGGCACCGCCTCGCTCGTCGGCAACGGCGGAAACACGTTGATCGGTGCCGATGGGTCATCGCTGATGTCGGCGACCTCACCGATGGTCGCCGCCGGCGCCGGCAACCTGATCTCCGACAACGGCGCCCGCTGAGCCCGGTCGGCGTGGTGCACGCATTCAGAACGCGACTAGATGCCCGCCAGTTCTGCCATCGCTGCGATCCCGGTGTCGAAAACATTGCCGAAGCGCTCCCCGGCGGCGGCCAGGTCAGCATTGCCTGAAGGAATACGCGCCGGCGTTCAGCCAGGGGCACGCCGGGGATTCGGATGACTTCTTCGGCCAGCCGGGTGCCTGCCAGGTAGCGGTCGGGAGCGAATGACCATCGGTAGTACATGGCCGGACGCCAGAGCCATTCGTCGGCGTAGTCCTCGACCAACAGCGAAAGGTAGCGCTGCACCGGCTCGCTTGGGATGACCGAAGGCCCCGGCTGCTCCTGCTCCAGCCAGTTGATCATCGGAGTGGTGTCGCTCATCCAGCGGCCGTCTTCGAGCTCGACGGTCGGGTACTGCGTGGCACCGAGATGTTCGGGCACGACCGAGCGGTATAGGTGGGAATCGAGCGCCCGCTACTCGTAGTCGATCTCCCGCCACCGAAGGTAGGCCTCGAACTTCCCGGTGAAATAGGAAATCTTCGCCCCGTAAACGATCATCGTTCACCTTAGTGGTGATGTGGTCACCAGCGGCGCGCAGCGGGAACCGCAGGACGCTCATTCCATTCCGTTGGGTGCAACCGGATGGCTGGCTCTAGGAGGTACGGAGTTCAGCCAGGAGCGCCTGCGGCGTAAGGATGCGCACTCCGCTGTGCTTCTTGGCTGGCAAGAGATGTTGGCGATCTCCGGAGACGAGAGCACTAACCTCTGCCGCGACAGCGCACATGAGAATCAGATCATCATCTGGATCCCCGGTGACGGGGTCAGGTGAATACTTCGGTGATGGTTGGAAATCCGACGCCACGTCATGGAGCAGGTCAAGAGCTACTTTCAGCCGGTTCGTGTCGAAATCGAGTTTGTCCGCGAGGATTCGGGCGAGCTCGATCATTGTCGGTTCGAGCAGGACCAGGTCCAGGTTGTCGCCGACCGCCGCTTCGATGACACGGCTCGGTGGACCGCTTGCGATGAAGGCAGATACCAGGACGCTGGTATCGCAGGCAATACGGAGGTTCAGCGTCGTCCTGCCCGGACTTCGTCGACCAGATCCTCGACGTCTTCCGGACCGATCCCCGCTGTCTCGGCGCGATCCTGACCGAATTCCTGGAGGGCTGCGAACCGTTCCAGTCTGACTTGGCGCCTCAATGCATCCCGGACCAGCTCTGACTTGGTTCTGCCGGAGGTTTCGGCCAGGGATTCGATTTCTTCAGCGAGATCGTCAGGAACTGAAACGGAGATAAGGCGGCTCATATGCGATTATCATATCGCATAGATTGCTGTCTGCGGGACTATTCGATCCAGTTGACCCAGTTACCACCCTGCGGCTCACACGGTTGGTTTCGCGATTCGTAGCCAGCGGCTCAGGCGCCGATGCAGGATTCGATCGCGGCGGTGTCCGCGGTGTCCGCGGACGGATCGATGCTCGCAACTACCGAACCGACCTGGATGACCTCGCCGTAATCCTCGGCCACCATCGCTGTGATCTCTGCATCTTCTTCGCTCTCTTCGAAACTGATCGTGGTGCGGCCGCCGCTGTAGTCGATACCGATCGTCTGGCCACTTGTGTTCGAAGACTGGTCCTTGGCATCGATGCCTTCGTCCTGGAGGCAGGTGAGCACGTCGTCAAAGCTGGCACCTTCACCGCTTGTCTCGGTTGATTCCGCTGGGTCAGTCGATTCTGAATCAGAGGTCGCTGATGCGGTTGTGTCGCCGCTCGACGAGCTCTCATCGTCGCTACCGCCGCAACCGGAAACGCCGAAAGCGAAAACGGACATGACGAGGATTGACATCCACAATGACGGACT